>NZ_WBXP01000068.1 GCF_016415625.1 Shimwellia pseudoproteus
ATGACGAAAGCAGGTATGCCTGAAAGTGTGCGTATTGCCTGAAAACACAACCCGCTACGGGGGAGACTTACCCGAAATCTGATTTATTCAACAAAGCCATAAAAACTCTCCATTTAAAATTCTCCATTTAAAATAATGCCGCTAAAAATAAAATATAGTTTTTTAATATTTATGATAGTAGTGAACAGGGGTTGACTATTTATTGATCCTGAACAATAAGTAGACAGGTGTTTTATATGAAAATCTAATGGTAACTCAACGTTATTTGTTTTAACTTGTTGATTTTTTTATTTTAAAAAATCAACCATCATCGAGTGGTGACGCTATGATGAAAATAATCAATACCCGTGTATTTATTTACTGTGTGATGATTGCAATATTTACTACGTCAGCCGTAGGGTATATGACGTATAGAATTGTAAGTATGTTAAATCTTTAGTAATGGCGGGTGTGTGGTGCAAGACGCCAATAAAATGCCCCGCCAATAAAAGGTGATGTCAGGAAAAGATTATGTCTGCAACAAGACCGGCCACTGCCCGGTAATAAATGGCTGGCAGAGGATGCGTAAATAAGAGGGAGCTATTGTTATGTATAAGAAAATATTAATGCCGGTGGATATATTTGAAATGGACTTGTCTGATAAGGCCATTGCCCATGCGGATTTTCTGGCCGGTGCAGAAGACGCAACAATTCATATGTTGCATGTCTTCCCGAAAAGCCACCGCGCCGCACTACGAGGGTTTGCGGCGGATGTGAAGCAAAGTGAGGCGTTTATTTCCCGTGATGCCATTCTGAAGATGCAGCGTCTGTCAAAAGGGTTCAAAACGTGCTCCAGCCGGATTTATCACGAGGTTCGCTTTGGCTCAGTGCGGGATGAAGTCAATCGCCTGGCGGAGGCGCTGGAGGCGGATGTGGTGGTTATTGGCTCCCGTTCACCCACGGGGTTTAGCTCACACCTGTTAGGCTCGACCGCAGAAAATGTTATCCGTCATGCCCGGATACCGGTCTTTGTTATTCGCTAACGGGCCTGAATAAGCGCGCCCGCAGGCGCGCCTGGTGAGGATTATTTCATGCTGGCGGCGATGAGCTGCACGTTATGGCGAAACGCCGCCTGATAGGTCGGGGCCGGTCCGCTGGCGTCGCTGAGCGCTTCCGGGTACAGCGTGCCCCCGGGTTGGGCACCGGTGGCGGCGGCAATTTGTTTTACCAGCCGGGGATCGGTCTGGTTTTCCACAAAGTAATAGCGGCTGTGGTGGCGCTTCAGCTGGTTGATCAGCGAGGCAACATCACTGGCGCTGGGCTGCGCCTCGGTAGAGAACCCCACCGGGGCCAGGAAGGTGACCCCATAGGCTTTACCGAAGTAGCCAAAAGCATCGTGGCTGGTCAACACCAGACGGCGGTTTTTCGGTAAGGCGGCAAAGGTGGTTTTTGCCCAGCTATCGAGCTTTTCTAGCTGGGCGATGTACGCCGTACCGCGCTGGCGGAAATCACTGGCGTGCTGAGGATCGGCACTGATCAGCGCCTGCATAATATTGCGGGCGTAGATAGCGCCGTTGTGGGCGCTGTTCCAGGCGTGCGGATCGGTGATGGTTTTACCGTCCTCTTCCATGGACCGGGTTGTTACCCCCTGGGAGGCGACAACAATGGCGTGTTTGTAGCCCGATGCGCTGATCAGGCGGGTGAGCCACCCTTCCAGTCCCAGGCCGCTGGTTATCACCAGATCGGCCTGATTGAGCAACTGGCTGTCCTGGGGGGTGGGTTCAAAGGTATGGGGATCGCCGTTCGGCCCCACCAGGGAGTGGACGACCACGTGATCGCCACCAATCTGCTTCGCCATATCGGCGGTGATGGTAAAACTGGCGACCACCTGTAAAGGCGCGGCGTTGGCTGCGGCGCTGACGGCTGCCAGCAGGAAGATAGCCAGTGAGGCAAATAACTTCATTGTTGTGGTCCTTTTAACGGGGTTGCGGAAGGTGGTGCTGCGGTATAACGCGGGCGGAAGACCCCTTTCTCTTTACCGAACAGCACGGAAATCATAAACAGCAGGCCAGCGACCAGTACGATAGCGGGCCCGGCGGGTACCCCCTGGTACCAGGACCAGGTGAGGCCAAGCAGCGCACTGAAAAATCCCGCCAGCGAGGCGACCAGCAACATACTGGCCAGCCGGTTGGTCCAGCAGCGGGCGACAATGGCCGGCAGCATCATCAGCCCCACGGTCATCAGGGTGCCGAGGATCTGGAAACCGGCCACCAGGTTCATCACCAGCAGGCCAAGGAACAGCCCGTGGATAAGCCCGGGTAGCCGCCGGGACTGCACCGCAAGGAAGGCGGCGTCGAATGCTTCGCTGACCAGCGGGCGGTAAAACAGCGCCAGCAATAACAGCGTTACCCCACTGATGGTGCCAATAAACAGCAGCGCACCGTGGTCCACCGCCAGTAATGAACCAAACAGCAAATTCAGCAGATCAACACTGGAACCGCGCAGGGAGACCAGGGTAACCCCCAGGGCCAGCGAGCCGAGGTAAAACCCGGCAAAACTGGCATCCTCGCGCAGGCGGGTGGCGCTACTGACCCAGCCAGATAACAGTGCCACCAGCAGTCCGGCAATAAATCCCCCCAGCCCCATGGCCAGCAGTGACATGCCGGATAACAGGTAACCGATGGCCACCCCGGGCAGCACCGCGTGGGAGAGGGCATCACCAATCAGGCTCATACGGCGTAATAACAGGAACACCCCCAGCGGCGTCAGGCTCAGGGATAATGCCAGGCAGGCCACCAGCGAGCGGCGCATAAAGCCGAATTGCACGAAGGCATCAATAATATGGGGCAGGCTCATCAGGCGGCTCCCTGGTGCTGAGGGGCAAGGGCGAGGCGGTCCGCCACGTCATTTGTCGGGCCCCAGTGGTGATATTCCTGATGCAGACAGAGGGTCTCCGGGAAGGCGCGCTGTACCATGGCCAGGTTATGCAGCACCACCAGCAGGGTTTTACCCTGGCGATGCAGCTGGCACATCAGCGCCAGCAGCGCCTCGCTGGTCTGGCTATCAATGCCGGTAAAGGGTTCATCCATCAGCAGCAGCGGGGCGTCCTGTACCAGCAGGCGGGCAAACAACATGCGCTGAAACTGCCCGCCGGACAGGGTATCAATGGTGTGTTCGGCCAGTGAGCGGATCCCCACTTGATCCAGCGCCGACATAATCCGCTGCCGGGAGCCGCCCCCCAATCCCCGCCACATGCTGCGCTGGGGCCAGCATCCCATTGCCACCACATCGTGCACGGTTATCGGGAACTGGTGGTCAAGGGCGTGCTGCTGCGGCAGCCAGCCGGTGCAGGCCAGGGGCTGGCGGCGGAGCGTTCCGCTGACGGCGGGTTGTAACCCGGCGAGGGTGCGTAACAGGGTTGATTTACCAGTGCCGTTAGCGCCGATAATCGCCGTCATACTCCCGGCCCGGAAGGTGCCGCTAATGGGCTGGCTAAGGGGATGCCCCTGGTAGCCCGTGACCAGATTCTCCAGAGTTATCATGGTAATTGCAGCGCCCAGCTAATCGCGCCCGCGATCAACGCGCTCAGCGCCAGCACCAGCCAGACGCGATGCAGCGCCGGGCGACAAAACAGGGATGTGAAATGGGGGGATAACATAAGGCTCACGTATTAATTGAATTGTTATAATATAACGTATCAATAATTACCGGGGTTGTGAATCTGCCCCGCGGCAGCACCGCGGTGGTTAAATGAGCATAAATACCGCGTAACGTCCTTTTTTATCCTTAAAAATAATGGCGTTACGCGGAATGTTATAATTGTTATATTGTAACAATTGGATACACTTTTCCCGGCTATGACACCGCCGCCTCGGGGATATTCTCTTCGCCGTCGAAGCGGTTCTTCAGGGTGGCAATAAATAAACGGGCGCTGGGGGAGAGGGTCTGGTCTTTGACATGCAATATACCCACCTGCTGGGTGAGTGCCGGAATTGACACCGGCAGAATAGCCAGCACCCCGAGCCGGGCATAATAGCGGGCCACCGAACCGGGTAAAAAGGCAATCGCCTGGCCGAGTTGTAATATACCCACATTGACCATTGTTGAGACGGACTCAATATAATTGGTCGGTAATGATAAGTGGTGGTAGCGAAATTCCTCTTCAATGGGCTGGCGGGTCAGCGAGCCGTGGGGCGGCAGGATCCACGGGGTGCTTTGCAGCTCATCCCAGGTAATCTGTTGTTTATTTGCCAGCGGATGTTCCACCCCGGTGACCAGCGCCATTTTTTCCTGGTAGATAAAAATAGCGTCGGTTTCGGCGTGGGCGCTCTCCTCCGGTAAAATACCGACAATCAGTTCGATCTCCCCCGATAATAAGCGCGGTTTAAGCACCTCCATGGTGCCCTCCATAATAGCAATGGCCGTATAGGGGGACTGGGTTTTCAGTTGGTCAATGGCCCCGGGTAATATTGCCGCAGCGGCGGCGGGCAGTGCGCCAATTGACACTTTGCCTTCCACCCCGGAAATCAATGCCCGTAATTCATCCCGGGCTTTACCTAATTCGGCGAGGATGCGCCGGGCATAAACCACCAGGCTACTGCCATAAATCGTCGGCTGCATACCGTGAATGGTGCGGTGGAATAATTTTAAGCCAATATTATTTTCCAGCTCTGACAGGGCTTTTGATACCGCGGGCTGGGAAACATGTAAATAATTAGCGACCTTACTGACGTTGCGCAGATCGTCCATCACGACCAGTAGCTGTAACTGGCGCAGTTTTAATTGCGAACGAATAAAACTGTCGAGTGAATTCATATTGTTGCTTTCCCCTATAAATAATCATGATGAATAGCAACCTCTGTCACAGTTTCTTCTTTTGCTGTGTCGTTATGGCCCGACGTGACCTGCAATAACGAACTTGTCAATCCGTAGAGATAGAAACGCAATAAAAACAAGATATTGCCAGTGAGCTTCCACTTGTCAGAGGTAACAAGTTTATAACAACAGGTGTCACATTATTACCGGATGGTTATAAACATCTTTTTAACATTCATTGGACGCTGCTGGCAAATGCCGCCAGTCTGCTTAGCAACCAAGCCGCCCTGTGTTGCCGGATTTTGTGGTCAGAGTCTGTTTTCTGGCGCCGCTGTATTACCGGGAATCAGGCATCTGAACGTTAGCAAGCAGAGGACAGATCATGAACCAGCGCGCTCCGCTGTTGCCGTTTACCGGCGCAGAGTACCTTGACAGTCTTGATGATGGCCGGGAAGTGTGGATTTACGGGGAACGGGTGCAGGGCAGTATTGCCAACCATCCTGCATTTCGTAACTCCGCGCGAATGATTGCCCGTATGTACGATGCCCTGCACGATCCTGCCCGCCAGGATCTGCTCACCACCCCTACCGCCAGTGGGGGCTTTACCCAGCGTTTTTTCCAGGCCGCCCGCAGTGCCGACGATCAAATTGCCTCCCGGGATGCCATTGCCGAGTGGCAGCGCATCTCCTGGGGCTGGATGGGGCGCTCCCCGGACTACAAAGGGGCCTTCCTTGGTACCCTCGGGGCCAACGCCGAGTTTTATAAAGGCTTCGAAGATAACGCCCGCTTCTGGTACCACAAAGCTCAGGAACGTAACTGGTTTATCAACCACGCGGTGATGCACCCGCCGGTCGATCGCGACCGGGCAACGGCGGATGGCTCCGATGTGTTTGTCCATGTCACCAAAGAGACCGACGCCGGGATCTACGTCAGCGGCGCGAAAGTGGTGGCGACCAACTCGGTGCTGACCCACTACACCTTTGTGGCCCATATCGCCCAGGTCCCCATTGCCGATCCCAACTATGCGGCGGTGTTTATGGTGCCGGTAAACGCCCCGGGGTCGAAACTGATCTGCCGGGTGTCCAACGAATACCGGGCCGCGGTACTGGGCTCGCCGTTTGACTATCCGCTCTCGTCCCGGCTGGATGAGAACGACGCCATCCTGGTGCTGGACAACGTGTTTATCCCCTGGGAAGACGTGTTTATGCACGGCTCCGTGGAGCAGGCCAATAAATTTAACGTCGGCTCCGGGTTCCTGGAGCGCGCCTCGCTCCACGGCTGTACCCGCTTTGCGGTGAAGATGGACTTCCTGCTGGGCCTGCTGTCGAAGGGGCTGGATATTACCGGCTCGAAAGTGTTCCATGGGGTGCAGTCCAAACTCGGTGAAATCGTCGCCTGGCGTAACACCTTCTGGGCGCTGTCGGATGCCATGTGCCACAGTACCGTGGAGTGGAATGACATGGTGCGCCCGAACCCGCACTTCGCCGGGGCTTACCGGGTCATGAACCAGATGGCGATGCCGACGGTGAAAAACATCATCGAGCAGGTGCTGGGAAGTGCCCTGGTATACCTCAACAGCCACGTTTCTGACTTCCTCAACCCGGAAGTGAAGCCCTACCTCGACAAATACCTGCGCGGCACCGGCGGCATTGATGCCGAACAGCGGGTGAAAACCATGAAGCTGATGTGGGATGCCATTGGCAGTGAGTTTGGCAGCCGCCATGAGCTGTATGAAATCAACTATATCGGCAGTAACGACGTTACCCGCCTGACCAATCTGTGGACTGCCCAGGGAACCGGGGTGATGGATCAGTGCCGCAACCTGGTGGACAGCTGCATGAATGAGTATGACCTCCACGGCTGGACCGTGCCGGACCTGATTAACCCGGATGATGTCAGCATTTTGCGTAAATAACCCTATGTCAGTCACGGGGCCTCTGGCCCCTGTTATGAGGATAACCCGATGAGCGATCTGATAATCGACCATCAGCAGGCGCTGGAGCCCGCTATCGACAGCCGCCAGTTCCGTAACACCCTCGGGCAGTTTGCCACCGGCGTGATTGTTATCGCCACCGAGCATCAGGGGGAGATCCACGGCATGACCGCCAACGCGTTTATGTCCGGATCGATGTCGCCGCCGCTGATTATTGTCTCGGTAGATAAGCGGGCGCGGATGCATGCGCTGTTGCAGGCCACCGGGCGTTACAGCGTCAGCATGCTGGCGGATACCCAGGCCCACCTGAGCCGGCACTTTGCCGGGCAGCCCCAGACCGACAAACCGGTCAACTTTATTGATTATCACGGCCAGCCGGTGCTGGAAGGGGCCCTGGCCTGGCTGACCACCGGGGTGCATCACCAGTACGATTGCGGCGATCACACCCTCTTTGTGGGCAGGGTTCAGTCACTGGGCCAGCGCACCGGGTGCGGTGCTCTGGGGTTCCACCGCGGTGAGTACACCGCGCTGTAAGGCATAAGGAGTCAATAATGGAAACCTATCACGATCGGGAAAATAGCCCGTCCTGCGCCCGGGCGGTCTCACTGGCTTATGTGGTGTTTCAGGTCACCGATCTGGCCCCGATGGCCGATTTTATGGCGGATTTCGGTTTACAGCCGGTGGAGTCCCTGGCGGCGGACACGCTGCTGTTACGGGGGACCGGCGATAACCCGGTGATTCATATCTCCCGGCTGGGCCGTGACAACCGTTTTCTTGGCCTCGGGCTGAATGTCGCCAGCGCCGGTGATTTGCACTTTTTGGCCCGCCAGCCGGGGGCTTCGGCCATTGAGCCTAACCCGCTGCCCGGCGGGGGCCAGCAGGTGCGCCTGCGTACCCCGGACGGGGTGGAAATCACCGCCCTGTATGGGGTGCAGCCCGCCGCCCCGGTGGCGGTGCGCGACAGCCATCTGTTTAACAACGCCTCGGAGAAGCCCCGGGTGAATGCCTCGATCCGCGCCCGGGCGGAGATTGCGCCGGTGATTGGCCTCGGGCATTGCGTGCTGCGGGTCAGCGACTGCCCCGAGAGCGCCGCCTGGTTCAGCCACACCTTTGGTATGGCGGTTTCCGACTATATCAGCACCCCGGAAATGCGGCCGATTGGGGCGTTTATGCGCTTTGATCGCGGTGAAACCCTGGTGGATCACCACGCGCTGCTGATTAACGAATCGCGTAAGACCGGGCTGCACCACTGTGGTTTCGAAGTGCAGGATCTGGATGCGGTGTACGTCGGCCATGAGCACCTGGTCAGCAAGGGCTACCGGCTGGAGTGTGGCGTTGGCCGCCACTTACTGGGCAGCCAGATTTATGACTACTGGCTGGATCCGTACGGCAACCGGGTGGAGCACTACACCGACGGGGATGTGGTCAACCACCACCACCAGGTGACCCATTTCACCGGCAGCGGCGAGGATACCACCCAGTGGGGGATGAAAGTTCCCGCATCGTTTTTCTCTTAACGTCTTACTTTACATAAGGTTACCGCGATGGACAGTAAAAACATACATATCAATACCCCGGTGGGTGAAGTGCTGGTGCGCCCGGAAGATCTCGACCCGGAAAAATGGCTGCTGTTTGAGAAGACCGGCCTGCGCCAGTACATGCTGTGGGTGCATCCGGAAACCGGGGCCAGTGTGGCTTTACTGGATTTCCCGGCCGGGTCCGGGGTGCCGGAGCGCCATCGCCATGCCTCTAACCAGTTTATGTACTGCCTGGAAGGGGAGTATTGCTACTTCGGCGGCGAGTCCGACATTACCCTGCGCCCGGGGGACTTCTATATGAACCCGAAAGGCGCGTTTCACGGGCCAACCCGGGCCAATAGCCGCTGCCTGTTGCTGGAGGTGTATGACGGGGCCCACTACTACGAAAAACCGGAATACCACAGCGATGACACCATCGGCAAAGTGGTCAGTGAAGCCTAACCGGAGCGCGTCATGAAACTGGTTAACTTTTATTACGCCGGCCGCCAGCGCTATGGGGTGGTTGAGGGGGACCGGGTTATCGATCCCGGGTTAACCCCGCGCTATCCGGACCTCAAAAGCCTGCTGGCCGCCGGTGACGACGGGAAAGTGGCGCTGCAGGCGGCCCTTGCCCGGGGGGGAGACCCCTTCCCGCTGGCCGATATCCGCTTTCTGCCGGTGATTGATAACCCGGGGAAGATTATCTGTGTCGGCCATAACTATGAAGCCCACCGCCTGGAAACCCGGGGGGAGAAAACCAGCCACCCGACGCTGTTTTTGCGCACGGCCACCTCCCAGACCGGCCATAACGGCGCGCTAGTTTGTCCGGCGGTGTCCGATAAGTTTGATTTTGAAGGGGAGATAGCCCTGATTATCGGGCGCCAGGGGCGGCATATCCCGGCAGCGCAGGCCATGGAACATGTGGCGGGCTATGCCTGCTACAACGATGCCTCGGTGCGGGACTGGCAGAGCCATACCCCCCAGTGGACCCCGGGGAAAAATTTTGATGCCACCGGGAGCTTTGGCCCGTGGATGGTTACCCGGGATGCGATTGCCGATGACGCGGTGCTCACCCTGGTGACCCGCCTCAATGGGGCCGAGGTACAGCGCACCACCACGGAACATTTGATCCGGCCTTTCCCGGCGCTGATTGCTTATATCTCGGCATTTACCACCCTGATGCCCGGCGATGTGATTGTCACCGGCACCCCGGGGGGGATTGGCGCCAGGCGGACACCGCCGCTGTTTATGGGCCCGGGGGATGTGGTGGAGGTTGACATCACCCACATTGGACGGCTGCGTAATACCGTCGCCGCAGAAGAGACACAGAAGGATGACCAGCATGAAAAAACAGCGTGTTTATAGCCCGGACGTGACCGAACCCGCCGCCGGGTTATGGTCCAACGCTCTGCGGGTGGGGCCGCAATTGTTTATCTCCGGCCTGACGGCCCGGGGGAAAAATCTTGATGAGATAACCGGCGATGATGAGTACCAGCAGGCCATGGCGGTATTTAGCAAAATTCAGCATCTGGTGCAGGCGGCCGGGGGCGAGATGAACGACATCGTGAAAATGACCATCTACGTGACCCGCATTCAGCACAATACCGCAGTGTGGCAGGCGCGGCGCGAGTTTTTCAGTGGTGATTTCCCGGCCTGCACCCTGGTGGAAGTGAGCGCCCTTGCCCGGCCCGATATTCTGCTGGAGATCGAAGCCACCGCCTTTATTGGCTGTGCCGCCTGAGCCGAGCCCCGATAACAGAGGAAGACAGCATGATTAATAAAGCAAGCGCATTTGCCGCCCTGGGGCTGCAAGAGATTAACCCCGGCGCGTGGTGCAGTGACAGCGGGTGGGGGGCGCCAGACAACGCCCGCGCCTTTGACGCCATCAACCCGGCTACCGAACAGGTCGAAGCCCGGGTGACCGGCGCCAGTGCTGCGGAGTATCAGGCGGTGATTGCTTGTGCCCAGCGCGCCGCCCTGCGCTGGCGTGAGGTCCCGGCCCCCCGGCGCGGGGAGATGATCCTGCGTATTGGCCAGCTGGTCGCGGAAAATATGGACGCGCTGGCGCAAATTGTCGCCCTGGATACCGGCAAATCCCTGATGGAGAGCAAAGGGGAGCTGAAAGAAGTGGTGGATATGGCCACCCTGGCGGCGGGCCAGTCGCGCATGCTCTACGGCTATACCCAACAGTCCCAGCGCGCCCAGCACCGGATGTACGATCAGTGGCTCCCGCTGGGGGTGGTGGGGATTATCTCGGCCTATAACTTCCCGGCGGCGGTCTGGGCGCAAAACGGTTTTCTGGCGGCCATTGGCGGCAATAGCGTTATCTGGAAGCCGAGCCCGAAAGTGCCGCTCACGGCCATCGCCATGCAGCGCCTGGCCTGCCAGGCAATGGAAGAGTTTGGCCAGCCGGGGGTATTTTCACTGTTTATTCCGGCGGATAACGCGGTGGCTGAACTGCTGGTGGCAGACACCCGGGTGGCGATGATTTCGTTTACCGGATCGTCCGGGGTGGGCAAGCGGGTGGCGAGCATTGTCGGCAGTACCCTGGGCCGCCGCTATATGCTGGAGTGTTCCGGCAATAACGGCTGCATTGTGGATGAAACGGCGGATCTGGAAATGGCCGCCGCCGCCCTGGCATTTGGTGCCGTGGGCACCACCGGCCAGCGCTGTACCAGCACCCGGCGGGTGTTTGTCCAGCGTAGCGTGCGCGAACGGCTGGTGGATTTGCTCTGCCAGGCCTGGTCCCAGGTAAAAGTCGGGAACCCGGCGGACCCGCAAACCCTGGTGGGGCCGCTGGTCGACGCGGCGGCGGTGGATGACTTCGCCACGGCAATCGATCAGGCCTGTCAGTTGGGCGGTCGGGTGGCCTTTGGCGGTAAACGGATGCCGGGCAACGGGTACTTTGTGGAGCCGACCCTGATTGTCGATGCCCAGAACCACTGGCCCTGTGTCCAGCAAGAGACCTTCGCACCGCTGCTGTATGTTATTGAGTACGACACGCTGGATGAGGCCATTGCCATGCATAACGGGGTCGTCCAGGGGCTGGCCTCCGGGATCCACAGTACCAGCCTGGGGAATATTGAGCGCTTTCTGTCTGCGTCCGGCAGCGACTGCGGTATTGCCCGGGTCAATATGGGCACCACCGGCGCCGATGTCGGGGCCGCGTTTGGCGGTGAGAAAGAGACCGGGGGTGGGCGCACCGCAGGATCGGACGCCTGGAAAGGCTATATGCGCCGCCAGAGTGTCTGTGTTAACTGGGGGAAAGAGACCGCATGGGGCAGCAAATTTACCTTCAATTAAGGCGGTGCTTTGCGCGTATCGCTCTGCGCTATGCCACCGATCTCAACTGTGACAGTTATTTACCCCGTAACGGGGCGGAGGAGTGACCATGCTATTTGTGGTGTTTAATGTCGATAGGCCTGACGGCGCCGCGGAAATCCGGGCCCGGGAGCGCCCGGCACATCTGGCCTTTATGAAATCCCTCGGGGAGTCGGTCCAGGCCGGGGGGCCGCTATTCAGTGACGATGCCAGCCAGGCATTTGGCGGTATGTATATTCTCGAGGCCCAGAGCCGTGAACAGGCGGCGGCCATTGCCAGCCAGGACCCGTATGCCAAAGCGAATTTATTTATTCGCCAGTATATTCAGCCATGGAAATGGAACACTCGCCGCCCGGAATATGTCCCGGTCTGGTAATAATAATTAATGTGGCAAAGGGATTTGCCTTTCGGCTATTTATTTCTGTCAGCGCCAGTGAATTATTGGGTTCAGTATCTGTATTTTCTCCATTCTTGTTTAATGATTAATTTCTTGATTGCTTAAATCATATTTATTTCATTCGAGGGTTTTATGAATAATTCAGATGCAGCACATAATCTGGCCCGCCGGGCGGAAGATCATGCGCTGGTAAGCGTACCGCTGGCAGAAAGAAAGAGTGGTTATCAATTATCGATGAGCACCATCGGTATTGCCACGGCACTGGCTATTTTTGCCATTGGCGGTTTTACGGTAATACTGGCCGGATTTAAAATGGGCCTGCTGGCCGGGATTATTTCCGCCATTCTGGGGTTTGTCTTAGGGAAGGTGCGAACAAGTTCCTGATATGAGATCATCATATTCATCCGGAGCGCATCCCAGAGGGACATCATGAGCCATCAACTCACCTTCGCCGA
>NZ_WBXP01000069.1 GCF_016415625.1 Shimwellia pseudoproteus
ATCGGCGAAGGTGAGTTGATGGCTCATGATGTCCCTCTGGGATGCGCTCCGGATGAATATGATGATCTCATATCAGGAACTTGTTCGCACCTTCCTTAGCTGCTTTATTTGATAGTGGGCTTCATTTGCATTCTTGCAGTTTTCAGAAGCATCACCACTCTTTTGGCATTTTTCATAAACGAGTTTTAATTCATCAGGGTGATCTTTATACCATTTTGTTGTTTTGGCTTCCTCTTTGCATCCAATAATAGAAAAACACAGGGTAAGCGTCGAAATTAAAATGATTTTTTTTGATAACATAAAAACCTCATAAATTATTAAGGTCAGCAGTTGGCGCGTTTAACTGCTGTTGGTTCCACTGTTTAACGCGCTCCGCCTCAAGCACTTTTTCGCGTTTATCTGCTGCTTTCACACTCATTTCCCATTGGGTGGTAAGCGTGTTCAGCATGACAGATTTTAGCTGAATACTGTTTGCAAGGTCTTGAGATTCTTTCGAATCTTTGGCTAAAGCCACCCTGTTGGAGAGGCTGTTGATTTCTCCCAAGGTCTGGCTTACCTGATTCTGGATCTCGTCGGTCTGCTCAAGCTGGATAGCTTTATTGATGACCTGTTGTTTGCACACGTTGGCATAACTCTCCGAGCGTTCGGTTTTGCAGGTATCAAAAATTTTATACTTTTCGTACAGCGTATCGAACTGCCCGGAGGAACCACCGGAGAGAAGCAAATCATTCAGAGCCTGTCCGGGCTTGCGTAACTTTTCGAGGTCGGCTTTCAGACTCTTGGCCTGGTCAACAAAGCTGGCAATATCACGAACGCCTGTGGCCGTCGCCAGTTGGTCTTTGTATGCCTGTATCTGGCTCTGGTAATGCTTCGCTGTGTCCATCCAGCGCTGCGCCTCTTTCAGCCATTCAGCCTCACGCAGCGGGTCAGCATCAACCAGTACGGGAATCCCTGCATGAGCCAGCGGGCTTGCAATGACGCAAGCCAGAATAAGGGTGCGAAAGCGAGTTTTCATCGTATATCTCCTTTGGGTCAGAGCGCTTTAGCCAGGTAGGTATCGAGCCATTCATGAGGCTGCATTCCTTCCCGGTAAATCGATTCGAATATTTCGAGGTTGGGGGCATCGCCGCTCATGACTTTGGTGTATCTGCCGATACCCGACAGGTCGAGCGTGACACGAGCGGCAAAACGTTTGGTATCGCCGCGCTTGAACTGATTTTTCACCACAACATACTGGCGGGCTTGCGGGTCAAGCCCTTTCACCACGTCGAACACTTCCGGTTCAAACTTCATGCCGTCAACATAGTGTGCGCGGTCGGCGTTGGGGTTCGCCGCCAGAATCTGTGTCCCGCACTGCTCAATCACTGCCGGGGCGATATCATCTTTGATTATCTCTGCCGGGGATTGAGTGCCGACGACCAGCATCCCGTTCAGCTTACGGATGGTTTTCAGCTTGTTATAAGCAAAGTCCTTAAACACCGGGTCGCGTAACCACTTCCAGAATTCATCCATGAAAATGACCAGGCGTCGCCCGTCAAGCAGGCTGGTAATGCGGTACAGCAGATAAAACGAGATTGGCGCACATACGCTTGCATCGTCCAGGAACTCCGTTCCGTCGATGCCGAAGTTATCGCAGTTGCTGATATCGAACGTGTCAGACTCGTTATCAAACACCCAACCGAACTCACCGCCCTGCGCCCACTGTGACAACCGAATGCTAAGGCCATTTTCCTGGGCTTCTTTCGTAGCCGGCTCAGGCAAATTTTCCAGCATTCGGGTAATGCCGTAGACGCGATATTGTGGCTCGTCATTCATCACAGCATTAACCGCATCACTCAGACGGCGTTCATCGCGTGGGGAGATCGTCGAGCCGTTGCGGGTACAAAGGATTTTCATCAGTTGCTTGATGAAATTGATATTGCGTTTGGTTGCAGGCAACGAGAACGGGTTCCACCCTGTAGACTCACCACTGATAACCCGATAGTAACGGCCACCCAGCGCCCGGATGTTCATCTCTGCGCCCCGGTCTTTATCGAGGTAAACGGTTGTAAGCCGTTTGGTTTTGGCATCCGGGGAGAAGCTATCCTCGCGCCCGTATTTCTGCTGCATGATCTCAAAGAACGTCATCAACATGGTTTTACCCGAACCGTTCGTACCGAGGATGCAGGTACTGGCCGGGTTCTTCTCGTTGAATTCGTCCTTATCTGCCAGTGTGTTATGCAGGTTGATATAGTAGCCATCGCCTGACGGGGTGCGCAGTAAAGCCATCGCATACCCCCAGGGGGCTTTATCGCGCTTGCCCGGATAGAAATTATGGAGTGCGGCCAGCTCCACAAAATTCTGACTACTCAGCTCCCCTTTACGTGGCCGCAGGTTATAATTGCCTGGCAGTTGCGCCATATACGCCGCTGAAAGCGATATTTTAGCCGGAACAGGCGTTATCCCGATATTGTTCAGCGCGTTACTTATTTCGTTAGTATCTGCAACAAGGCTTTCCAGCGACGGGGAATACACCATGATGGAAAAATGGTGCTTTCCATAAGCGATTTTCCCCGATGTCAGCAGGTCAAGCGCCACATCCAGATCCAGCCGCTGGGAAACAGCATCGTCGTCGGCACTCATCAAAAGGCGACGGGTACGCTTAATGGCTTTTCTCGCTTCCTCGCGTGACATGCAGGTATAGGACTGCGTGATCACGTAATCGCAGGGGGCGTAAAGAAGGGAGTCCATCATCCCCGTAGCGGTTTCTTCGGAGAACTCCTTAATCTCCAGCCCCCGGAAATATTGCGTACCGTTGGCGTGGTTTATCTGCCCGGACTCCGCCGAAAAGAACAACGCTGCTGCGCCCATTACGTCATAGGCCGGGGTGCGGGTAACGCGAACTTTTCGCCACTGGTGCGTTAACAGGTATTCATAGAATGCCAGTTGTGACGAAAACACCATTTTCCCTTCGGTAAATGTACCGAGAGAACGAGCACCATAGCGCGCCAGCGCGGTATCGAGCGTGCTTTTGATTTCCAGCATTTCCAGCAATGCACCGTCCAGCTCCTTTAATTTCTGGCTGTCTTTCATCCGTTTGCGTTCCGCTTTTTCAAGGCTGACAAATGGGCGATAGCAGACCGTCAAAAACAGGCGGTTACGCCGGAACGAGCCAACAGAGGCGTAGTAAAGACGGCTAACTTCATCGGCATACGGGTTGCCTGAATCTTGATGAAGATTGTCGGTAAACGTATTGCGGTCGTTATGTATATAGAAAGTAACGGGCATACCTTCGAATGAGCGGATTAGCCCGTGTAACTGGTTCGTCCCGAACTGGAGCGATTCGTCAGATTCGCAGTCGAACGGCGTTCCCATCAATTCCCAGGTGCAGTACAGATCGCTCTTAGGGGAACGAACCACATGCTGATGAATGTGCGATGAGTACGGGATGTACTTCTTGATGGTGGCACACTGATTTAGTTTCATGGCGTCGAGAAACTCCTTGATATCAACATCATCATGCTCAACGGGCATAAATGTTGTTGCGCCAAATAAACGGTTTGCTACCGGCTTTCCCTTCGCTCTCAGCCATACGGCAATCAGATTGAATCGCATCGGTTCATTTCTGGTAAGGGACTTCATCACCAGAAATTGCACAGGAAGTAAGAACAGGAGAGCGACGGAAGTCCAGATAGCAACGATGATGGTTACACCCGTGACAGCCAGCAGGGGCACCATTGGCACCCCCCACAGCGCCGCCGGGCGTTTCATTGCCTTGAGCAGCTTTGCCATATATTCAGCCTCTTAGCTCATCAGCAGAGCGCCGATTTCACTGCCTCCGCCAATTAAAATACCGCCAATGATGATGTAGCCGCACTGTGACAGGCTTTCACCTTTCCACAGGGTCTTATAACCAATCCAGATCACGGCCACGGTGATCGTGATGGCCGCCAGACCATGCAGCCCGCTGGATACCTTCTCCATGATGGTATTTGCCCGGCTAAAACCATCAGCGAACGCCGGACTAGCAGCAAAAACGCTCATGGCCGGAGCCAGAACATAAGCAGATGCACGGCTGATTAATTCCTTTACCTTACTGAAAAGTTTCATTTTTCTTCCTCTTTCGTTGTTACATCGCGATTTCCGCGCACAACCTGCGCGGGGTAATAGACGGTGGCCGCCTTTTTCTGGCGGAGTTGAGCCGGAACGCCGCGAACGATCGCCCCCGGCCACACCACGCGCGGGCGCGTCGGCGCATCCACAGGCGTAGCTTTCAGGGTGGCCGCTGGGGTTGCGATATCATCGCGGGTGCCGGGAACGGCATAGCGGGTATCCGCCGGAGAGTAGCCAATCCGCTGTACATAGCTCGTCTTTGAAAAAGCGGGTTCCTGCTGTTGCCCGGTACTGAAATTGCCGGAGTAGTAGCAGCTCAGCGCCCTTTTCAGGGTGCCGCCCCGCTGGTAGCAGTCGGTGATGATTTTTTCGTAGACGGAAAGATTGGTGCAGGGATTGAAAAGGTCAGTGGCGGTGACGCCGTAACGTTTAAAATTGGTGCTGGTTATCTGCATCAGGCCAACAGAGTAGCGGCGACCTTTCGCCTCAATCTGTTTTGTGATGCTGACTGCATCCTCCTTACTTTTAGGCATGTGAGTAATAAAGCCTTTATCGCCGGGTTTTCGTTCGGGCTTAGGCACGATCTCAGCGATGGCATAGGGGTTATAACCGGACTCCACCCTTGCCACATCGAGGGACGTGGACGGGTGAACGGTGGCGGCACACTGCATAGCCACCGCCAGAAAAGTAGTGGTGGAAAGCATGGCAACCTCAGAACAGAAAACTGGTGATCAGCCAAATCCAAATGATGAACAGAACGAACAGCCAGTCAGCGAACGCAAGCCAGGCAGTGAGATTCTTCATTGTGCTGTCTCCCTGTTTTAACTAACAGGAGCAGCCTGCGGCGCGGCGTCATCTTTAGGTTCGAGGAGTACCAGCTTGCCGGAAACGGAAATACCGGGCGTGATCATGATGTTCAGCCCCGGCTTGCCGTTGTGTGCGAAGGCCGCACCGACTTTCGTCCAGTACGTATTTTTTTCGCCGTTCTCGCCGGGCTGGGTTTCCTGCGTGACGTACACGTTATAGGTGGGTTTTCTCATTGCATTACTCCTTCTGTTTCTCTGCGAGTAGCTGCCGGAGCAGCTCGGTACGGGCTTGCTCACCAAATTCATCCATCAGGAACTGGAGAAAGGTGCTTGGCCGGATATTTGATTCAGACAGGTAGCTGATTTCACGGGCTTGCTTTGCTAACTCCTGATAGCGCTTTTGCCCGATGTAAATAACAGCCGTGCTTGATTTGCCTGGTACGCTTTTCGGCATGAGGTAAAAACTCCTATGAAAAAAGCACCGCAGCTTATGAAGCCTGCGGTGCAAGGGAGGTCAGGTTGTGGTTAGTGGTATTGGTTCTGGAGTAGTTTTGAAAAGGCTACCTGGCGTTGGAGCGGAGACCTTATCAGAGAGAGTTCTTGGATTTTTGCCAGCAAATCCGGGGCAATATTTCGGCACTCGATAGCATCTTCATCAGGATTGAGCGCCATCAGACGGGCGCATTCAATCGCTGTTATCACTGATTTTGGGACGGTGCAGGGTGTTGAACCGAAGCTGACAAAACCATGCGCGCCCGGAATTGATGTGATAGTCGATGTATGCGTTATGTTGACGTCAAAGCAGAGGAAAAGATAATTAGGAAATAACACCTTCTCTTCCTGACGTACCGCCCGGCAATCCTTACGTGGCGTTACTTTGATATAGCGGGGGCAAAACACCTCGACATCCAGTCCCTCGACTCTTCGGGTGATGCGTTCAACATCCTGATTGTTGCAGTATAAAACGTACCATTCATACATAAGATCCTCCCTAATGGGCACAAGCCCTCATTTTCCGCCGTCCTAAGTTGGCGGAACTTAGAGCGCGTACTCATAGCTTAACTGTATAAATTTACAGCTGTTATTTTATACAGTAATTTTGGGGTGTCAACATCAAGAACTGCTAATGATAATAACATTGAATGATTCAAAATCAACCTTCGGCGGTGATTCATTATTTTGACATTGAGATTTTTAACACCTTGTAAGATGGGATCCCCAAAGGGGGGGTTGCATATATGGTGCCTAAGAGACTGAAAGAAGCTAGGATGGAGGCAGGATTATCGCAGGCAAAATTATCCCAGCTTCTCAGCGTGGAAGAAGGGGTTAACACACGCTCTAGGTTTTCGAGCTACGAGGTAGGGAGAACGGAACCGCCGTTTAGTCTGGTTAAAAAAATTGCGGAATTACTCGACTATCCAGCGAATTATTTTTACACCGAGGATGATGATTTTGCTAAAGCTGTCTTGCAATTTCACCGAGAGCGCACCGATCCAGAGTCAAATCCGCATTACAATTCGGTAGTAATAGAAGCAAGAAAATTATCATCAAAGCTCGATAAGGTGAGAAAAACCGTAGCCCAGTTGAACGAATACCTGAAAGAGTGAGCTATAGCTAGATTACTGGTGGGACGCTGCCGCGCTTCGCTTGTCCAACCCCTGATTTCTACACAAAAAATTTGCGTAAAAATCAGGGGTTACGTGGTTTTAATGGCGGTATGATGTGAGCTAATGGAGATCTATATTAACAGTCTCAATGTTTTGTAATTCAAACAAGTTAATGAATTCTATACAAAAAACTAGATGGTGTTTTTGCAGATCTTTGATGTGATAATTGATCCTAATGTAACATCGTGGTAATTTACCGACGTTTACAGTATTCATGCGGGTGGGACGTTCCCGGTAATAGCGTCCAGGGAAGGGGGAAAGCAGAAGCTCAACCCCTGAATGCAGAAACCCCCTGAAAATCACTCTCGGACTTGGCGGAACGGAGGATAATCAGGGGGTCAAAAGCAGGCGTTGGCCTGTGAAGGATTATAGCAAATGCATAACCTAACACAACCCCCTTACACCGCCATAAGTGCGGGCGGGTGTGACTGATAAGAGTCTTTCTCTCAAATCACCTGCTTCACCTACGGGCGTCGCAAAGCAAAGCCCCTGTTATAACGTTGCCTCGCGCAAGCGTCGCCGGTTCCTCAATCGGTGGATTAAGTCGCTGGCGACCGAATCCGGGCGTATCAAAATTAAAAACGAACTTCGACGCCGTATCCGCCATAACAGGTATTGGGTCAATGAAGCGAACAAGTTCGGGCTTGAGGCTCTTTGCGAGCTGATGTTGGCCATCCTTGACGATCTGGATTTAAGAGACTGGCAAACCATACATAACCTTGAAACGTTGGCCGAACGCGCCGGGCTGGCGACGCGCAGTGATGCGGGTCACAAGTCGATTTCTCGTGCCAGCCGGGGATGTGATCGCCTCTCCTGGCTTAATGCCATCATCTCGGAAAAAGCCCCTTTCAACCCTTATGACGCCCGTTGCGCCTGCAAGCACATTGAGGTTACAGAGGATTTCTTCGCCATTCTCGGCATCCCGCTAAAACAGGTTTACCGGGAACGCGCCAGGCTGCTTAAGGCCAACCCGGAAGAAATCATATCCTCCGGGGATGTCCGGTTAATCGCTATCAAGGTTGAGAACTGGACGCGTAAGGCCGCTGCCGGGTTAGCCAGGATGAAAGCGAAGCGTGAAGTGGCTCGCCAGCGCAAACAGGAATACTACTCCCTAACCTTTGCCTGATCCCCGCCTACTACCGCCTTAGCTGGCGGGGATTCTGCACGTCTGCAATAAACCTCAGTACAAAAAACAGCCTTAACGTACAATAATTTTCGAAATCCAACCCATCCCGCCTACAGGAATGACGGATTTTTCGGCGGTTCCGGCGTAGACCCACCACAACTGCTGTATAGCTTGTGGGTAAGTGATAATGAAGTGCAAACGAGATGGCGCAAATACTCTTTTGGTTTATCTTTTAATTACTTACGTATTAAAAGATAAACCAAAAAATAAAAGACATTACTGTTATCCCCTTTAAAAAGTGGATAACCGAACAGCATCGGCGCGAGCGCCTCAAAAGTAGCTCCCCACGCTAAAGCGCGGGGCATTCAGAACGGAATCCCTCGATGGCTAACAGCTCGCCTGTTAGCCATCGAGGGATTGGACAAATCCGGCCACGCCGGATACGTCAGCAAATATCGCTGAAGAATTAGCTTACACGCTCGTAAGCGGCTCTTACGACCCGCTAACGCGGAGATACGCCCCAACTGCGGCTTCGCCTTGTTGTGACCACTCCGACCGCGCACAAAAGCCTCTGAGCCGCTTTTAGCGGAATATGGCTTTGCAGGGTGAAGGGATGGATAGGCGATCCCTTTCGATCCCTCACTGGTATCGGCGGCTAACCCTCGGTGCTACCTGTCATTTCATCCTGCCGCCTTACATGCGCTAACGCGCATAAATCCCCGTTCCTCAGTGGAACGAAAACTCACGCTAACAGGGTAGTGACCGGGTAGCCACGATAACTGCCAACAAAATTAGCTTATAGGTTAATTCTACCTTGTCTGAAATTAGCCTATAGGTTAATATTAATAGAAATGGGAGGTCACATGTTTAGCGTTGTTTATCACCCGGAAGCCAGGGAAGAAGCCACAGCATTACCCGTAAAAATCAGGGTGAAGTTTGACCGTCTCATCGGCAAACTGGAGTATGACGCCCGATTACTGCGGGAGCCGGACACGAAGCCCCTGGGCGATGGACTTTTTGAGATCCGCACGATGGGGACGGACATAGCCAGGGGAATCTGGGTATACCACAAAGGCAATACCATCATCATGCTCCGTGTTTTCATCAAGAAGTCACAGAAAACGCCAGCGAAAGAAATCGATCTCGCCAAAAAGCGGTTAGCGGAGGTACTTAATGAAACTGGTAAGCCATAAAGAACTGCATAACGAGTGGATGCAGGACGATGAATATCGCGCTGCATGGCAGGAAGAAGAACGTAAGGAAAAGCTCAGGGAGCTGCTTGCTGAATGGCGCAAGCATGACAACCTGACAAAAGCGCAGGTTGCTGAACGCATGGGGGTTACACCTCCGGTTATTTCTCGCCTGGAAAACAACATCACCAAAGCCAGCATCGACACACTGACCCGCTACGCTCACGCCTGCGGCATCAAGAAACCTGTCATTGCCCTGTACTGAATAGCCAGCCCTCCGGGGCTGGCCTTTTTGTTTCGGTCAGTCCCAAAATTTTGTTAAAGCAAGTTTAAAATGTCACCTGTTTCTCCAAAGTTGAAATATCACTTCTAAGCCAATCTATTTATACATAATCTTTACATCTTTCCCCGGTGACAAAGTGCTAATTGGTCTGTAATGTTCAATGTGTGGCAGGCAAGCCGCCGGTGACTTAGGCATAAGTTGCTGATGGGTCGAAAAGAATCTCCGAGACTGCCTTGTGGGCAAACTTGTCATTGGCAGGGCCGATGGTGAGGGTTGAAGGTCGTTCTGGAAAGCTCGAAACGTGGGAACAATACCGGTTACGTAAACCACGAACTGTCCAAGGCTGCGGCAGTATAAATACGCCAGATATTACAGGCACTGTTGCAAAGTTAGCGATGAGGCAGCCTTTTGTCTTATTCAAAGGCCTTACATTTCAAAAACTCTGCTTACCAGGCGCATTTCGCCCAGGGGATCACCATAATAAAATGCTGAGGCCTGGCCTTTGCGTAGTGCACGCATCACCTCAATACCTTTGATGGTGGCGTAAGCCGTCTTCATGGATTTAAATCCCAGCGTGGCGCCGATTATCCGTTTCAGTTTGCCATGATCGCATTCAATCACGTTGTTCCGGTACTTAATCTGTCGGTGTTCAACGTCAGACGGGCACCGGCCTTCGCGTTTGAGCAGAGCAAGCGCGCGACCATAGGCGGGCGCTTTATCCGTGTTGATGAATCGCGGGATCTGCCACTTCTTCACGTTGTTGAGGATTTTACCCAGAAACCGGTATGCAGCTTTGCTGTTACGACGGGAGGAGAGATAAAAATCGACAGTGCGGCCCCGGCTGTCGACGGCCCGGTACAGATACGCCCAGCGGCCATTGACCTTCACGTAGGTTTCATCCATGTGCCACGGGCAAAGATCGGAAGGGTTACGCCAGTACCAGCGCAGCCGTTTTTCCATTTCAGGCGCATAACGCTGAACCCAGCGGTAAATCGTGGAGTGATCGACATTCACTCCGCGTTCAGCCAGCATCTCCTGCAGCTCACGGTAACTGATGCCGTATTTGCAGTACCAGCGTACGGCCCACAGAATGATGTCACGCTGAAAATGCCGGCCTTTGAATGGGTTCATGTGCAGCTCCATCAGCAAAAGGGGATGATAAGTTTATCACCACCGACTATTTGCAACAGTGCCAAAAAAGGATTTGCCGATGTCATCTGATAACATTGCAATTAGCGTAAGTAACATTAGCAAATGCTATAACATTTACCAAAACCCCAGAGATAGGTTAAAACAGTTTTTCTTACCTAAAGTCCAGAGTATGGTTGGGAAACCTGTACAACGCTACTATAACGAATTTTGGGCGTTAAATAACATCAACTTTACCATCAATAAAGGTGAGTCAGCGGGAATTATTGGACGCAATGGTTCTGGCAAAAGTACATTACTACAGCTAATCACCGGCACGCTAACTCCAACAACGGGCACGATACAAACCAAGGGAAGAATAGCTGCCCTCCTGGAATTAGGCTCCGGTTTCAACCCAGAGTTTACCGGTAGGGAAAACATCTATCTTAACGGCGCCGTTCTGGGATTATCGCGGGCAGAAATAGATGCAAAATTTGATGCTATTGCCGGTTTTGCTGATATAGGAACCCATCTCGACCAGCCGGTAAAAACATACTCCAGCGGAATGATGGTGCGCCTTGCATTTGCCGTTCAGGTACAATTAGAGCCAGATATTCTCATCGTAGATGAAGCACTTGCTGTAGGCGACGCACTTTTTCAAAAGCGCTGTTTCCAACAAATTGAGAAATTAACCAGCAATGGCGTAACTTTACTGTTTGTTTCACACGATCAAGAGTCCGTGCGTACCTTAACAAACAGAGCTATTCTTCTCGATCGTGGGACGCAATTAAGTACTGGCTTATCATCAGAAGTTTTACTTGAATATCGTCGTTTACTACACCGGGAAGAAAGTAAGTATTTTTCTCAGTTAGCAGAGGAAGTTGCTGCCCACGCGGACGCCACTCGCGATATTAATCAAACCCCCACCGCGCCGGCTAAGATAGAAATTAGTGCTAATGCTGAAACCCCTGCTGTAGAGGAAACCTCGCCCTCTCGTACAGATAAACTATCGTTCGGTGGGTGATGCTGCCAACTTACTGATTTAGTGTATGATGGTATTTTTGAGGTGCTCCAGTGGCTTCTGTTTCTATCAGCTGTCCCTCCTGTTCAGCTACTGACGGGGTGGTGCGTAACGGCAAAAGGGGGTCGGTTCCGGCTGAGGGCGAAATGACACCCTAAGCGTTAGCTCTGTGTCGTTGCACGATGTCAGCGACGGTATTCTTGCTGATACCGAGCTCGCG
>NZ_WBXP01000007.1 GCF_016415625.1 Shimwellia pseudoproteus
ATGACGAAAGCAGGTATGCCTGAAAGTGTGCGTATTGCCTGAAAACACAACCCGCTACGGGGGAGACTTACCCGAAATCTGATTTATTCAACAAAGCCCTGCGCGCTACTCACTACCAGTGTTCTGCTTGCCGGATGTAGCACCAACCGGGCAACCAAAGAACAATACTCCGGGTTCCTGAAAGACTATAGTGGCCTCCAGGATACTGTCAGCGCCACCGGCCAGCCCATTAGCCGCTGGATAGCCCCCGGGTTTAACATCGCCGATTATAATAAGCTGATTTATAACCCTATCGTTTACTTCCCGACCCCGCGGCCCGGCCCTCAGGTTTCGCAAGACACCCTGAATAAGGTGCTGGCATACACCAATAATAAACTCGAACAATCGCTGAAATCCCGCTTTACTCTGACGAAGACCCCCGGCCCGCATACCCTGGTTATCCGCAGCGCGATTACCGCCGTGAATACCAGTAACGAATCAATGCAATTCTACGAAGTGCTGCCGATAGCCATGGTGCTCGCCGCCGGGCAGGTTGCCACCGGATACCGTACCCAGGATACCAATATCTACTTTGAAGCCGAGGTCGCCGATGCCGTGACCGGCGAGGTAAAAATGAAGGTGGTGCGTAAGGGGATCGGTAGACAGCTCGATAACGCGCAACAGCCGGTCACCCTGTCAACACTGAAGACCGTCATTGACAGCCTGGCGACCGATGCCCGGTTGTTTAATACCGGCAAACCCTGACAGCGCGGCTGAATCAGACACAAAAACTGGCCAACAGGCCAGTTTTTTTATCGCCCGCAAGCCCCTCACAATAACCATAAATTACACCCCAGAATCATAACTTTACTAAAATACACCTATCATAGTGCACTGCTATACACATGATTTTAAAAATAAAACCATGCGGTTAGTTATTGATGCGCTCGCCCGGGCAACCGGTGATTACCCAGCCATTACCGCTTACTTTCTGTCAGGTACATTATGTTCCAGTTATTTGAAGCCATCACGCTTGGGCTTGCCATTCTCCTGCCCCTTGCCAACCCCTTAACCACCGTTGCCCTGTTCCTTGGCCTGTCTGGTGACATGACAAGGGCTGAGCGTCACCAGCAGTCTATGATGGCAAGCCTCTATGTCTTTATCATCATGATGGTCGCCTGGTATGCTGGCCAGATAGTGATGAACACCTTCGGCATCTCCATTCCCGGGCTACGCATTGCGGGCGGCCTGATCGTGATGTTTATTGGTTTTCGCATGCTTTTTCCGACACCGCCCTCCCGGCCAGCCCACAGCCCAAAATCCGCCGCGCTACCGCCAGAAAAAGTCGCGGCCAATATCGCCTTCGTCCCGCTGGCCATGCCCAGCACCGCCGGGCCGGGTACTATCGCGATGATTATTAGCTCGGCCTCAACCATTAACGATAATCCCCTGTTTCCGGACTGGATAATCTGGGTCGCCCCGCCGATTATCTTTGCCCTGCTGAGTATTATTTTGTGGGGGAGCCTGCGCAGTTCTGATGCGATCATGCGCCTGGTTGGCGCTAACGGCATTGATGCTATCTCCCGGCTGATGGGGTTCTTACTGGTGTGTATGGGCGTGCAATTTATGATTAATGGCGTGCAGGAGATCGTTGTCAGCTACCCGTGGGCGTAATCCGTGAGCCGCCCCTCACGGATTATTTATCACCCAGCGGGACCCAATGCCGGTTAACGGGCATCGTCGCTGTCGGTCTGGAGCCCGGTAGTGTCGACGCCATCCGGCGCCGGTTGCTGATCGTGGCCCGGCAGGAAGATATGGTCGAGGATCTTACGGGCCGTTGGCCCGGCCACCACACCATCCCCGCCGCCGTTCTCAAGGATAAGCGCCATCGCCACCTTCGGATGCTGATACGGGGCAAACAGGGTATAGAAGATATGGTCACGCAATCTCACCGGGATCATCCGCGCGTTATACACCTGGTTTTGCTTCAGGCTAAAGACCTGGGAGGTCCCGGACTTGGCCGCAATCCCATAAGGGGCGGTGTGGAACAGCTTATAACCGGTACCGTTCGGCAAGTTGGCCATCCCGTACATGCCATTACGCACAATGTTCCAGTAAGGTGAATGCGGGTCCCCCACCTGGGGCGTATCCGCCGGTTGCTGGTAGCGCTCCACCTGGTTGCCGCTGGTCATGGAGTAAAGCAAGTGCGGGTCCTTCACCTTACCGTTATTCAGCAGGGTGGTCAGGGCTTTCACCATCTGGATGGGTGTAGCAATCCAGTACCCCTGGCCGATGCCAACGGAAACAGTATCCCCCTGATACCACATGCTTTTATGCACCCGCTTTTTCCAGTCGCGGCTGGGTAATACCCCGGCATACTCTTCATTAAGATCAATACCGGTCAACTGCCCATAGCCAAATTTACTCAGCCAGGTGTGGATGCGATCAATGCCCATTTCATAGGCCACCTGGTAAAAGAAGGTATCCGCAGACTCTTCAATCGCCCGGGTAACGTTCAACATACCGTGGCCGGTTTTCAGCCAGTCACGATAACGGCGCTGGGTCCCCGGTAGAGTCCAGGTCGGGGCACCGAAAAAGGTGGTATTCGGGGTAATCACCCCGGCAGAGAGCGCCGAGATTGCCATATAGGGTTTTACCGTGGAGGCCGGAGGATACAGCCCCTGGGTCACCCGGTTAATCAGCGGCCGGTCCGGGTTGGACAGTAACGCCCGGTAAGCCTGAGAGCTAATGCCCTTCACAAAGGGGCTGGGATCGTAACTCGGGCTGGAAACCATCGCCAGCACCCCGCCGTCCTGGGGATCAACCGCGACCACCGCCGCACGCTGCCCCTTGAGTACCGACTCGATATACTGCTGCAGGTTCAAATCGAGGGTCAGGTAGATATTCTTACCGGCCTGGGGCGGAACCTCTTTAAGCATCCGCACGATCCGCCCGTGGTTATCCACTTCCACCTCCTGATAACCGGTGGTGCCGTGCAGTTCCTTCTCGTAATACCCTTCAATCCCCTGCTTACCGATATTGTGGTCTGCGGCGTAGTTCTCCGCCTCCCCGGCTTTACTCAGCCGCTGGAGATCGTTGTCGTTGATTTTCGACACATAGCCCACCACATGGGCCAGCGCGGCCCCATAGGGGTAATCCCGCTCCTGATAGGTTTCTACCGTCGCCCCGGGAAAGCGGAACTCATTCACCGCAAAACGGGCGACTTCCACCTCGTTAAGAATATCTTTCAGGGTGATAGCCTTGTAGCGGCTGTTGTGGTGCAGCTCCTTGCGGAAATTGGCGATATCGTCCGGGGTGAGATCAACAATCGGGGTGAGCGCGGTAATCATCTGATTGATATCCGCGATTTTCCCCGGGATCACCTGTAAGCGGAACAAGGTAATATTGCGTACCAGCGGGATACCGTTACGATCAAAAATCAGCCCCCGGGTCGGCGCCACCGGCAGCATTTTTATGGCGTTTTGGTCGGAACGGGTCTGGTAAAAATCATGGTCGTCCACCTGCAAACGATACAGGTTAGCGATAAGGATCCCAAAGCAGAGTACCACCAGCAGAAGGGAGATCACCGCCCGGCGGATAAACAGCACTTTTTCCGCCGAATGATCGCGGATTTCATCTCTCAGCAAGGCCATTAGCGGTAATTTACCTGACTTACAAGTTAGCTAAAAACCGGCAAGGATAAGCCTTCCCGGGGCCTGGCTCTATAAGAAGATTGCTAATGGAGCAGCAAAATATGTTTCAGCATATGGAAACTGTTCAGATAAACGCCGTTCCCGGTACGTTACCCCAGCTCGAGGGTGATCACCTGCTCCAGATGCTGATAAAACGTGGCGTCGTCGATTCCCCCCACCCCGAGGACGTATAGCCCATCCATGCCGCAGCTCAGGGAGATCAAACGCCAGGCGATGCTCTCCGGGGTCTGCCGGGTGGTGAAGCCGCCAGCGGCTATCCCCTGGTGAATCACCGCCACCACCCGCTGGTGCCACATCGCCATTGACTGGATATACGCCTCGCGCATGACCGGATCGCGCCCGGCCTCCAGCTGGGCTTCGCGCCATAAGGCCAGGTAAGGGTCAACTGCGCTCTCCTGGCTGCCCAGCGCATCGTGCAGCCGCTCGCGCCAGTTGGCATTTTCGGCGGTGTTTTCGGCAACATTGTGCCGCGCCAGCGCCTGGTCGCTGATGCGCAAAAACACCTCTGCTTTCAGGGCGCTGCTGGAGGCAAAATGGTGATGCACCTGCCCGGTGGCAATACCGGCCTCACCGGCAATCCGGCGCACCGTCATGGCCTGTAGCCCTTCACTGAGCGCCACACACTCTGCGGCCTGGAGAATAATCTCCCGCCGCTGCTCTTTGTTCAGATAACTCATGGTCGTCTCGCTTGCCGGTTTCCGGGCAGCATAGCAAAAAGTTGGACATGCGTTCAATTTTTTGCCAGGATAACCAAGTTGAACGCGTGTTCAATTTTATTTTCAGGATGACGCTATGTTGTTTTCATCGGCCCGGTTTCGTCCGTGGTTAACCTTACTGACCGTTGTGCTGGTGTATATCCCGGTGGCCATCGACGCCACGGTATTGCACGTGGCCACCCCCACCCTGAGCACCACCCTCGGCGCCAGCAGTAATACCCTGCTGTGGATTATTGATATCTATTCGCTGATCATGGCGGGGATGGTGCTGCCCATGGGGGCGCTGGGGGATAAAATCGGCTTCAAACGCCTGCTGCTCACCGGCAGCGCCCTGTTTGGTATCGCCTCACTGGCGGCGGCCCTTGCCCCAAATGCAGGCTGGCTGATTGCCGCCCGTGGCTTGCTGGCCGTGGGCGCAGCAATGATTGTCCCCGCCACCCTGGCCGCCATTCGCACCACCTTTGCCGATGCCCGGCAGCGGAATATCGCCCTCGGGATCTGGGCGGCGGTGGGCTCCGGCGGCGCGGCGTTTGGGCCGCTTATCGGCGGCTTTCTGTTGGCGCATTTTTACTGGGGGGCGGTCTTCCTGGTGAATGTGCCGCTGATCCTCGCCGTGATGGCGTTAACCGCAATTGTCGTGCCCACCCAGCAGGGTAGACCCCAGCAGCGCATTAATCTGCACCACGCCCTCACCCTGGTGGTGGCTATTTTGCTGCTGATTTACAGCCTGAAGACCCTGATGAAAGGCACCCTTGCCCCGTGGGTGGCCTTGCTTATCATGCTGGCGGGGGCCCTGTTGCTGCAGCACTTTATCCGCACCCAGCGCCAGCAGGCCCAGCCGATGATTGATATTCGTTTATTCAGCCAGCGCGTTATTTTCTGCGGTGTCATGATGGCGATGGTCGCCATGATAACCCTGGTGGGGTTTGAGCTGATGATGGCCCAGGAGCTGCAGTTTGTGCACGGGCTGACCCCGCTAGCCGCCGGGGCCTTTATGCTGCCGGTGATGCTCTCCAGCGGTATTAGCGGCCCGGTTGCCGGGGTGCTGGTCTCCCGCTGGGGCCTGCGCCAGGTGGCCGCCGGGGGCATGCTGCTCAGCGGCCTGAGCTTTCTGGGCTTGTCCTTTACCGATTTCGCCACCCAGCAGCGCCAGGCCTGGATCTTAATGGCCATTCTGGGGTTCAGCGTGGCCAGCGCCCTGTTAGCCTCAACGGCGGCGATTATGGCGGCGGCCCCAAAAGAGAAAGCCAGCGCGGCGGGGGCCATTGAAACCATGGCCTACGAATTGGGGGCCGGCCTGGGGATCGCCCTGTTCGGGTTACTGCTCAGCCGCAGCTTTACCGGGGCGATTACCCTGCCCGGGAGCCTGTCCGCTGCACAGGCGCATCAGGCGTCCTCCTCCATTGGCGAAGCCATGCAACTGGCCAGCCAGCTTAGCCCGTCGCTGGGCCAGCAAGTGGCGCAGGCGGCGCGCAGCGCGTTTACCCTCTCCCACAGTCTGGCGCTCGGCACCGCCAGTGTGTTACTGATGCTGCTGGCGGTGGGGATCTGGTTTGCCCTTGCGGGCACCGACGCGCGCCGTCACGCCTGAAGGCCCACAGGGTAGCGCGGCTACTGCGCGGTCCGGCGGGCCAGCCACACCGTATGCCCGCCACAATCCGGGTCTTGCGCCCGGTGGGCCACCACCTGGAAGCCGTTTTCCGCCAGCCGTTGCCGGTACTCATCCGGGCTGAGGCTGGCATGGTACAGGGGCTGGCCGATAAACTGCCCGATGGCTTCGCCGTTCTCCGGGCCGCTGGTAAACATCAGCGCCGCTCCCGCGTATCCTCCACCAGGTTTTAATAAATCGTTGCAAAGTTATCCATTCCGTTGAAATCCAGATAATCACAGAGAAACCAACCCCATAGCCAGCGCTCCCGCCACTGCTACCGTGTTAAGAATACGATGAATTCGTCCAGGCCGCTGCCCGGCAAGCGGCAACTTGTCTACCCTTAATAGGGAGAGCGCAATACCGCTGCGAATACCGCATTCAGCAACCGGAGGTTCCCGCCACTATGCCAGCCCAGAACGCCAACGCCCCCCTCGCCCACTTTATCGTTGATGAAGAGTTCCGCTATGAACACGATCCCTGTGAACTGAAACTGGGTGACATGCTCGATGCCGAGCCAGAACCGGAAACCATTGAGGGTCTGCCCGCGTCTGATGCGCTAACCCCCGCAGATCGCTACCTTGAACTGTTTGAGCACGTGCAGTCCTCTCGGCTATTTCCGGACAGCAAAACCTTCCCGGACTGCGCGCCAAAACTGGACCCGCTCACCATCCTGATCAACTACCGCCGGGCGCGACGGGTATCGGGGTTCAACCTCAAAGTCTTTGTGGAGGCCCACTTCCACATGCCCAGGCCCGATGGCGATTTATACGTTTCCGACCCGTCCCTGACCCTGAAAGAGCATATTGATACCCTGTGGCCGGTGCTGACCCGCACCCCGGAGGATCATTACACCTATTCATCCCTGCTGGCCCTGCCCCAGCCCTATATCGTGCCGGGGGGGCGTTTTACCGAAACCTACTACTGGGACTCCTACTTCACCATGCTCGGCCTGGTGGACAGCGGCCGGGAGGATTTACTGCGCAACATGGCGGATAACTTCGCCTGGCTGCTGGAAAACTACGGCCATATCCCCAACGGCAACCGCACCTACTACCTGAGCCGCTCCCAGCCCCCGGTGTTCGCCCTGATGGTCGAACTGTTCGAAGAAGACGGCGTGCGCGGCGCCCGGCGCTATCTGGACCATCTGCTTAAAGAGTATGCCTACTGGATGGACGGCAGCGACGCGCTGGCGGATAACCAGGCCTATCGCCATGCGGTGCGGATGCCTGACGGCGCCCTGCTTAACCGCTACTGGGACGATCGCGACACCCCCCGGGATGAATCATGGCTGGAAGATATTGAAACCGCCCGCCAGTCCGGCCGCCCCCCCAGTGAAGTCTACCGGGACCTGCGGGCCGGTGCCGCCTCCGGCTGGGACTACTCATCCCGCTGGCTGCGGGACAGCGACCGGCTGGCCAGCATTCGCACCACCCAGTTTATTCCCATCGACCTGAACGCGTTTTTATTTAAGCTGGAAACCACCATTGCCAATATTGCCGGGCTAAAAGACGACACGGTTATCCGCCAGCGTTTCCTCAGCAAAGCGGCAGACCGCAAGGCGGCGATTAACCGCTACCTGTGGGATGAGGTAAACGGGCTATACCGGGATTATGACTGGCGCCGCCAGCGCCCGGCGGCGTTTTCCGCGGCCAGTGTGGTGCCGCTCTTTGTGATGCTCGCCAGCCATGAGCAGGCCCAGCGGCTAACCGAAAATCTGCGCCTGCGTCTGCTAACCCCGGGGGGGATACTGGCCACCGAGATAGACAGTGGTGAACAGTGGGATAAACCGAACGGCTGGGCCCCCCTGCAATGGATGGCAATCCAGGGGCTGAAAAATTATGCCGAAGACGGGCTGGCGGATGAGATAGCCCACAACTGGCTGGCCACGGTCAACCGGGTCTATTGCCAGTCCAACAAACTGATTGAGAAATACCACATTGCCTGTACCACGCCCCGGGAAGGGGGCGGTGGCGAATACCCGCTCCAGGACGGGTTTGGCTGGACTAACGGGGTCACCCGGCGGTTAATCAGCCTGTATGGTGAACCCGGCGTCTGATCCTTCAGGCAGCCAGCGCCTGGTGCACCGCCTCTCCCAGCAACTTGAGCGCCCGCTGGTGGCGGGCGTCCAGCGGCAGGGCGCAATTCAGCCGCAGGCAGTGGCGGTACTTCCCGGCGGCGGAGAACATCGACCCCGCCGCCGTCAGGATTTTATACTGTTCCAGCCCCCGGGAGATCTGCACCATATCGACTTTTTCCGGCAGTTCGACCCATAGCAGGAAGCCGCCTTTTGGCCGTGTCAGGCAGGTACCGCAGGGGAAATACTCCCGCACCCAGCCGGCGTATTTTTCCATATTATGCTGGTAGAGGTGGCGCATACGCCGTAAATGTCGGTGGTAATGGCCGCCGCGAATAAACTCTGCCACCGCCATCTGGGTGACACCGACAATGGTGCCGGTGGTCACGTATTTCATATGCAGCACCTTGTCCCGGTAACGGCCGGGGATTATCCACCCCACCCGCAGCCCGGGCGCGATGGTTTTGGTAAAAGCGCTGCACAACAGCACCCGGCCATCGACATCCCAGGACTTAAGGGTCCGCGGTCGCGGATATTCAAACGCCAGCTCCCCGTAGACATCATCTTCAAAAATAGCGATATCGTGGCGCTGGGCGAGGGTGAGCAGCGCCCGCTTACGGTGGTCCGGCATAATAAAGCCCAGCGGGTTGTTGCAGTTGGCCACCAGGATAACCCCTTTCACCGGCCACTGTTCCAGCGCCAGCTCCAGGGCTTCGATACTGATCCCCTGCACCGGGTCCGTGGGGATTTCCAGCGCGCGGAACCCAAACGCACGCAGCATCTGCATGGTGCCGTGAAAAGAGGGGGACTCCACCGCCACGATATCACCAGGCTGGCACACCGCCAATAGCCCGGCGGCCAGGGCCCCGTGGCAGCCGTTGGTAATGATGATGTCATCCAGGGCGGCATGTACCCCGCTGTCCAGCATCAGCCGGGCTATCTGCTGGCGTAACACCACCTTGCCATACAGTTCGTCATAGCACAGTGCGCCGGGGTGCTGGTGCTGGGTGACGCGGTTCATCTCGCGCCACAGCGGTTTCAGGCCGGGCTGCGAAATATCAGGCGCCCCGCCCCCGAGGGCGATGATCTCCTCATCGCGCCGGGCATCCAGCAAGCTCTGCACCTGATCCCACTGGGTGACTTCGACCGGCCGCTGTACCGGCCGCGACATCGCCGGCACCGGCAGTTGCGCCTTGCGGGAGGCGACAAAATAACCGGAGCGCGGCTGGGGAACAATCAACTGTCTGGCCTCCAGGCACTGGTAAGCCTGCTGGACGGTACTGATGCTGACCCCATGCTCCTGGCTTAAGGCCCGTACCGAAGGTAACCGATCGCCGCTGCGGTACAGCCCCTGCTCAATGCGCTGGGCCAGAATCGTCGCCAGATGCTCATAACGCGTCACGCTGTATCCTCCGGTTGACCATACAGATGACCAGAACCATACAGTTTGGTCATAAAAGTGTAATTCAGTTCATGTTTTATCCGCTCTGTATGTTAATTAAAAGTTATTTCTGAATCTGTATTCGCGGCACCGATCCAGGCAATGATAAAACCTCATTCTGGTAAGGAGTTATGCGATGGAATTTCATGAAAACCGTGCACGTCGTCCTTTTATCGGCTTTGTTCTGCTGTGGAAATTCTGGAAAGCCTGGTACCGCCAGCATCAGAGCCGCAAAGCTCTCGACCGAATGAGTGATAGCCAACTGAAAGATGTGGGACTGAACCGCGACGATTACCGCTAAATAGCGCCAGGCCTGCGGACGTTTGTCTCAGTAAAATGTTATCAAAACGTAAACAATAAAAAGTGATAATTCAGGAGCGCTAATGGATATTTCAGCTATTCCCTTCGGTACCACCCACTGGGCAGAGATTGCTCCCACCCGCCACCCGGGGGAACAGGGGGTTGCCCTGTGGCGCACCCGGCAATTCGGGGAGATCCGGGTACGGATGGTGGAATACAGTGCCGGTTATCTGGCGGACCACTGGTGCCATAAAGGCCATATTCTGCTGTGCTTGTCCGGGGAGCTCGTCACTGAGCTGGACGACGGCCGCCGGTTCACCCTCGGGCCGGGGATGAGTTATCAGGTTGCCGATGGTGCCGAAGCCCATCGCTCCTCCACCGCCCGCGGGGCCACGCTGTTTATTGTCGATTAACCGCCCGGCCAGTGCGCCCGCTTGCCGGGCGCCTTTTCCCCGGTTCATCCGCAGGATTACAAAAACATCCCGCCGGACACTTCAATACGCTGGGCATTCATCCAGCGCAGCTCATCGCTGAACAGCGCGGCGATAGCATCACCAATATCATCCGGCTGCCCTACCCGGCCAAGGGCGGTCTGGCTGGCAATATGCCGGGCAACCTCCGGGTTATCCCGCACCGTGCCGCCGCCAAAGTCGGTGGCAATCGCCCCGGGGGCAATAATGTTGGCGCTAATCCCCCGGCTGCCCAGCTCTTTCGCCTGGTAACGGGTCAGCACCTCCATCGCCCCTTTCATCGCCGCATAGGTGCCCTTGCCGGGCAGCGCAAAACGGGTCAGCCCGCTGGAGACGTTCAAAATCCGCCCCCCGTCCGCCATCAGCGGCAGCAGGGTCTGGGTCAGGAAAAATGGCCCCTTGAGGTGGATATTCACCAGCGCATCAAATTCCGCTTCACGGGTCTGCGCCAGCAGGGTATCCGCCCCGGTCCCGGCGTTGTTCAGTAAATAATCAAAGGTGGTGCGCTGCCACTGTTCCTGGAGTACCGCCGCCACCTGTTGTGCAAAGGTCGCAAACCCGGAAATATCGGCGACATTTAGCTGAATAGCCGCCGCTTTACCGCCATGTTGCCGAATGTCGTTTACAACCTCTTGCGCCTCCTGACCCTGGCTGCGCCAGGTAAGGATAATACCGATTCCGCGCCGGGATAGTTTCAATGCGGCATTTTTGCCTAAACCACGGCTACCGCCGGTTACAATTGCAATAGATTGGGTCATGATTTGCCTCTTCAGTCACGGATGATTATTGAGGTACAGCCTATTAGCTGATACAAAAACAATAAATATGCTGAAAAACGTTTCACTGTTTCAGTTTAAACAACAATACGGGCAATCAATGGATAAAATTTATGCAATGCAGTTGTTTGTCCGGGTCGCGGAGTTGGGCAGTTTTACCCGGGCAGCGGAAACCCTCAGCCTGCCCAAGGGCAGCGTATCGCGCCATATTCAGCGCCTGGAAAGCAGCCTCGGCACCCGGCTGCTGCACCGTACCACCCGCCGGGTTCAGCTTACCCAGGACGGGATGGTCTATTACGACAGGTGCCGGGATCTGCTGGCCAACCTCGATGAACTGGATAATTTATTCCACGCCGAGCCCGCCAGCGTCAGCGGGCGGCTGCGGGTCGATATGCCTGCCGCCGTGGCGAAGAATATTGTGATTCCCCAGCTCCCGGCGCTGTTACAGCAATACCCCGGCCTCGAACTGGAGCTTAGCAGCAGCGATCGGCTGGTGGATGTGGTCCAGGAAGGGTTCGACTGCGTCGTGCGGGTGGGCCAGTTGAAAGACTCCGGCCTGGTGGCCCGCCCCCTGGGGATACTGACCCAAATCAACTGCGCCAGCCCGGCGTATCTGGCGCGCTTCGGCGAACCGCTCACCCCCGGGGATTTATCTACCCACGCGCTGGTGCATTATGCGGTCACCCTCGGCAGCCGCCCGCAGGGGTTTGAATATTATCGCGGGGATGAAACCCACTGGGTGAAAGCCGGCGGCGTGTTAACCGTCAACAGCACCGAGACCTACCTCGCCGCCTGCCTCGCCGGGCTGGGGATTATCCAGTCCCCCCGGGTGGGGTCCCGGGGGGCGATAAAAGCCGGGCAACTGGTGGAAATTCTGCCCCAGTACCGGGCCAGACCACTGCCGGTATCGCTGATTTATCCCCACCGCCGCAACCTCTCCCGGCGGGTGCATCTGTTTATGGAATGGCTAAAAGAGATAATGAAAGGCTATGTCGATTAGTATTAAGGCTATAATTTATTTAACATTCACGCCCCGCATTACAAGGAAACCGACACATGACGACACCGGAGCAGAACGCCTCCCGGACGACAAGTGCTGTGGAGCATGAACCTGCCGCGGCAGAAAGCGACCACAACAATAAGGCACATAACCCCATTGATGGCGTAAAACAGGCGGTCAATAAAGTGGAGCGCAACCATATGGTCGCCCACTTTCTGCGCGCCACCGAGCGCTTCAACGACCGCATGGGCAACCAGTTCGGCGCGGCTATCACCTATTTCTCATTTTTATCCCTGATCCCGATGCTGATGGTGGCCTTTGCCGCCGGGGGGTATGTGCTCGCCTCCCACCCGACGCTGCTTGAGGATATTTTTTCCCGCATCCTGAATAATGTCAGCGATCCCACCCTGGCCGCCACCCTGAAAAGCACCATCAATACGGCGGTCCAGCAGCGTACTACCGTCGGGCTGGTGGGGCTGCTGGTGGCGCTCTATTCCGGGGTGAACTGGATGGGTAACCTGCGGGAAGCGGTACGCGCCCAGTCCCGGGAGGTGTGGGAGCGCAACCCGGAAGATAAAGAAAAAATTTGGGTCAAATACCTGCGTGATATCGTCGCGCTGATTGGTCTGTTGATTGCGCTGATCATTACCCTGTCGATAACCTCAGTGGCCGGGGCCGCCCAGCAAACCATTATTAATTTTCTTCATCTCGACGCCATCGGCTGGTTAAAACCCGCCTGGCGGCTGATTGGCCTGTCTATCTCTATCTTTGCTAACTATCTGCTGTTCTTCTGGATTTTCTGGCGTCTGCCCCGCCACCGGCCGCGTAAAAAAGCGCTGCTGCGCGGTACCTTGCTGGCGGCAATCGGCTTTGAAGTGCTGAAAATCATCATGACCTTCACGCTGCCCAAACTGGTGTCGTCCCCCTCCGGGGCGGCCTTTGGTTCGGTGCTCGGGCTGATGGCCTTTTTCTATTTCTTCGCCCGCCTGATCCTGTTTTGCGCCGCCTGGATAGCCACCGCCCGCTATCACGACGATCCGCCCTTAGCGGACAAACGCCACGGCCACTGACCCACCTCCCCCGGCTCCACGCCGGGGGTGACCGGCGGGCCATATCACCCGGTCACTTTTATTTATCCGCTCCGCACTATCATCCACTGGCTTTAGCGCACCTTGCAGTGTGTCGACCCTGCTAAACTCACCCGGGTGAAAATTATTCACTTTTCGTTTATTTTACGTACAGGCAACCATCCCCGGCAGCGTTGAAATCATACTTTTGCTATGCGTAATATGGCCATTCGTTCGCCATATAAAAAATAAGAAATAATTATGCAAGCATCCATCGCAACCGCTATCAATACCGATAACCCGGCCCCGGTAAACTCCCGGGGCAGAGTGGTGGTCGCCTCTCTGGTAGGGACCGCCATCGAGTTCTTTGATTTCTATATCTACGCCACTGCCGCGGTGATTGTCTTCCCGCATATCTTCTTCCCCCAGGGGGACCCCACCGCCGCCACGCTACAGTCTCTGGCCACCTTCGCCATCGCCTTTGTGGCGCGCCCTATCGGCTCCGCCCTGTTTGGCCACTTTGGCGATCGGGTCGGCCGTAAAGTGACTCTTGTCGCCTCGCTGCTAACCATGGGGGTGTCAACGGTGGTGATTGGTTTATTACCCGGTTACCAGACCATCGGTATCTTTGCCCCGCTGCTGCTGGCGCTGGCGCGTTTTGGCCAGGGCCTGGGGCTGGGTGGCGAATGGGGCGGCGCGGCGCTGCTGGCCACTGAGAACGCCCCCGCCCACAAGCGGGCGCTGTATGGCTCGTTCCCGCAACTGGGGGCCCCGATTGGCTTCTTCTTTGCTAACGGTACCTTCCTGCTGCTCTCCTGGCTGCTGACCGACGAGCAGTTTATGCGCTGGGGCTGGCGGCTGCCGTTTATACTCTCGGCGGTGCTGGTGGTCATCGGCCTGTATGTGCGGGTTTCGCTGCATGAAACTCCGGTATTTGCCAAAATCGCCAACGCCGGTAAGCAGGTAAAAATCCCGCTGGGCACCCTGCTGACCCGCCACCTGAAGGCCACCATTATCGGCACCTTCATTATGCTGGCCACCTATACGCTGTTCTACATCATGACGGTCTATTCCATGACCTTCAGCACCGCACCACTGCCTGTAGGGCTGGGGTTTTCACGCAATAGCGTACTGTGGATGCTGATGATAGCGGTGCTGGGCTTTGGCCTGATGGTGCCGGTGTCCGGCTGGCTGGCGGATAAATACGGCCGCCGGGCCTGCATGCTGGTGATAACCAGCCTGATCCTGCTGTTTGCCCTGTTGCTGTTTATGCCGCTGCTGGGCTCGGGCAACCCGACCCTGGTGCTGCTGTTCCTGCTGCTCGGCCTGAGCCTGATGGGCCTGACCTTCGGCCCGATGGGGGCGCTGCTGCCGGAACTGTTCCCTACCGAAGTGCGCTATACCGGCGCCTCGTTCTCCTACAACGTGGCCTCGATCCTCGGGGCATCCGTCGCCCCGTATATTGCCACCTGGCTCCAGGCTAACTGGGGGCTGTTCTGGGTGGGGGTCTATTTGGCGGCCATGGCGGCCATCACCCTGGTGGCCCTGCTGTGCAGCAAGGAAACCCGCCACCAGTCGCTATAGCCAGCGGCTGGTGGTTTCCGGTTATTACCTGATACCGTCACAATGGCCCCGGTTCGGGGCCATTTTTATTACCGTCCCCCCCCGGCCACCCGCGTTTGCGCGGCGATTTTCGCCGAAAATTTTTCTGGAATTTAGCCTCGCTCAAAGTTTATCAAAACAGTGTTTTAAAATGTTTGACTCACCGAACCCGGCAGCCCACACTAGCCGCATATTTCATCATTCGGGTATTCAAAACTATGTCGACGCAGAAAATTGCCGTTATTGGCGAATGTATGATTGAGCTGTCCGAAAAGGGCTCTACTGTCAGCCGCGGGTTTGGCGGCGATACGCTGAATACGTCGGTCTATATTGCCCGCCAGGTGGCGGCGCAGGATCTGAGCGTGCATTACGTTACCGCCCTGGGCGAAGACAATTTCAGCCAGCAGATGCTCGACGCCTGGCATAGCGAAAACGTTGACACCTCTCTGACCCAGCGCCTGGCAGGCCGCCTGCCGGGCCTGTATTACATTGAAACCGATGACACCGGCGAGCGTACTTTCTGGTACTGGCGCAATGAGGCCGCCGCCCGCTACTGGCTGGAGAGCGACCAGGCCGCGGCCATCTGCGACCAGTTGGCGAATTTTGACTACCTCTATCTGAGCGGTATCAGCCTGGCTATCCTCAGCCCCCAGAGCCGTGAGAAACTGTTCACCCTGTTGCGCCAGTGCCGCGCCAACGGCGGCAAGGTGATTTTTGACAATAACTATCGCCCGCGCCTGTGGGCCAGCCAGCAAGAGACGCAACAGGTGTACCAACAGATGCTAAGCTGTACTGATATTGCGTTTCTTACCCTCGACGACGAAGACGCCCTGTGGGGCGCGCAGCCGGTTGATGAGGTGATTGCCCGTACTCAGGCGGCCGGTGTCAGCGAAGTGGTTATCAAGCGCGGGTCGGATTCGTGTCTGGTGGCGGTCACTGGCGACGCGCTGGTTGAGGTACCGGCGGTGAAACTGCCCCAGGCGAGTGTGGTCGACACCACGGCGGCCGGGGATTCCTTCAGCGCCGGTTATCTCTCGGTACGTTTGACGGGCGGTAGCACAGCGGCGGCGGCACAGCGTGGCCATCTGACCGCCAGCACCGTGATCCAGTACCGGGGCGCTATTATCCCCCGTGAAGCAATGCCAGCGTGATCCTGCGGGCACCGGCCTGATACAGACCGGTGCCCGGCGGTTATTGCTCGGGCGGAATATCCGAGCTTTCTACCGCGCCATCATCCGGGGCGACGGTATCGCTGGGGCCAGAGGTGGTCACCGGCTTAATTAACCCGTCCCAAATCCCCTGCAACGATTTCACGTCAAACTCCGGTTCCCCCTCAGGCTGCTGCAAAATAATCGCCATCTGCTGGGACAGCACCTGGTGCAGCTCCTGATTAATATCGGCCACCGTCAGCTTGTTAAGAAAGTCCTGGCGCAGCGCCTGGTACTGTTCCGGGGCGATATCCACCACCTGGTTCTGTAACGAGCGTAACCGCTGGGCGGTCAGGATCTCGGTGCTGGTGCGGCCATACATGGCAAACAGCTTCTGTAATTCGAGGTTTTTCTGCGCCACCAGCGCATTGAACTCTTCCGCTTCCAGGCCATTCTGGTGCACGTTTTCCAGCTCTTTAACCACCGCGGCGAAGTTGGTGGTCAGGCGGTCATTGGGGGTATCGATATTGATACCGCACTGGGCGCGCTGGTACAGCACCCGGCAGTCAAAGCCCAGCGCCATATCGCGAATGTTGTTTTTGCTCAGGCTCTGCTGGATATGCCAGAACAGCGCCTCCCGGGCAAGATCGGCGCGCCAGTAACGCAACAGCGCTGCAGAATCACGGATAGGCAGCCAGGGGTTATCCCACATAATGGCCACCCGATCCCGGGTCAGATGATCACTCATCAGGCTGACTGCCTCACGGCGCAACGGCGAGATAGCAGGCAGCGGTGCCGGGGTATCGCGTTTGCCTTTCAGCTCGCCAAATACCTTGGCAATCTGCTCGGCCACGCTGCGGCTATCAACGTTCCCTACCACGATAAGCGTCATGGCATCCGGGGTGTACCACTTATGATAGAACGCCGCCAGTTGGGCGGCATCGATGGGCTGTTTCGGTAGTGCGGCAGGATCATGCCCCAGCAGCGTGGAGCCTTTCAGCCGGTAGCGCCACCAGGCGTCGCGGGCATTGACGGGCCAGGTGGTCACCGCATTGCTGTCCGCCCCGCTCAAATGGGCCACACGCTGGGGGGAAATCGTTAATGTGTTGCCGGTATTGGCCAGCCAGTCGAACGCCTCTTTTAGCAGATCATTGCGCCCGTTAGGCAGGCTCAAATTGTACTGGGTAAAGTCATAAGAGACGGTAACCGGAGAAATGCCGTGCTGCGGATCAACACTCTGTTGCCAGAACGAGGTCGATGCGGCCCCCGGCACATTACGTTGCAGGGCGAGCCCCGCCAGCAACCGGCTATAGCCGCTCTGTTGCGTGGTTTCCGCCAGCGACCCTACATCCACCGTAAGACGTACCTGAACCCGGTCACTGGGGCGCTGGGGGGTGGATAGCACCTGCCAGCGAAAACCATTCGACAATGTTCCCTGCTGCCAGGCCGGATCGGGCTGGAGCGGCTCGGCCTGTACGGACCCACTGATGGCAGCCATCAGCAGTGCCCCTGTCAAAAGTCGAATTGTTTTGCCCTGCATGTAAACCCCTGATCAACATTCCTGGTTAAAAACTGCATGGCCACACCGCAACGGCGGACCAGAATGACGCATCATCGCAGTTAGACCACTAACCGCGAAAAATGTCCTGCATAAATAGTAAATTTTTTAACGCGTTTGGGCGCCTGCACACCACATAGCACCCAAAACCGTTCATTATGCGAAGTGACCGCAGCCAGGGCAAGTAACTGCGGTCGTATCTGTTATCAGGAAGGGATTTTTTGTCTGTCTTGCGCCGCAGACGGGTTGTCTAACGTGGCGTTGAGCTGTTTTTCATCCAGCTGTTTTACCCACTTGGCCACCACCACCGTGGCAACACCATTACCGACCAGGTTGGTCAGGGCACGGGCTTCAGACATAAAGCGGTCAATCCCGAGGATCAGCGCCAGACCGGCAACCGGCAAATGCCCCACCGCAGAGATAGTCGCCGCCAGCACGATAAACCCACTGCCGGTGACCCCTGCCGCCCCTTTCGAGGAGAGCAACAGCACCACCAGTAGGGTTATCTGGTGGAAGATATCCATATGGCTATTGGTGGCCTGGGCAATAAATACCGCCGCCATGGTCAAATAGATGGAGGTGCCGTCAAGGTTAAACGAGTACCCGGTCGGGATAACCAGGCCCACCACCGATTTTTTACAGCCCAGTTTTTCCATCTTATCCAGCATCCGCGGCAGCGCCGACTCAGACGATGACGTCCCCAGCACGATCAGCAGCTCTTCTTTGATATAGCGGATAAACTTGAAAATACTGAACCCGGTGACCCGGGCAATAGTTCCCAGAACCAGCACCACAAACAGGATACAGGTGATATAGAAGCAGATAATCAGCTGGCCCAGTTGCACCAGGCTCCCCACACCATATTTCCCGATGGTGAACGCCATCGCCCCGAAGGCACCAATCGGCGCCAGGCGCATGATCATATTGATAATGCCGAAGATAACCTGCGAGAAGCTTTCAATCACATTGAAAATCAGCTGGCCCTTGCTGCCCAGGCGGTGCAGCGCAAAACCAAACAGCACCGCAAACAGCAGCACTTGCAGAATATTGCCGCTGGCAAAGGCGCCAATCACACTACCGGGGATGACATCCAGTAAGAAGGCCACCACCCCTTGCTCCTGGGCCTGCTGGGCGTACATCGCCACGGCTTTCGCATCCAGGGTTGACGGGTCAACGTTCATCCCGGCGCCCGGCTGAACAACGTTAACGATAATCAGGCCGATAATCAGCGCAATGGTACTGACCACCTCAAAATAGAGCAGCGCTACCGCCCCGGTGCGACCAACCGCTTTCATACTTTCCATGCCGGCAATACCGGTCACGACGGTACAAAAGATAACCGGCGCGATGATCATCTTAATCAATTTTACGAATGCGTCGCCCAGCGGCTTCATCTGCGCGCCAAGTTCCGGCCAGAAGTGCCCCAGCAAAACACCAATGGCGATGGCAGTCAGCACTTGTACATAGAGGCTTTTGAAAAACGAGATTTTCATAAGGTGTCCTTCCGAGGGATAGTCACAGCCTGCGCCATCAGGACAGCAAGCTGACGGCGCAGAAGTTACACCTTTGAAACATTTTAGAAATGTATCTGCATCACAGATGAAACAAATTCTGTTACTTTTTTTTGCTATTTAGCAATTTTTGATTACCCACAGTAATGGTACCGCTAGGCGTTGCTGTCCAGACCGTGGAGGTACTGGGCGGAAAACGCCTCAGGCGGCATCGGTTTGGCAAACAAGAAGCCCTGTACCACCTTCACCCCCGCCTCCTGGAGCCACAGGCGCTGGGATTCGTTCTCTACCCCTTCCGCGATAACATCGAGGTTGAGCCGGTTGGCGGCCCCCATGATCAGGCTGGCCACATTGTTATCATCCAGTAACAAATCAACAAACGCTTTATCGATCTTCAGGATATCCACCGGGGTCGCCTTAATATGGTGGAACTGATACAGGCTGGCATACCCCATGCCGAAATCATCCAGCGCAATACGCACCCCTTTATCGCGCAGCGGGCGCAGAATATTGATTGCCGCCTGGGGATCATCAATCCGGCGGCTTTCGGTGACTTCCAGAATCAGGGTCCCCGGCTGGATATGGTAACGGTGCAGCAAGTCGCCGAGCTGAACGATCAAATCCGGGTTCACCAATTGCAGTGCCGACAGGTTGACGCTCAGCGGCAGCATAATACCGCGCTGCTGCCAGCTGGCCAGCAGCCGGACAGAGGACTCCAGTATCCAGTTACCCACAGTGACCATCAGGCCGCAGGACTCAATCTGCTCCAGCAGGCCCTCGGGTAATGTCCAGCTCCCGTCGGGCTGGTGTTCGCGCAGTAGCACCTCAGCACTGAGCGCGTGACCGGTCTGAATATCCACCTGCGGCTGCAACCAGATAGCATACTGCTCGGTCTCCAGGGCGTTGAGGATATCGCTCTCCTGGGTCAGGCGCTGTTGGGCGCGCTGCAACTGCTCCGGGTCAAAAAACTGCACATGGTTGCGGCCAAAACGCCGGGCCGACTGCGCCGCAGACATCGCCCGCCGGTACTGCTGTTCCGCCCCCATGCTCTCTGCCCCCATGGCAATGCCAATACTGGCCGTCGGGCGCAAATGAATGCTCTGGAGCGGTAATTTTTCATGCAGCGCCGCCAGAATATGCTGGGCCAGGGTCATGGCGGCCCAGGGGTCATACTGGCGGGGGCAAATAATCGCAAAATCATACTGGTTGAGCTGGGCCAGGGCCATATCTTCCGCCAGGCACTCTTTCATCCGGGCTATCAGGGTCAGCAGCAGGCTTTCCCGCTGGCTTTCTTTCAGGACCCCCACCGCTTCCTGGAGGGTTTCACTGCTCACCACCAGCAGCGCGGGCGCGTGACCGCCCCGGATAGACTCACCCAGTAACGCCAGCAACAGCGCCTTATTGGGTAATTCCGATACCGGATAATGGGTCGCCAGCTTCTCTTTCTCTTCCAGCAGCCGCTTGATCTGCTGCTGATTGCGGTTATAGCTACGTACCAGCAGGCCAATTTCATCATCGCGATGCAGGGTGGCTATCTTGAGCTGGTGCCCGGGAACCATGGCGCGATCGAGATCGTGCAACTCCAGGGCGATATTACGCAGCGGGTGCACCATCAGGCGGTTAATACACCAGGTCACCGCCACCGTAACCACCAATACCAACATCAGCCAGGTGGTGACCAGGGTCGAAATAACGCTGACAATATGGCGGTACATGCGCCAGGCGTCTGCCTGTAGCACCAGGTACGCCAGGGGTTGTGGGTTCGCCGGGCGCTCCAGTGAGTAGAGCGGCAGCGATATCTGGACCGGTAACTCAAAGAGTCGCGCCATCAGAACCGGCACCGGGTGCTCATTAACAAAACTGACCCGCAGCGCCTGGAACTGGTTAGGCAGCACCACATCGGCCCGGCCGACAATGCCGGAAGGCTGAATTTGCTGGAGAATCGACTCCGCCTGGGGGATATCCGCCTTCAAAATAGCGGCAGACAGCGGGGTACGTACCGACCGCGCGATGCTTTCCATCTGGGTGGCGACGGTATAACGATTTTGCTGCGCAAAGTGAAAAAGCAAAATAACAATAAAAACAGCGATAAACACCAGCGCCACCGAAAACACCGTGGCCATTTGTTTGATCGTTAAAGAACGGCTGACTCGCAAGTTCACTCTCCACATGGACTATCAGGGAGTGGCCGCCATACCCATGGCGGCCACACGCGGCAGAGTATACTGCATTGTAGGGGCTTTGCGTCTGATCTACGCCTAATTGGCGCTTTTTTACCAGTCTGCGTAGGGCACCAGCGGCTGCGGCGGCATATCCATATCCCCCATCCAGCCACCGAGTGAATAACGCACAAATATCAGGCCGTGGCTCGGGGTATAATCTTTCGCCTGCTGGATATCAATACCGGCCCCCACGGACCAGTGATTGTTAATCCGCCGCTCGATTAACGCCCGGGCGGTATAGCCCACCCCGCTGGAGGAGCCGCCGTCTTCGGTAGCGTCACGATCCGGGTAATTAGGCGGGATCAGATGTTGCAGCGGATAACGGGCGTTCGTGTCGCTCTTCGAGTGGGACCAGGAGACCGATCCCCCCAACTCCCAGGACCAGTTTTCCGTCCGCTGGCGCCAGATAATCGGCAGGGCAAACGAGACATATTGCTGGGGGCTGTAATAGCCCCCCTGGCCCAGGGTGTAGTTGCTGAGATCTTTGTCGTAGTGCCAGAGCATATTGGTCACGCCCACGGTCACCCGGCGGTTATTTTCGTTGAGAAGCTTATAGTAATACCCGGTCATCCAGCGCACCCGCCAGTTATCCTCGACGTTCTGCCCTTCCAGGCTGTCGGCGCTCAGGCTGGACCAGACACCATTGGCCTCGCCTTTATCGTAACTCAGGCTGATACCGCCCCCGTTGGCCCGCACGCCCCCCCATGTTTTATGGGTATTCGGGTCCCGCTGGCCGGCAAACGAGAGCACCGAGCTGGATATTGGCCGCCGGTGCGCATTCACGGTATAGCCCAGCGGGCCGATATCCCCGCTGTAGCTCAGGCCGCCGACCACATCCACCACATCAAAGCCCATGGGGGTGGTACCAATATCGGCAGCCCAGGTGTCATTGTGCCAGCCCGCCGCCACGCTGGCCCCATTGGCCCGCTGGCTACCGTAGTGGCTACAGCCCACGCTGGAGCAAGTCCCCCAGTGCGGATCCTCTTTGTTACCGAAGCTACCGGGGTCCATATTGACCACGTCGGTCCTGAAGAACATCGTGCCGTCGCTCAGGGGGGCATCCACCTGAAGCATGGTGGTATGGGCCTTCAGATCTGAATACCCCGGGGTACCGCTGGAGCCCCAGTAATCGTGATCGAGGGTCACCCGGACATCCTGCTGCTTATACAGATCGGCCGCGTCACTGCGCACCCCGCGCTTCAACCAGTCATCGCGGGCATCATTACGGGTGAGCGTGGTAAAGCTGTCGTTATCCGCCGGGCGTTTATCACTAATGCCCGATGCCACCATGGCATCCCTCAGGGTGTTCAGCCCCTGCTGCGGATCCCCGTTTTGTGCCTGATAACGCGCCGCATCACGCAGGGCCATGGCGCTGCTCATGGAGGGCGGCTGCTGGTGCGCCCCGGCAATAATCTGCTGGTACAGCTTACCGGCCCCGCTACTATCCCCCAGCGCATTACGTAACTTCGCTTCCCGGCGCAGGGTATTCAGCGAGGCATCCGCCGGGGTGTTGAGTGCCGCCAGCTGCTGGCGGGCGCTGTCTTTATTACCCGCCGCCAGGTTGCTTTCCGCTAACCCGAGCCGGGCATCGCTGTTGGCCGGATCATGGGCCAGCACCTGGCGGTAATCGCGTTCTGCCGCCGCGTGGTCGCCGCGCTCACTGGCCCAGTCCGCCAGGGTCAGGGTAAGACTGTCTGACGGCGGCTGCTGGCGCAGCAGCGCAACGGCCTGCGCTTCCCGGCCCCGATCGCGTAACTGGTTGGCGTGCGCCATCACCCGGTTATCATTCAGCCGGTCCGCCAGTTGCTGTATGTTTGCGGTCCACTGGCTGCGGGGCAGCCGGTTAAGTTCATCCAGCGCGGCGCTGTCGCGATCCGTGGCAGACAGATATAGTCCCTGGGCATAGGCCCTATCGGGGTCCTGGGGCAGTTTTCTGACCAGCTGAGCAAATAACCCATCCGCCCGGGACTGCTGCCCGGATGCCGCCAGCGCCTTAGCCAGCCGGTAAGTGGTCCAGACGCTATCCGGGTCCTGATCCAGACGGCGCTGGTGTAATACCGCCGCCTGGGCCCAGTTCCCCTGAGCTTCCAGCTGGCTGGCCTGCTGTTCGAGACTGTCATCCCGCAGCCCGCGTTCGATATCATCAATACTGTTACGCTGCCGGACGGTCAGGGACTGAATAAATACCGTGGCCTTTTCCGGTGATTCCCGGCGGTAAATATTGGCCAGCCCCCGTACCGCGTTGCTGTTACCCGGGTCCATACGCATGGCTTGCCGGTAATAACCCTCTGCGCGGGTGTCGTCTTTTTCCGCCACCGCCACATCGCCCAGCCCCAGCACCGCGTAGCTGTCGCTGTTGTCCACCCCGCGCGCCTGCTGATAACGCTGGCGGGCCAGGGCGGTATTGTTGGCCTTCAGGGCGCGGTCGCCCTGATCAATCAATAACCAGTAGCGATTGGTCTGCAGCAGGCTTTTCCATTTACTGCTGCCATCGCCATTGGGGTTAAGGGCCAGCGCTTTCTGGAACTGGCGTACCGCGGCGGCGCGGTTGCCCTGGCGTGAATACACCTGGCCTAAGGCTCCGGCCCGGTCACTGCCCGAAGGCGGGGTATATGCCGCCGCGCTTCCGGCGGTGGCATTCGCCCCCGCAGCGCGACTGGCGGCCGCCATCTTCGCCCGGGCTGTGGGGTCGTTCATCGCCAGGCGCAGTTGTTCCAGTTGCTGCCTGGCCGCCTGGGCGTTATCCCCGTCACTGAACACCGCAAGATACTGCTGCAGGGCGGCCATACTGGCGGCACCGGGGGGCATATCTTTAATTCTGTCCCACCAGATCCCGGAGGCGCTATCGCGCCCGGCGCTGGAGCGGGCCATTTGCCGCAGTACCTGGTACCCCTCCGGGGCGCGGCCATCGGCAAACAGCATCCTGGCCAGTGCACCGCCGAGGCTGGCATTGCCCGGCGCCTGGGTATTGAGCCGCAGTAGCTGGGTAATGGCGTCATTGTGCCGGGAGGGGGATTTTGCCACCAGCAGCCAGTATTCACCGGCCAGTTGATCATCCGGCGGATGGCCATTAAACAGCTTGTCGTAAGCGACAATCGCCTCTTCGGTATGGCCGGTGGTCCCCAGCAGCCGCGCCTGCTGGAGCTGAGCACGCCCCTCCGGGGAGGAGAGCGCGATAGTCGTTTGGGCCTGCTGATACGCCGGGGTATCCGGCACCGCTTTTTTCATCTGCGCCATCAGTTTATTGGCACCGGCCGTATCACCGTGGCGCAGCAGATAGCGTAGCCGGGCCGCCATCACATCCGGATCGTCCGGGGCAATCAGCTCCAGACGGTAAAGCGACTGGCGAACTAAATCATCGCGGTTACTGGACTCCCCCAGCCGTACCTGATCCAGCAAATGCTGTTTAGCGTCATCCTGGGCGCTCCATGCCTGGGGGATAACCACCAGGCCTATCACCAACCCCAGCAGACTTAGTGAGAACTTGCGCATGTTGTATCCCGATGTCGCACCAGTTCCCCGTTAACCGTGAACCGGTAGCGCTGTTGATCCCATCCCTGGCCAAATAGGGCAAGCACGTAGTTGTAATAGGCGTCCCTGGCGGGGAAATTATCCGCCAGCCGCTGGCGCTGTATGCTGAGCGCCGGGTTGTCCTGCATGGCGGGCAATAAGGCGGCGGAAAATCCCACCGGCCCGTCGTTGGTCAGCGTGCCGTCTGCCACGCCGGTTTTCTCTGGCGGCGCCCCCCGCCGGGCGGTCGCCTCCAGCATGGGGGTAAAGTGGTTGAGCAGTGTGGCTTTATCGGGGTCTTTATCGCTCAGCATCCCGGCCCATAAATAGACCCGGATAGCGTCATAGCTGCCCACCAGCGGCGGCTGTGGGTCCATTTGCCAGCCGCTGCCCTTGTGCCAGGTGACCCAGTCCGGCACATAGCCTTTCGGGGAGGTCGCCACCAGCAGTGCGTTGTTGGCGGTCTGCATCTCTGACCAGGGGGCGTGGTAGCGCACCATCCGCGCCAGCACCTGGGGGGGTAAATAACTGGGATTCAGCCGCCAGCTGTCTTTGTGGACAAAGCCGGTTTTCCCCGGCAGTAATACCGTGCCCAGGCCGGGCACGCTGGCCACTTCTTCTTTACCGATCCGGCTCAGCAGTTGTTCCCCCAGTTGGGTGTAGTGGTCGTTACCCCATAACCGGCCCCCTTCCAGCAGCGCCCAGGCTATCCACATATCGGCATCGGCGGCGCTGTTGGTATCCAGCACCAGCCACTGATTATCCTTGTTTTTCCCCCACAGCCAGGCGGGTAAATGGTCAGCCAGCGCCCCCTGGGCAAGGTTGTTTTGCGTCCAGCCCAGTACCTTGTCAAAGGTGGCCTGGTCATCTGCCACCAGGGCGAAGAACAGCGCATAGCTCTGCCCTTCGGAGGTGGTTATCTGTCGCGCGTCACTGGGGTCAATCACCCGGCCCTGGTCGCTGAGGTAGTCGGTTTTAAACTGCTCCCAGGCCGGCCATGAACAGCGTGTCGCCTGGGTCGCAGCATGTGTTGCGCCGCTGGCCACCAGCACGGCCAGCGCGCATCCATACCATCCCTTGCGCATATTATTCTCCATCCAGACGGCGGCGGCCCATGATGCGCAGCAGACGCCACAGGATCCACGCCAGCAGTACCACGCTGATAGCGGCCAGAATGGCCAGCAGAATCGGGTGATTAGACAGGGCGAACCACAGGCGTTCAAACCACGGCAAGTGGCCGACATAGTAGATATCCCCCACCCGGATCCCCTGCACACCGGACTCACGGATAACCGATACCGACCCGGCAATGGCCGCCCGTTTACCGCTGTCATTAAGGGCGTTATTCAGCAACTGATAACCGCGCGGGCTGTCTGCCAGCAGGGCAATGACACTGCGCTGATCGTTATACGGGGACTGGAAGCCAACAATCGCCGCCATTGCCCCGTCAGAGGTCATGGTGGTCTGGTTTTCTGCGGTGCGGTCACCCTCCGGCAGGATAACAATATCGTCCGCCGCCTGGCGCATTGGGGTTTTCACCCAGGCCTGGGTGGAGGCCATCAGCAAATTGATTCGCGAGTCATCTTTCAACTGCGCCGGTAGCGTACCGATGATCATCATGTCATTGTCGCTGCCCTTCATGGCGCGGGGATCATCACTGAGGGTGAGGTTGCTTGCGGCGATACCGGTTTGCGACCCGATGGTCCCCACCGCATCCAGCAGCGCTTCAACCTGGTTCGGGCGCGGTTTCGCCGGGACCATGATCAGCGTTTCCGACAGGTCCGCCATGCGGCTGAACGGAAAGCCCGCATTGGCATAGACCCGCAGATCAGGCATGGCAATAAAGTGATAGTAGTGGGAGAAATCGATAGTGGAGTTCTCGTCCAGTACCACCTTGTTGAGCACCGGCTGGTAGGTGACACAGTTGTCAATCGAGCCCCCCGGCATCGGGTTCATATACTGGAAGTCAAAACGCAGTTTATTCGCCGCCCCCAGACGCAGGGCCGGGATAGAGACATTGGCCCCGGCATCCAGCAGCCCCTGGAGGATAGGCAACCGGACAATCAGCTCATTCTTTTCACGCTTCGGCAGCAGGCCGAAAGACTTCAGCAACTGGTCGTTCAGGTTGACATCCATGCGCGAACTGTCGCGATCCGGCGGCGCGGTGTAGCGATATTTGAGGTCCATATCAATACCGGTACTGCGCAGCAGGTACAGATCCGGCGGCAGGTTAAGGTTCAGGGTTATTGAACTGGGCTGCAAGCCAATGGACTGTAATTGCCCCTGGTAGGTCTTCAGCTCGCCAAAGGTGACCGGGCTGTCGGTGCGTATCCAGTTCGGGGCGTCGTAAGGTTTGCGTGGCGCCAGCGGTTTTACCTCGTCCACGGTGACCCGATCGCCGCGCAGCAGGACATCCCCTTTCACAATCCCCCGGGCCGCCTGGATCAGGTCGTTATCATCCCGGCCAAAAATCACCAGGGTTTTGATCCAGGGTTTATCCGGGTGGCTCACCATTTCCACGGTTGGCGCGTTTACCGGCGGATGGTCGCGCAAGAAGTCCGGCCGCTGGTCATTAGTAGCGAAGACAATGCTGTTCTGTTCCGGCAACTGATTATAGAACACCGGGAACGCCTGGCCGCGCCACTGGGCCTGAGCCCCAAACCAGGAGGAGAGTATCGCGGCGGCTTTTTGCTGGTTGGTATCCGGCACCCCGGCGAACACCATCGGCAGCGTCAGCCGCCCGGTGTCCCGGGCGTCATAGAAGGGCAGCGGGAAATTGGACAGGTCATTTTTGACCACCAGGGTCTGGTAGGTCAGCGCCAGATTACTGTCCCGGCCAATATCCAGCCACAGGGTGGTGTTGGCCGGGTTTTCACACACCTCACGGTAGTGGCCGATAAACTCGAGGCGGATGCGGTTAAAGTCGGTGATATACAGCGGATCAATAGGCAGCTGGAGCTGGTTCTTCTTACCCAACTGCTCTTTGCTAAACGCCACCACCGACATCAGCTCATCGTTAAGGTAGACCTTAAGCTGAGACAGCCCGGGAATAAGCGAGGGCGACGGGGTAACGTCCAGGTTGAGTACCGCCTGGGAAACCACTTCATCACGGCGTACCCCAAACTCAACCACACCGTTGGCCGAGGTCCCCCGCAGGGTAATATTACCCGGTGCCGGGGCGATATCCGCAAAACGCAGTGCCGCCGCGCGCTGAGGCGCCAGGGGGACAGGCGCTAGCGTGATGTTACCCGGCGCACCAGGGCCCCGGGTGACCGGCGCACTGACCGCGATCGGGCTTTTGGGCAGCGCCGTTGGCTCCGCGCCAGATTGTGCCGCGGGGAAGGCTCCCATGCCCAGTAACGCTGCATAAAACCAGGAAAATTTTCTTTTCATCACATGATCATCATTGTTGAATTATTGTTTGACCTGGCCGCGCACGGCCGAAGCTGCCACCGCGCGCCGGGGAATAAAAGAGACCACCCAGTCCACCAGCGCAGTAAGAAAACGAAAAATATATTTCACCCTCGACGGTGAAAATTCCGCCAAATGGCGGTATCCGCGGAACCCTAACATCAAAATATCCAGCAGGCTTTCCATCGGTTTATCCTGAGTAAAACTGTCCTGCCACAGGGCCCAGGTATCGGCCCTGGCGAAAGTGCACTGGATAAAGTCAATATGCTGGCGGGTACTCATCGGTACCAGCTCCAGCCCCATCGTCTCACCGCAAATACGGATAACCCGGCACGGGAAGGTAAACGACTGCTGGCCGCGGTTAAGAATCAAATCCACATTCTGGCCGTCCATCAGGCCGGTGTTCCCGGCAATCTGGATCCCCACGCCGGACTCGGAATAGTCGCGCACAGTACAGGGGAACAGGTGGCCATCCTCCCGACCGATGGCGGCAGGCAGCGAGATCTCCACCCGGTGGGCGTGGCGTATCTGTTTACTTTCTACCGACACCGCCACCGCCCCGCCGAGGATCAGCAGGTTATAGAAGACCCACGCCAGGCTGACCAGCACGGTGAGGATTTCGTCCTGAGGGCCATAAATCATGCGCAGCACCCCGGCGGCGACCCCAAAGACATTTAGCAGCACCAGCACCAGGTAAGGGCGACTGATCATCCAGTCGATATATTCGTGGGTAACCAGCCCCCCTTTCGCCGTGACGTTAAATTTGCCTTTGTGCGGATTGATAAGCGCCACCAGGGTGGGCCGGGCAATGTACCAGGCAATAACGGTTTCATAGATTTCCCCCCAAAAAGAGTGACGGTACTTGCCCTGGATACGCGAGTTGGCCAAGCTGGCGTGGATCATATGGGGCAACACAAACAGGGCAATCATCAGCGCCGGGGCATAAATGATGTAGGCGTGGAGGAATAAAAAGGCCAGCGGGGCGGTCAGGAAGATCAGCCGCGGAATACCGGATAAAAAGTGCAGCATGGCGTTGGCATAACAGAGCCGCTGGGCCAGCTTCAGTCCTTTGCCCAGCAGCGGGTTATCAAGGCGGAAAATCTGCACCATCCCCCGGGCCCAGCGGATACGCTGACCAATATGGGCGGATAAACTTTCCGTCGCCAGCCCCGCCGCCTGCGGGATACGCATATACGCCGAGGTATAACCCAACCGGTGCAGCCGCAGCGAGGTGTGGGCATCTTCGGTGACTGTTTCTACCGCGATACCGCCTATCTCGTCCAGCGGGCCGCGGCGAATAACCGCACAGGAGCCGCAAAAGAACGTGGCATCCCACATGTCGTTACCGTCCTGCACCAGGCCATAAAACAGCATCCCTTCATTGGGTGTTTTACGAAAACGCCCCAGGTTGCGCTCAAAGGGATCCGGGGAGAAAAAGTGGTGCGGGGTCTGCATCATGGCCAGCTTGCGGTCTTTGTAAAACCAGCCCATGGTCAGTTGCAGGAATGAACGGGTAGGTAAGTGGTCACAGTCAAAAATCGCCACGAATTCCCCGGTGGCATATTTCAGGGCGTGGTTAATATTACCGGCTTTGGCATGCTCATGGGTCTCTCTGGCCAGATAGCGGATCCCCACATCCCGGGAGAACTCCTCAAACTCCCGACGGCCGCCATCATCCAGCATCCAGACAGTCAGTTTATCTTTTGGCCAGTCGATACCGAGGGCGGCATACACCGTGCCTTTCACCACGTGAAGGTCTTCATTGTAGGTGGGAATAAAAATATCCACTTTCGGCCATTGGTCCATCGGCATTGGCAATTGTACCGGCTGGCGGTTCAGGGGCCAGATAACCTGGAAATAGCCCAATACCAGCACCGCCCAGGCATAACTTTCGGCAAACAGCAGGATCAGGCCGCATACCAGGCTCAGGGGATCATTCCAGTTAAGGGTCGCCGTGACGCGCCACCAGATATAGCGGCAGGAGACGGTCAGCGACAGGACTATCATCATCAGCGACGGGAAGCGCCCGGGAATACGGCGGATAACCAGCGCCACCCCCCACAGGGTGAGCAGAAACACAAATTGCGACAGGGGGTTAAACGGCTGGGTAATACAGACCAGCGCCAGGATCAGCGCCAGCGTGGCGGTGATAATCAGTAGCCCTAAGCGCAGCCGGTCACTCAGGCCATTAAACTCCCGTTGGGCGTTGCGCAGGCGCGGGTTGTGCTGGAAATAGTCCGGTAGCGAAAGCAGCCAGTGATGATAGCGCTGGTGCCAGCGGGTAAAGCGCGACGCCGCCGGCGCGCGACGATCGGCGGCCGCCGTTTTGGGGCGCACCAGTATCAGCCACAGGCTTTGCAGCCCATAACGGGCGATGTCCAGCGGGCGCGGGCGATGAATATCGATCTGGGGCCAATACTGCTGGCGCCGGGCGAGGATCCCCTGCCAGCGGGTATTTTCCAGCGGCAGGATTATCCAGCCCAGAGCCACCATCAGGCAGCCTAAAAAGGCGCTGAACGGCGGCGCCCCGCGGCGGCGATAGTGCATATAGCGTTCACCCAGCCGCGCACTGACTGGCGGAATAAACAGCACATCGCTCAGCCGCATCAACCACGCCCCCCGGGGAAGTGTAATAAACACCAGTTCGCCAGGGTAAGCATCTCTTGCGCCGCCAGGGAGCCACTGCGATACTCCCCCACCGGCTGCTTCGCGGCGAGGCTTTCCGCCATTGCTTCATCCCGGTGAATTACCACCGGTAACACCCGCGGCAGGCCCTTGAGCCAGAGCTGTAAAATGTCCGACTGCAATTCACTGCTGGCCATAAAGTTATTCACCAGCAGGTGGGATTTCTTCGCCAGCAGCTGCTGGTGCAGCCGCACGTGGCAATTGGCGTCCGGCGTGACCACGGTGAGCAGGTGCGGGCACATGGCGACCAGCGCCTGATTCAGGGCGGAGTAACCGGCGGGTAAATCGATCAGTATCCACTGCCAGCGTCGGCTTTCTTCAAGGGCGTGCAGCATTGCCAGCACGCCCATCAACGGCGAGTCTGCCGCGCTGGCGGCTAGTCGCTGGGCAGTGGTGAGGGTGCCGAACGGCAGTACCTCTAAGTTGTTGGCATAATGCCACCCGGTGGGCTGCCAGGGCTGATTGTTGATCATCGCGCTGGCCCAGCCCCCGGAGTGCGGTATCTCAATATTGAAAAATAGCCGCAGCATATTGTCCGGGCTGGCATCAATCAGCAGGACTTTTTCGTCCAGCTGTTTAAGTGCCCATCCCAGGGCTGCCGTTACCGATGAGGTCCCCACCCCGCCGCGTTCACCCTGAATGCCAATAATGGCCATCACGTAACTCCTGTTACATCTACTTTTTTTCGGCTAATTCAGCCAGCAGTGGCCAGCGTTTTAACGCTGCCGCCAAATGTTCATTTTGCGAAATGTCCGCATACTCAATTTCAGGTAACGCAAACGCACGCTGGAGTGCCAGCAGGTCATTTTCAAAAGTATAAGCTACTACACTTTGCTTACCATGCGATAAATCATCTACGCCCATCTCATGACTCCTCTAATAGCATATTCGCACGTTTTAATATTGCGTTAATTTTCTTTGAAATGCTAAAGCTGATATCTTTTCTACGCCGTGCCAGCTTTATTTCCCGGTACTGCCGAGTACACTGGTAGCAGTCTATTTCCATTTTTGCGAGGGTGATTATGCGTTCAGTCTTTTCACTGGGTATCCGCTTACTCCCTGATGAGTTATCCCGTATACCCGCTGGAGGCATATGGTGGATTAACACGGATCGTCAAGAGGATGCAACATCTCTGGTGAATACCACCCTCGCGCAACAGCCCCCCGACACCCGCTGCGCCCTGGTGACGATGGATCAACCACCTGACAACGTTATTGCCAGTGAGTTAATTAACGGGCCAGATAAAATATTTCTTTTTTCCATGCCCAGCCAGATAAAAGCACTAAATGCTTTCACTTCCGACCTGTCAAAAAATATTAATCCAGATCACCTTTTCATCATATTACTGTTGAGCGGTGAGTTTTGCGAAAATAGTAATAACGATAAATTAATGACATGGTTGACTATTACATCCGGGTGGGCTGCCGATAACGCCGCCAGTATATTAGTGATTAATCCGGTAAATAACCTCGACAGCCAGACGGCGAGGCTGATGGGCAAATACCGCGCCCTCTCCGGGCTGGCAGATGTCCACTTCCTGGGGGACTGCCACCAGTACAATGTGCTGTGGTGGTGCAACGATAAAAGCATTACCGGCCGCCAGCAATTATCCATAAGCTACCGCGATGGCCACTGGGACATGCTGGATTCTGAAGACCACACCCCACAGAACCACAGCGACGACGCCCAGATCCTGAGCCATATCGATGTGCTGGATGGCGCCCCGGCGCTCTCCGAACACTGGACCCTGTTTCAGACCAATAACGCCCTATTTACTGAAGCCCGCAGTGCGGTGGCCGCCACGATTATCTTCTCCGTTAATCAGGTGAGCCAGGTAGAGCACGCTGCCCGGGCAGTACACACCCTGCGTTTACAGCGCGGCTCCGCCCTGAAGCTTATCGTCCGCGAGAAGGCCGCCTGCCTGCGCGCCACCGATGAGCGCCTGCTGCTGGGCTGTGGCGCCAATCTGGTTATCCCCTGGACCACCCCCTTGTCCCGCTGCCTGACGATGATAGACAGCGTGAAAAACCAGATCTTCCGCCAGCATGTGCCCCATGATTTTGCGCTACTGATGAACGCGGTGCGCCCGCTGGCGCTCCGGGGCTACCAGCCCTGGGAAACCTTCTGTAAGTCCATCAGCGACCTGCTCAATAGCCCACTGACGCCCTTTGACAGCAAAGGGGTGCTGGTGGCCATGCGTCCGGCGCCGGGGCTGCGGCTTGAACAGGCGTTAACCCTTTGCCGTCCGGGCCGGACCGGGGACATTATGACCCTCGGCCAGGGGCAAATTTTCCTGTTCCTCTCTTTTTGCCTGATAAGCGATCTCGATAAAGCCCTGAGCCATATCTTCCCGCTGCCGGTGGGGGATATTATCTCCAACCGTACGGTGTGGTTTGAAGATAAAAACATTGCCGCGCAACTGGTTGAGATGCGCAGCTCCAGTCTGGCGCAGCTCAATCAACCGCTGCCCCAGACACTCGGTATCCAGGATGCGATGAATATCCACTACGATGAGCAAGGGTGGCGACGTAAGCCCCAACCGATTACGTTACTTTCCGGCAAGCAACAGGATCCGCAAGCGTGATGAATATTGCTGATATTATTCAACTTATTATTTTATGCGCGGTTATTTTTATACCGTTCGGTTATGCCCTGCGCCCGCGCCTGCCGCATATTATCCGGCGGATAAGCGGTCTTTTTTGTCGCGCTAAATATATAAAACCCGCCGGAGTCCGGCACCGTTCTGCATCTGCCGGGGTAAAGCCTAAACATGACTAAACCAACCCAAACCCCATTCCGGCCCGCCTGGCAAAACTGGCGCGGCCTGGCCATCTGGAACCTCTATTTCTTGTTTAAATTCGGCCTGTTGTGGACCGGATACCTGAATTTTCACCCGCTGGATAACCTGATTTTCATGGCGTGGCTGTTGTTCCCGCTGCCCAGTGAGAAGCTGCATAAGATCCGCAACCTGATCAGTATTCCCATCGGTATTGCGCTGTTCTGGCACGACACCTGGTTACCGGGGCCGGGCAGCATTATCAGCCAGGGCTCACAGCTGGCGGGGTTCAGCGGGGATTATATTATTGACCTCGTGACCCGTTTCATTAACTGGCAAATGGTCGGCGCCGCCTTTGTAATGGTGGTGGCGTGGTTGTTTATCGCCCAGTGGATCCGGGTGACGGTGATTATCGTCGCCATCATGATCTGGCTGAATCTGGGCTCCCTTGGTGGGCCAGCGTTTACGGTTAGCGCGCCGGCAACCGCCGGGGCAGCCGCCGGGGCAGCCGACAGCCATGCGGCACCGGGGAGTGCTCCTCAGGCCGAAGGCAACAGCGAGATCCCGGCCCAGACCGGCGCGCCGACCTCAGACAATCTGGCCAGCTGGCTGGACCGTTTCTACGCCAGCGAAGCGAAACGCCAGACTGTCTTCCCGACATCGCTACCAGCGGATGCCCAGCCCTTTGATCTGCTGGTGATTAATATCTGCTCCCTGGCGTGGTCCGATTTGCAGGCCACCGGGCTGGATAGCCACCCGCTGTGGTCGCACTTCGATATCATGTTTAAAAATTTCAACTCCGCCACCTCTTACAGCGGCCCGGCGGCCATCCGTCTGCTGCGCGCCAGCTGCGGCCAGCCATCCCATACGGATCTCTATTCCGTGGCCGGTAATCAGTGCTATCTGTTTGATAATCTGGCACAGCTGGGCTTCACCTCTGAGCTGATGCTCGACCACAACGGGGTCTTCGGCGATATGCTGAAAGAGATCCGCGAGCAGGGCGGTATGCAGGCGCCGTTAATGGATCAGAAAGGGCTGCCGGTGAATTTGCTCTCCTTTGACGGTTCAAATGTCTATGACGACGCCGCAGTACTTGATCGCTGGATGAAGAATACCGCCCAGGCCGACGGCCAGCGCAGCGCGACGTTCTTTAACTTGCTGCCGCTGCATGACGGTAACCACCTCCCGGGTAACAGTAAAACCGCCGACTACAAGTGGCGGGCGAAGAAGCTGTTTGATGAGCTGGACGCATTCCTGACGGCGCTGGAAAAAAGCAACCGCCGGGTGATGGTGGTGGTTATCCCGGAACACGGGGCAGCCCTGGTGGGGGATAAAATGCAGGTTTCCGGGCTGCGCGATATCCCCAGCCCGGCCATCACCCACGTCCCGGTTGGGGTGAAATTTATCGGTATGAAGGCCCCGCATCAGGGCGCGCCGATAGAAATCACCCAGCCCAGCAGCTTCCTGGCAATTTCTGAGCTGGTTGCCCGCTCGGTGGACGGTAAGAATTTTGTCGCGGATACCGTGGACTGGAATGCGCTGACCAGTAATTTGCCGCAGTCGGCCATGGTGTCGGAGAACTCAAATGCGGTGGTGGTTGAGTTCCAGGGCAAACCTTATGTGCGATTAGGCGGCGGCGACTGGGTGCCATATCCGCAATAAATGTTTGCTGGCGCCGGGTGATTTGCCCCGCCGTTAACAAAAAGCCCATGCATTGCATGGGCTTTTTTATTTACGCGGCCTATTTACACGGCATGATAGTGCCACTCACACCGCGGGGTTTACTCGCCGTGGTCCTTATCCACCGCAAAACAGGCCACCAGCTGATCACCGTATGGCTTCAACTGGGGCTGTAACTGGGTGCAGGTACCAAAACGCCGCCGGCAGCGGGCATTAAACGCGCACCCCGGCGGCGGGTTCAGCGGGCTGGGCAGCTCACCGGTCAGCTTGATCCGCTCCCGGCGATCGTCCGGGTTCAACCGCGGCGTGGCAGACAGCAGCGCCTGGGTATAAGGATGCAGCGGGTTGGTGAAAATCTGCGCTTTCGTGCCTTTCTCAACACAGCGTCCCAGGTACATCACCATCACCTCATCAGCGATATGCTCCACCACCGAGAGATCGTGCGAGATAAACACATAAGAGAGCCCCATCTCCTGCTGTAAATCCATCATCAGGTTCAGCACCTGCGCGCGCACCGACACATCCAGCGCCGACACCGGCTCATCGGCAATCACCACATCCGGATCGAGCATTAAACCACGGGCAATGGCAATACGCTGGCGCTGGCCGCCGGAGAACATATGCGGGTAACGGTCATAATGCTCACGCTTGAGCCCCACTTTCGCCATCATGGCGTGGGCCTTCTCGCGCCGGGCCTCCTGGCTCAAACTGGTGTTAATAATCAGCGGTTCCTCAAGGATTTGGCCGATTTTTTTACGCGGGTTCAGTGAGCCATACGGGTTCTGAAACACAATCTGAATCTTCTGGCGCCGCAGCTTCTGGGCGCTGGGGTCCGGGATAAGCAAATCCTGCCCCCGATAATGCAACTGCCCGCCAGTAGGGGTTTCAATCATGGTCAGCAGGCGGCCAAGGGTGGACTTCCCGCAGCCGGACTCCCCCACCACCGCCAGGGTTTTGCCGCGCTCCAGGGTAAAGGAGACCCCGTCCAGCGCCTTCACCAGCCGCTCGGGCTGGAACAACCCTTTTTTAACCGGGTAATACTTTTTCAGATCGTCCGCCTGGAGCAGCGGCTGGCCATTAGCTTGTGGGATACTCATAACGCTGGCCTCCCGGCATCATCAAGGGGATAGTGGCATTTCGACTGGCGCCCGTCTGGCAGGGTGCTGAGCACCGGCTCTTCCTGGCGACAGCGGTCCGTGGCATAGGGGCAGCGCGGGTTAAGCAGGCAGCCGTTTGGGCGGTCATATTTACCCGGAACCACCCCCGGTAACGAGGCGAGGCGGGCTTTATCCTGGGCAAACTCCGGCAGCGCCCGCAGCAGTGCCTGGGTGTAGGGATGGCGCGGGGCGCGGAAAATATCCACCGCATCGCCAATCTCCACCACCTGCCCGGCGTACATCACGATAATCTTATGGGCGGCCTCTGCCACCAGCGCCAGATCGTGGGTAATCAGGATCAGCGCCATATTCTCTTTCTGCTGTAACTCCAGCAGCAGTTCAATAATCTGCGCCTGGATAGTCACATCCAGTGCCGTGGTCGGCTCATCGGCAATCAGCAGCCGTGGCCGGCAGGCGATAGCCATGGCTATCATCACCCGCTGGCTCATCCCCCCGGACAACTGGTGCGGGTAGACATCCAGCCGCGAAGCCGGATCGGGGATCCCCACCAGGGTCAGCAGATCAATCGCCCGCTGGCGCCGGGTGCGGCGGTTGCCCCCCTGGTGCACCTTAATGGCCTCAATAATCTGGTAGCCCACGGTGTAGCAAGGGTTCAGGCTGGTCATCGGGTCCTGGAAAATCATTGCCACATCGGCGCCCACCAGTTGGCGACGCTCCCGCTCAGAGATTTTCTGTAAGTCCCGGCCATCAAACAGCAGTTGATCGGCCATCACCCGGCCCGGGTAATCGATAAGCCCCATAATCGCCAGCGAACTCACCGACTTACCGGACCCGGACTCCCCGACAATCCCCACCACCTGCCCCTGTTCAACGCGATAGCTTACGCGGTCCACCGCACGGAATGGGGTCTCTTTATCGCCAAAATGCACCGATAATTTATCTACATTCAATAACGCCATTTCGTGCCTCTTTACTGCTTCAGTTTGGGATCGAGCGCATCGCGCAGCCCGTCGCCCATCAGGTTAAATGCCAGCACAGTCAACAGGATAGCCAGCCCCGGGAAGGTCACCACCCACCAGGCGCTCTGGGCGAACTGCAACACATCGGAAAGCATGGTGCCCCATTCCGGTGTCGGCGGCTGCGCCCCCATGCCCAGGAAACCAAGGGCGGCCATATCCAGAATGGCGTTAGAGAACCCCAGGGACGCCTGAACAATCAGCGGTGCCAGGCAATTGGGGAGAATATTGATAAACATCTGGCGCAGCGCCCCCGCCCCGGCAACCCGGGAGGCGGTCACATAATCGCGGTTAACCTCAGACAGCACCGCCGCCCGGGTCAGACGCACATAGTGCGGCAGGGCCACAAAGGTCAGCGCCAGAGAGGCATTGACGATGGACGGGCCGAAGATAGCCACCAGCACCAGCGCCAGCAGCAGACTGGGCAGCGCCAGCATAATATCCACCACCCGCATGATGATGGCGTCGATAACCCCACCGAAGTAGCCAGCCACCAGACCCAGAACCACCCCCATCACCAGTGACAGCACCACCACCAGGCAGCCCACCAGCAGGGAGAGACGGGCGCCGTACATCAGGCGCGACAGCACATCGCGGCCCACATCATCGGTACCGAGGAGGTATTGCCAGGAGCCGCCCTCCTGCCACACCGGCGGGTGCAGCAGCGCGTCGCGGAACTGCTCTGCCGGGCCGTGAGGGGCCAGCACATTGGCAAACAGCGCAATAATCAACATGATCACCACGTACACCAGCCCGACAACAGCGCCTTTATTGCGTTTAAAGTAGTGCCAAAATTCCTGGAGCGGTGTCATCGGCACCGGCGCCACCAGGAGAGTATTTTCATTCAGTTGCGTCATGATGCCCCCTTACTTTCTGTGGCGGATACGCGGGTTCACCACGCCGTAAAGCAAATCGACCAGCAGGTTAACGAGGATTATCATCGTCGCCACCAGCAGTACCCCACCCTGCACCACCGGGTAGTCCCGGCGCTGTAAGGCATCGATTAACCAGCGCCCCAGCCCCGGCCAGGAGAATATTGTCTCCGTCAGGATGGCCCCCGCCAGCAGGGTGCCCACCTGCAAGCCGATCACCGTCACCACCGGCAGCATGGCGTTACGTAAGGCATGCACCACAATGACCCGCATCCGGGTTAAGCCTTTGGCCCGGGCGGTACGGATATAATCCTCGCCCAGCACTTCCAGCATCGCCGAGCGGGTCATACGTACAATCACCGCCAGGGGAATGGTGCCCAGCACCACCGCAGGCAGGATCATATGGGCCAGCGCATCGATAAAGTCACCGGGCTCACCCCAGATGGCGGTATCAATCAGCATAAAACCGGTCAGCGGTAATGAATCATCGAGGAATACCGTGTCGCTGATCCGCCCGGAGACCGGGGTCAGGTTCAATTGCACCGAGACCAGCATGATCAACATCATGCCCCACCAGAAGATAGGCATGGAGTAACCGGTCAGCGCCAGGCCCACCGCCGTATGATCAAACACGGAGCCGCGTTTCACCGCCGCCAGCACCCCCACGGGGATCCCGACTATCATGGCAAAAATCATCGCGCAGACCCCCAGTTCCAGGGTGGCTTTAAAGCGCGGCACAAACTCATCCCACACCGGCAGGCGGCTTTTCAGGGAGAGGCCCAGATCGCCGTGCAGCACGCCATTAATATAATGGAGGTATTGCTGCCACATGGGTTTATCCAGCCCCATCTCGGCCAGTAACTGGGCGTGGCGTTCAGGTGAGATACCGCGCTCACCGGCCATGATCATCACCGGATCTCCGGGGATCATGTGGACAAACGCGAACGTCAGTAAGGTAATACCGATAAACGTCGGGATGACGAGTCCCAGACGCCGGAGGATGAACTGCAACATATCCCGGGTTCTCTGTAAAAACTTGCCGGCCCCACTGCCCGGCAAGATGTATTGCTCACCAATCAGACTCCCCGCAGGGAAAGGGCCGCCGCAGCGGCCATTACCGGTCACACAGCGATGCCGGTCACCGGTGGTCTGGCGTTCTCATCGGGGGCTGATGCCCCCTGTTCCGGGTCTATTATTCGACTGAGACATTCTCGAAGTGGTGTTTCCCTAACGGGTCCACCACATAGCCTTTCACCTCTTTACGGACCGGTTCGAACACGGTGGAGTGCGCGATGATCAGTGCCGGGGCCTGGTCATGCATCATCACCTGAGCCTGTTTATACAGTTCAATACGTTTGTCGTGGTCGGCTTCGGCACGGGCCGGTTGGATAAGATCTTCAAACGGCTTGTAGCACCAGCGGGAGTAGTTAGAGCCATCTTTCGCCGCCGCGCAGCTAAACAGGGTAGCGAAGAAGTTATCCGGATCCCCGTTGTCGCCGGTCCAGCCCATCATCACGGTCTGGTGTTCACCGGCTTTCGCGCGCTTGAGATACTCACCCCACTCATAGGTGACAATCTTGGCCTGGACGCCAATTTTCCCCCAGTCAGCCTGGATCATTTCCGCCATCCGGCGGGCATTCGGGTTATAGGGACGCTGAACCGGCATCGCCCACAGATCCACGGTAAAGCCTTTATCCATCCCGGCTTCTTTCAGCAGGGCTTTGGCTTTTTCCGGATCGTAGGTGTAATCCTTCACCGCATCGTTGTAGCCCCACATGGTTGGCGGGATCAGGTTTTTCGCGGCCTGGCCTGCCCCCTGGTACACCGCTTTAACGATGGCGTCTTTATTGACCGCGTAGGTCAGCGCCTGGCGAACTTTGACGTTATCCAGCGGTTTCTTCTCGGTATTGAACGACAGGTAGCCGACATTCAGGCCCGGCATCTCCATCAGGTTGATGGATTTATCCTGCTTCATGCGTTCCAGATCTGCCGGGTTCGGGTACGGCATCACCTGGCATTCGTTTTTCTGCAATTTGGCGTAGCGCACGGAGGCATCCGGCGTAATAGAGAACACCAGGCGGTCAATCTGTGGCTTGGTTCCCCAGTAGCCCGGGAAGGCTTTATAGAGAATACGGGAGTCTTTCTGGTACTGCAGCAGCTGGAACGGGCCGGTGCCTATCGGGTCGAGATCGACTTTTTCCGGGGTACCCGCTTTCAGCATGTTGTCGGCATATTCTTTGGAGAGAATAGAGGCGAAGTCCATGGCCAGGTCAGCAATAAACGGGGATTCCGGGCGGGACAGCACAAACTGAACGGTATAATCGTCGACTTTTTTCACACTGGTAATTAAGTCCGACAGGCCCATACCGTCGAAGTATTCATAGCTGCCGCCAGACACTTTATGGTACGGGTTTTTATCACTTAGCTGGCGATCAAAGGAGAACACCACGTCATCGGCATTGAAGTCACGGGTCGGTGTAAACTGCTTGCTGTCCTGCCATTTCACCCCTTTGCGCAGGTGAAAGGTGTAGGTTTTACCGTCGTCGCTGACGTCCCATTTTTCCGCCAGACCGGGGATCACTTCCGTGGTGCCGATTTTGAACTCCACCAGACGGTTATAGATAGGTACTGAGCTGGCATCATAGGTGGTGCCAGAGGTAAACAGCTGCGGGTTAAAGCCTTCCGGAGATCCCTCCGAGCAGTAAACCAGCGTTTTTGCCTGAACGCCGGCAGCAACCGTGAGCGCAACCAGGCTAAGGCCCAATTTAAGCACCCCTGATTTCTTCAAGGAAATTCGCATTGTTGTTCTACTCCGATGTGATAGGTGTTGTGTTGCCCGCCAGACCTTTTTTATTTTTTGCCCGGTCTGTACGGGTGTGCCTGCAAAAGGCCGCGAGAATGGAGAATCCTTTCAGAAGGGTCAGCATTTTCCAGCAGATACTGTCCATAAATTCCCCTTCTCTTGTAACAATCTGTCAACTGTTCTGCTCACAGTCAATATGGCTGCCGGGGATTTACAAGGGATTTGCGAGGCGGCAGACAAAGATTAAAAAAACCGCAAACGCCAATTTACAGCACAGAAAATTATGCTGTTGGCGTTAAGGCAGTGAATAATCCTTATAACCCGCTAAACGGTGGTGATTATATTTCAGCCATTTTATGTAAACTTTTATCCCGAATGGCGAAGATATGAACGATTTATTTTGTTGCGGGGTTAACTGACAGGGAAAAATGCTGGCGAGTTTCATAAGAAACGGATAAAAAACGGCCGGGGAACATAACAAAATTCAATGGAATAGTTCACAAAATAGATAAAATCTGGCCAGCGAGCGCTGTCATCAGGATATTCGCAAATCCGCGGGGAAATCCACGGCGGCAGAAAGCAAAAAACCCGCAACACAAGTGTTGCGGGTTTCTCAGGAATTGGTCGGCGAGAGAGGATTTGAACCTCCGACCCACACGTCCCGAACGTGTTGCGCTACCAGGCTGCGCTACTCGCCGAATGCGGGGCGCATCTTACTGCTACCCCGTATACCCGTCAATCCTTTAATGCAAAAAAATGTTCTGACCGGCTGAAATTAACCCAACGGGTTATTTCTTATCCGCCGGGAGATGGCACCAGTTGTTATTTTCATTGATACCGCCATCCGGGGAGCTCTATACCCCAGGCAGCCCATGATGGTGTCATACAGCTCTACGTGACGGCGCGGTACCTTCATGGCCGCTTCCGCCTGCAGATGGTCCATAGCCTGCCGGTTGCGCGGGTTCTCAAGGTACTTGTCCGACATCCAGACCAGCATCGGCACCCGGAACTGTTCCGCCGGCGCCAGCTTACGCGGCGTGCCGTGCAGGTGTTCCCCCTCGCTAATCGACTCCCCGTGATCCGCGGCGTAAAACACAATGGCTTTTTTGTCGCGCACCTGGTCAATCACGCTATCAATAAAGGTATCCACATACAGCACCGAGTTGTCATAGGCGTTGATAAGCTCATCGCGGCTACAATTGTCGTCCACCCCGACACACTCCGGCTGCCAGCGGGCAAAGCTGCGCGGATAGCGCTGAGAATACGAAAAGTGCGACCCTTTGGTATGGAAGATATACAGCTGTTTTCCTTCCGGTTTATCGGCAATCCGGCGTTTCATTTCATCCACCAGCAGCATGTCGTCCACCTGCTTACCCCGGTTAGCCGGTTCCGCGCCGATTTGTTCGCGGTAGGCGATGTTATCCGCCAGGGTGTTGGAATAGAACCACATCTCGCTCTGCATCGCCGACAGGGTGGACTCAAACCCCAGTTGCTTGAGTACGGCAAAAATATTCTGTTCATGCAGCGTACGCTGCGGGTTATCCGATGCGCCGCCTTCGCGCACAAACATACAGCGCAGTGACAACTTGGTGGCGGTATCACAGGAGTAGCCCCGGAAGGCGGCGAGGTTTTTCTCCGCGCTCAGTTTCGGGGTGGTATTACGTTCATAGCCCAGTATCCCCATATGGTCCCAGCGGGTCGTCTCGCCAATGATAAACACCACCCAGGTGTCATCGTCATCCTGGGGGGCCACATAGGTAAATTTCTTCGCCGGGTTCAGCAGCGAGCGGTTATCCGCGGACTCATCCACCTGGGCCCAGGCATACAGGCCGAGGGCGGAAATCCAGTTAGACGGCAGATAGGAGTTAGCCACCACACCGCCGTAGCTCGGCAGGTCCACCCGGCTCTCTTTCTCATGCTTTTTCTGCACTTTATCCATCATGCGGATCGGCGCCCACACCAGCAGTCCGGCCATCACCACCACCGCAACGCTTTTCAGGCGCTGGCCCGGGGAGCGTACCTGCCGCAGCAGGGTTTGCTGGCAGTCATTACGCCAAATCATCAACAGCGGAATCAGGCTGACCAGCACCACCCACAGGATAAAATGCCAGCCCACCACTTCTTTGGAGAGATCAACATCGGTAGTCATGACCGAGGCAATAATGCCGTAGCCGATTATCACATTCATAAAGGTCATGTAATAGCTGGCCGCCACGGAGAACAACACCACCAGAGATGCCAGCACCCGCCAGGTAAAGCGCCCAAACAGCGACAGCAGACGGAATAGAAAGAAGGTCACCAGGATGGTTGCCATCAGCTCAACGGCGATGGACAGCCCCGGGGAAGAAATATGTCCAGTAACATCATCGAAGCGCCGGAAAAAAACCGCCGCGTTCAGAAACAGGCCGATGTAAACCGCCAGCAGAAAGCATAATTTCTGCTGCGTCATCGATTTAATAAATTTCATGCAGTATCCCAATACCAGAAGAAAAGGGGTTGGTGCTTGTCAATAATCAGACTGCGGGGGGCTACGGTAGTTCGTTTTTGCGATAAATAAAGTTACATTTACCTGGTATTGAAGTTAACTATGCTAAGCGAATCACAAAACCGGCAGAAAAGCCATAAATAGGCAGTGTGGCATCAACAGACCGGTACGGCAGCGCCAGGGCCAGAAACAAAAAACCGCCTGGGGGTTAGCCAGGCGGTTAGCAAGTGCTCACATTCTTTCACTATGCTTTCACATTGCGCTGTGGCGGATAACGGTTCCGCTCCGGGTCATCAGGCGTGAGAGTGATGCACCAGATTGTTCGCCGCCTGGGGGCGACGGATGGCGGTGGAGAACGCCAGGGAGATAATCAGCAGCGCCAGGATAACCAGGAAGGTCACGTGGAAGCCACCAAACAGCGACGCGATAATCGACCCACAGATACTGCCGATACCGAAGCCCAGATAAATCACCCCGTAGTTTTTCGCCAGGTTGTTCAGACCAAAGAAATCGCTGACCAGTGACGGGTAAACCGTGATAGTGCCGCCGAAGTTAAAAGCCACACAACCGATCGCCGCGAAGAAGGTCCAGGCATTCAGCGGGGCAAACAGCAGGGCCGCCATCCCGACCAGGCAAATAATCTGGCCGATGGTAATCACCCGGATACGGGCCATTTTATCGGACAGGATACCCAGCACCAGACGCCCGCCGAGGTTAGCAATCGAGATAACCGTCACCGCATTGGCCGCCGTCGCCACATCCAGATGCGCCATACTCTGGGCAATATCTTTGGCCACACCGATAACATACAGGCCGCTCATGCAGGCGGTCAGGAACATTACCGCCAGCATCCAGTACTGCGGTTTACGCATTGACTCTGCCAGGGTGTAGTCTTTCGCTTCGCCACCGTTCGCCGCCGTAACCTGTTGCAGCGGCGCGTCTTTCATCAGGAAAGCACCGACAATAATCATCACCGCCACCATGCCACCCCAAATCACAAAGGTGTGTTCCAGGCCATAAGTGCCCAGCAGGTGGCTATCAATAAATTTAAAGCCCAGGCTGCCCAGCCCGTAAGACCCAATGGCAAACGCAGAAATCAGCCCTTTACGTTCCGGGAACCATTTCACGCAGTTAGACAGGGTAAGCAGGTAGCCCGCGCCATCGGCGATGCCCACCAGCACCCCGGCACTCAGCCACAACATCATCAGGTTATTGGCATGGGCGGTAAGGTACAGCCCCAGCCCCAGCAGCACGCCAGAGGCGATGGTCACGTTACGCACCCCGAAGCGTTCCTGCAATTTACCGGCCACCGAGGACGAGAGCGCCAGGCCAAGGCTTAAAATACCGAACGAGAACGCCACCTGGCTAACAGGCTCGCCCAGTTTCTCAGACAGTGCACCGTTGAACAGGCTCCAGGTATAGACCGAGCCCAGCGCAAATTGCGTAATGATGGTGCCCAGCAGGGTTAACCAGCGGGTATGGTTGTAAGAGGGTGTATTCATGGCAGCCACCTGGGTTAGCAAAATCGGAAATATCGTCTGCCGGTGAGCTTACCGGATGGCATTTTGTTCCAGGAGAAAACGGCATGAAATGCCGGAGAGACGGAATGAAATGCACCTCAGGCGGAATGAATGGCGTAGCCTGCCATGAAATAGATAAAAAGTGAGTGCGTACTATCGCTGGATACAGCGCGGGCGCTGTATCGCATTTTTAAATTGAATGATGTGATCAGGTTAACACTTCGCGGATAACACGCTACAGAGGCGCGCGTCAGCAGGGCCGCCGGAAACCTCGCGCCTGCCCCCGGCCTGTGGTCGGTGGAGGCATGATGTTAGTGAAGACTTACCCCCTCAGAAACTCGCGCTAACCCCGAGGTTATACATATACCCATCGCCATAGGTGGTGCCATCACTCTGTGACAGTGAGGCCCAGGCCGCCACATTATGGTAGAGGGACATATCCGCCCCGAGGGCAATATCCTTCCAGCTGCTCTCCTGGCCAGACGCGGTTACCGTGCTCATCCCGGGCTGCGCCCGCCAGACATTCTCACCATACTGGTGGTTATAACTGATTTTTGCCCAGGACTTGATAGCCCCGAGAGGGTAATTCACCCGCCAGCCCACGGTACTGATGCTGGCCCGCTGGAGCGGATCGATAACCACCCCGGTGGCGCTGCTGAGGTCGTCCCAGTTCTGGCTGCTATTGTCCCGCTGCAGGCTCACCACCGGCCCGGTGGTCACCGTGCCATAGAGTGGAATATTCCACCCCACCCCCATGGTGGTTGTCTCCTGGGCCACAATGGCACTGCTGCCGCCAAGGAATAACCCCGCGGCGCCGGGGTCCGTGGCGGACGCATTCAGGCGTTTCGCCAGAATATCGTTATAGTTTGGCTGGTGGTCACTGTCCCAGGTATACCGGGCCTGGGTATTGCCAGCACTGTCCTCTCCCCGGTACTCCTGGGGCCAGGCAAACAACGGATGTGAAACGGGTAAACACAACGACACCACTGCCATACGCCAGATAATATGGCGTACACTGCTTATTTTTATAATCGTCATTAATACGACTCCGAAAAAGAGCCGGATAGGGCACAGGCTGTGCATTATCAACGCGCTATGATTTAACTATTATCGCAAAACGTATTACGTCAAGCTGCCAGCCAGATCGATTTTTACTCATTTACCTGTTACGGGACATACTATGCAACGATGCGGTTGGGTCACTCAGGATCCGCTCTACCTTGATTACCACGACAACGAATGGGGGATCCCGGAGAAGCGCAGCCAGCGGCTCTTTGAAATGCTGTGTCTGGAAGGGCAACAAGCGGGGTTATCCTGGATAACCGTGCTTAAAAAACGCGACAATTATCGCCGTCTGTTCCATCAGTTTGATCCGGTTGCCGTGGCGGCGATGACCGACGACGATGTCGAGCGGCTCTGCCAGGATGCCAGTATTATTCGCCACCGGGGCAAGATTAACGCCATCATTGGTAATGCCCGGGCCTGGCTGGCAATGGAAGCCGCCGGGGAGCCGTTCAGCGACTTTATCTGGGGGTTTGTCGACCACCAGCCCCAGGATAATCAGCGGGCCAGCCTGGCAGAGATTCCGGCAGCCACCCCGGCTTCCGATGCGCTCTCTAAGGCGTTAAAAAAACGCGGCTTTAAATTTGTCGGTTCCACCATCTGCTATGCCTTTATGCAGGCCTGTGGTCTGGTGAATGATCACGTCACCGACTGCTTTTGCTACCATAAGGCGGAAAAATGATCCGCCGGTTTCACCCGGCGGAAATGGAAAGCCTGCTGGCCCTGTGGCTGGAGAGTACCACCCTCGCCCACCCGTTTATTGCCCCGTCCTACTGGCAAGAGAGCCTGGATATGGTGCGCAATATTTACCTGCCCCATGCCCGGACCTGGGTATCGGCCGGGCCGTCGGCCCTTGAGGGGTTTATCAGCGTGCTGGACCAGCAATTTGTCGGCGCGCTGTTTGTGGCCCCGGGCCAGACCGGCAAAGGCATTGGCCGCGCTCTGATGCAGCACGTCCAGCAGCGCTTCCCCCTGCTGAGCCTGGAAGTCTACCAGCGCAACCACCGGGCGGTGGCCTTCTACCGCGCCCGGGGCTTTCATATTGAAGACTGCGCCTGGCAGGAAGAGACCCGCCTGCCCACCTGGATCATGAGCTGGCAGGGGGCGTAAACGCCGTCAGCGGCAGCCCGGGGCCGTGATATTTCTCCATCCACACCAAGGCGGTATTACCGGCACACCCGTTGCCCAGCCGTGAGGTCGGAATGTCGAGGGTCAGCACATTGACCGCCCCCTGTTTACACAGCCCGCCGGCATCGGCCGCGATATCAGGCCAGGCCCCCTCGTGGATACAGATAACCCCGGGGCGGATCCCGTCACTGACCACCGCCCCGGCCAGCACCTGCCCGCGACGGTTCCATACCCGGACTTTATCCCCCGGGACAATACCGCGCCTGGCCGCATCATCCGGGTGTATGGTCACCGGCTCACAGCCATTCACCTGATACAGCGCCCGCAGGCGGCTATAATTGAGCTGCCCGTGCAGTCGGTGAGCCGGGTGGGCCGATAACAGCTGCAGTTGATCCGGCGCGCTGTTGCCCTGCCATTCATCCGGGGCCAGCCAGGTCGGGTGTGGAGGGCAGTCCGCCTCACCGAATCCGGCTATCTGCGCGCTGTAAATTTCAATTTTCCCGCTGGGGGTCTTCAGCGCATGGTTCTGCGGGTCCCGGCGGAAGTCCGCAAAGCGGACAAACTGGCGGTTTTGTGAGTCTTCCGGCATTTCGATCAGCTGGTTTGCCGCCCAGAACGTTGCAAAATCCGGCAGGCTCACCCCCCGGGCAGCCCCCCGCTGCTGCGCCACCTGATAAAAGCTGGCCAGCCAGGCCATTTCATCTTTGCCATCGGTAAAGCGCTGGCGGCCATCCTCACCCAGCCGGGCACTGAGATCGGCAAAAATATCAACGTCATTGCGCGCCTCAAACTGGGGCGCCACCACCTGCTTCATCGGGACCAGGTGCTGGTTGCTGTAGTCCCCGGTCATGGTCAGATCATTGCGTTCATAACTGGTGGTGGCCGGCAGCACGATATCCGCATGTTTGGCGGCGGGGGTCCAGTAGCATTCAGAGATAACCACCAGCTCCGGCTTCTGCCAGGCGCGGATCAGCCGGTGCGTATCCTGATGATGGGTGAAGTTATTGCCCCCGGCCCACCAGATAAACCGAATGTCGGGGAAGGTTTTATCCATCCCGTTGTGGCGGTAATGGCCGCCGGGGTTTTCCAGCGCCTCGACAATACGCGCCACCGGGATTTTATCCACCGCCTCACTGCCGCCTGGGAGGCTACTCTGCATCGACGATGGCACCGCCGCCCGGCGGGTGGGGTTGCCCCCGTTGGAAAAGTGGTACGAAAACCCAAACCCGCCCCCGGGCAGGCCAATCTGGCCCAGCATCGCCGCCAGGGTGACCATCATCCAGTGGCGCTGCTCGCCATATTGCTGGCGCTGCATCCCCCAGCCCCCCATCAATAAAGTGCGGTGCTGGCTAAACAGCGCCGCCAGCTGGCGGATCTGCGCCGCGCTGACCCCGCAAATCTCCGCCGCCCACTCGGCGTCCCTGGGCTGGCCGCCGTCTGCCCCGGTCAGGTAGGCGGCGAAACGCGGGTAGCCCTCCGTACAGCGGGCGAGGAAGTCGCGGTCCAGCCAGCCGTTGCACTCCAGGGTGTGGGCTATCCCCAGCATCAGCGCCACGTCGGTTCCCATATGCGGCGCGATCCACTGGGCGCCGTCGCCAAAGAAATCCACCGTCTCTGATCGCATCGGATCAATACAGAGAACCGTTTTGCCGCTGTCACGCAGGGCGGTAAAATAATTCAGCCCCTGTTCGTCGCTGGCATTCCAGGCAATTTTCAGCGTATTGAGCGGGTTAGCGCTCCACAGTACCACCACCTCACTGTGCTCCAGCACCACCGGCCAGCTGGTTTGCTGCTGGTAGACCTCATTCGAACCAAGCACATAGGGCATGATCACCTGTGCCGCCCCGGTAGAATAATCCCCCAGGTGGCCCACATATCCCCCGGCGAGGCTCATATAGCGCTGGAGTAAGGTGGACGATTTATGCAGCACCCCAATAGAGCGCCAGCCGTAGGATCCGGCAAAAATCGCCCCTGGCCCGTGGGCCTCACGGATCCGCCGGTGCTGTTGATCAATCAGATCCAGCGCCTGATCCCAACTGATACGGACATATTCATCCTTACCGCGCACGCCCTGGGGGGCATCCGGCGAGGCCAGAAACCCTTTACGGGCCATGGGGTAGCGTATCCGGGCCGGGCTGTGTACCTGGTCTGCGACCACGGTTTGCAGGCTGTTGGGGTGGGTGGTCGGCAATACGCCCCGGGACCCCAGCACCTGCTTACCGTCGGTTTCTACCGTTATCGGTCCCCAGTGTGCGGCGGTAAGTATTTGCCAGGTTGATGATGAAGTTGTCACGGCAGGCTCCTGATTCGCGGGGGGCTTGGTTCAGTTTTCTTTACAAATTTCAGAATTATTCGCGGAATTTTCAACATATTTACCAGTCATAATCAACCGCTAATGTGCCGCGGTAAAGCGGCAACAGAAAAGACCTGTAATTAGGGAAAATATGAACAGAAAAAGTATGCTTTTTATTGCCGCTGCGGTCAGCGGCGCCCTGGCCGTTTCCGGCTGTACCACCAACCCCTACACCGGCGAACGTGAGGCCGGGAAATCCGGCATTGGCGCGGGTATCGGCTCCTTAGTGGGGGCCGGCGTTGGCGCCCTCTCCTCGTCGAAAAAAGATCGCGGTAAAGGGGCACTGATTGGTGCCGCCGCCGGGGCTGCCCTCGGGGGCGGGGTTGGCTATTATATGGACGTTCAGGAAGCCAAACTGCGCGAGAAAATGCAGGGCACCGGCGTGAGTGTTACCCGCAGTGGCGATAACATCATCCTCAATATGCCCAATAACGTGACCTTCGACAGCAGCAGCGCCACCCTGAAACCGGCCGGTGCCAACACCCTGACCGGCGTGGCAATGGTACTGAAAGAGTACCCGAAAACCGCCGTGAATGTGGTGGGCTACACCGACAGCACCGGGGGCCAGGATCTGAATATGCGCCTGTCGCAACAGCGGGCCGATGCCGTGGCCAGCTCCCTGATTACTCAGGGCGTTACCGCTACCCGGATTCGCACCTCCGGAATGGGCCCGGCGAACCCGATAGCCAGCAACAGCACCGATGCAGGCAAAGCCCAGAACCGCCGGGTAGAGATAACCCTCAGCCCGTTACAGTAATTCCCGCCACACCCTGCCCCGCAGGGTGTGTTATTGCTTGATCCCCCTGATTTTCGCGTTAAGGTGTTCTCTTCGTTAGCGAGGGAAGCAGATATGGTGAAATCATCCAGGCCCACCATCAGTGATGTGGCTAAAGCAGCAAAAACCGGCAAAACCAGCGTATCCCGCTTTCTCAATGGTGAGCAGCACTTGCTGTCTGACGATCTGCGCCAGCGTATTGAGCAGGCCATCGCCCGGCTGGATTATCGCCCCAGCCAAATGGCCCGGGGCCTGAAACGCGGCCGCACCCGGCTTATCGGCCTGATTATTGCCGATATTACCAACCCCTATTCCGTTGATGTGCTGAGCGGTATTGAAGCCGCCTGCCGGGAGCAGGGCTTTACCCCGCTGGTGTGTAATACCAATAACGAAGTGAACCAGGAACAACACTACCTGGATCTGCTGCGCAGTTACCAGGTGGAGGGGATTGTGGTCAATGCGGTGGGGATGCGTGAAGACGCCCTCAATCGTCTGCAACAGTCCGCCCTGCCCATGGTACTGATCGACCGTAAAATCCCCGAGTTCGCCTGCGATGTGGTCGGGCTGGATAACGCCCAGGCGGCCACCACCGCCACGGAGCACCTGGTACAGCAAGGGTTTGAGGCGATTCTGTTTCTCAGTGAACCGCTGGGCACGGTGAACACCCGCCGGGAGCGCCAGGAAGCGTTCCGTCGCACCCTGAGCCGTTACCCCCATGTACGGGCGGAAAGCGCCGGGGTACCCCTGCACGACAGCGAAAGCCTCGATAACACCCTGCGCCAGTTTCACGCCAGCCACCGGGGGATGCGCAAAGCGATTATCTCCGCCAATGGCGCACTCACCTTGCAAGTGGCCCGCGCGCTGCGCCGCCTGGGGCTAAACTGGGGCAGCGATATCGGCCTGCTGGGTTTTGATGAGCTGGAATGGGCCGAGCTGGCCGGCGTGGGCATTACCACCCTGAAACAGCCCACCTGGCAAATGGGCTATGCCGCCCTTGAGCAGGTGGTGAGCCGGATTGAAGGCAACAACGATCCGGTGCGTGAGCAAAGCTTCTCCGGTGAGCTGATCGTCCGGGGGTCAACCGCCCGCTGAGGGCCGCCATTTATCCAGGCCAGCAATTGCCATCCCGTCGACATTTTCTGCTGAATAAATACAACAAGATGCAGATTTGATCGTGATAGTGATCATAGATTCATCACCTGCTGCTTTTTTATGGAACCGGTTCCATTTACTGTATTAGTTATGTTATTCAGATGTAATTAATACGGAGTACAGGATGAAACGGGAGATCGTAGTAGTAACATCTGCCTACGGTAATGATCGGGTGAAAGCCCTCGGGGGCCAGCGAACGCTGCTGCCGATTATTGCTGCTGCCGGGGCAAACGGCGTGGAGATCCGCCGGGAATTATGCAGCGCCGATGAGCTGGCCGACCTGACCATTCTGGGCAATGCCATTGCCGCATGCCGCCTGATGGCCTGTTACTCCGCCCCTGAAGCGTTATTTAACGATGACGGCCAGATTAACCCCCGGCTTCCGGCCCTGCTGGAAGAAGCCCGCCAGTTAAAAGCCTGCTGGCTGAAACTGTCCCTCGGCGCCTTCCCCGGCGGTGACGTGGTGCTCGCCCAGCTACAGGATTACCTGTCCCCCAGCACCATTCCGCTGGTGGTGGAAAATGACCAGACCCGCTACGGCCGCCTGGCACCGATGCAGCGTTTCCAGGCCGCCTGCCGGGTCAATGCCTTACCGGTCACCCTGACCTTTGATATGGGGAACTGGCTGTGGGTGGATGACTCACCGGAGCAGGCCGCCCGCCACCTGGCGCCATCAGTAAGCTATATTCATGTCAAAGCCGCCCGCCCTGATAACGGGCGTTTCCGGGCGGTCCCACCCGATACGCACGATTCGCAACGCTGGTCAGCCCTGCTGGCACAACTGCCGGATAACGTCCCCCGGGGTATTGAGTTCCCGCTGGAAGGTGAAGATCTGATTGCGGTAACCCGCCGCTATGTCAACGCGCTGCGTGAGGAATAAATTATGTCAAATACTCTGGATGTCATCACCATCGGCGAAGCCATGGCCATGTTTGTGGCGGCGGAAACCGGCGATCTGGCGGCGGCAGAACATTTTACCAAACGGGTTGCCGGTGCGGAGCTGAATGTCGCCACCGGGCTGGCCCGCCTTGGCCATCAGGTGTGCTGGATCAGCCGGGTGGGTGATGATTCCTTTGGCCGCTTTGTGATTAGCCAGCTGGAAAAAGAAGGCATTAATACCCGGGGGGTGACCATCGATAACCGTTACCCGACCGGCTTCCAGTTGAAATCTAAAGCAGAAAATGGAACCGATCCCATAGTGGAATATTTCCGCAAAGGGTCCGCCGCCAGCCACCTCTCCTGTGATGATTTTGACAGTGACTGCTTCGCCGCCGCCCGCCATTTACACGTCAGCGGCGTGGCCGCCGCGCTGTCCGCCAGCTCACTGGAACTGCTCCATTTCGCCACCCGCACCATGAAAGCCGCCGGTAAAACCATCTCTTTTGATCCTAACCTGCGCCCTTCCCTGTGGCCCAGTGAGCAGGAGATGGTGAGCCAGCTTAACAAACTGGCCTTCGAGGCGGACTGGGTGCTCCCGGGGTTACGGGAGGGGGCGATTCTCACCGGCCACCACAGCCCGGAGGCTATTGCCGATTTCTACCTCGATAAAGGAGTACAGATAGTGGTGATTAAAACCGGGCCCGATGGCGCCTGGTACAAAACCACCCAGGGCGATAAAGGCACCGTGGACCCGTTCTACGTCGAAAACGTGGTCGATACTGTCGGCGCCGGTGACGGGTTTGCTGTGGGCGTGATCAGCGCGCTGCTGGAAGGCAAACCGTTACCCCAGGCAGTGCGCCGGGGCAACAAAATTGGCTCCCTGGCCATCCAGGTTATCGGTGACAGCGAAGGGCTGCCAACCCGCAACGCCCTGGCAGAGATCGAATAAACCAGCAATTCACTGCCCGGGGCAACCCGAGCAAGGCCGTAGTGTAAATAGTCGCGACAGTTAATGCATCAGCCGCCCCCCTACACGCTGGCATGATGCTCAACCTCAACATAGAGGCAAGCCTATGAAAAGCCCAACTAATGCACCAAAACGCTGGCTGTACATCATGCCAATTATCTTTATCACCTACAGCCTGGCCTACCTGGATCGCGCCAACTTTAGCTTTGCTTCCGCTGCGGGGATCAATGACGACCTCGGGATCACTAAGGGGATCTCATCCCTGCTGGGGGCGCTGTTCTTCCTCGGCTATTTCTTCTTCCAGATCCCCGGGGCGCTGTATGCCGAACGCCGCAGCGTGCGTAAACTGATTTTTATCTGCCTGATCCTGTGGGGGGCCTGTGCCTCGTTAACCGGGATGGTCAGTAATATTCCGATGCTGGCGGCCATCCGCTTTATCCTCGGGGTGGTTGAGGCGGCGGTCATGCCCGCCATGCTGATTTATATCAGTAACTGGTTTACCCAGTCGGAGCGTTCCCGGGCCAACACCTTCCTGATCCTCGGTAACCCGGTCACCGTGCTGTGGATGTCGATTGTTTCCGGCTACCTGATTCAGGCGTTTGGCTGGCGGGAAATGTTTATTTTCGAAGGGATACCGGCCATCATCTGGGCCTTCTGCTGGTGGGTGCTGGTAAAAGATAAACCGTCACAGGCGACCTGGCTGGCCGAGAGCGAAAAAGCCGCCTTACAGGCGGAGCTGGAAAGAGAGCAGGCCGGTATCAAAGCGGTGCGTAACTATAGCGAAGCCTTCCGCTCCCGTAACGTTATCCTGTTGTGCATGCAATATTTTGCCTGGAGCATTGGGGTGTATGGCTTTGTGCTGTGGCTGCCGTCGATTATCCACAGCGGCAGCGCCAGCCTGAGTATGGTTGACGTCGGCTGGCTGAGTTCAGTGCCCTATCTGGCCGCCACCATTGCCATGATCGTGGTGTCCTGGGCATCGGACAAAATGCATAACCGTAAACTGTTTGTCTGGCCGCTGTTGCTGATTGGCGCCCTGGCGTTTATTGGCTCCTGGGCCGTGGGCCCCAACCATTTCTGGGTGTCTTACACCCTGCTGGTGATTGCCGGTGCCGCCATGTATGCCCCCTATGGCCCGTTCTTCGCCATCATCCCGGAGATGCTGCCGCGTAACGTTTCCGGTGGCGCCATGGCTTTGATTAACAGCATGGGCGCTTTGGGATCATTCTTTGGCTCCTGGTTCGTGGGTTACCTCAACGGCCTGACCGGCAGCCCGTCTTCCTCCTTCATTTTCATGGGGGTGGCATTGTTGGCCTCAGTATGGCTAACTTTAATTGTCAAACCGGCCAACCAGCAGGTTATGCCGGCCGGTGCCCAACACCAGGCGTGATCGCGCAGGCGGCTATGGCCGCCTGTTGTTTATTTTCTACTTACGGAGCCCGTCATGAAGCCGTCTGTCATTTTGTACAAAGCCCTGCCCGATGATCTGCTTGCCCGTTTAGAAGACCATTTTACGGTCACCCGCGTGAAAAACCTCAGCCCGGAGACCGTGGCACAACACGCAGAGGCGTTCGCACAGGCCGAAGGCTTACTGGGATCGAGCGAAAAAGTAGACCAGGCGCTGCTGGATAACATGCCCGCCCTGCGCGCCAGCTCGACAATTTCTGTTGGTTACGACAACTTCGATGTCGATGCCCTGTCGGCCCGCCATATCGCCCTGATGCACACCCCCACGGTGCTGACTGAAACCGTGGCCGACACCCTGATGGCGCTGGTACTGACCACCGCACGCCGGGTTGTGGAAGTGGCGGAGCGGGTTAAAAACGGCGAGTGGACCAAAAGTATCGGCCCGGACTGGTTCGGTAGCGATGTTCACCATAAAACCCTCGGTATTGTCGGCATGGGCCGCATCGGCCTGGCCCTGGCCCAGCGGGCGCATTTCGGCTTTGGTATGCCAATCCTCTACAACGCCCGCAGCCATCATCAGCAGGCAGAAGAGCGTTTCAACGCCCGCTATTGCGATCTGGACACCTTGCTGAAAGAGGCGGATTTTGTCTGTGTGGTGCTGCCGCTCACCGCAGAAACCCACCATCTGTTTAATGCCGACAAACTGGCGCTGATGAAGCCTTCCGCCATTCTGATTAACGCAGGCCGTGGCCCGGTAGTGGATGAAGCAGCGCTGATAGCCGCGCTCCAGGCCGGTAAAATCCGCGCGGCCGGTCTGGATGTCTTTGAACAGGAGCCGCTGCCGGTTGATTCACCGCTGCTGAAGATGCCCAATGTGGTGGCGCTGCCGCATATTGGCTCTGCCACCCACGAAACCCGCTATAACATGGCGGCCTGTGCGGTGGACAACCTGATTGATGCGCTGAATGGCAAAACGGATAACAACTGCGTGAATCCGCAGGCGGTGAACAAGTAGGGGAAAGAGACCGGGGCAGGGCTGCCCCGGTAGAACAAGGCTTATTGCAGGTCGGCTGATGCCGCGCTCCAGGCCTGGTTAAATGCCTGCTGCTGGGAGGCCAGCGGCCCAATCAGGCTGTTATACTGGCTGGCCTGCTGGGAGGTCGGGAACTGGATACCGTTAGCCACGAAGCCAACCTGAGTCCCCTGCTGCTGAATAAAATCACCCACCTGAACCAGTTGCGCGGTCAGCGTCTGGGCGGCCGGGATCAGCGGCTCCATTGCGGCGGCGGTATTGGTCACCACTTTCTGGTATACCTGATCGTAAACCGGTTTCAGATCGTCGTTCTGTTTCAGGGTCGCCCGGGCGCTATCCGCCTGCATTTTCGCGCTCTGGATCTGCTGGCTCAGTACCCCGAGGGAACCGTTAATCTGGGATAATGTTTCGCGCTGGGTCGCATAGTCCTGCGGCACGCGAATGTTATTCACGCTGTCGACCACCGGTTTGATCCCGGAATCCACCGCCTGGCTAACCTGCTGGGAATAGCCATAAAGAATGGCGTAATCAGAGACAAACGGACCAAACTGTTTACGCTGGTCGGAAGTCAGCGTCGGCAGATGTTCGCCACTCCGCATGACGGAATTCTGCAGGAAATCGATAAACGCTTTGCGCTGATCGCCTTCTTTATCAAAGCATCCACTTAAACTCACTACCATGACAATCGCTGCCAGAGATGCTAACCAGCGAGTGCAGGACTTACCTGTCGCCATCTTTTCTACTCCTGTTACCCAAAAAAGCGCAAATGTACTATCAACGGTGCTAAGAATAGTCCAACGCACCGCCACTGAATAGCCTCCCGGGGCGATGTACGGCAAAAAGAGTCTCCCGCCCCTCCCGCGATACCGCGGCCTGTGGGGGTTTCCTGCAAAATCTGGCCCGGCCCAGCGCCGATTTTTGGGATTCACCTTAGACATTATACGGGTAAATACCGTGCCGATACCTGCGGTGCATAGGCCGGTGTTGCATAAAAAAAGCCCACGCACAGCATGGGCTTTTTGGTAGCCGGGGTGGCGCGACACGCGGTTATTGCAGCAGCGAAATATCCGCCACTTGCAGGAACAGCTCGCGCAGTTTGCTCAGCAGCGTCAGGCGGTTAATACGCACGTCTTTATCGTCCGCATTAACCATCACCTGCTCGAAGAACGCATCCACCGGGGCGCGCAGCTGCGCCAGATCGATCAGCGCTTCCTGGTAACGGCCCGCCGCAAATAACGGCTGGAGCTTGTCACGCAGTACGACCAGATCGGTGGCCAGCTTGATTTCTGCCGGTTCAGCCAACAGCGACGGGTGTACCGCATCATTCAGGGCGCCTTCAGACTTGGCCAGAATGTTGGACACGCGCTTGTTCGCCGCCGCCAGTGCCGCCGCCTCTTCCAGGGTACGGAAGTGGCTGACCGCTTTCACGCGGGCATCGAAGTCTGCCGGTTTGGTCGGACGGCGCGCCAGCACCGCCTGGATAGTATCCACCGCGTGGCCTTCTTCCTGGTACCAGCTACGGAAACGGCCCAGCATAAAGTCCACCACATCATCGACCACATTCACGTTGGTCAGCTTATCGCCATACAGGCGAACCGCTTCTTCGGTGAGGGTTTGCAGATCCAGCGGCAAGTTCTTCTCAACAATAATCCGCAGCGCGCCCAGCGCAGCACGGCGCAGCGCAAACGGGTCTTTGTCGCCTTTCGGGTGCTGACCAATACCGAAAATACCCGCCAGGGTATCCATCTTGTCAGCAATGGCCACCGCACACGCTACCAGGCTTGAAGGCAGCGCATCACCGGCAAAGCGCGGCATGTACTGCTCATTCAGCGCCACGGCCACATCTTCGGCTTCGCCGTCGTGGCGGGCATAGTGCATCCCCATCACGCCCTGGGTGTCGGTAAATTCAAACACCATGTTGGTCATCAGGTCGCATTTGGACAGCAGGCCCGCGCGGGTAGCGTGGTTAACATCGGCACCAATCTGACGGGCAATCCAGCCAGACAGCGCTTCAATACGGTCAGCCTTGTCGCGCAGGGTGCCCAGCTGTTTCTGGAACAGTACGGTCTCAAGGCGCGGCAGGTTATCTTCAAGGCGTTTTTTGCGGTCGGTATTGAAGAAGAATTCGGCATCCGCCAGACGCGGGCGCACCACTTTTTCATTACCGGAAATGATCTGCTGCGGATCTTTGGACTCAATATTGGCCACAAAGATAAAGTTAGGCAGCAATGTGCCATCGGCGGCGTACACCGGGAAGTATTTCTGGTCACCTTTCATGGTGTATACCAGGGCTTCCGCCGGTACCGAGAGGAATTTCTCTTCGAACTTCGCTGTCAGCACCACCGGCCATTCCACCAGGGAAGTGACCTCTTCCAGCAGGCTGTCGCTCAGATCGGCGTTACCGCCAATGTCGCGGGCGGCCGCTTCGGCGTCGGCTTTAATTTTGGCCTTACGATCCGCGTAATTCGCCATCACTTTACCGCGCTCCAGCAGGATCTGCGGATATTGTTCGGCATGGTCAATGGTGAATTCCGGCTCACCCATAAAGCGGTGGCCGCGGATCACCCGGTCAGACTGAATCCCCAGAATGGTGGCCGGGATAACCTGGTCACCCAGCAGCAGCGTGACAGTATGTACCGGACGCACGAAGTGCTCGTCAGAATCACCCCAGCGCATCAGTTTCGGGATAGGCAATTTCGCCAGGGATGTCGCCACCATATTCGGCAGCAGCGCCAGCGCGCTTTCGCCCTTCACATGGGCACGATACAGCAGCCATTCGCCTTTATCGGTCACCAGGCGCTCGGCCTGATCGACGCTGATACCGCAACCCCGGGCCCAGCCCTCTGCGGCTTTACTCGGTTTGCCTTCGGCATCAAATGCCTGGGCAATGGCCGGGCCGCGTTTTTCAACTTCGCGATCCGGCTGGGCGGCGGCCATGTTGGCCACTTTCAGCGCCAGACGACGCGGTGCAGCAAACCACTCAACCTGACCGTGGGACAGGCCCGCGTTATCCAGTTCAGCGGTGAAATTGGCAGCAAAGGATTCCGCCAGGCTGCGCAGGGCTTTCGGTGGCAGCTCTTCAGTGCCGATTTCCACCAGAAACGTATTCTCAGACATGGCGACCTCTTACTTATTATCTGACTTATGACACATCGGGAAGCCCATAGCCTCACGGGAAGCGTAGTACGCTTCCGCAACCGCTTTGGTCAGCGTACGGATCCGCAGAATGTAGCGCTGACGCTCAGTCACAGAGATGGCTTTACGGGCATCCAGCAGGTTAAAGCTGTGTGCCGCTTTCAGAATACGTTCATAGGCCGGTAACGGCAGCGGTTTTTCCAGCGCCAGCAGTTGCTGCGCTTCTTTCTCGTACTGCTCGAAGCAGGTGAACAGGAAATCCACGTCGGCATATTCGAAGTTATAGGTAGACTGCTCAACTTCGTTCTGATGGAACACATCCCCGTAGGTGGTTTTACCCAGCGGGCCGTCGCTCCATACCAGGTCGTAAACGCTGTCAACGCCCTGAATATACATGGCCAGGCGTTCCAGGCCGTAAGTGATCTCACCCGTTACTGGTTTACACTCCAGGCCGCCCACTTGCTGGAAATAGGTAAACTGGGTGACTTCCATCCCGTTGAGCCACACTTCCCAGCCCAGGCCCCATGCGCCGAGGGTCGGGTTTTCCCAGTTGTCTTCCACGAAACGGATATCGTGAACGGTTGGGTCCAGCCCCAGCGCTTTCAGAGAACCGAGATACAGCTCCTGAATGTTGTCCGGTGACGGCTTAATGATCACCTGGAACTGGTAGTAGTGCTGTAAGCGGTTCGGGTTTTCGCCGTAGCGACCATCGGTAGGACGGCGTGAAGGCTGCACATACGCGGCGGCAATTGGCTCCGGGCCAAGCGCGCGCAGGCAGGTCATCGGGTGTGAGGTGCCGGCGCCAACTTCCATGTCCAAAGGTTGAACAATGGTGCAGCCCTGGCGAGCCCAGTAATCCTGTAAGGTCAGGATCAGGCCCTGAAAGGTCCTGGTATCAAACTTTTGCATATTCTTTCGCACGCGATACGGGTGGTTTTATGAGGAAGCGACCAGTATATACTCAAAAGCAGTCAAGTTGCATCACGGGCGGCGGGTTGACTCCCGGCCACCTCAGGACGCGCCTGGCACGCCAGCGACGTTTCGGCCCCCGAGTTGTCCGGGGCCAGCGTGGCGACAGTATAACGTTGAATACCCGGGAAACCGCGAGAAATTGGCAGGAAGTATGCTTTCGTCGGGAACGGTCAGCGCATCGACAGATGTAAAAACTGCCCGGCATCATCAAATGAACAGGTGAAATTCTCCTGGCGGGCGGTATTACCGCTGATTTCATAACTGCCCTGGAAGCGCTCCAGTTGATTGATGGTTAATTGTTGGGCGCGGGTGTTATAACGCAGCGACGCGGCATCACGGCATGATTGCTCCATATCGAACTGGCGAACCGGGGTAGTATGCGCGTGCTGGGCATACTGCTGGTGCTCTTCGGAATGGCTGCACCCCGTGAGCCCCCATGCGGTGATGACCAGCGCGGTCAGCCAGCGTTTTTTATCCATCATCTTTCGCCACCGTCGTCGTAAAAAAGTGCTTATTTTTTAGTGGCCAATAGTGTGGCCCATTCTGCAGCGACCTGCACTTTTACACTCAGGTCTGCGGGTAAAACTCAGACTTTACCTATCTGCATGGCTGAGATTCAGCCGCCACACTGTGCTATTGGACTGAGTTCGCACTGAGGGGTTCATGCAGGAAAAAATAAACTGGATAGATAATTTGCGCGGCATCGCCTGCCTGATGGTGGTGATGATCCACACCACCACCTGGGTGCTCACCACCCGGCCACCGCTTCCGCCATCGATCCCCTGGGATATCGCCAACCTGCTGAATGCGGCCTCACGGGTTAGCGTCCCGCTGTTTTTTATGATCTCGGGCTACCTGTTCTTTGGCGAGCGTAGCGCAGGTCGCCGCCATTTTCTGCGGGTTGGCGCATGCTTACTGTTTTATAGTCTGATTGCATTAGCCTATATCACGCTGTTTACCCGGATAAACCCCCACGCGTCGCTGCACTACCTGCTGCAAAAACCGGTGTTCTACCATCTGTGGTTCTTCTTTGCGCTGCTGGTGATTTACCTCGCCTCTCCGCTGATTAAGGTTAAATCGTGTCCGCCGCTCACGCTGTTGGGCATTGTGCTGATGCTGGGGATTATCGCTAACCCCAACACCCCGGCGCTGGTGATCCACGGGATGAAAATCCTGCCGGTCAATCTCTATATCACTGGCGACACGTTCTATTACCTGCTGTACGGCATTCTGGGCCGGGCGCTGGGTACCCTGGACATTGCCCGGTCGGGATGGCTGGCGCTGTACGGCTTCGCACTTTGTACCGTGGCCATTGCCCTCGGTACCCGCCACGAATTGCACTGGCGCGGGGGGTTTGCGGACACCTTTTATCTCTATTGCGGGCCGCTGGTCTTTATTGCCGCCCTGTGTCTGATGGTGGGCGTAAAAGCGCGGCTTAATACCCGCTCAGTGCCGCTGCTGGGGCTGATTTCACGCCATTCACTGGGGATTTACGGCTTTCATGCGCTGATTATTCACGCCCTGCGTAACCATCATCTGGCCGTCACCCGCTGGCCGCTGCTGGATATTGTCTGGGTGTATGGGGTGGCGCTGGGGGGCAGTTTACTGCTGTCGATGGGCCTGCAACGTCTGGATAAACGCCGGCTGGTAAGTTAACTACGCGCAGCAAAACCGCCGTTTGAGGCGGTTTTGCTGCGCTGTTTACCATCCCGGGAATCAGACCATCAGCGGCGCCAGTTGCTGATACAAACGGCTAAAGGTGGCGCGCTTGTCCTGATAGCGGGCAAAACGCGCGCTGTCCGGGCGGTGCTGCTGCTCAAGGGGCAGCGGCGGTAACAGCGCCCCCAGGCTTACCCCCGGATTGATGGCGATTTGCGCCAGCCGGGCCGCCCCCAGGGCCGGTCCCACCTCCCCGCCGGTGCGGTAATCGAGGATCTGGCCACTAATGTCCGCCAGCATTTGGCGCCAGTACCCGCTGCGCGCGCCGCCGCCAATCAGCGTAATACCCCGGGGCTGAATACCGCAGCGGTGCACAATATCCATCCCTTGCGCCAGACCATAGCCCACCCCCTCCAGCACGGCCCGGGCCAGCTCGGCGGGGCCGTGTTGATGGGTTAAACCAAAAAATACCCCCCTGGCCGCCGGGTTGTTATGCGGGGTACGCTCCCCGGACAAATACGGCAAAAACCACAGATCCCCGGCGCTGTCGCTGGCCTGCTCAGCGGCGGCCAGCAACGCGGGCACACCGGCCATCCCGGTCAGGCGGGCGGCCCAGTCGAGGCAAGAGGCCGCACTCAGCATCACCGACATCAAGTGCCAGCGTGCGGGTAGCGCATGGCAGAAACTGTGTACCGCGCTTTCCGGGTTACTCAGGAAACCGTCGCTCACCGCGAAATAGACCCCGGACGTGCCCAGCGAGAGCATCGCCTGCCCGGCATCCACCATCCCCACCCCCACAGCCCCGGCGGCGTTATCCCCGCCCCCGGCCACCACCGGCACCACTGGCATCTGCCAGCGGCGGGCAATCTCAGGCAGCAGCTCGCCGGTCACCTCACAGCCTTCATACAGAGCTGGCATCTGATCCCGGGTCAAGTGGCAGGCCGCCAGCAGCGTGTCGCTCCAGTCCCGGCGGGCAACATCCAGCCACAGGGTACCGGCAGCGTCCGACATATCGCTGGCGTAATCCCCGGTCATCCGCAGCCGTAAATAATCTTTGGGCAGCAGCACTTTCGCCACCTGGCGGAAAACCGCCGGCTCATGGCGCGCCACCCACAGCAGTTTGGGGGCGGTAAACCCCGGCATCATCAGGTTGCCGGTTTGCTGGCGGGAGTCCGCGACCTGCTGCTCCAGCAGGCGGCACTCTTCGGCACAGCGGCCATCATTCCATAAAATGGCCGGGCGCAGCACCCGCTGCTGGCTGTCGAGCAATGTCGCGCCGTGCATCTGCCCGGACAGGCCAATGGCCGTGACCTGGCGCAGTGAATGGCTGGCCGCCAGGGCCTGCATCGCGCTATCCGTTGCCTGCCACCACTGATGGGGGTCCTGCTCAGACCACAGCGGATGCGGGCGAGAGACAGCCAGCGGCGCAGAACAGGACGCCAGTACCTCCCCTTGTTCCCCCAGCAAAATCACTTTGACCCCGGAGGTTCCCAGATCGATCCCGATATACATCGCGTTGGCTCCATAAAAGGTGCGCCGCCGCATCGGCGGCGCATCCGGGCTTATTTATCAAAAATATAGTGGTTGACCAGATTCTCCAGCCGCTCCTGATGGCCGCTCTGGTGCTGCGGCGCCAGCTGATGCTGCTGTGCATACTGGGCCAACTGGGCGAGGGACATTTGCCCTTTGAGGATCTGCTGGCCCAGTTCACTATTCCAGCCGCTGTAGCGCTGCGCCACGCACTTATCCAGCTCACCGCCTTCAATCATCCGCGCGGCAACTTTCAGGGACAGTGCCAGGGTATCCATCGCGCCGATATGGCCATAAAACAGGTCGTATTTATCGGTGCTCTGGCGGCGAATTTTGGCGTCAAAATTCAGGCCACCGGTGGTGAACCCCCCGGCTTTGAGAATTTCATACATCACCAGGCTATTCTCTTCCACGCTGTTAGGGAACTGGTCAGTATCCCAGCCCAGTTGCGCATCACCGCGGTTAGCGTCCACCGATCCAAAAATCCCCAACGCGATAGCGCTGGCAATCTCATGGTGGAAGGAGTGCCCGGCGAGGGTGGCGTGGTTAGCCTCAATGTTCACCTTAATCTCTTTTTCCAGCCCGAACTGCTTGAGGAAGCCATACACCGTCGCCACATCGTAGTCGTACTGGTGCTTCGTGGGCTCCTGCGGCTTAGGCTCGATAAGCAGCGTCCCCTGGAAACCCGTTTTATGTTTATGTTCAACCACCATCTGCATAAAGCGGCCGATTTGTTCACGCTCCTGGCGCAAATCGGTATTCAGCAGGGTTTCATACCCCTCCCGGCCCCCCCACAGCACATAGTTCTCACCGCCCAGTTTTTGGGTGGCATTCATGGCGCTAAACACCTGGGTGGCCGCCATGGCGAACACTTCCGGGTCCGGGTTGGTGGCCGCACCGGCACCGAAGCGCGGGTTGGTAAAGCAGTTCGCGGTTCCCCACAGCAATTTAACGCCGGTTTGCTGCTGCTTCTCACCCAGCACATCCACCATCCGGGCGAAGTTTTCCAGATACGCGTGTAAAGAATCCCCTTCCGGCGCCACGTCCACATCGTGGAAGCAGTAGTAAGGGACATTCAGCTTGTGGAAGAATTCAAACGCCACGTCCGCTTTCTGGCGCGCCAGTGCCAGCGCATCGCCAGGCTGCTGCCACGGACGATCAAAGGCGCCGACACCAAACATATCCGCCCCGTTCCAGCAGAAGGTATGCCAGTAACAGGCGGCAAAACGCAGATGTTCTGCCATCGGTTTTCCCAATACCCGCTCATCCGGGTTGTAATGGCGAAATGCCAGCGGATTCGTGGTTTTCGGGCCTTCAAAACGTACGCGGTCAATCTGGTCAAAATAAGCTTGCATAATCGGCTCCATATTCAGGGGAATGACGTTCACCGCCAATAAATTCATCCTGGTACGAATGGAATGCCGTCTCAATTACGTTATTTCACACTGCCATTAATATAATCCCCAAACGTGATAAATCTCGCAAAACTTGCTACAGCCCGCGCCACCCCGTTAATTTTAAAGAAACCAGGCTGCCGATACATTTAAAACTGGATCAAGTTCATAAATTCAAAAATAAACCAAAAAACGTAATCACAAGATAAAAATCAGTAATTGCCTGTTGCCGGTATGGCGATAACAATCTGCTACGCAAGCCGACGCACCCACCGACAACATGGGTAAATAACCCGCTAACAGGTACCCCATTATGAAACTGAAAAATCTTGTCCTTACGCTGTGTGCTTCACTGATGCTGGCCAGCATGGCCAGTAGCGCTAAAGAAGTAAAAATCGGTATGGCGATTGATGATTTACGCCTTGAACGCTGGCAAAAAGATCGCGATATCTTTGTTAAAAAGGCAGAGTCGTTGGGTGCTAAAGTATTTGTTCAGTCCGCCAATGGCAACGAAGAAACCCAGATGTCGCAAATTGAAAATATGATAAATCGCGGCGTAGATGTTCTGGTTATTATTCCTTATAACGGCCAGGTGTTAAGTAATGTGGTTGCCGAAGCAAAACGGGAAGGTATTAAAGTACTGGCTTATGATCGTATGATTAATAATGCCGATATTGATTTTTATATTTCTTTCGATAACCAAAAAGTCGGCGAACTTCAGGCCAAAAGTCTGGTTGAGCGGGTACCGACCGGTAATTATTTCCTGATGGGGGGATCGCCGGTGGATAATAATGCCAAGCTGTTCCGCGCCGGGCAGATGGAGGTGTTAAAACCCTATATTGATAGCGGGAAAATTAAAGTAGTTGGCGATCAGTGGATCGACGGCTGGCTCCCGGAGAACGCCCTTAAAATTATGGAAAATGCCTTAACCGCTAACGGCAATAAAATTGATGCGGTGGTGGCTTCAAACGATGCCACCGCCGGTGGCGCTATCCAGGCCTTAAGCGCCCAGGGGCTGGCCGGGAAAGTGGCTATCTCTGGCCAGGATGCCGATTTGGCCGGTATTAAGCGCATTATTGCCGGCACCCAGACCATGACCGTCTATAAGCCCATCAGCCAGTTAGCCGATACCGCCGCCGAAATTGCCGTCGGGCTGGGGAATGGTCAGCAGCCGAAAGCCAACGCCACCCTGAATAATGGCCTGAAAGCGGTGCCCTCCCGCCTGCTGGCGCCGATCCCGGTAGATAAGAGCAATATCGACGCCACGGTGATTAAAGACGGTTTCCACAAGAAAAGTGAACTCTAACCCCGCCACCACCAGCCTGCGGACAAGATAACGACTGGCTGCCGCATATTCCGGTGCGGCGGCGACATAAAGGAGTGGGTATGTCTTATTTGCTGGAGATGAAAAATATCACCAAGGCCTTCGGTGCCGTGAAGGCGGTGAATAACGTCAGCCTGGCGCTCAATGCCGGTGAGGTCCTGTCATTATGTGGCGAGAACGGCTCCGGAAAATCGACCCTGATGAAAGTGCTGTGCGGCATTTACCCGGCCGGCAGTTATGAGGGTGAAATATGGTTTGCCGGGGAAAAACTGGCCGCCAGCCATATCCGGGATACCGAGCGTAAAGGCATCGCCATCATCCACCAGGAGCTGGCGCTGGTGAAGCACCTGACGGTGCTGGAAAATATCTTCCTCGGGGCGGAGATAACCCGCCACGGTATGCTGGATTACGACAGCATGACCCTGCGCTGCCGCACCCTGCTAGCCCAGGTCAATCTGGCCATTTCGCCGGATACCCGGGTCGCGGAGTTAGGGCTTGGCCAGCAGCAACTGGTGGAAATCGCCAAAGCGCTCAATAAACAAGTGCGGCTGCTGATCCTCGACGAACCAACCGCATCGCTGACCGCCCAGGAGACCGGGATCCTGCTCGGTATCGTGCGCGATCTGCAACACCACGGCATTGCCTGCATCTATATCTCCCACAAACTTGATGAAGTGAAGGCTATCTCAAACACCATTTGCGTGATCCGCGATGGCCAGCACATCGGCACCCGCGACGCGGCCACCATGGGGGAAGATGACATTATCACCATGATGGTGGGCCGGGAGCTCACCGCCCTCTACCCCAGCGAGCCCCACACCCCGGGGGAAGAGATCCTGCGGGTTGAGCACTTAACCGCCTGGCACCCGGTGAACCGCCATATCAAGCGGGTTAACAATGTCTCTTTCAGCCTGCGGCGCGGTGAAATTCTCGGTATTGCCGGGCTGGTGGGGGCGGGCCGGACCGAAACCGTACAATGTCTGTTTGGGGTCTGGCCCGGCCGCCAGCAGGGGGATATCTACCTTGACGGTAACAAGGTCACCATCAATAACTGCCGCCAGGCCATCGCCTGCGGTATTGCCATGGTGCCGGAGGACCGCAAAAAAGACGGTATTGTGCCGGTCATGGCGGTGGGCCAAAACATCACCCTCGCCGCCCTTGATCAATTCAGTGGCCCGTTAACCAGCCTTGATGACGCCAGCGAACACCACTGCATGTTGCAATCCCTGCAGCGCCTGAAGGTTAAAACCGCCTCACCGTCACTGCCCATTGGCCGGCTGAGCGGCGGCAACCAGCAAAAGGCCATTCTGGCCCGCTGTTTACTGCTCAACCCGCGGATTTTAATCCTCGACGAGCCCACCCGCGGGATTGATATCGGCGCGAAATACGAAATCTACAAACTGATTAACCACCTGGTGCAACAGGGCATTGCCGTGGTGGTTATCTCGTCTGAATTGCCTGAGGTACTCGGGCTCAGCGACCGGGTGCTGGTGATGCACGAAGGGAAGCTAAAAGCCAATTTACTCAACCACAACCTGACCCAGGAACACGTAATGGAAGCCGCACTGAGGAGTGAGAATCATGTCGAAAAGCAACCCGTCTGAAGTGAAACTTACCCCGCCACTGTCCCCTGCTCTTCCCGGGCTCAAGAACCTCAATCTCCAGGTTTTTGTCATGATAGCGGCCATTGTTGTCATTATGCTGTTCTTCACCTGGGCTACCGACGGGGCTTACCTCAGCGCGCGCAATATCTCTAACCTGCTGCGCCAGACCGCCATCACCGGCATTCTGGCGGTCGGCATGGTATTTGTGATTATCTCCGCAGAGATAGACCTGTCCGTGGGATCGATGATGGGCCTGCTGGGCGGCGTTGCGGCGATTTGCGATGTCTGGCTGGGCTGGCCCCTGCCGCTGACCATTATCGCCACCCTGGCCCTGGGGCTGCTGCTGGGGGCCTGGAACGGGTGGTGGGTGGCCTATCGCAAAGTGCCGTCCTTTATTGTCACCCTGGCGGGGATGCTGGCATTTCGCGGGGTGCTGATCGGCATTACCAATGGCACCACCGTCTCTCCCACCAGTGCCGCCATGTCCGGGCTGGGCCAAAGTTACCTCTCCGGGGGCGTCGGTTTCGGCCTTGGCACCCTCGGGCTGGTGCTGTTTATTGTCTGGCAGTGGCGCAGCCGGGCCCGCCGCCAGGCCCTCGGCCTGCCGGTGAGTAACGCCGGGGGCGCGGCTGGTCGCCAGACGTTTACCGCCCTGATCGTGCTGGGGGCCATCTGGCTGCTGAATGATTACCGCGGGGTGCCGACCCCGGTGCTGATCCTGACCCTGCTGCTGCTGGCCGGTATGTTTATGGCAACCCGCACCGCCTTTGGCCGCCGGATCTATGCCATCGGTGGCAATATCGACGCGGCGCGGCTTTCCGGTATCAGTGTCGAGAAAACCAAAATGGCGGTGTTTGCCATCAACGGGCTGATGGTCGCCATTGCCGGTTTGATCCTCAGCGCCCGGTTGGGGGCAGGCTCCCCGTCGGCGGGTAACATTGCCGAGCTGGACGCCATCGCCGCCTGCGTTATCGGCGGCACCAGCCTGGCAGGCGGGGTGGGTACCGTGGCCGGGGCCGTGATGGGGGCATTTATTATGTCCGCCCTTGATAACGGCATGAGCATGATGGACGTTCCCACCTTCTGGCAATATATCGTTAAGGGCGCCATCCTGCTGCTGGCGGTCTGGATGGACTCCGCCACTAAGCGCCGCGCCTGACCGCGAAAACCGGGTCTGCTTCACATTGCCGGGGGACAATCTCCTGGCAATGTAAACAATATGTTATTCAGATACCGGATTCAGGCAGAGAGCCACGCACATGTTTGAAAAACGCCATCGCATCACATTGTTATTTAACGCCAACAAAGCCTATGACCGCCAGGTGATTGAAGGGGTCGGTGAATATCTCCAGGCATCGCAGCCCGGCTGGGATATTTTCATGGAGGAAGACTTCCGCACCCGGCCGGACACCGTTAAAGAGTGGCTGGGTGACGGCGTGATTGCCGACTTTGACGACTGCGTTATCCAGCGCCAGCTGGCCGGGACCGGGGTGCCGGTAGTGGGGATTGGCGGCTCCTATCACCGGCCAGAAGACTACCCGCCGGTCCACTACATTGCCACAGACAACCGCGCACTGGTCAACAGCGCGTTTCTGCACCTCAAAGAGAAAGGCATCAACCGTTTTGCCTTCTACGGCCTGCCCGCCACCAGCGGTAAACGCTGGGCCGCAGAGCGGGAATATGCGTTTCGCCAGATTGTTGCCAGCGAAGCCTACCCCGGCGTGGTCTATCAGGGGCAGGAAACTACCCCCCATCACTGGCAGCACGCCCAAAACCGCCTGGCGGACTGGATCCAGACATTGCCCCCCAGAACCGGGATTATTGCCGTGACCGACGCCCGGGCCCGGCATCTGTTACAGGTGTGCGAGTACCTGCAACTGCCGGTGCCGGAAAAGCTGTCGGTCATCGGCATTGATAACGAAGAGATGATCCGCCACTTGTCCCGGGTCGCCCTGTCTTCTGTCGCCCAGGGAACCCGGCAAATGGGCTACCAGGCGGCCAAATTATTACACCGGCTACTGAACAACGAACCACTGCCGCTACAGCGGATTCTGGTGCCGCCCACCGAGGTTGTCGAACGGCGTTCCACGGACTATCGCTCCCTGTTTGATCCGGCTGTTATCCAGGCGATGCACTATATTCGCAACCACGCCTGTAAGGGCATAAAGGTCGAACAGGTGCTGGATGCGGTGGGCATTTCACGATCCAATCTGGAGAAGCGTTTTAAAGAAGAGGTGGGTGAGACAATCCATGCGGTTATTCACAGCGAAAAGCTGGAACGGGCGAAAAGTTTAATTTCCAGCACGTCATTATCACTGAATGAAATATCACAGATGTGCGGCTATCCATCGCTGCAATATTTCTATTCGGTGTTTAAGAAAGCCTACGGAATAACGCCGGGAGAGCACCGGGGAAAAGGTAACGAGATCAGCGAATAATCACGAAATAGCCCGCCGGTTATTCACCAATAAAAAACGCCTTCCGCAGAAGGCGTTTTTACTGACAGGGCCATTACGGGCGGTAAATGATTAATACGCCGCCATCAGGTTCTGGTTGCTCTGGTACATAGCAAACAGATAATTGTTGTAGCTCTGCCCGCGGGTGGAATAGCCCTTGAGCTTATGGATCATATTGCTCGCGGTCACTTCCTGATCGCTACGACGCAGCTTAGAACGCTCCTTACGGAATGAACTGTACGCGTTGTGGGTGTTCAGGTTCGTCACATAGGCGGCAACAGACTCATCCAGCGATTCAAAGTGAGAGTAGCCTTTCACCTTGCCAGCGTCCCCGCTGCAGTGCCCTTTCATGCACTTCATGCCGAACAGGTTATTGTTGCTGCGCGCCAGTTTAGACGTGCCCCAGCCGCTTTCTGCAGCCGCCATCGTGGCCACCATATTGGTCGGGATAATATCCACGCGATCCAGCAGAGCATTCCACGGAACACGCTTGGTGTTGCCGTTCCATGCCACTTTGTATTTGCCCGACAGGTCTTTAAGACGCGCCGTTTCCGACGGTGACCAGCGTGCATCATATTGCTTAGAAATCAACCAATTGCGGTCCGCAGTAATCGCTGCATTCTGGCGATTGATATACGGCATAATCGTCCGGAGAAACGCCTTCTTCCTTGGTGTCCCGGAAGGGTATTTTCGCAAGTCAGGGAATGAATTAAGACTTACACTATTGCGAGAATACTCTTGTTTACTACTTGCCAGTACGCTGCCTTTTGGGCTTGCCTTCAGTCGTGAATGTGAATTCTTTGCTGTGGCTTTGGTCTTTTTCGCTGTTACGTGCGTTGTTTTATGGGCTTTATGACTCGTTGCTTTGCTTGTGTGCTTCTGGGCCAGAACCTGAGCCGAAAAACTCAAGGTCAGCAACATGAGTATCGCGGCCCCAAATCGTCGAATGGGATTCGATATCATTATGTCTCCTGGTCGGATATATGCACTCCAACACCTTATTCTTTTCAGAAATTATCAAGTACGAATTTCAGATCATACCAAAAGTACGGTTACAGGGCATTAAAATAAATAGTCCAATTCTTAATTCCTGTCAGTAACAAATTGATCACCGATAAATAAAACACTGGCAAATAAATACCTTAGGAAAGAAAATTCATACTTTCCCCCTGGTTTATATCCTCCCTGGTTCTCCACCCTACGCCTTTCCCATTACGGATGAGCTACATTGGCTGAAATTCTGTAACACTGAACAAAAAAACCGCCAGGATTTCAGGATGAAAAAAACGCCCCTTGCCCTGCTGTTGTTACCGTGCTGCGCCCTGGCCAACTGGCAGGCACCGCCGTTTCCGGCCTTTACCGAAACCACCCCGGGTATCTTCACCAGCAGCGCCACGCTGCAGAAAACTACCCTGCCCCTGACGCTACATTTTGACCAACAGTGCTGGCAACCGGAAAACAGCATAAAACTCAACCAGATGCTCTCACTGAAGAAATGTAACGGAACGCTACCCCAGTGGCGGGTCTTCCGGGATGGCCAGTACCAGTTGCGCATTGACACCCGCTCCGGTACCCCGACCATGATGATAACCGTCCAGCAACCGCAAAACGATGACCATGCCCGCAAACTGGCACAACGCTGCCCGCGCTGGGACGGCAAACCGGTGACGGTCAACCTGGGAGGGCAATTTGCCGAAGGGAGCCAGGTGCGGGATTTCTACAGCGGCGCCGTGGCCACCGTCACCGGGGGCCAGGCCCGTTTTACACCGGCCCCCCACAGTAACGGCCTGCTCCTGCTGGAAGCCGCAGACGCACCGGATCACGCCCCATTCACGTGGCATAACGCCACGGTCTATTTTGTATTGACGGACCGCTTCGCTAACGGCAACCCGGCCAACGACAACAGCTATGGTCGCCACAAAGACGGCGCCCAGGAGATAGGCACCTTCCACGGCGGTGATTTAGCCGGGCTGGCCACTAAACTGGATTATCTGCAACAACTTGGGGTCAACGTGTTGTGGATAAGCTCCCCGCTGGAACAAATCCACGGCTGGGTGGGGGGCGGCACCAAAGGGGACTTCCCCCACTACGCCTACCACGGTTACTACCCTATGGACTGGACCCGGCTGGACGCCAATATGGGCACCGGGGCCGATTTACGCCACCTGGTGGACGAGGCCCACCGCCGGGGCATCCGTATCCTGTTCGACGTGGTGATGAACCACACCGGCTACGCCACCCTGGCAGATATGCAGACCTACGGCTTTGGCGCGCTGTACCTCAAAGGGGACGATCTCACCCGCACCCTGGGTAAACACTGGGGCGACTGGCAGCCCGGCCCGGGCCAGACCTGGCATAGCTTCAACGATTATATTAATTTCGCCAATGCCCGCGCCTGGGCCCAGTGGTGGGGTAAAAAATGGGTCCGTACCGATATCGGGGATTACGACGCCCCCGGCTATGACGATCTCACCTTGTCGCTCTCTTTTTTGCCGGATGTGAAAACCGAATCTACCGAGCCGTCCGGCCTGCCGGTGTTTTATCGCCATAAGCCCGATACCCGGGCGGTGGCTATACCGGGGTATACCCCCCGGGATTACCTCACCCACTGGCTGAGCGAATGGGTGCGGGAGTACGGCATTGATGGCTTTCGCATCGACACCGCCAAACACGTCGAGCTTGCCGCCTGGCAACAGCTCAAAGACCAGGCCAGCGCCGCCCTGAAAACCTGGAAGACGGCGAACCCGGATAAAAAACTGGATGACAGCCCGTTCTGGATGACCGGTGAGGCCTGGGGCCACGGCGTGATGCAGAGCGCGTACTATCAGCACGGTTTTGATGCGATGATCAATTTCGACTATCAGGAGCAGGCCGCCGCAGCCAGCCAGTGCCTGGCGCAGATGGACAGCGTATGGCAGCAAATGGCGGATAAGCTCCAGCAGTTCAACGTGCTGAGTTATTTGTCATCCCACGATACCCGGCTCTTCCGGGAGGGGGATAACCGCGCCGCCCTGTTGCTGCTGGCGCCGGGGGCGGTGCAGATTTTCTATGGTGATGAGACCAACCGCCCGCTGGGGCCCGGGGGGTCCGACCCATTGCAGGGCACCCGTTCGGACATGAACTGGCAGGACGTTGTGGGGAAAAGTGCGATTGCGCTGGCCCAGTGGCAAAAAATCAGCGCATTCCGGCATCGCCATCCGGCCATCGGCGCCGGGCAGCAAACAGCGCTACCGCAACCGGCGGGCTACGGATTTACCCGTAAATATCATGGGGATACTGTGGTGGTATTCTGGGCAGGATTACCCTCCCCGCCACCGGCCAGCGCCCCATAATCACGCCACCGCCCTGAAACAGCGTTTAATTCTGCCAATTAATCAACCGCAGGATTAAACGCTACCACCGGGGAACCGCTCCGGTTTGCACAACACAGTTTCCAGGGTTATGGTTACCGTCCTTGTGCAGTAACTCACAGATCCACAGCTATGACATTCTCTCTTTTTGGCGACAAATTTACCCGTTATTCAGGCATAACCCGCCTGATGGAAGACCTTAATGATGGTTTACGTACCCCAGGCGCAATCATGCTTGGCGGCGGTAACCCGGCCTCTATTCCGGAAATGGACAACTACTTCCGCGACCTACTGGCAGGCATGCTGGATAGCGGTAAAGCCCTGGATGCGCTATGCAATTACGATGGCCCCCAGGGGAAAAATGAATTTATCACCGCCCTGGCGGATCTGCTGAAAACCCAGTTTGACTGGGATATTTCACCACAGAATATTGCTCTGACAAATGGCAGCCAGAGTGCGTTTTTCTACTTGTTCAACCTGTTCGCCGGACGGCGCAGTGACGGCTCGGTGCGCAAGGTGCTTTTCCCCCTTGCGCCGGAATATATTGGCTATGCGGATGCCGGGCTGGAAGACGATCTGTTTGTCTCCACCCGCCCGAATATTGAGCTACTGCCTGACGGCCAGTTTAAATACTATGTTGACTTCGATCGCCTGCATATCGGCGAAGATACCGGCATGATTTGCGTATCGCGCCCCACTAACCCCACCGGTAACGTGATTACCGATGAAGAAGTGATGCGCCTGGATGAACTGGCCCACCAGCACGATATCCCACTGGTTATCGATAATGCCTATGGCCTGCCGTTCCCGGGGATTATTTTCTCCGAGGCGCGCCCCCTGTGGAACCCGAACATTATCCTGTGCATGAGCCTGTCAAAACTGGGCCTGCCCGGCAGCCGCTGCGGGATTATTGTCGCCAGTGAGCAGACTATTTCGGCCATCAGCAATATGAATGGCATTATCAGCCTGGCACCCGGCGGCATTGGCCCGGCCATGGGGGCAGAGATGATCCGCCGCCAGGATTTGCTGCGCCTGTCCGACACCGTAATCAAGCCGTTCTACTACCAGCGGGTGCAGCACACCATTGAGATCCTGCGCCGCTATTTGCCACAAGACCGCTGCCTGATCCACAAACCGGAAGGGGCGATTTTCCTGTGGCTGTGGTTTAAGGATTTGCCCATCAGCACCGAAGTGCTCTACCAGCGCCTGAAAAAACGCGGGGTACTGATGGTGCCGGGGCACTATTTCTTCCCCGGGCTGGAGAAGCCCTGGCCGCACACTCAACAGTGTATGCGGATGAACTACGTGCCGGACCCGGACAAAATCGAAGCCGGGGTGAAAATTCTCGCCGAAGAGCTGGAAATAGCCTGGGCCGAGTGCCACAACGGGTAACCCGGCACCGGGCCCGCATACCTGTCGTTCTCTATGGCACCCGCCGGTAACATCGCCCCGGCGTGGTGCCCTTGTGCTGCCCGATCGCTCACCCGGCAACCGGGGCTCAGCGCACCACCAGAGAGTCGTACCCCTTCCAGCGGTAATTGAGCATTGAAATCCCCCAGCAGGCAATAAACACCCCAATCACCACAAAACCGGCATTGCCGAGGTTATCATTCACATCGCTCACCAGGGACCAGACCCCGCCGTGCAGATCGAACTTATCCACCAGCAGCCCCAGCGCTTCCATACCGCCGATAAACAGCGCCACAATCACCGAAGTACCGGTCACGGTCATGTTGTAATAGAGTTTGCGCTGGGGCTTGTTGAACGCCCAGCCATAGGCCCCCACCATCAGCATATTATCCACGCTGTCGATCAGCGCCATACCGCTGGCAAACAGCGCCGGGAACACCAGAATCGACCAGATAGACATACCGCTGGAGGCGCTGGCCGCAGAAATCCCCAGTACCCCGATTTCGGTGGCGGTATCAAACCCGAGGCCAAACAAAAAACCCACCAGGTACATATGCCAGCTCTTGCCGATCATCCGAAAGGTCGGGCGGAACAGCCAGCTCATCGGGCCGCCGGCCGCCAGCGCGTCATCAGCGGGGGTGACATTCTCGCCGCGAATAAAGGCGCGGAAATTACGCCAGATACCCCGCAGAATAACCAGGTTCACCAGCGCCATCGCCAGTAAAAACAGGGCTGACACCGCGGTACCAATCACCCCGCCCACATCGTGGAACCAGTCCATATGGCTTTTAAACGCCGCGGCCGTGGCCGCGATCGCCACCGTCGCCAGGATAACAATGGTCGAGTGGCCCAGAGAGAACCAGGCCCCCACCCCATAAGGGCGTTTGCCCTGCTGCATCATTTTGCGCGTCACGTTATCAATAGCGGCAATATGGTCAGCATCCACCGCGTGGCGCAGGCCATAACACCAGGCCAGTAAGCACGCGGCCATCAGCGGTGTATTGTGGTGGAACACCACCAGCGCCCATCCCCAGGCCACCACATTTGCCATCACCAGGGCCGCCAGTAAGGCAGCACCACGTGGATTGTTACGTAATAACGTCAGGAACATAGTTATTATCCTTTTCACTCATAACCGGGCGGCGGCGATAACCGCCTGGCCCGCAGAAATCGCCCCGTCACCCGCCGGTAAAGCGTGCGGAAACAGTACGTTAAAATCAGTTAAATATTGCTGTAACCGCTGGCTCAGCAAGCGGTTATGCCAGACACCGCCCCCGCACGCCAGGGTATTCAGCCCCTGCCGGTGGCCATAATAGCGCACCAGGGACGCCAGCCCCGCCGCCAGCGCATCATGGAAGGCCCAGGCCCTGGCCCCCGGCGAGGCGCGCCAGCCCAGCCAGCTCTGCCAGAATGCCGCCAGATCCAGCTGGCCGTCATTACACGGCAGAATAACCGGGTGCCCGACAGCCCCCTGTTGCCAGGCCAGCGCCTCCAGGCGGCAGGCCGCTTCGCCTTCATGGCTTTGCACCAGGCCAGTACAGCCCAGTGCCGCCGCCGCCGCATCAAATAACCGGCCAGCGGAAGAGGCCAGCGGCGCGTTGACCCCGCGCATAATGGCTTTGGCCAGCGGTTGCCACATCTGCCGGCGGATAACCGCGGTTTCCGGCAGGGCTTCCCAGCCTGGCACAAAGGCCAGGCAGTGGGCCAATAAATTGCGCCAGGGCTGGCGGGCGGCCAGATCGCCACCGGGCAGTGCCACCGCCGGCAGCCCCGCCAGCTTATCGCACTGGCGGTAATCCACCCGCAGGCACTCTCCACCCCACAGTTCGCCCTGAGCCCCCATGCCGATACCGTCCAGCGCCAGGCCAATCACCGGGCCGCCATCCAGGGGCCACTGGTGTTCTGCCAGGCACGCCGCAATATGGGCATGATGATGCAGTACCCGCTGGACGGGCAGGTTCATCGCCTGCCCCAGCGCGGTCAGCCGGTAGCCGGGGTGGGCATCCAGCACCACCTGCTGGGGGGTAAAGTCATACACCTGGCACATCAACTTCAGCGCATGCTGCCACTGGGTTTCTACCCCATCCCCGGATAAATCCCCCAAATGCTGGCTTAACACCAGTTGATCGCCACGCACCAGGGCGAAGGTGTTTTTTAAATCCGCCCCGAGGCAGAGCAGCGGCGGCCTCATTGCGGGCATCACAGACCAGGTGGAACCCGCCCACCCCTTTCACGGCGATGATATCCCCGGCACCGAGCGCCGCCAGCGCGGCCTGTAAGGCGGCCTCCCGCTCAGCCCGCTGATCACCGGCGTGCCAGCTCAGCTGTGGCCCGCATGCCGGGCAGGCCACCGGCTGGGCATGAAAGCGCCGGTCCGCCGGATCGCGGTATTCCGCGGCGCATTCGGCACAGAGCGGGAAGCCCGCCATCACGGTAAAGGGCCGATCGTAGGGCATGGCGCGGATAATGGTGAACCGCGGGCCGCAGTGGGTGCAGTTGATAAACGGGTAACGGTAACGGCGCTGGGCCGGGTCACCCATTTCCGCCAGGCAGGCGGAGCAGGTGGCGGCATCGGGCACGATGTGGGTGGACATTGCCCCGGCGGCGCTGTGGCGAATCGTAAAATCTACCGGCGCCGTCTGCCAGTGCAGGGGGGTGGCCGTCAGACTGTCGATGCGCGCCAGGGGCGGGCAGCGGTGGTACAGGGTCTGGATAAACGCCTCAGATGGCTGAACCAGGCGGATAACCACCCCGCTGCCGTCATTGCACACGTCACCGGCCAGCCCCATTTCGCTGGCAATCTGCCAGACATAAGGCCGGAAGCCGACACCCTGAACTTTGCCGCGAATATGCAGCACCACACCCTGATTGCTCATCGTGACTATGTATTATGGATTGTGTTACCTGATGGCCTGAAAAAGACACGGGACGACAACCGCCCCGCGTTTCAGGATAACCCACCCGAAGGGGAGTGCGGCAAAGCAACTTGCCGCCACCGGGGTGGTACTTACAAAAAGGGTGTTGATCAGAAGATCAGTGAACCAGACGTATCCAGCGCGGCGCGGCGGCGGCGCTCAGCGGCAATCTGATCCAGTTTATTGCGATCCACCAGCATAATGGCTTTGGTGGGGCAGGCTTCCATACAGGCCGGGCCCGCTTCACGGTGGAAGCACAGATCACACTTGTTGGCTTCCGCCTTCTGGGTTTTCACGTTCAGGCCAGCGCCGCTGTTGCGCACCACCGGGCGAACCACCACTTCCATGGCCCCGTACGGGCAGGCAACCACACAGGTTTTGCAGCCAATGCAGCGTTCCTGCATCACGTGGACAAAGCCTTTTTCACGCACAATGGCGCCGTTCGGGCAGACATTGGCGCACGGGGCGTCTTCACACTGGCGGCACATCATGGCCGTTGAGATATTCACGCCTTTGATAACGTGAATACGCGGTAAAAAGCTCTCCGGGGTCAGGGATGCACAATCCTGATCCGCCTGATGGGACACGACACAGGCCACTTCGCAAGTGCGGCAGCCAATACATTTGCTCGAATCAGCAATGACGAAGCGGTTCATCATATTCTCCGGCAACATACCCGCTTCAGAGCGGGTATGGATTATTCGTTATATTCGGTGGGTAATGGCATACACAAAGTATGCCAACTTTGAAACTAGCGCGATGCGCGGCGTTTTGCGTTGATCCGGCACGCGGTCACTGTCATATCGTCACTTGTGACGATAACTTTCAGGCAAATGACAGTCACCGGCATTAATCCAGCGCCGGCGCCTCCAGATCGGCAAATCCCCCGTTGCCCTGCCAGCCCGCCAGGCGCTGGTAGACCGTTTCGACAGCCTGCTTGATAGGGGCGGTCATCGGGTAATAGAAGCCGACAATATCCGGCTGGATCCCCACGAAGATAACCGTGCCGACGTCCTCTTTCAGCTGATCAATCAGGTAGTTGAGCGGCATATTGTGGGTGGTCATCATGAACATCTCGGCGATGTCATCCGGGTCAATAATGCGGATTTCACCGGGGTTAAGCCCCATGTCGGTGGCGTCCACCACCAGCAGGCGCTGGGGTTTCAGCTCACGAATGGCCACAATGTCATTTTCCGGGGCGCTGCCGCCGTCAATCACCACCCATTCCCCTTGCGGGTTCGCCTGGCACATTTCGGCCAGCAGAGGACCGGCACCGTCGTCCCCCATCATGCTGTTGCCAACACACAGTAAAACGTCAGTCACGATCTCTCCTTACCATCAGGTAGATAGCCGGTTCTTGCTGGATAGCCTGCAACATGTCCAGCAGCTCTCGGCTCCACTGCTGCTGTTCCGGGGTCTGGCGGGCCAGGGCGGCATCAAAGGCCCGGGCCAGCATCACCACGTGGTTTTGGTCGATGACTATCTCGCCATAGCGCGGCACGCCTTCCATTTTACGGCGCGCTTCGCTGCCCGCGTCCAGGGTGGCAACCCATTCCCGGTACGCCTCATAAGGGCACACCAGCGCGGCCTTCAGGCAGTCGATCACCCCGAGGTGATGACCAATTGCCAGGCTGTAATAGATGACCTGCTGGGCCTGATCCGGGGTCTTGTCATTATTGTCGACAAATTTACGGCTCAGTTGGCTGAACACCACCGACTCACTCATCAGATACGCTCCTGCTCAACCAGATGGCTGAGGTTCGCCACAATTTCACTCAGCCGCGGATCGTTCTCCGCCGCCAGCCACTGGGCAACCCCCGCCTCGCCCTGGGCCAGATGGTTCATATACGCATCGGCAATCTGGCGGCCATAGCGGTAACCCGCCAGTCTGCGGGCTTCACGATCAATGCGTACCCGCAGCGGCTGGACCATATCCGGGTGCAGGATCTGCGCCGGCTGGATGTCTTGCTCACTGGCATCCCGGGCGTGGATTTTCTGCTCCAGCAGCCCCAGCGCCATGGCAAAGCCATACAGGGTGGCGGCCGGTGTCGGCGGGCACCCCGGGATATACACATCCACCGGGACGATTTTGTCGGTACCGCCCCACACGCAGTATAGATCGTGGAAAATACCGCCACTGTTGCCGCAGGCCCCGTAAGAGATACAGATTTTCGGGTCCGGCGCGGACTGCCAGGCACGCAGCGCCGGGGAGCGCATGGCGCGGGTCACCGCCCCGGTAAACAGCAAAATATCCGCATGGCGCGGTGACGGTACTACCTTGATACCGAAGCGTTCAGCGTCAAACAGCGGCGAAAGCGTGGCAAAAATCTCGATTTCACAACCGTTGCAGCCGCCGCAGTCCACCCGGTATACGTAGGCGGAGCGTTTGATATTTTTCAGCAGGGACGCCTTCATGCTGGCGATGGATTCGTCCACCGTCATCGGTACCGGAATACCGTTAGCGTCCCGTGGGCCCAGTAAATTGCTCATTAGCTGGCCTCTCTCATATGGCGGGTTAAATCAATACGGTCAGAAGAGACCAGCCCCTGCTGGCGTTTGCATTCCGGGCAGGTTTCAAAACTGTCCCGGTGCATTTCGGCGCGTTTGTCACCGTTGTGCTGCAAAATCGCGATGGCGTAATCAATCTCTTTTTGCACCGCAAACGGGCGCTGGCAGCTGCGGCAGTAGCACAGCGGGAAACTGGATTTCTGCAGGAAATCCTCTTTCTTCCAGACCGCCAGCTCATACTGCTGAGAGAGGGTGATTGCCGCTGTCGGGCAGACTTCCTCACAGCGGCCGCAGAAGATGCAGCGCCCGAGGTTAAACTGCCAGTCGAGGGTTTTCCCGGCCAGGTTGGTTTCCACGCTCAGGGCGTTGGACGGGCAGGCGTTCACGCACGCCGCGCAGCCCACACACTGCTGGGGATTGTGTTCCGGCTTGCCGCGGAAATTTTTGTCCACCTCAATGGGTGTCAGCGGGTAGCTTTCAGTGGCTACCCCGGTTTTCAGCACTTTTTTAATAAAAGTAAACATTGCTCTTCCTCAACCTCCCCGCCCTGGAGCGGGGAGTAACGGCTTATTTCAGCGGCGAGTTCTTGCGTTCGATGCTGTAGCGTTCCAGCTCTTTGTACGGCACCACTTTGCTTTTCTTCTTGCGGACGTCCACGACAGTCATACGGTCAGTACAGGAGTAGCAAGGGTCAAGACTGCCGATAATCAGCGGCGCGTCGGACACGGTGTTACCACGCAGCATATAGCGCAGGGTCGGCCAGTTGGCGTAAGTGGCCGCACGGCAGCGCCAGCGGAACAGCTTCTGGTTGTCCCCGGTCATGCTCCAGTGGATATCATCGCCGCGCGGCGCTTCGGCAAAGCCGAGGGCAAAACGGTGCGGAATATAGGTGAAGCCTTCCACCGCCAGCGGGCCGCCCGGCAGGTTATCCAGGCCGTAGTCGATCATGTTCAGGGAGGTGAATACCTCATTGATACGCACTTTCAGGCGCGAGATAACATCGCAACCCTGCTCGCTGTGGATCTCCATCGGCAGCAGGCCGTAACCGACAAATTCGTGATCGTAACGGGCATCGCGGGCGTGGCCGCTGGCGCGGACCATCGGGCCGACGTTACTGAAGTCACGGGCGATTTGCGGGTCAAGGCGGCCAATGCCAACCGTGCGCTGATTGATGTTGGTGGTGGTCATCAGGATATCCACCAGGTCTTTCACTTCCGCGCGCATCTGCTGGGCCAGCTGACGGGTCTGGATCATGTCGTCTTTCAGCAGGTCGCGGCGGATACCGCCAATCAGGTTCAGGCCGTAGGTTTTACGGGCCCCGGTGAGGATCTCCGCCATCTTCATTGACTGCTCACGCACCCGGAAGAACTGCATAAAGCCGGAGTCAAAGCCCACAAAGTGGCAGGCCAGCCCGAGGTTCAGCAGGTGGCTGTGCAGGCGTTCCACTTCCAGCAGGATGGCGCGGATCATTTGGGCGCGTTCCGGCACCTGGATGCCCATGGCATTTTCCACGGAGGTGGTATACGCGGTGCTGTGGGCAAAACCGCAGATACCGCACACCCGGTCAGACAAGAAGGTGACTTCGTTGTAGCCCATGCGGGTTTCCGCCAGTTTTTCCATGCCGCGGTGGACATAGAACAGCCGGTAGTCCGCATCAATGATGTTTTCGCCGTCAACAAACAGGCGGAAGTGGCCCGGTTCATCGGAGGTCACATGCAGCGGGCCAATCGGCACCACGTTGTTCTTTTTGGTGCCCAGCTCGTTGATGAACTCATAGGTTTCAGCATCAGTGGTCGGGGCCGGGCGCTGGCGGTAGTCCATGCTGTCTTTACGCAGCGGGTAGAGATCGTCCGGCCAGTCATCGGGCAGCACCAGGCGGCGTTCATCCGGCAGGCCCACCGCGCGCAGGCCATACATATCGCGCACTTCACGTTCGCCCCAAACCGCCGCCGGTACCCGTGGGGTAACGGACGGATATTCCAGGGTGTTGGCGTCCACTTCGACACGCACGGTGATCCAGCACTTGGTGCCTTTCTCCATGGAGAGCACGTAGTAGACCGCATAATGGCCACACAGCGGGCGTTCGTCGTTACCGAACAGTACCGACAGCCACCCCCCCTGCTGGTAGTAGAGAAACTCCACCACTTCCGGCAGATAGTTGGTTTTCACCGTGATGGTGATCTGGTCCCGGGTCTGCCAGGACTCTTCAAGCACCACCCCAGGAAACGCCTGGTGTAATGCACTCAGATACTGTTGACCGATTTTTTCTTCAGACATGGAAAACACTCTCTTAATACGCCACCAGCAAGGAGACGAAAGCTAAAAACGCGAAGCCAAAACCGGCCCAGGTCACCCGGGACGTTTTCAGGAACCGCAGGCGGGCCATGCTATTTTCAAACAGGGCAATAATCGCCACCCCGAGCACCAGCTTGGCAATGGCCACCACGATAGCCAGCACCAGGCCGCCTGGCGAAAAATGCACCATCTGCCCCCAGGGCAAGAACACCCCGACAAACATTTGCAACACCACCAGCTGTTTCAGGCTGATGCCCCATTTCAGGATGGCGAAACCGGCGCCGCTGTACTCGGTCAACGGCCCTTCCTGCAACTCTTGCTCTGCTTCCGCCAGGTCAAAGGGCAGTTTGCCCATTTCAATAAAGGTGGCGAATGCGCAGGCCGCCATGGCCAGTAACAGGGTCAGGGTGTGGGCCACTGGCCAGTGGTACAAGGTCAGGGTGATGTTGTTGATATGGGTGGACTCTGCCACCTGAGCCGCAACCCACAGGCCCAGCAGCAGGATAGGCTCAACCAGCACCCCGAGCATCGCTTCGCGGCTGGCGCCGATACCGGTAAACGGGCTACCGGTATCAAGGCCCGCAATGGCGAAGAAGAAACGGGCAATGGCGAACAGGTAGATCAGGGTTATCAGATCCCCCAGCCCCGCCACCGGTGCCGCCACGGTGATCAGCGGCAGCGCCGTGGCGATGGTCAGCATCACGCCGACCATCACAAACGGCATCAGGCGGAACACCCAGCCAGATGCCGCCGGGGCCACACTCTGGCGGCCCAGCAGTTTGAACAGATCGCGGTACTCCTGCAGCACCCCCGGCCCCTGCCGGTTGTGCATCCGGGCGCGGAGCACCCGGGTAATACCGGATAACAGCGGCGCAATGGCAAACAGCACCAGCGCCTGAATCAAGCCAAGAATCACAGTCATCGTTTTATGCTCCCCGGGAAACCACAATCACCAGCAAAATTGCCAGTTCAATAAAGGCCAGGCGGCGCATCGACCCCGCCAGACATTCGCACTGCCAGCCCGGGATCCATTTCACCGGATTCAGGTGGTGGCGCAGGGCCAGCATCGGCGCGAAGGCCGCTTTGACCGGCTGAGCAAACCCGGTAGCGGTGATAACCATCGCTTGTTCATGGTCGTAACCACATACCCAGGCCGCGCCACGGGAGCGGGGCGCCAGACGGTCACCTTTAAAGAACACCATCAGCAGGAACGGCAGCAGCGGGCAGGCCACCAGCAGCAAGGTCATCAGCGGCTGGGATACCACGCTATGAGCAGACACCAGCGGCAGCGGCACCACATTGCGCAGCAGCGGCAGGATCCACGGTGCGGCCACCCCGGAGGCGATACAGCACAGCGCCAGTGCCGCCACGCTGAGGTTCATCAGCAGCGGTGCCGGTTTAGCGTCCTGCGCTTCCTGCGTACGCGGCGCACCGAGGAAGGTCACCCCATATACCTTGGCCATACACATCACCGCCAGCGCACCGGTTATCGCCAGGCCGACAGCCAGCATTGGCCCCAACAGGCGGCCAATAAACAGCGGCAGTGAACCTAAACGGAAGAAGGACTGGTAAATCACCCATTCACCGGCAAAGCCGTTTAGCGGCGGCAGGGCGGCCATGGCCATCAGGCCAACCAGCATCGCCAGGGAAATCAGCGGCATCCGTTTGCCGATACCGCCCAGTTTTTCGATATCGCGGTGGCCGGTACGGAACCAGACCGCCCCGGCACCGAGGAACAGGGTGGATTTAAACAGGCTGTGGTTAACCAGGTGGAACAGGCCACCGGTCAGGCCGAGGGCAATCAGCACCGGCTCGTTAAGCGACAGGCCGGTTAAGCCCGCCCCGAGACCGAGCAGGATAATGCCGATGTTTTCCAGGGAGTGGTAAGCCAGCAGGCGGTTGATGTTGTGCTCCATCAGGGCATACAGGCCGCCAATAAAAGCAGTGATCATCCCCAGCACCATCACCACAATGCCCCACCACAGCGGCAGCGCGGCATCGATAAGCGAGATAGTCAGGATGCCATACAGACCCACTTTCAGTACCACGGCGGAGAACAGCGCCGCCGCCGGGGCAGAGGCATTAGCGTGGGCCTGAGGCACCCAGCCGTGCAGCGGGATAATCCCGGCCAGCAGGCCAAAGCCAATCAGCCCCAGCAACCAGATCCCGGAGCTAAGCGGCAGCAGCGCAGTGGCGTCATGGAGCGCCGCATAATTGAGGGTGCCGTAACGCTGTTCGAGGATCCAGCAGGCAATAGCCAGCAGCACGGTCCCCAGGCGGCCAAGGGCAAACCACAGCTTGCCGGACTGAGCACAACCGGTCAGGAACGCCGCACACAGGGCCATGATTTCGGCCATCAGCACCAGGGTGCCGAGGTTGTCCGCGGTCAGGGCCATCAGGGCCGCCGCCATCAGCAGGTTGATCAGGAATCCGTTGGCTTTCACCCCGGCGTGTTGGTGCCAGCTAATATTAAACAGGCTGACAAACAGCGCCGGCAGGCAAATGGCAATCAGCCACAGGCCGTTCATCGGTGTCAGTTGGAGGGTCTGATGAAAAAAGCGCAGGCCGATATCAATACCGGTGGCGCCGCTGAGCAGTGCCTGTACCCCGGCGCCGAGCGCCAGAGCGCTACTGATAGCGCCACCCAGCCCGGCCAGCAGGCCGCTTACCGCTTTCGCCTTATAACATACCCCGGCGAGCACCGCGCTCAGGATAAACCCGAACAGCGCCCAGTGAAGTAGACTCAGTGCATTCATTTGCTCGCCTCACGTTGGCCAGTGAACAGGGACAAGTCATCAAAAGAGACCGTCATTGCCAGTTCGCGCTTACGTTTACTGGACAGCGCGATATCCCGGTTATCCACGAGGCGCAGTGCCTTGGTCGGGCAGGTGCGCACACAGGCAGGGCCCTGCTCGTCAAAATTGCACAGGTCGCATTTTACGGCGATGGCGCGGATCCCCGGCACCCAGTCCAGCAGCGTGCTGACCCGGGCAGGCGCCGGTGGCGCAGGCGGGGCTTTCGGGCTGTTGACGTTGGCCGGAATATTCAGCGGACGGCTGCCGGAAAATTCAATCGCCCCAAACGGGCAGGCAATGCCGCACAGCTTGCAGCTGACGCACAGGCTTTCATTAAGCTGTACCGCCCCATCCACGTGGTTAATGGCATTAACCGGGCAGACGGTGGCACAGGGGGCGTCTTCACAATGATGGCAGACCTGCGGAGCGGACTCATGGGCATTAAGCATCACGCGTAAGCGTGGCATGGACTGTAGACCATGCTGCCGGTGGGTCTCTGAACAGGCGGCCTCACAGGTGTGGCATCCCATGCAGAGCTTCGGGTCGGCGATTACAAAACGGTTCACCGGGTATTACCTCAGGAATAGTCATTTTTGACGAAAACATGCCGGGCGCTGTCATTTTTCGACAGTGTTCGACACACGAATCAGGATCAGGCGACGGCCTTACGCACCTCAGAGAGGCTCAGATCGGCCATGCGCAGCGGCACGTCATCGTGGATGGCGCGATATAAGCTGTCGTAAACCGGGCTGATTTTTTCCAGGTAATGCTCAAGTACGCTGTTGCGATCGCGGTTGTCGATGCTGTTGTCGATAGTGCCGTTTTGCGCCATATGGGCACGGGCAATCAACACCTTCTGCTCACCGGCACGGGTTTCAACAAAGTACTCAATTGTCTGGCTGTTAAAGCCTTCCGCCAGCGCGATATGGATAATAAAGTGGTCGAACAAGAAGAAGCGCAAATCATCATCCGGGTTGCAGCCAACCGCATGATGTAACTTGGCTTTCGACAGGGTAATCGCCTGTGTCAGCGTATTGCAGTAGTGTTGCCACTGGTGGTGTAATTGCTGATGGCGATCGGCGATATATTCAGCCTTCTCGCTCAGTTCCCAGATAGTCATAGTGTGTCATTTCAGTTAGGGGTGATACCCCCCACAGGCATATTTCATGCCAATTTTATAACTTATTGTTATTTAATGATTTTAATTATACTCCCGCCAAATACCCCTAAAAATGACATGTCATTTCGACATCTTCGTCATGCGGTGACAGCCGGATACTGGCCGCCGCCCCCCGCAGACCAGCCCGGTGGACCGGGGCATTTTTCCGTTATGCATCAGCGCCCTGCCCCTGCCGGCCCCGGGGTTACCCGCCGGGCAGCCATAGATCTGGCACAGGGCTTGCATCATGCCCGCCAATAGCTTCGGAGGCGTTATGCACGAAATCACCCTTTGCCAGCGCGCAATTGAACTTATTGAACAGCAAGCCCGCCAGCACGGTGCCACGAAAGTTACCGGGGTCTGGCTGGAGGTGGGCGCGTTTTCCTGTGTGGAAACCAGCGCCCTGCAATTTTGTTTTGATCTGGTCTGCCGCGGCACCCTGGCCGAAGGATGTACGCTTGACGTCCATCAACAAGACGCCGAATGCTGGTGTTATGACTGCCAACAGCACATCACCCTGCTCACCCAGCGGGTGCGCATGTGCCCCCAGTGTAACGGCACCAACTTGCGTATTGTGGCTGATGACGGCCTCCAGATTAAACGCCTGGAAATCGAACAGGAGAATCAAGATGTGTAGTACCTGTGGTTGCGGTGAAGGTAACCGCTATATCGAAGGGGATGAACACAACCCGCATTCTGCGTTTCGCAGCGCGCCTTTTGCGCCATCCGCCCGCCCGGCAATGAAAATTACCGGCCTGAAACCCCCGACCTTTGCGCCGCAAGCCTCCCCGGAGGGAGACCTGCATTATGGTCACGGCGAAGCGGGCACCCACGCGCCGGGCATCACCCAGCGCCGGATGCTGGAAATCGAAATCGACGTGCTGGATAAAAACAACCGGCTGGCGGCCCACAATCGCGACCAGTTTGCCGCCCGCCAGCAGCTGGTGCTCAACCTGGTGTCCAGCCCGGGCTCCGGTAAAACCACCCTGCTGACCGAAACCCTGAAACGCCTGCGTGGCCATCAGGCATGCGCGGTGATTGAAGGGGATCAGCAAACCGTGAATGACGCGGCCCGCATCCGCGAAACCGGCACCCCGGCCATCCAGGTTAACACCGGTAAGGGCTGCCACCTGGATGCCCAGATGATCCACGATGCGATGCAGCGCCTGCCCCTGGCAGATAGCGGTATTCTGTTTATTGAAAATGTCGGCAACCTGGTGTGCCCGGCCAGTTTCGATCTCGGCGAGCGCCATAAAGTGGCGGTGCTGTCGGTAACCGAAGGGGAAGACAAGCCGCTCAAGTACCCGCATATGTTTGCCGCGGCCTCCCTGATGTTACTCAATAAAGTGGATCTGCTGCCGTACCTCGATTTTGATGTTGACCAGTGCATCGCCTACGCCCGGGAAGTGAACCCGGATATTGAGATCCTGCTGGTTTCCGCCACCAAAGGCGACGGTATGGATAAATGGCTGGCCTGGCTGGAGGCACAACAATGTGCATAGGCATTCCCGGACAAATCAGTGAATTAGTCGACGACAGCCACGCCAAAGTGGATGTCTGCGGTGTCCAGCGCGAGGTCAACCTCACCCTGGTGGGCACCCACGATGACGCGGGCCGCCCGCGCATCGGCCAGTGGGTGCTGGTCCATGTCGGCTTCGCCATGAGTATCATTGATGAGCAGGAAGCCCTGGATACCCTGGACGCCCTGCAAAATATGTTCGCCGTGGAGCCGGATGTCGGCGCGCTGCTGTATGGTGAGGAGCGTGCCTGATGCGCTTTGTTGACGAATACCGGGACCCGGCCAAAGTGATGGCGCTGATTGAACAGCTCAGCGCCCGGGCCGCCCTGCTGGACTATGACGCCAAACGCCCGCTGCGCATTATGGAAGTGTGCGGCGGCCATACCCACGCGATTTTTAAATTCGGGCTGGACCAGTTGCTGCCGGAAAACATTGAGTTTATCCACGGCCCTGGTTGCCCGGTATGCGTCTTACCGATGGGGCGCATTGACGCCTGTCTGGAAATTGCCAGCCACCCGGAGGTGATTTTCTGCACCTTTGGGGATGCTATCCGGGTGCCGGGGAAATCCGGCTCCCTGATGGACGCCCGGGCTAAAGGCGCCGACGTCCGGGTGGTCTATTCCCCGATGGACGCCCTGCAACTGGCGCGCAATAACCCGGATCGCCAGGTGGTGTTCTTCGGCCTCGGCTTTGAAACCACCATGCCCGCCACCGCCATTACCCTGCAACAGGCCAGGGCCACCGGGGTGGACAACTTCTACTTCTTCTGCCAGCACATTACCCTGATCCCCACCCTGCGCAGCCTGCTGGAGCAGCCGGATAACGGGATTGATGCCTTCCTCGCCCCGGGCCATGTCAGCATGGTTATCGGTACTGAGGCTTACGGGTTTATCGCCAGCGAACACCAGCGCCCGCTGGTGGTGGCCGGTTTCGAGCCGGTGGATTTATTACAGGGCGTGCTGATGCTGGTAGAGCAGAAAATTGCCGCCCGGCCTAAAATTGAAAACCAGTATCGCCGGGTGGTCCCCGATGCCGGTAACCCGCTGGCCCAGCAGGCCATTGCCGAGGTGTTTATGCTGCAGGGGGATTCCGAATGGCGTGGCCTGGGGATCATTAACCAGTCCGGGGTAAAACTGACCCCGGCTTACCAGCCGTTCGATGCCGAGCGGTATTTTAATCCCCGCCAGCAGCAGGTGAGCGACGATCCGCGCGCCCGCTGTGGCGATGTCCTGACCGGGCGCTGCAAACCACACCAGTGCCCGCTGTTTGGCAAAACCTGTAGCCCCCAGAACGCCTTTGGGGCCCTGATGGTCTCTTCTGAAGGTGCATGTGCCGCCTGGTATCAGTACCGCGGCCAGGAGTGCGAAGCATGAAAACAATCACCCTCGCCCACGGTAGCGGCGGCCAGGCCATGCAACAGCTGATTGCCAGCCTGTTTATGGAGGCGTTTGCCAACCCGTGGCTGGCCGAGCAAGAAGACGCCGCCCGCCTCTCCCTGGCAGATCTGACCGCCACCGGGGATAAAATGGCCTTCTCCACCGACAGCTACGTTATCGATCCGCTGTTCTTCCCGGGGGGCAATATCGGCCACCTGGCGATTTGCGGCACCGCCAATGATGTGGCGGTTGGCGGTGGGGTACCGCGCTGGATGTCCTGCGGGTTTATCCTCGAAGAGGGGCTGGACGTCACCCTGCTTGAGCAGATTGTGCACAGCATGGCGCACACTGCCCGCGCAGCGGGGATAACGATTGTCACCGGTGATACCAAAGTGGTTCCCCGGGGGGCGGCCGATAAAGTCTTTATCAATACCGCCGGTATCGGGGCCATTGTGCGCGGCCTCAACTGGGGGGCCAGCCAGATTAGTGCCGGGGATGTGATTATCGCCAGCGGCACCCTCGGTGACCACGGGGCAACCATCCTCAACCTGCGTGAACAACTGGGGCTGGAAGGGGACCTGCGCAGCGATTGTGCCGTGCTGGCACCGCTTATCGCGACCCTGCATCCGATTGCCGGAGTCAAAGCCCTGCGCGATGCCACCCGGGGCGGGGTAAATGCGGTGCTGCATGAATTTGCCGAAGCCAGCCACTGCGGCATGGAGATAACCGAAGCGCAATTACCGGTGAAACCGGTGGTGCGCGGGGTTTGTGAACTGCTGGGCCTCGACCCGCTCAACTTCGCCAACGAAGGCAAACTGGTGATTGTCGCCAGCCGGGAGGCCGCCCCCGCGGTGATGACCGCCCTGCAACAGCATCCCCTTGGCCGGGACGCGGCAATCATTGGTGAGGTAACCGCTCAGAAAGGGGTACGGGTGACCGGCTTGTACGGGGTGAAACGCACCCTCGACCTGCCCCACGCGGAACCTTTACCGCGTATTTGTTGACCTGCGCCAGCATCTGCACCGCGCAGTCCAACTACACTGAGTAGCGAAACAGTCACTAACATTATAAAAATACCCTGATACAGTATGCCGGCGGCCGGATAACGGCCGCTGCTGCGCAGCCTAAGCAGGGTGGGCATGGCCCCTTTCCTCTTTTAAAAAACAACTAAGATAAAGTGACGCTACAGATGCACCTGCCCTGTAGCGGGGAAATTCTTTTTTCGGATGAGCTTATGTCATATACGCCAATGAGTGACCTCGGACAGCAGGGTCTGTTCGATATCACCCGTACCTTGTTACAACAGCCGGACCTCAGCGCGCTAGCCGAATGCCTGACCGGTATGGTCCGCCAGAGTGCCCTGGCCGATAAGGCCAATATTCTGTTGTATCACCCGCTCCAGCAGCAGGTGGGTTTCTACGGCATGGATAAACAAGGGCACCCCCTGCATTACGAGGATGAAATGCTACTGGCCAATGGGCCAGTACGCCGGGTACTGTCGCGCCCGGAAGCCCTGATGTGCACCCAGGAAGAGTTTAGTGAGACCTGGCCACAGCTCCACGCCCTTGAGATGTACAGCACATTCAGCCGTTACTGCCTGTTGCCCCTGGCCACCGACGGCAAAATCATTGGCGGCTGTGAGTTTATCCGCGACACCGATCAGCCCTGGAGCGATAAAGAACTCTCCCGGTTGTATACCCTGGCGCAAATTGTCGCCCTGGTCGCCGAGCAGATCCAGAGCCGAATCAACAACAACCACGAATACCAGATGCTGTGCCGGGAGCGCGACGATTTCCGCATCCTGGTGGCGGTAACCAATGCGGTGTTATCGAAGCTGGATCTTGACGATCTGGTGAGCGAGATAGCCCACGAGATCCACCGCTATTTCTCTATCGACTCGGTGAGTATTGTGCTGCGCAGCAACCGCCGCGGGCACCTGCATGTCTTTTCTACCCACTTCGTGGATGAACAGTCGCCAATCCACGACCAGAGTGAAGTTATCGAAAGCGGCACCCTCACGGAGCGGGTGTTTAAAAGCCGCGAAATGCTGCTGCTTAACCTGCACCACCGGGATCAACTGGCCCCCTATGAGCGGATGCTGTTTGAAATGTGGGGTAACCAGCTCCAGACCCTGTGCCTGCTGCCGCTGACCTTTGGTAATAAAATGCTCGGGGTGCTTAAGCTGGCCCAGTGTGAGGCGGACGTGTTCACCCCGGCCAACCTCAAACTTCTGCGCCAGATTGCCGAGCGTATCTCCATCGCCGTGGATAACGCCCTCGCCTGGCGGGAGATCAACCACCTGAAAGAGAATCTGGTGGATGAAAACCTCGCCCTGACCGAGCAAATCAACAATGTCGCCGGTGACTTCGGCGAAATCATTGGCCGCAGCGATGTGATGTCCAGTGTGATGAAGCAAGTGGAAATGGTGGCCCACAGTAACAGCACCGTGCTGATCCTCGGCGAAACCGGCACCGGGAAAGAGCTGATTGCCCGGGCTATCCACAATCAGAGTGGCCGTAACAACCGGCGGATGGTCAAAATTAACTGTGCGGCCATGCCCGCAGGACTGCTGGAAAGCGACCTGTTTGGCCACGAGCGCGGGGCCTTTACCGGGGCCAACACCCAGCGTATTGGCCGCTTTGAACTGGCGGACAAAAGCTCGCTGTTCCTTGATGAAGTGGGGGATATGCCCCTCGAACTCCAGCCTAAGCTGCTGCGGGTGTTGCAGGAAAAAGAGTTTGAACGCCTCGGCAGTAACAAAATCCAGCAGGTGGATGTGCGCCTGATTGCCGCCACTAACCGCGATCTGCGGCAGATGGTGCTCGACCGGGAGTTTCGCAGTGACCTCTACTACCGGCTGAACGTGTTCCCCATCCAGCTGCCGCCACTGCGCGAACGGCCAGAAGACATTCCGCTGCTGGTGAAGGCTTTCACCTTTAAAATTGCCCGCCGTCTGGGGCGCAATATCGACAGTATCCCGGCGGAAACCCTGCGCGCGCTGAGTAAAATGCCGTGGCCGGGGAACGTGCGTGAGCTGGAAAACGTGGTTGAGCGCGCGGTACTGCTCACCCGGGGGAATGTGCTGCAACTCTCCCTGCCGGAGCTGGATCGCTTTGCGGACATCACCACTCAGCCCACTATCCCCACCCCGGACTGTGATCCCGCCCAGGAAGGCGAGGATGAAGTGCAGCATATTATCCGGGTGCTCAAAGAGACCAACGGCGTGGTGGCAGGCCCCCGCGGGGCGGCCCAGCGGCTGGGCATGAAGCGCACCACTTTACTGTCGCGGATGAAGCGCCTGGGGATCGATAAAGACGCCCTGTGATCGGCGGTTGGCTACTGGCCCGGCGGCCGTCCCTTTTGACGAGGGCAGCCACCGGGCCGGTATCGCGCCCCGGTCAGAACAGGCCGAGGGCGTGGTCGGAATAGCTCACCAGCAGGCATTTGGTCTGCTGATAATGCTCCAGCATCATCTTATGGGTTTCCCGGCCAATGCCGGACTGTTTATACCCGCCAAACGCGGCGTGGGCCGGATAGGCATGGTAGCAGTTGGTCCAGACCCGGCCCGCCTGAATCCCGCGGCCCATCTTGTAAGCCAGGGTGCCGTTGCGGGTCCACACCCCCGCCCCTAAGCCGTAGGCGGTGTCGTTGGCAAGCTCCAGCGCTTCCTGGGGGGTTTTAAAGGTGGTCACCGCCAGTACCGGGCCAAAAATCTCCTCCTGGAACACCCGCATCGTATTCTGGCCAAACAGAATGGTCGGTTCGAGGTAGTACCCGGATTGCAAATCGCCCCCCAGTAACCGCCGCTTACCGCCGCTCAGCACCTCTGCCCCTTCTTGCTTACCGATATCAATGTAATTGAGGATGGTCTCCATCTGGCCCTGAGAGACCTGGGCCCCCATCTGGGTGGCGCTGTCCAGCGGGTTACCGCTGCGAATAGCCTCCACCCGGCGGATGGCGCGCTCCATAAAGCGCTCATAAATCGACTCCTGGACCAGCGCCCGGCTGGGGCAGGTGCAGACTTCACCCTGATTAAAGGCAAACAGCGCAAAGCCCTCCAGGGCCTTATCGAAGAAGGCGTCCTCTTTTTCCATCACGTCGGCAAAGAAGATATTGGGGGATTTGCCCCCCAGCTCGAGGGTCACCGGAATAATGTTCCGGGTGGCGTACTGCATGATCTGCTGGCCCACTTCGGTGGAGCCGGTAAACGCCACTTTGGCGATACGCGTCGAGGTCGCCAGGTACTCACCAATTTCGCCCCCGGCACCGTTTACCACGTTCACCACCCCCGGGGGCAGCAAGTCGCCAATGGTTTCCATCAGCAGCAGCACCGACAGCGGGGTCAGCCGGGCGGGCTTCAGCACCACACAGTTACCGGCAGCCAGCGCCGGGGCCAGTTTCCAGCAGGCCATCAGCAACGGAAAGTTCCACGGAATGATCTGCCCCACCACCCCCAGCGGTTCGTGGAAGTGATAGGCCACGGTGTCTTTGTCCACCTCGCTGATGCCCCCTTCCTGGGCGCGAATACAGGCGGCAAAATAGCGGAAATGGTCAATGGCCAGCGGCACATCGGCACCGCTGGTTTCGCGGATCGGTTTACCGTTATCCCAGGTTTCTGCGGTGGCGAGCAGTTCGATGTTCTGCTCCATACGGTCGGCAATTTTCAGCAAAATAGCCGCCCTGTCCTGCACCGCCATACTGCCCCACTCGGCTTTGATGGCGTGGGCGGCATCCAGCGCCAGATCCACATCACCGGATGTCGAGCTGGCCACTTCGCACAGGGGCTGGCCGGTAATGGGCGTGAGGTTCTGGTAATAGGCGCCCGCGACCGGGGCCACCCAGGCCCCGCCAATATAGTTGTCATAGCGGGGCTTGAGCGGTAGCGGGAAACCGTATTCGCCGGGGGTTAGCCTGTCCGGTGGGGGTGTTGTCATGGCGCTCTCCTTAGGGTGACATTCCCCCTAAGGGTAGCCGCTGGCGGTGATTTTCTCGCCGCATTGCGGTTACTTTACGAGCGCCATCACGATCTTTAGCCGCGGAGAATACCGCTCACTGGCGCCGGAACAGTGCGCTGTCGCGCAGCAGATGGTCATTGCCGCGCCGCCGGGTGAAGCCGATACGGTCAAAATATTCCAGGATCTGGATCGCCAGCTTACGCCCCACCCCCAGCCGATCGCGGAAGTCCGCCGCCGTCGTGGCCCCCCGTTCGGGATCCAGGGCGCGGATCAGATCGGCAAATTCGATAATCCGATCCTGGCGGTAGTAGCGATCTTTGACAATAGCCGTAATGAACCCCTGCTGGGCCGCATTGCGCAGTAACTGCCGCACCACCTGCTCATCCTGGCCGGTTTCCCGGGCCACATCGCGCACCCACCAGGGCTCATCCGCAAAGCGCGGGGCAACCACCTGCCAGAGCGCCAGTTGTTCCCGGGAGAAGCCCGGTTCATGGCCCGGTAAATGCAGCCAGCCCTGGCGGCTTTCCAGCAGCCCCTGCTGGCGCATCTGCTCTATCAGCGCCAGGACCAGACCTTCATCTTCTGCCGGTAGCGCCATGCGCCGCAGGCGCTCACGGCCCGGGCCGGGTTGATCATCATGCTGTTCATGGTAACGGGCCAGCACCGCCAGTAATTTCTCCCGCCAGACGCCTGCCAGCGCATCGCTGAGCAGCCGGTCACCGGCGCGGATCAATCCGGGCACATCATCCACCAGCGCGGCCATGCCGGCCGGGGCCAGTTGCCTGGCCCAGCTAAAGGCAGACTGGCTAATCGCCCCGCGCTGCAAATGCAGCCCCAGGGCCAGGGCGTCGTTCCGGGCATCCGCCAGGGCGGACAGCCAGGCCAGAAACGCGGGCTGGCGTTTACCGCGCCGCGGGGCATCCAGCAAGACAACCCGGGCACCGGCCAGGGTCTGGCGGGCGCTGATATCGCGCAGCACCAGACGGTCGTTATCCGCCAGCAGCAGCGGGGTGTCGAGCACCAGCTCGGCTAAATCCCCCTCCAGCAGGGAGACCCGCCCGGTAATATGGCTGGCGGCGTGGTGAATATGCAGCGGCTGCCACTGCTGGAGCGGAACATGGCACTGCAACTGCACAATGGCCCGTTCAGTCGGCGCCGGGGGACGTTCACTGAGCAGCCAGTCCCCCCGGGAGATATCGGCTTTTTCCGCATCGCCGCTGATGTTCAGTGCAATCCGCTGCCCGGCCCAGGCGTGGTCAGTATTCTGGTTCTGGGCGTGAAGCCCGCGCACCCGCATCGGGGTTGCGGCGCCGGTCAGCCATAGCGTATCCCCTACCCGAACGTCGCCGCTCAGCGCGGTACCGGTTACCACCAGCCCGGCGCCTTTCACGGTAAATGCCCGATCGATGGCCAGCCGGAAACGGTGGCGGGTCAAGTGCGGGCGCGCCGGTAGCTGGCGTAAATGGTCGCGCAGCGCCTCAATACCGCGCCCATCCGGGGCACTGGTCACAAACAGCGCCACCGTCGGCCAGCCCATGTCGGCGGTTAACTGGCGGATATCGGCTTCCACCTGGGCGATGCGGGCCGGGTCCACCCGATCGGCTTTGGTGAGGGCCACGGTCAGGGCGGGCTGGCCGGTCAGTTGCAGGATAGCCAGATGCTCCCGGGTTTGGGCCATTACGCCATCATCGCAGGCCACCGCCAGCAGCGCGTGGTCGATACCGCCGATCCCGGCCAGCATATTGGCGAGGAATTTCTCATGGCCCGGTACATCAATAAAACCAATACTGCTGCCATCGGGCTGGGGCCAGTAGGCGTAGCCCAGATCGATGGTCATGCCGCGTTTTTTCTCTTCCGGCAGGCGATCGGCGTTGATGCCGGTCAGCGCCTGCAACAGGGTTGTCTTGCCGTGGTCAACATGACCCGCACTGGCAATAATCATGACAATAAGGTCTCCATTAATCCGGCTTCATCTTCCAGACAACGTAAATCCAGCCACAGCCGCCCGTCAGAAATCCGGCCAATCACCGGTCTGCTGGCACTGCGCCAGCCCGCGGCCAGGGTTGCCAGGGTGCTGCCCCGGCCGTCTCGTGGGGTAAAGGTTAACGCCGCGCTGGGCAGCCGGTCTACCGGCAATGATCCGCTGCCGATTTGCGACAGGCAGGGTTCTACTGCCACCTGAAAATCCGCCCCAAAGCGGGCGGTAAACGGGGCCAGCAGGCGCGCGGCCTGGGCCTGAATATCCCCGGCGCTGCGGGTTAGCAGCCGCAGTGTCGGCAAACGCCGGGCCAGGGTTTCCGGGTACTGGTACAGCCGCAGGGTGGCCTCCAGCGCCGCGAGGGTCATCTTATCAGCCCGCAGGGCGCGTTTTAACGGGTGTTGTTGCAGGCGGGCAATCAGCGCTTTTTTGCCGACGATAATTCCCGCCTGGGGGCCACCAAGCAGTTTATCCCCGGAGAAGCTCACCAGGCTCACCCCGGCGGCAATCAGTTGCCGGGGCATCGGTTCCGCCGGCAGGCCATACTGGCTGAGATCCACCAGCGAGCCGCTGCCCAGATCGGTGACCACCGGAATACCCAGCTCGTCACCGAGGGTCACCAGTTCTTGCTCGCTGACGCTTTTGGTAAAACCTTCGATATGGTAGTTACTGGTGTGGACCTTCATCAGCAGCCCGGTATCGCCGGTTACTGCCTCACGGTAATCTTTCAGGTGGGTGCGGTTAGTGGTGCCGACCTCCATCAACTGGCAACCGGCCTGGCGCATCACATCCGGAATACGGAACGCACCGCCAATCTCTACCAGCTCCCCCCGGGAGACCACCACCTGCTGGCCACTGCCGCAGGCGGCCAGCATCAGCAATACCGCCGCCGCATTATTGTTAACGATGCAGGCATCTTCTGCCCCGGTCAATTCACAGAGCAGCGCCGCCAGCGCCTGGTCGCGGTGACCGCGCCCGGCGCCATCGAGATCGTATTCCAGGGTGACCGGCGCGCGCATCACCTGGCTAACGGCCTCGACAGCGGCGTCTGACTGAATCGCCCGCCCGAGGTTGGTGTGCAGTACCGTGCCGGTTAAGTTGTAGACCGGGCGCAGGGCCTGGCGGCAACCGTCACGCAGCCGCGTGGCCGCGGCCTGGGCCCAGTTATCACACCACGCCGGCAGGCGCTGGTGCTGACGAATATGTGCCCGGGCGTCATCCAGCATCTGGCGCAGGGTCGCCACTACCTGGGTGTGTCCAAAATCAGCCAGCAGCCCGGCAAACTCGCCGGCATTGAGCAGGCGGTCCGTGGACGGGAGCAGGCTATACAGCGAACGGGGATCGGTTGTCATGGGTAATATCGAATTAACAAACAATGGTGGCAGTGTAACAGGGGAGCGATTCCCCTGTCATAGCGGCAGATCATGAGGCATCCGGTTCGGTGCGGACAAAGCTCTCCCGGCGAAAGACATTCTCCACCAGGCGGATCAGCTGCGGGTGATCCACGCACCAGCCCTGGGCGATACGGCGGCGGTTAATAAACCCGATGGCGCAGCCAATGGCAATGGTGCCAATGTTAAAGGCATCCGGCGTGAGCGCCCCCGCCACCAGTTGCTGCTCCAGCCAGTCCAGGGCCTGGGTGATTTTTGCCCGCAGGGCGACAATATCCTGCTCATTTTGCTGGGCGGGTTTCTTTTTCAGTTCATGGCTCAGTAGCGTGGCCGCCTCCAGCAAACCATCGGCCAGGGCCTCCACCTGGAGCAAGTACCGGGTTTGCCCGACATCCGTTGCCCGCAAGGGCGGGACGGGGTAGCACTCTTCCAGGTAGCCGGCGATAACCGGCGAGTCGAACCACAGGCTGTTATCATCCGCCACCAGCACCGGGACTTTATTCAGCGGGTTATAGCGGGCGACAATATCCTCGCCGTCGCTGTTGGTGCGGTTGATAAACTCAAAAATAATGCCCTTTTCCAGCAAAATTACCGATATTTTACGGACATAAGGGCTTGAATAGCTGCCGATAAGTTTCATAACCGGGGTCCTTTTTTGCCAGTAACACCTAAGTATGGTGCAAACTGGCAGGTCCTTCCCGTTTAATGGCCTGGTGGCTTACCGGGCTGCGACTATTTTCCCGCCGCTGGCGCGGATGGTGTATCCTTGGCGGATACTGGCTCCACTTTTTAAAATGACTATTTATGAAAGATATTGAAAATAACGAAATTAAGCGCCTCAGCGATCGTCTGGATGCAGTAAAACGCCAGATGGCAGATCTGCCGTTGATTGAACAGGCAGAAAAATATGCCGAACTGGAAGCCGAACAGGCGACCCTGGAAAAAGAGATCGCCCGTCTGCATGAACAGCGCGGCGCGAAGCTGAGCAAAGAAGCCCAGAAGCTGACAAAAATGCCGTTCAAACGGGCGATTACCCGTAAAGAGCAGGCCGATATGGGCAAGCTGAAGAAGCGCGTGCGCGGGCTGGTTGTTGTACACCCGATGACCGCACTGGGCCGGGAAATGGGCCTGAAAGAGATGACCGGCTTCGCCAATACCGAATTCTGATCGTCGCCGGACTCATACAGCAATAAAAAACGGGAAACCCGCCGGTTTCCCGTTTTTTTATGCCGGTAGCGCGGCTATTTGCTGCCGAACAGGCGGCGGCCAAAATCTTCGATTTTGCCGCTAATCCGCCGCTGCTGGATTGTTTTGGTCCAGCTGGCCGACAGGCCCGCCGCCGCCAACAGCCGGTGATATTGCTCATCGTCAAAAGGCATATGCCAGGCGATGGCCATCGCCTCCGTGACGGATACATCGCTGACCCGTGACGCCAGCACCAGCGGCGCATCCCCCGAGACGTTACCCGCAGCCACCACCCGGTATAACCAGCCACAGCGGCCGGTTTGCTGCATCCGCTGCGACATATCGCTGATACCAAAGTGGAAGTTAAGCTTAAAGCACGGCGAGCGTGGCTGGGTCACCTGGATTAACGCCTCTCCCCAGCGGTAAATATCGCCGATAAACACCTCCTGCTCGGTCATCCCCCGGGTGGATATATTCTCCCCAAAGGCCGGGGCGGCAAACAGGTCTGCTTGCTCGGGAAACTCGCGCGCCCAGTGAAGATAGTGCTCTTGAGGATAATGGCATAACGCCCGGTCCGGGCCGCCGTGGTGCACGGTTTCGGCTTGTTGATCCCCTTCCAGCCCGAGGGGGGTCAGCCGCAGTTCACCTTCAACCTGATGTTTGGCAATGGCACTGGGACGGCTGCCGGTATACTCACGGATAGCGCCGGTGTAGACCTGAACGCGATGCTTCATCTGCTGTTCCTTTTGACGGGTCGTGACAAAGAGAGGGTGAGATATCATTACCGGGATAGACGGCGGTGACAAGTTTCCCGGCGGATTTGCCATTATCGGACGGCGGTGCGCCGCAGGCCATCGCCAGGCAGCTAAACCGTAAAAAAACAGGGCCAGCACACTGGCTGGCCCCGGGGAGCGGGTTATCAGGCGGGGGTCAGAAGCTGTATTTCACCCCCAGCATGGCGGCGGTGTCGCTGTAGCTGTCGTCGCCTATCTGCTGGGCCACGTTACCCCAAAGTTGCAGGCGCGGGTTTATTTGCCCTTCCACCCCGACCTTCAGCTCACCGATATTTTTGGTGCCGCTGATATCATCCCGGACACTCCCCATCTGGACAGTCTGGTTATGGGTGTTGTGGATCCAGTTGGCCTCTACAAATGGCTGGAACTCCCGGCCTTTGCCGTCATCAATGGCGCTGTGGCCTTTCAGGTAGGCGCGCACGCCGAGCCGGGTCATCAGGTTACCGTCGGTTTTATCCTTCACCAGGGTGCCGTTATGTTCCCGGTGGGAGTCCGCCTGAACATCCATCCAAATCGCCTGAGCCTTCGGCTGGATCCAGTAAGTAGCGCGGGTGCTCTCCCCTAACAGGAAGGTGTAGCCCCCTTCGACTGATGCGGTAATACCATCGGAGTCATATTTTTCACTGGCTAAATGCTTGCCGTTCACCGTGTTATTAAACCAGTTATACAATACCCAGCTGTCCAGATAGGTGCCGGTTTTATTGGCCTCATTGGCGTACCAGGTGGCGTATAACCCGACGCTATAGCCATCCACCTGGCCCCGTGACGAGTTACTGTTATGGGTATTATGGGTGCGGCTTTTCTGGTTGGCGTAGCCGGCCATTGCCCCGACATGCCAGCGATCGAGGCCATCACTACTCCACTGCGCCAGGTCCCCGCCCATCTGCAACACATAACGGTTCGCCTGGGTTTTCAGCTGTTTGCTGCCGTCGGTAAAGCGTGTATGGCCGCCCTCGTTACGTATCCACATGCTGGTGACTTTGCGTTCGCCGGTTAACACGTCCGTGTATTGGGTTTCCCCGATGCGGTCGTGGAGGCGGGTAATAAACATGGTGTTCGCCGCGTAGTTGTTCGCCAGATAGCTGCCGAATTCCGGGCGGTATTGGTTCGTTTCATGGGACGGCGGCGCTGGCGGATCAACCGGGTCTACCGGTGGGTCCACCGGGGTCAGTGCACTGGTGAGGTACCAGTTACTGTCTTTTTTCACCACATCGTAGTCATAGCCGCCCGCCACAATACGCCCGGCTTTGGCGAAGGTGCCGTCAGAGTTGCCGCCCACTTCCACAATCTCAATGCCTTCGACGGTCTGTTCACCGGCACCGCCAATATTATTAATACTGACGTTGGTGCTGCCTGAAGTATTTCCCTTGACGATCAGCTTATCGGTTAAGGAATCATCGCCACCCAGCACAGTATTCAACGCCAGCGTACCGCCATTACCGATATAATCGCCCGCGACGGTCAGGGTCATCGGCGTAAAGGCACTGCCTTCCGCCGGGGCCCGGTATGTTAACGTCGCGCCATCAAGATGTAGCCGGGAAAGCACCGAGTCACCGGTCATGGTCCACTGGCTGCTGGCGCCCGTCAGGTTCAGGTTGATCTCCCCTGCGGCGCTGGTTGAGCTGGCCAGTTGGTTGGAGTTGGTTTTACCGGTGAACTGGCTGCCGTCCGCCATGGATAAATCAACAACCCCGGCTTTATCGGCAACAATATTGCCGTCAACGTTATATATTGCGGAGGTTGCCGTATCACTGGCTTTATCCCAGGAGCGAATCATCGCCTCGCTTCCTGAGGCATAGGCGGCATAGCCAGTGCCGGTCTTTAACGCGGTGTTGCCACCCAGATTGATGATAGCTGCATTACCGACAGTGGCAGAGGATGCATACAGCGCGTGAGCGCTATCGCCAGAGGTCTCGATCCGGGTGTCCGCTAATGAAATATTACCTAACTCCTGAGCATAGACCCCATAGGCCGATTTACCGGCAGTTTTAATCGTACTGGTACCGTTCAGCTCAATGACTGCCTGGCCTTTACCGGCGAAAGGCCAGTCCCTGCCAGCAACAACACCATAGCCAGCATTAATGCCGCCGTTAGCAACCGTCTCTATATTTGCATTACCGTTAATGATAATACTGGAAATAGCATTAGCATTGCTCCCTGAACTGTTGGCACGAATCCCCATCCCGCCTTGAGAATAGATATCAGCATTATTATTAATAATGATTCTGGAGTATGCTCCCGCCAACTCTCTACCCAAGTTGATACCATCCGCACTGCTACCAGAGAGGTTAGCCGTATAGTTTTCTATAACAACTTGGCCACCACCGTTTTTAGAGTGGATACCATCGGCATCTTTACCCGTCGATGTTACGACAAGATCATTAAATTTATAGTTTTCGCCATTCAGGTATATTGGCCATCCTTTCAGCCCAGAGGTTGTAGCATCAACATTGGTCGTGATCGAAACCTGATCGTAATTAGTATAATCTTGATTATTTCCATTAGGGTTATTAGATTGAGAGTAATAAAGTGTATTATTGGTGCTAAATACACCATCTGCTTCAGCGAGTAATGGTAAACCTGAAAGTACTAACGCACCTGATACACCCACTGCAACCTTTGAAAGTCTGAATAATTTTTTGTTATTCATGATTTCACCTTTTATATTTTTATTGGGTTTTCTATCTCTTACGTGATGCACCGGGATAAACAATAAAAATAACATGAGCGCATTCACCCCTGCAGTTACAGGAGAGAACAGAAAAGCCGTGAATTTAAAAAAAGACGCGAATATATGACGGTATAATTTAACGACCAGTAACGATTAACGTCCTCCTTTACGTTACGTAGGGCGGCCCAGTGAAAAGGATGGCGCCCTGATTTGTAAGCTAATATTTTCATCACAACATAAGACTGTCAATACGAAATCAAAACATCCCGTCAGGCAAAAAAATAGGGCGCTACACAATATTATCAATAATCCTGGTTAATCAAATCCCTTTCAGAAAACCACCTTTATCGGGCAAGGAGAAAATACCGACTGCCATTATTTACCAGGATTTTTACACCCCCATACCAGGATAATTTATTTTCCCCCGAAGTAAGATTATTAACGAAAATAACACGAATAGCTAAATCAGTCGCCATTGATACCGTATTCGGGATCCGCTACCCACAGCCGCAGGAAATGCAACCGAGACAAATAATAACACAGCTAAACTATTCACCTTGTTCTATGATAGATTATCCGATAGCGCACCATAAACGATTAATATCGTTCCGAATCAATTCACTTTGTTAATATTATTTTTATGATTTTGTGCGGTAATGAATCATCGCAGATCACAATTTTCAGATATTAATATTCCTAACAGAAATGATGATCTTCCTAATATATCGCTATAACGCGCCTGTAGTGGTGATTTATCCTGCATTAACTACTGAAAGCAAATCATATAATTACTTATGAAACATTCACCGCCGTTAACGCATTCGGATTTTTCCCATTCCTATTTTATCAGGATGTTTTCGGCGCGTTCTGCGCTATGTTGACAGAAGCGGAAGGCAAATGAAATGATGCGCCGATACAGTAAGCAGGAGTCACTGATATGGTGCTAAATTCAGAACTAAAAAAATTGTTCTGTAGCAGCTGTCCGCTGCACTGCTCAATACAACCGGAAGTATCACCACGGACCGTTTACTGTGCCAGCGCATGTTTCTGCCTGTGGCCGGAAGACAATGTATTTTTTAATCGTGGAATTATTGATGGATTATTAGTTAATAATAATAATGCGCTATTGAGTGGATATGTTTTTGTTGATTTTTCGCTAAGCAACTTACATCTGTTTGTTGACCATGAATGGCTGGATTTTTTATCTACCGCAAACCTGAAGATCATTCTGGTAAGCGACCGGCACCTCCAGCCGCTGGCAAACTATTGGTTTAAGAATCATCGCAAAATCGCGGCGATTATTTATCATAATGACAGGATATCTGCCGCCAATGAGAAAATTAAAAAAATATTTATTGGTCGGGTAATCTCGACAACTCAGGGAACGACGATCACACCAACGGAATTTACTATTTTGAGTAAGTTAATTAGCGGCATGAGCTCTCAACAGGTCGCGGAAAGCCTGAATTTGAATATCCGCAGTGTTTATGCCTATCGCCAAAGAATAGAAAAACACTTGGGCAGCAAAATTAATAAATTATATGCCAATGCCCGGAAGGTCGCATAAAAAACACAGACCAATAATAACGGATACCGACATCTCCGGTATCTGATAACTGAGGTGCTCATAGTGACCAGTGGCAATATTATTAATTATGAGCAGGAAACAAAAATATTCTACGACATTATTCTTAAGGCTATTTGTAGCGCCGACACCAGGGAAGCATTTACTATGTTACGCAACGCAATAGATAAGATTCCCTTACCTGAACCGGTCAGGGAGTTATGTGAAAAAGCACTTCTGGAATACCGCCCGGGCAGAAATGGACAAGATCAGTCAGTGGCTATCGGTTATCTTCTAAAAGCCTATGAGAATATCAGCGGCTACCGGCATATTGAAAATTATATTATGTTGCGCAATAAGCGATTATTTTCGCCAGGCCTCGCCGATGAATAACGACACCTTTATTCATCCGCGGGCAAATCAGTACCGTGATAGTTCAGTGACGAATAATCATCCTAAACATAAGCATGCGTTATCAACAGGGAGAGTGTCTATGACGTATAACCAGAAAGTCTATGGCGCAATCAGCTTACTGCTGCTGTTTTTCTGGGGGAGCATTGCTGGCGGGATTTTTCTCCTGCTCTGCCGCTAGTTTTCCGGGATAAAAAAAGCGAGCTTACGCTCGCTTATTGACACCCGTAAGGGTTATTTTTTTGCCGCAAAACGGGCGGCGGCTTCGTCCCAGTTCACGACATCCCAGAAGGCTTTGATGTAGTCCGGACGACGGTTCTGGAATTTCAGATAGTAAGCGTGTTCCCACACATCCAGGCCAATAATCGGGAAACCGGAAACGCCGGAAATCGCGTCACCCATCAGCGGGCTATCCTGGTTTGCGGTGGACACCACAGCCAGTTTGTCGCCTTTCAGCACCAGCCAGGCCCAGCCAGAGCCGAAGCGGGTCGCCGCGGCTTTTTCAAATTCAGCTTTGAAGGCATCAACAGAACCAAAGTCACGCTCAATGGCGGCTTTCAACTCGCCCTGCAGTGTGGTGCCGATTTTCAGCCCTTTCCAGAACAGGCTGTGGTTAGCATGGCCACCCGCATTGTTACGCAGCGCGGTTTTTTTATCTGCTGGCAGCTGATCCAGTTTAGTGATCAGTTCTTCGGCGGACAGGCTGGCGAACTCCGGCAGGCTTTCCAGCGCCGCATTGGCGTTGTTCACGTAGGCCTGGTGGTGCTTAGTATGGTGGATTTCCATGGTCTGTTTGTCGAAGTGCGGCTCCAGCGCATCATAGGCGTACGGCAGGGATGGCAGGGTATAGCTCATAATCGTCTCCAGTATTATTGGGCGGCAGAGATTGTTAACGCCGCGTATGAAGTCAAGCCATTATAGTTATTTAAATGATATTGAAAATGATTATCAATGCCCTATTTTTAATAAGGTTATCACTTTCCTGCCCATCGCCATATTTGTGAGCTTTCGCACGGGATCCCTGCGCTTTTTGCCAGCCAGGAGAACCAGGCGGCAACGGTTCAAAGGTTATCTGGTTGACGAATTTTTACACTCATCGTAACGGGGTTTATCGCCCCGATCCCTTCGACACATGAGGATCTAAGGATGAGTAACGCAATTACGATGGGTATTTTGTGGCATCTCATTGGGGCAGCCAGTGCGGCCTGTTTCTATGCCCCGTTTAAAAAAGTACAACAGTGGTCATGGGAAACCATGTGGTCCATTGGCGGGGTGGTCTCCTGGATTGTCCTGCCCTGGGCAATCAGCGCGGCGCTGCTACCGCATTTCTGGGATTACTACGCCTCATTTAGCGCCGCCACCCTGTGGCCGGTGTTTTTATTCGGCGCCATGTGGGGCATCGGCAATATTAACTATGGGCTGACCATGCGCTATCTGGGCATGTCGATGGGCATCGGCATTGCCATCGGTATTACCCTGATTGTCGGCACCCTGATGACCCCGATCCTGAACGGCCAGTTCGGGGTTCTGGTGGGGACCCCCGGCGGCCAAATGACACTGCTCGGGGTCTTTATCGCCCTGATTGGGGTGGCCATAGTGACCCGCGCCGGGCAGTTAAAAGAACGCAAAATGGGCATCAAAGCCGAAGAGTTCAACCTGAAAAAAGGGCTTATCCTTGCCGTCATGTGCGGGATTTTCTCCGCCGGGATGTCCTTCGCCATGAGTGCCGCCAAACCGATGCATGACGCCGCCGCCGCCCTCGGGGTGGATCCGTTATATGTGGCGCTGCCAAGCTATGTGGTTATCATGGGGGGCGGGGCGGTGATTAACCTCGGCTACTGCTTTATTCGCCTGGCCCGGATGCCGTCCCTGTCGGTGAAGGCGGACTTCTCACTGGCCAAACCGCTTATCATCACCAATGTGCTGCTCTCCGCCCTCGGCGGCCTGATGTGGTACTTGCAGTTTTTCTTCTATGCCTGGGGCCACGCGCGTATTCCGGCCCAGTACGACTATATGAGCTGGATGCTGCATATGAGCTTCTATGTGCTGTGTGGTGGCCTGGTCGGGCTGGTACTGAAAGAGTGGAACAATGCCGGGCGCCAGCCGGTGCGGGTGCTGAGCCTTGGCTGTGTGGTGATTATTATTGCCGCTAACGTTGTCGGGCTGGGGATGGCCAACTGATCTTGCGCTCCTTGCGATTAACACGCCCATGCCCCGCATGGGCGTTTTTTATGGCGCCGCGCTCAGGCCAGCGGGTAGCCCGGTGCTGTGATTCTGGCGCCACTGCCGGGGCGTGATGCCGGTCTCCCGGGTAAACACCACGGAAAAATAGTTACTGTCCTCAAAGCCGCAGCGGGTGGCAATATCGCTGATCAATAACCCGCTGTGCTGGAGCAGATACTGGGCGTGGCAAATGCGCAACTGGCGTAAATAACCGGGAATATTCATTCCGGTTTGCTGGCGAAACTGCTGGCGCAGCGCCCGCTCGGTACAGTGGTGATGCGCACAAAACTGTGCCAGATCGAAGCCGCTGTCCAGGCTGGTTGCCAGGGCGGCAATCAGCGCCTCAATTGAGCCGCGCTCTTCCGGTTCCGGGGCCTGGGCAGGGATATAGCGGTGACGATAGAGCGCGATGGTCAGTTGCAGAAACAGGGACTCGATCATCACGCTGCCCCACTCCCCGGCGCTGCTGGTCTCCTGCTCTAGTTGGGTTATCAGCGCCCTGGCCTCAGCCATCCCCCGCCCGGTTAAGCGCCAGTCCGGCCGGTAAGCGCGGTTATCCAGCCCCGGCAACAGGCGGCCCCAGTCTGCCGATAGCGTCAGCATCCCCGGGCAGTACATGATGTTTTGCAGGACCAGATTATTCACCGAGGTATAGCTGTGTTTATCCGCCGCGCGAATATAAAACAGATCCCCCCGGGTAATCCGCCAGGGCCGCCCATTCAGCACATGCAGCCCGTTACCGCGCAACACCATCACCAGCTCATTAAAGTCGTGGCTGTGTTCAACAAACACATCCTGCGGATAGCGCCCGGCAACCGCCACCGGGAAGGCGGCGTTGGGGAAAAAGTCAGCTTTATGCAGAATAAGTGGGGTCATGGCCTGTACTCGGTGGTGAGATCACCCGCAGTGCCGCAGCGCTGCCGGATCAGGAGCCGGTCATTATTTTCTTTTTCGGGCGAAAAAACAGTGAATTGCCTCGCGAATCACCCAGTGCCCCGCTATTGCAGCGTGCTGTCGCGCCCCTGGCGGACATCCCGGGGGGACCAGCTAAACTCGCGCTTAAACAGGGTGGAAAAGTGGTTGCTGTCGCCAAACCCGCACTGAAACGCGATATCGGTAACGCTCTGTTCGCTGTGGCGCAACAAGTGGTGTGCCTTGCCCAACCGCAGGCGGTTAAGAAAGCGCTGCGGGGTGAGCCCGGTGCGCTGCTTTAACTGGCGGTGCAGGGTACGTAACGACAGGGAGAAATGGCTCGCCAGATGGTCCCAGCAAATCTCTTCCGCAAAGTGCGCCTCCAGCCAGCTCAACAGCTGGTTCAGCCGGCCATCACTCCCGGTAACGTCATCTGCCAGGCTCCCCTGGCGTAATAACAGCAGCAACTGCATAAACAGCAGCTCGCGGTTAGCAACGCCCTGGAGCTCACTGTTCTGGTCCTGCCGGGCCAGTTGGCTGGTCAGGGCGCGTACCTGCTGCAAAATAGTCTGGCTAATACGCCAGTGAGAGGGATAACAGCCATCCTGCTCCTGGGGTAGCAGTTTCTCCAGCCCGGACAAGAAGCTAAACCCATCCGGGGAGCGGTACAGCACGTTGATCAGACACAGATTGTCAGTATGTTCATACAGGTGCCGGTCGTGATCGCGCACAAAGCAGACCGATCCCCCGCTCAGGGTGTAGGGCTGGCCGTTGAAAATGTGGGTACCGGTACCGTGTTCAACAATCACAATTTCAAAAAAGTCATGATCATGCTCAGGGAACTGGCCCTGTGGCTGGCGTGGTTCTATCGCCACACTGCTGCCACCCGCCGGGAAGAAATCAAACCCATGTAACTGTGTCATCGCTATAACCCCGCCACCGGAAATGTCCTCTGATAGTAGAGAAGCCGCCGGCTTACAGCCTTAAAGTTTTGACACTAATGGGCGCAAAAACTGCACGTTTTTCAAGAAGTGACCGGAAATATCGGGAAATGCGGCGGCTATCACACGGGGTTATCAGGGGGCAATGGGCCCCTTCGAAAGCAATCTGTGAAACGGCTCACGCTTACCTTTGGTTTCCTGCCAGCGCCGTTTAGGGGCTGTCATTAGTACGAAGGTCAATCCCGGCCCTGGCCCCTAGACTGGCAGGCAATGATTTCGGGAGGAGCCACCCATGACTGTTCGCCACTGTGTTGCTGTTGATTTAGGTGCCTCAAGCGGCCGCGTAATGCTGGCCCGTTACGAGACGACCACCGGCAACCTTACTCTGCGGGAAATTCACCGCTTTCCTAACGGCCTGCATCAGGTCAACGGCCAGGACACCTGGGACGTGGACGGCCTGGAGCGTGATATCCGCCTCGGGCTTACCCGGGTCTGCGATCAGGGCATCCTTATCGACAGTATCGGTATTGATACCTGGGGCGTGGACGTGGTGCTGCTGGATGAACACGGAGAGCGGGTCGGCCTGCCGGTCGCCTACCGCGACAGCCGTACCGATGGGGTGATGGCCCGGGCCTGTCAGGCCCTGGGCCGCCAGGGGATTTACCAGCGTACCGGTATCCAGTTTCTGCCGTTTAACACCCTGTACCAGTTGCGCGCCTTCAGCGAGCAGCAGCCCGCCCTGCGGGAGCGGGTCGCCCATGCCCTGCTGATGCCGGACTATTTATGCTACCGGCTGACCGGGGTGATGAACTGGGAATACACCAATGCCACCACCACCCAGCTCGTGAATATCAATACCGATAACTGGGATGAGGAGCTGCTGGCCTGGGCCGGTGTACCGCGCCGCTGGTTAGGCCCCCCCACCCACCCGGGCAATGTGGTGGGTTACTGGATTTGCCCGCAGAACAACCGTATTCCGGTGGTGTCGGTGGCCACCCACGACACCGCCAGTGCGGTGATTGCCGCCCCGCTGGCAGACCCGCACGCGGCTTACCTCTCCTCCGGTACCTGGTCGCTGATGGGGTTTGAAAGCAAAACCCCGTACACCAGTCCCCAGGCGCTGGCGGCCAATATCACCAACGAAGGCGGGGCCGAAGGGCGTTACCGGGTGCTGAAAAATATTATGGGGCTGTGGCTGTTACAGCGGGTGATCGCCGAGCATCAGATAACGGACATTGCGGATCTGATTGATAGCGCCTGGCAGATCCCGGCCTGCCGCTTTACCATCAACCCTAACGACGATCGGTTTATCAACCCTGACAATATGAGCCAGGAGATCCAGGCCGCCTGCGCACAGGCAGATCAGCCGATTCCCCGCAGCGCAGCAGAACTGGCGCGCTGTATTTTCGACAGCCTGGCACTGCTGTATGCCCGGGTACTGAAAGAGCTTGCCGCCCTGCGCGGCCACCCTTTTACCCGCCTGCATATTGTTGGCGGCGGCAGCCAAAATGCGCTGCTCAACCAGCTCTGTGCCGATGCCTGTGGCATCCCGGTACTGGCTGGCCCGGTGGAGGCATCCACCCTCGGCAATATTGGCATTCAACTGATGTCCCAGGACTTACTGCGGGATGTTGACGCCTTCCGCCGGGTGGTGTGCCACAACCACAGTCTGACCACCTATTCCCCTGATCCTGATAGCGAAATTGCCCGCGTTGTTGCGCAGTTTCCGCAGAACCGTCAAACCAAGGAGCTTTGCGCATGAGCACTCAACTTGAACAAGCCTGGCAACTGGCCAAAAAACGCTTCGCCGACGTCGGTGTCGATGCCGAACAGGCCCTGCAACAGCTGGATCGCCTGCCGGTCTCGATGCACTGCTGGCAGGGCGACGATGTCGCCGGTTTTGAAAATCCGCACGGTAATCTAACCGGCGGTATCCAGGCCACCGGTAACTATCCGGGCAAAGCGCGCAATGCCACTGAGCTGCGGGCAGATCTTGAACAAGCCCTGAGCCTGATCCCGGGGCCGAAGCGCCTCAACCTGCACGCTATTTATCTGGAGTCTGACACCCCGGTTTCCCGGGATAAGATCCAACCCGTACACTTTAAAAACTGGGTCGACTGGGCCAAAAAACATCAGCTGGGGCTGGACTTTAACCCCTCCTGTTTTTCCCATCCCCTGAGTGCGGACGGTTTTACCCTGTCCCACGCGGACCCGAAGATCCGTCAGTTCTGGATAGACCATTGCAAAGCCAGCCGCCGGGTATCGGCGTACTTCGGTGAGCAACTGGGCACCCCGTCGGTGATGAATATCTGGATCCCGGACGGCATGAAAGATGTCACCATCGACCGCCTGGCCCCGCGCCAGCGCCTGGCGGCCGCCCTGGATGAGGTTATCAGTGAGCCGCTCAACCCGGCACACCACATTGATGCGGTAGAGAGCAAATTGTTCGGTATCGGCGCGGAAAGCTACACCGTGGGCTCGAACGAGTTCTATATGGGTTACGCCGCCAGCCGCCAGACCGCCCTGTGCCTGGATGCGGGCCACTTCCACCCTACGGAGGTCATTTCCGACAAGATCTCCGCCGCCATGATTTACGTGCCGCGCCTGCTGTTACACGTCAGCCGCCCGGTGCGCTGGGACAGCGACCACGTCGTGCTGCTGGATGACGAAACCCAGGCCATCGCCAGTGAGATCGTGCGCCATGACCTGTTTGACCGGGTGCATATTGGCCTCGACTTTTTCGATGCCTCAATCAACCGCATTGCCGCCTGGGTGATTGGCACCCGCAATATGAAAAAAGCGCTGCTGCGTGCCCTGCTGGAGCCAACGGATCAGTTGCGCAAACTGGAAGCCTCCGGGGACTACACCGCCCGCCTCGCCCTGCTGGAAGAGCAAAAATGCCTGCCGTGGCAAGCGGTCTGGGAAATGTACTGCCAGCGCCACGATGTCCCGGCCGGGAGCGAGTGGCTTGGCAACGTACGCCACTATGAACAAACCATCCTCAGCCAGCGCGGCTGATAGCCATTACCACTCGCCACACCGCCGGGCCGCCCGCCCGGCTTAACAGGATGAAGACAATGCACACTATTCTCGATGCCTGGTTTGTCCAGGGGATGATCAAAGCCACTTCTGATGCCTGGTTAAAAGGCTGGGATGAGCGCAATGGCGGTAACCTGACCCTGCGCCTTGACCCGCCGGACATCGCCCCGTATACGGCAGATTTCCACCGCGAACCGCGCTATATCCCGCTGAGCCAGCCCATGCCGGATCTGGCTAATACCCCGTTTCTGGTCACGGGTTCTGGTAAGTTCTTTCGCAATGTAGCGCTGGCGCCCGCCGCCAATATTGGCGTAGTGCAGGTGGACAGCGACGGCGCCGGTTACCATATCCTGTGGGGCCTGGAAGGGGACGCGGTTCCCACCTCAGAACTGCCGGCGCATTTTCTGTCCCACTGCGCGCGCATCAAGGCCACCGGCGGTAACGACCGGGTTATCATGCACTGCCACGCCACCAACCTGATTGCCCTCACCTATGTGCTGGAAAACGACACCAACCTGATTACCCGCAAGTTGTGGGAAGGCAGTACCGAATGCCTGGTGGTCTTCCCGGACGGCGTCGGCATTCTGCCGTGGATGGTACCGGGTACCGATGATATCGGCCAGGTCACCGCCCGGGAGATGGACAACCACGCCCTGGTATTGTGGCCGTTCCACGGAGTATTCGGCAGCGGGCCAACCCTGGACGAGGCTTTTGGCCTGATTGATACCGCCGAGAAATCCGCCGAAATCCTGGTGAAAGTGCTGTCCATGGGCGGCATGAAGCAGACCATCACCCGGGAACAACTGGCCGCCCTGGCGGACCGCTTCGGGGTTACCCCGCTGGCCGGGGCCCTGGCCCTGTAATCAGACAGCCCAGGCATTCACAGAAGGAACGATGCAATGAGCTTTACCCTTGCCCTACCCAAAATCAGCCTGCACGGCGCGGGCGCTATCGGCGATATGGTGAAACTGGTCTCCGGCAAACAGTGGGGCAAGGCCCTGATTGTCACCGACGGCCAACTGGTGAAACTGGGGCTGCTGGACAGCCTGTTCAGCGCCCTGGCCGGGCACCAGATGGACTACCACCTGTTCGATGGCGTCTTCCCGAACCCCACCGAAGCCCTGGTACAGCAAGGCTTCCTGGCGTATCAGGACAACCACTGCGACTATATTATTGCCTTTGGCGGCGGCAGCCCGATTGATACCGCCAAAGCCATTAACATCCTCACCGCCAACCCGGCCCCGTCCACCCGCTATGCCGGGGTGGGCAAGGTGGCCCATCCCGGGGTGCCGCTGGTGGCAATTAACACCACCGCCGGTACCGCCGCGGAAATGACCAGTAATGCGGTGATAATCGACAGCGAACGCCGGGTGAAAGAGGTGATTATCGACAGCCATATCATCCCCGATATTGCCGTTGACGATGCCAGCGTGATGCTGAACATCCCGCCGGCGGTGACCGCCGCCACCGGCATGGACGCCCTGACCCACGCCATTGAGGCGTATGTCTCCCTCGGGGCGCACCCGCTCACCGATCCCAGCGCCCTAGAAGCTATCCGCCTGATTAGCCGCTGGCTGCCCGAGGCGGTGGACAACGGCCAGTGCCTGGAGGCCAGGGAAATGATGGCCTGTGGCCAGTATCTCGCCGGCATGGCGTTTAACAGCGCGGGCCTGGGGCTGGTGCACGCCCTGGCCCACCAGCCTGGTGCCACCCATAACCTGGCCCACGGGGTCTGCAATGCTATCCTGTTGCCGGTGATTGCAAGCTTTAACCGCCCCCGGGCCGTGGCGCGTTTTGCCCGTATTGCCGGGGCGATGGGGGTGGATACCACCGCGATGGATGATGAGCAGGCCAGCTACGCCGCCATTGCGGCAATCCGCGCCCTTGCGGCCCGGGTCGGCATTCCTGCGGGGTTCAGCCGCCTTGGGATCACCGCCGGGGATATCGACGGCTGGCTGGATAACGCCCTCGCCGACCCGTGCGCCCCCTGTAACCCGCGCAGCGCCAGCCGTGAAGAGGTGCGCGCCCTGTACCTGGAGGCGCTGTGAGCCAGCAAAAATTACTCCGTAAAGCGTTTGTGATGCAGGTGAACCCGGATGCCCATCAAGAATATCAGCGGCGTCATACGCCGATTTGGCCAGAGCTGGAGGCGGTACTTAAACAGCACGGTGCTCATCACTATGCTATTTATCTCGATGCTGAACGCCACCTGCTATTTGCCACAGTAGAGATAGAGTCCGAGGCGCGCTGGAACGCGGTGGCACAGACCGAGGTCTGCCAGCGCTGGTGGAAATATATGCGCGATATTATGCCGGCGAACCCGGACAACAGCCCGGTCAGCGCCGGGCTGCAGAACGTGTTTTATCTGCCATAAACCCGCGCCTTCTCAGGCAGCAGATTGCGCTGCCTGAGAAGGGCCCCGCTAGTTCTGCTCTGCCACCAGCAGCGCGTAAGTGTCCGGCTCAAGGGCTTTAAACATATGAGTCTGGTCTGCCGGATAACAAATATAATCCCCTTCACCCAGTTCCTCCGGCGCCCCAATAAGGCCCACCAGCGCCCGCCCGCGGGTAACGATAATATGCTCAACGGACCCGGCAGGGTGCGGCTTTGAGATCCGGTCCGCCCCGGGCTGGGTGATCAGCAGATACACGTCGCGCCGGGCCCCAGGGGGCACGCCGCCAGCAGGATCGCTTCATAATTAGCCTGCCCGGCGACGACTTTGGTGCCTTCACCACGGCGGATCACCTGGGTGGTGGGCTGCTGTGGCTCCAGCAGGCGCGCAAATGGGATATCCAGCGCCACGCACAGTGACCATAATGTTTCGAGGCTCGGGTTACCGTTGCCCCCTTCCAGCTGGGACAGGGTGGATTTAGCAATGCCCGCGCGGCGCGCGACTTCACCAAGGGATAATCCGGCCCGGGTACGCTCACGCACCAGACTTTTGGCAATTAAGGCAATCGGCTGTGCCATAACGTCTCCTGAACGTCCCGTTCACTACATTTTTCATGCAATGGAGTGTTCGATATAACGAACGATACGTTCATCTTGATAATCAGTTCAACTATGTTCATTATAATGGAACATCGTTCGATATGGCGAAACTATTATGCCCACTTCCCGGTTTTCATCTTTAAGCAGCACCACGGTAAAAGCCATTGCCCTGGTCTGCCTGGCCATTGCCATCACTGGCGCCTCTTATGGTTCCCTGGCGGCGGCTTACGGCTTCCCGCTCTGGGTGCCGTTTATGCTGTCTGTCTGTGTCCTCGCGGGGGCCTCAGAGTTTATGTTTATCGGCATTGTCGCCAGCGGCGGCCATCCCCTGGCGGCTGGCCTGCTGGTCAATGCCCGCCATATCCCTTTTGGGGTCACGGTACGTGAGCTGGTCGGCAAGGGCGCGACCGGCCTGCTGGGCTGCCATATTATGAACGATGAAAGCGTGGTCTTCGGGCTGGCCCAGGCAACAGCAGAGCGGCGTAAAGCGGCCTACTGGTTATGCGGCCTCGGGGTAGCCATTTGCTGGCCCCTGGGGGCGGTGCTGGGGAGCGAAATCGGCAGAATGCTGCCGTCGCCGGAGGCCATCGGCCTGGATGCGGTGTTCCCGGCTATCCTGCTGGCGCTGGTGTTACCCGCGTTGCGCAATAAAACCACCCGCGTGCGCGCCGCAGGCGGCGCTGCGCTAACCCTGGCGGCGGTGCCTCTGCTGCCGGTTGGGCTGCCGGTGCTGGTGTCGCTGTTCGGTTTAGGGCTGAGGAAAAAATAATGGCCAGTAGTGGATTAATTCTGATCGGTATTGCGGTACTGGGGGCAGGCACCTATTTGATGCGCTTTGGCGGGGCAATGCTGGGCAGTAAGCTGGCGCTCTCTGCCCGTTCGCAGGCGCTGTTAGCCGATGCCGCCACCACACTGTTGTTTGCGGTAGCGCTGTCTACGGCGCTGTACGAAGGGGGACATTTTGCCGGGGCCGCCCGGGTGTCCGGGGTGGCGGTGGCGCTGTTTTTAGCCTGGCGCAAAATGCCGCTGATTGTGGTGATTGTTACCGCTGCCGTTGTCACAGCGCTGCTGCGCCTGGCGGGGATCCACTAAACAGGGTAGCGATGTGCGCCACCCATAAAAAAAGCGCCCTGAGGCGCTTTTTTCGCAGATGATGCGGACTTATTTGGTCAGTTCAGCCGTCATATGTACCTGGTTACCGGTGTAAGCTTCGGTAATGCGATAAGAAGATGCACCAGCGGCTTCGGCTTTAGCGGCGATTTTTGCTTCTGCGCCGTCAAGGGTAGAGGCGGTTGCGGTAACGCTCTGGCCAGCGAAAGCACCAAAAGCAGCGGTAAGCGCGATAGCAGCAACAAAAGTTTTGATAGTTTTCATGGTCTGTATCCTGTGTTTATCTGTTCGGAGAAAGGCGCCGTGCCTTTGATGAGATAAATAGTAGATCCAGATCACATTCAATAATAGTGGAATAGTTTGCTTTACATAATCAAATAAATTGAATGAGAGATTTTATTCCGATCAATAACCACACAAATGTTACAGTTTGAAATAAAAAGCCATAAACCAGCGTAATTATCAGCATAACAAACTAAAAAGCCACCAATGACACGAAACGATCAATGGTGGCAAAGCGGATTAAACGTGCTTTTTGTCTGCGGGGGGAGGTTGCGCAATAGATAATTAAGCGATCAGCCGCTGAGGATGGGTATACACCATCGCCCGACCTGGCCGACAAAATCCCACCAGCGTCAGGTTACAGCGCTGGGCCACCTCCACCGCCAGCGATGTCGCCGCAGAGACAGCGAACAGAATTTCGACCCCACACATAGCGGCCTTCTGCACCATTTCATAACTGGCCCGGCTGGAGACCAGCACCGCCCCTGCGGGCCACTGTGCCTGGCTGCGCTGCCCCAGTAACTTATCCAGCGCCACGTGGCGGCCAACATCTTCATGGCCCCCGCTCACCTGGCCCTGCGCATCCAGCCACACCGCCACATGGGTACAACCGGTTAACTGACCCACCGGCTGGAAGTCACGCAGCGCGCTCAGGCCGTTATCCAGCTGGGCGAGGGGAAACTGCTGCGTGAACGGTAATGCCGGGATTGGACGCACCACATCATCCAGTTGCTCCACGCCGCAGATACCGCAACCGGTACGGCCCGTTAACGCCCGACGGCGTTCTTTCAGCGCCATAAAGCGGCGGCTGGACAGCTCAATCTGCACTTCCAGGCCCGTATTGCAGGTGGGTACCACCTCCATACCGTAAATCTCTGCCGGTGAGCGAATAATGCCTTCGGAAAGGGAAAAACCCAGCGCAAACGCCTCAAGATCTTTCGGCGACGCCATCATCACCACATGGGAAATGCCGTTGTAAACCAGCGCCACGGGCACCTCCTCTGCCAGCCAGTCCTGGTGGGGTTGCACCAGATCCTGCTTATTCCAGAGGGAGAAGCGCCGCGCGCCTGTGACATTTTGAGCACTTTCAGGCTCACTCAGAGATACATTCTTCACGTTATATTAACCAAATAAGAACAGCCACAATACTCCTGTGGTATTCTGTTAGCATACTCCCTCCGGTTATGGAGGGTTTCTGAGCAGATTTTGAACCTTTGTACTCTACGGTGCAAAGAAAAACAGAACAACGCCTCATGGTGTCGTCCGGGACTACATCAGGATATCTCAGGACACGTCAGAAAGAGCCTGGTAGCCTTCTGTCAGGTCAGGACGCAGCAGGGGCAAGCAATGTGAAAAATGTCGAGACAAGGAGCAATCCATGCAAGTCAGCAGAAGACAGTTCTTTAAGATCTGCGCTGGCGGTATGGCAGGGACTACAGTCGCGGCGCTGGGGTTTGCCCCAGCCACTGCACTGGCGGAGACACGGCAATATAAATTGTTGCGCACCCGTGAAACCCGAAACACCTGCACATACTGTTCCGTAGGCTGTGGCTTACTGATGTACAGCCTCGGTGATGGCGCCAAAAACGCAAAAGCCGCAATTTTCCATATCGAAGGGGACCCGGACCACCCGGTAAACCGCGGTGCGCTGTGCCCGAAAGGGGCCGGTCTGGTGGATTTTATCCACTCCGAAAGCCGGCTGAAGACCCCGCAGTATCGCGCCCCTGGCGCGGACAAATGGCAAGATATCAGCTGGGACGATGCCTTTGACCGCATTGCCAAACTGATGAAAGCCGATCGCGATGCCAACTTCATTGCCCGCAATGAACAAGGCACCACCGTCAACCGCTGGCTCTCCACCGGGATGCTGTGCGCCTCGGCATCCAGTAACGAAACCGGTTATTTAACCCAGAAATTTTCCCGCGCCCTCGGCATGTTAGCCGTGGATAACCAGGCGCGTGTCTGACACGGACCAACGGTAGCAAGTCTTGCTCCAACATTTGGTCGCGGTGCGATGACCAACCACTGGGTAGATATTAAAAACGCCAATCTGATCGTGGTCATGGGCGGTAACGCGGCGGAAGCACACCCGGTAGGGTTCCGCTGGGCCATGGAAGCCAAGATCCATAACGGCGCCAAGTTGATCGTGATTGATCCGCGCTTTACCCGTACCGCATCGGTGGCCGACTTCTATACCCCGATCCGCTCCGGTACTGACATTGCGTTCCTGTCAGGGGTTATTCTGTACCTGCTGACCAATGAAAAAGTCCAGCGCGACTATGTCGAAGCCTATACCAACGCCAGCCTGATCGTGCGTGAAGATTACGGCTTTGAGGACGGGCTGTTCACCGGCTATGACGCGGCCAACCGGAAATATGACAAAACCAGCTGGAACTACGAGCTGGACGAAAACGGCCACGCCAAACGCGACACCACCCTGACCCACCCGCGCTGTGTCTGGAACCTGCTGAAAACCCACGTCTCCCGCTACACGCCTGAGGTGGTGGAAAATATCTGCGGCACCCCGAAAGCGGACTTCCTTAAAGTCTGTGAATTGCTGGCGGAAACCAGCGCCAAAGATAAAACCACCTCGTTCCTGTATGCCCTGGGCTGGACCCAGCACTCCATTGGGGCGCAAAACATCCGCACCATGGCAATGATCCAGCTACTGCTGGGCAATATGGGGATGGCGGGCGGCGGGGTTAACGCCCTGCGCGGCCACTCGAATATTCAGGGGCTGACGGACCTGGGCCTGCTCTCCCAGAGCCTGCCGGGTTATATGACGCTGCCCAGTGAAAAACAGGCCGACCTGCAAACCTACCTTGCCGCCAACACGCCAAAACCGCTGCTGGAAGGCCAGGTGAACTACTGGGGCAACTACCCGAAATTTTTTGTCTCGATGATGAAAGCGTTCTTCGGGGATAAGGCCACCGCAGACAACAGCTGGGGCTTTGACTGGTTGCCGAAGTGGGACAAAGGCTACGATGTGCTGCAATACTTCGAGATGATGCACCAGGGCAAAGTCAACGGCTACCTTTGCCAGGGCTTTAACCCGGTGGCGTCGTTCCCGAACAAAAACAAGGTGATTGCTTCACTGTCGAAGCTGAAATTCCTCGTCACCATCGATCCGCTAAACACCGAGACTTCCACCTTCTGGCAGAACCACGGTGAGCAAAACGACGTTGATCCCAGCACCATTCAAACCGAGGTGTTCCGCCTGCCCTCCACCTGCTTTGCGGAAGAAGACGGCTCCATCGTTAACTCCGGCCGCTGGCTACAGTGGCACTGGAAAGGCGCAGACGCCCCGGGGGATGCCCTGAGCGACGGGGAGATTCTGGCGGGCCTGTTCCTGCGGCTGAAGAAAATGTACGCCGCTGAAGGCGGTGCCTGCCCGGAACAGGTGCTCAATATGACCTGGCACTACAGCACCCCGGAAGCCCCAAGCCCGGAAGAAGTGGCCCAGGAGAGCAACGGCAAGGCGCTGGCGGATATTATCGACCCGGCCACCGGTGCGGTACTGGCGAAAAAAGGCCAGCAGCTCAGCACCTTTGCCCATCTGCGCGATGACGGAACCACCGCCAGCGGTTGCTGGATCTTCGCCGGTAGCTGGACCCCGGACGGTAACCAGATGGCCCGCCGCGATAACGCCGACCCGTCTGGCCTGGGGAACACCCTGGGGTGGGCCTGGGCCTGGCCGCTTAACCGCCGCATTCTGTATAACCGCGCCTCTGCAGACCCCCAGGGTAACCCGTGGGACCCGCAGCGCCAGTTGCTGAAATGGGACGGTGCCAAGTGGGGCGGCGTGGATATACCGGACTACAGTACTGCCGCACCCGGCAGCAATGTGGGGCCGTTTATTATGCAGCCGGAAGGGATGGGCCGCCTGTTCGCCCTCGACAAGATGGCGGAAGGGCCGTTCCCGGAACACTACGAGCCGTTTGAAACACCGCTGGGGACGAACCCGCTGCACCCGAATGTGGTCTCTAACCCGGCGGCCAGGGTGTTTAAAGACGACCTGGAGGCCATGGGGAAAGCGGATAAATTCCCGTATGTTGGCACCACCTATCGTCTCACCGAGCACTTCCACTACTGGACCAAGCACGCGTTGCTCAACGCCATTGCCCAGCCAGAGCAGTTTGTGGAAATCGGCGAGAAACTGGCAGGCAAGCTGGGGATAGCCCACGGGGATACGGTAAAAGTCTCCTCCAACCGCGGCTATATTAAAGCTAAGGCGGTGGTGACCAAGCGTATTCGTACCCTGAACGTCCACGGCCAGCAGGTGGATACCATCGGTATTCCGATTCACTGGGGTTACCAGGGGGTGGCGAAAAAAGGCTTTATTGCCAACACCCTGACACCGTTTGTCGGTGATGCGAACACCCAAACGCCGGAGTTTAAGGCGTTCCTGGTGAATGTGGAAAAGGCGTAACGGAGGCGAATTATGGCTTATCAATCTCAGGATATTATCCGCCGTTCCGCCACTAACGGCTTCACGCCCGCGCCCCGTGCGCGGGATCATCAGGAAGAGGTGGCGAAACTTATCGACGTGACCACCTGCATTGGCTGTAAAGCCTGTCAGGTGGCCTGCTCGGAGTGGAACGACATCCGTGATGACGTGGGGAACAACGTCGGGGTGTATGACAACCCGGCGGACTTAACCGCCAAGTCATGGACCGTGATGCGCTTTTCAGAAGTGGAACAGAACGACAAGCTGGAATGGCTTATCCGTAAAGACGGCTGTATGCACTGCGCTGACCCGGGCTGCCTGAAGGCGTGCCCGTCGGAAGGGGCCATCATTCAGTACGCCAACGGCATCGTCGATTTTCAGTCTGAGCAGTGCATCGGCTGTGGTTATTGCATCGCCGGTTGCCCGTTCGACGTCCCGCGCCTCAACCCGGAGGACAACCGGGTCTACAAATGCACCCTGTGCGTAGACCGGGTTACCGTCGGCCAGGAACCGGCCTGTGTTAAAACCTGCCCGACCGGGGCCATCCACTTTGGCACCAAAGCGGCGATGAAAACTCTGGCCGGGGAGCGGGTTAGCGAGCTGAAAACCCGGGGTTATGAGAACGCGGGTCTGTACGATCCGGCGGGGGTGGGCGGCACCCACGTGATGTACGTGCTGCACCATGCGGACAAGCCGAACCTGTACCACGGCCTGCCGGAGAACCCGGAAATCAGCGCCACCGTGAAGTTCTGGAAGGGGGTATGGAAACCGCTGGCCGCCATTGGGTTTGCGGCAACCTTCGCCGCCAGTGTCTTCCACTATGTAGGTGTCGGCCCGAACCGCGCAGACGAAGAAGAAGACAACCTCCATGAAGAAAAAGACGAGGTGCGCAAATGAGAAAACGTGACACCATCGTGCGCTATACGGCGCCGGAACGCATCAACCACTGGATCACCGCCTTCTGCTTTATCCTGGCGGCGGTAAGCGGGCTGGGGTTTTTCTTCCCGTCCTTTAACTGGCTAATGCAAATTTTCGGCACCCCGCAACTGGCGCGCATCCTGCACCCCTTTGCCGGGGTGGTGATGTTTGCCTCTTTTATCATCATGTTCTTCCGCTACTGGCACCATAACCTAATCACCAGGGATGATATCTTTTGGGCGAAGAATATTAGTAAGATCATCGTTAACGAGGAAGTGGGTGATACCGGCAGGTATAACTTTGGCCAGAAGTGTGTCTTCTGGGCAGCGATAATCTTGCTGGTGTTGTTGCTGGTTAGCGGCGTGATTATCTGGCGCCCCTACTTTGCCCCTGCTTTCTCAATCCCGGTGATCCGATTCGCACTGATGCTGCATTCATTTGCCGCAGTGGCGCTGATTGTGGTTATCATGGTGCATATTTACGCCGCCCTTTGGGTTAAAGGCACCATTACCGCGATGGTGGAAGGCTGGGTACCGACGGCGTGGGCCAAAAAGCACCACCCGCGCTGGTACCGGGAAGTCCGCCAGAAACAGGAAAAGTCATCTGAATGAGTATTCGCATTATCCCGCAAGATCAGTTGGAGAAGAGCGACAAACGCACGGCGGAGATGATTCCGCCGTTGTTATTCCCCGGACTGAAACACCTTTACCACCGCCGGGCTGAGCGCCTGCGTGAGCTGGCCGCCAGCAACCCGCTGGGGGATTATCTGCGCTTTGCCGCGCTGATTGCCCATGCCCAGGAAGTGGTACTTTACGATCACCCGCTGAAAATTGACCTCACGGCGCGAATTGCCGAGGCCGCCGCCGGGGATAAACCGCCGCTGGACATTCATACCCTGCCCCGGGATACCCACTGGCATAAGCTGCTGCATTCGCTGATTGCCGAGCTGAAACCGGAAATGAGCGGCCAGGCGCTGACGGTTATCGAAAACCTCGAAAAAGCCTCCGCCCAGGAGCTGGAAGAGATGGCCAGCGCGCTGTTTGCTTCTGCGTTCGGTAAGGTGAGCAGCGACAAAGCCCCGTTTATCTGGGCGGCCCTGTCCCTGTACTGGGCACAGATGGCCAGCCTTATCCCGGGAAAAGCCCGGGCCGAATACGGCGAACACCGCCAGTTCTGCCCGGTATGCGGCAGTATGCCGGTCTCCAGCATCGTGCAAATCGGCACCAGCCAGGGGCTGCGCTATTTGCACTGCAACCTGTGCGAAACCGAATGGCATATGGTGCGGGTGAAATGCAGTAACTGCGAGCAAACCCGGGATCTGCACTACTGGTCACTGGACAGCGAGCAGTCCGCCGTCAAAGCAGAGAGCTGCGGCGACTGCGGCACCTACCTGAAAATTCTCTATCAGGAGAAAGATCCGGGTGTCGAAGCGGTGGCGGACGATCTGGCCAGCCTGGTGCTGGATGCCCGCATGGAGCAAGAGGGCTTTGCCCGCAGTTCCATCAATCCTTTCCTGTTCCCCGGCGAGGGGGAGTAAGCCATTGCCGCATCCGCGGCGACATTCTAAGAGCGGGCGGCCTTGTGCCGCCCTTCTTTTTGCGCTTTTTCTAAGGAAGGTGCGAACAAGTTCCTGATATGAGATCATCATATTCATCCGGAGCGCATCCCAGAGGGACATCATGAGCCATCAACTCACCTTCGCCGATA
>NZ_WBXP01000070.1 GCF_016415625.1 Shimwellia pseudoproteus
CGATGTGTTTGCGGGAAAAAAATCGGCCCAGATCCGCGAAATTTTAATCAGCGAGTCAGCTTGGGAAGAAATGACCTGCTTATTCGCACCTTCCCTAGCGGCAGGCCGGGGAAATCCCGGCGATAGCGGGCAATCACCTCAGGGAGAATATAGTTGCCGATGGTGCTACTGGCATAAACCCGAATCGCGCCATTATCCTCCTGGAACATATGTTCTATTTCACTGCCCTGCTCCAGCAGCGCCACCGCTCTGGGGTATAACAAGCGGCCATGCTCATTCACCACCAGCCGCTTCCCTACCCTATCAAATAACTGCACCCCGAGCTGGCCTTCCAGATCAGAGAGCGCCGCGCTTACCGCAGACTGAGATAACGACAACATTTGCGAGGCCAGGGTGGTAGAACCACTCTTTAATACTTCGGTAAATACTTCCAACTGGCGCAATGTGATGTGCATAACGAATCCGTTTTTCCCGTATACCGTGCTTTACCACTTATTCAGATTAATTATAAATATATAATCAACTTTTATTTTATGCCACGCAGCCCTATCCTTTAGCCAACAAGATTAGGGGGATTTATGACTGCCACTTCACTCGACACACCATCACGCCACACACTCTGGCACTTTATTCCCGGCCTGATACTGACCGCGATTATTACTGGCATCGCCATTAAAGTGGGCTCTGTGCCCGCCATTGCCGGTGCAGGGTTCAGCGCACTGACCCTGGCTATCCTGTTTGGGATGGTGGTGGGGAATACGCTTTACCCTAAACTCAGCCGCGTCTGCGACGGCGGCGTCATCTTCGCCAAACAATATTTGCTGCGTCTGGGGATCATTTTATACGGTTTTCGTCTCACCTTCGCCCAAATCGCCGATGTCGGGGCGGCGGGTATCTTAATTGATGCCATCACCCTGTGCAGCACCTTTGCCATCGCCTGCTGGCTGGGCCGCAAAGTGTTCGGGCTGGATCAGGAAACTACCTGGCTGATTGGCGCCGGTAGCAGTATTTGCGGGGCCGCGGCGGTACTGGCCACCGAACCGGTGGTAAAAGCCCAGTCCAGCAAAGTGACGGTAGCGGTCGCCACCGTGGTTATCTTCGGTACCATGGCGATTTTTATCTACCCGATGCTCTATCCGCTGGTAAGCCACTGGTTCACTCCGGAAACCTTCGGGATTTATACCGGCTCGACCATGCATGAAGTTGCCCAGGTGGTTGCCGCCGGCCACGCCATCAGCCCGGAAACCGAAAGTGCCGCGGTGATAGCTAAAATGCTGCGCGTTATGATGCTGGCGCCGTTCCTGCTGTATATGGCCGCCCGGGTAAAACGTCTGGCGCCTCAGGGCAGCGGTGAAAAAAGCAAAATCACCATTCCGTGGTTCGCCATCCTGTTTATCCTGGTGGCGGTGTTTAACTCTTTCCACCTGCTGCCGACCCCGGTGGTTAACACCCTGGTGACCATTGATACACTGTGCCTGGCCATGGCCATGGCCGCACTGGGGATCACCACCCACATCAGCGCCCTGAAAAAAGCCGGGGTACGCCCGCTGCTGATGGCTCTGGTGCTGTTTATCTGGCTGATTGTTGGCGGTGCCGGGATTAACCTCGCCGTTCACGTCATCATGGGCTAATCAGTAACCAGAAAAATCCTGTCAAACCCGCTATCATGGAGACTTTCCCCAGCGCGGGTTTGACAGGAGAATCTGATGAAATATGTTGGAGCGCATGTGAGCGCCGCTGGCGGGGTAGAAAATGCCGCCCTTCGCGCCCACGAACTGGACGCCACCGCGTTCGCGCTATTTACCAAAAACCAGCGCCAGTGGCGCGCTGCCCCACTCAGTAGCGAAACCATCGATGCGTTCCGCAGTGCCTGCGAGCAATACGGTTATCAGCCCGGACAAATCCTTCCCCACGACAGTTATCTGATAAACCTCGGCCATCCAGTAGAAGACGCCCTGGAGAAATCCCGGGAGGCGTTCATTGACGAACTCCAGCGCTGTGAACAACTGGGGCTGACATTGCTTAACTTCCACCCCGGTAGCCACCTGCTGCAAATTGACGAAGACGCCTGCCTGGCGCGGATTGCTGAATCTATCAATATTGCGCTCAGCGAAACCGTCGGTGTCACCGCGGTTATCGAGAATACCGCCGGTCAGGGCAGCAACCTCGGGTTCCGCTTTGAACACCTGGCGGCTATTATTGACGGCGTGGAAGATAAATCCCGGGTGGGGGTCTGCATTGACACCTGCCATGCCTTTGCCGCCGGTTACGATTTACGCACCCCGGACGCCTGCGAGAAAACCTTCGCGGATTTTGAACGCACGGTGGGTTTCGGCTATTTACGCGGTATGCATCTGAATGATGCCAAAAGTGAGTTTGGTAGCCGGGTAGACCGCCATAACAGCCTCGGCATGGGCAATATTGGCCATCAGGCGTTCAGCTGGATCATGCGCGATGCGCGGTTTGATAATATCCCGCTAATCCTCGAAACCACCAACCCGGATATCTGGGCAGAAGAGATAGCCTGGCTAAAGGCTCAGCAGACCGATAACGTGGCGGCCTGAACCACAACGCGCCAGACAGCAATGCACCAGATAACAACGGGGGAGCATCAGCTCCCCCGTTGTTATGATGACGACCTGCCAGTTTACCTCAGGCCGCGTTCTCCGCCAGCGCCGTTTCCGGGCGCTTAATCAGCGCATAACTTACCGCCGCCAGCAGGGTCCCGGCGACAATCGCCAACAGATACCCCAGCACCGGCGTGATAGCCCCGGGGATCAGCAGCACAAACAGGCCACCGTGAGGCGCCATCAACTTCGCGCCAACCGCCATGGAGATTGCCCCGGTCACCGCCCCGCCAATAATGCAGCACGGCAGTACCCGCATCGGGTCCCGGGCGGCAAACGGAATAGCCCCTTCGGTAATAAAGCACAGCCCCAGCACCAGCGCCGCTTTGCCCCCTTCCCGCTGGGGTTTATCAAACTTACGCGGCGCAAACAGCGTTGCCAGCCCCAGCGCCAGCGGCGGCACCATACCGGCAGCCATAATCGCTGCCATCGGGGCGTACGTCTGGGTGCTCAGCAGGCCGACCCCAAACGCATAGGCCGCTTTATTCACCGGCCCGCCCATATCGGTACACATCATGCCGCCGAGGATAGCCCCCAGCAGTACCGCATTTGCCGTGCCCATGGTTTGCAGCCAGTGGGTCAGGCCGGTGAGGATTTTCGCCACCGGGGTACCTATCACGTAAATCATCCCCAGGCCCACTATCAGGCTGGATACCAGCGGGATAATCAGGATCGGTTTCAGGGCTTCCATACTGGCCGGTAGCTTCAGCTTACCACTGATCGCCTTCGCCACATACCCCGCCAGGAAACCGGCGATAATGCCGCCAATAAACCCGGACCCGGTACTCACCGCCAACATGCCGCCAATCAGACCCGGCGTCAGCCCCGGCCGGTCAGCAATCGAGAACGCAATATACCCGGCCAGCACCGGTACCATCAGCGCAAAGGCCGAACCACCGCCAATTTGCATCAGCGCCGCCGCCAGGGTTCCCGGCTGCTCAAAGGCTTTGATCCCGAAAACAAAAGACAGCGCGATACACAAGCCACCGGCCACCACCATCGGCAGCATATAAGAGACCCCGGTAAGCAGATGGCGATATGCCCCGCCGCCGGCGTGCTCTTTTTTACCCGCCGCCGTCTCACCTGGCTGCCCCTGTCTGGCGGGCGTAAAGGGGGTTGCCTCAACCAGCGCCTTATCGAACTCCTGGGCCGTTTTCTTCAGCGCCAGGCCTGTTGAGGTGCGGTACATCGGTTTGCCGGCAAACTTCGCCAGGTCGACTTCGATATCCGCCGCTACCAGCACCAGATCCGCGTCAGCAATCTCTTCCGGGGTGATAGGGTTACCGGCACCGACCGATCCCCGGGTCTCGACCTTCACCCACCAGCCGCGCTTTTTGGCTTCGGTTTCGATGGCCTCCGCCGCCATAAAAGTATGGGCTACCCCGGTCGGGCAGGCCGTGACCGCCACAATACGCTTCTGGGCCGCAGTCGCCTGGGGGGCCGGTGTCGCTGGCGCAGTCCAGGGCCGGGCTTGCGCTTTGGCGGCAGCCAAAAACGCCGCCGGATGCTGAACCGCCTGCTCCAGCGCCCCGACGTAGACCCGTTTCCCCTGTAACCCGGAGGTATTCGGGGGGGTCTCCCCCGCCACGATCACCAGTTCAGCCTGTTCGGCCTGGTCGGTGATAACCAGATCTGCCGCCGCCGCCGCGGTGGTCAGCACATTTTTCGCCAGCCAGGCCCGGGCCTGTCCCTGGTGTTGATCGATAAGAAGCAGCGTTTTCATGCATCGTCCCCGCTGTTAATGAAACGGTTTCAGTTCGACACGGGCCATCATGGCCGCCAGTTGCGTACGATCGGTGATGCCAACATTACTCTGGCTCACGGCCATTGCCGCCACCGCGGTCGCCAGGCGCAGCGTATGCTCGCTGGATTCACGCATCAGCAGGCCATAAATCAGGCCCCCCACCATTGAATCACCGGCACCCACGGTGCTCACCACCTGGCAGGCTGGCGGTTTAGCAATCCACTCGCCCGAGGCATTGACCCACAGGGCCCCTTCCGCCCCGAGGGAGATAACCACATGGGCTATCCCCTGCTCCCGCAAGCTGTGGGCGGCGTCAATCACATCTTCCAGGGTCGGCAACTTGCGGCCTGCCCAGATTTCCAGTTCGCGACGGTTGGGTTTTACCAGCCAGGGCGCGGCTTTCAGCCCGGCTTCCAGGGCTTCCCGGCTGCTGTCGAAAATAATGCACGGGCACTGGCTGCGCAGGCGGGTCATCCAGTCGGTAAACGCCTGGGGGCTGACACCGGCAGGCAGGCTGCCGCTGACGCAGACCATATCGAACTGGCCCAGCCAGGAGAGGGAATCGTTAACAAAACGTTCCCAGTCAGCGGGGGTGACGTCAAAACCGGAAAAGTTAAGATCCGTGACTTCGCCGTCCTGTTCGGTGAGTTTCACATTGATACGGGTACGACCCTGGACCACCTGAAAACGGTTAGCAATCCCCAGTTCGCTGAACAACTGCTGAAAGCCGTCCTGGTTATCTTTTCCGAGGAAACCGCCCACGGTGACATCAATCCCGAGATCTTTGAGAACCTTCGCGACATTGATCCCTTTACCGGCGGCGTGCAGGCCGGTGGTTTTCACCCGATTAACTTCCCCACGCTCAATCTGGTCACAGTAACCGACCAGGTCATAGGCCGGGTTCAATGTAATAGTGGCAACGCGTCTGCTCATTTATGCTTCTCCTAACCCGGCATCGATCGCATCACCAATCGCGTTCAGCGCCTGTACAGCATCATCACCCTGGGCAGTAAAACGCAGGCGATGGCCTTTTTTTACCCCGAGGGCGACAACTTTCATCAGGCTCCGGCCATTGGCCGGTTTGCCTGTTCCGTCCAGATTTGTCACGGTTATCTCACTGGTGAACTTTTTAATGGTATTCACCAGTACAGTACCGGGACGGGCATGGAGCCCATGTTCGTTGCGGACCACAAATTCCGCGCTTTGTAGACTGTCCTGCCGGGGGGCTTCACCGGTGGTCAGCAGACCAATCAGCGCCGGGGCATCAGCCTGTAGCAGGGTATCCACCTGCTGGCCGGTGATCAGATCGCTCAGGCGGTTCAATACCTGTAAAGGTTGTTCGTCCGCCACGGCGACCGTCATCAGCAATGCCACCGGCTGATCGTCAATCAGGAAAGGCGCTGCCGGGCGGCTAATGGCCACGGCGCTGGCCAGATTGCCCTCGGTGCTGTCGTTCAGCCAGATCCCCTGGCCAAGGCACAGCGGGCTTCCGGTAATCACCCGGGCAACAAAGGTGTCATCCACGGCGCCCGCCGCTTTCAAACGCCCGGCGTTCAGGGCCTGCAGGGTCACCATATCGCTGGCCGCCACATCCAGCGCCAGCAGGCGGTTATCAAACAGCAGCTCACTACGCTGGTTTTCCCCCATCAGCAGGGCGCGCAGCGCGTCTGCCGTGGTGGCGGTCCTGAGCTGTTCAGCAACCGCGTCATCGCTCAATACATGGGTAAGCTGGCGCAACAGGCCGAGATGCTCGTCAGAACTGGCGGCGATACCGATGGCCACATACGCCGTCTGCCCTTCCCCCCAGTTGATCCCGTCCGGGAACTGAAAGACCTGCACACCGGTTTTTAGCACCTTGTCACGGGTATCCGTGGTGCCGTGCGGGATGGCGATGCCATTCCCCAGATAGGTTGAGGTTTGCTGCTCACGCGCCAGCATGCCATCCACATAACCCGGGGCCACGTTGCCAGCCTTAACCAGCGCGTCAGCCACCAGACGTATTGCCGCCTCTTTAGTTGCGGCCTGGGCAGCGGGGTGGATATCCTGCTCAGACAACTGGAACATAATCGGTTTCTCCTGGCTGATTGAATCGTTTCAGCTTTATTCTTTAAAAAGGCGCTACCCTGTCAGTGGAGTGGAAACAAGATAACGCTGAAACGTTTCAAATAGTCTGTACATTCCCATAACAAGTCGCAAGCATTGTCGTAAACTGAAGTACGAAAATTAGAGTTGCCGCACAAATTTCAGCCACCGTGCTGACGCCAGTAGCAACGATGACAGGACATTTCAGCTAGCCTTCAGCTGGTGCATCAAATTTAAAATGATGTTTTATTTTTATTGGATATTTGATGCCGACCGCTGGTTTTTGCTGACGGTATCGGTACAATTCGGGCCTTCCTCATACCAGACAAGATATCCATGCACAGTGAATCTATTACGCCGCATATCCCAGGACGGGATCTGACCGCGGCCTCGTTCTTAATTGTCGCTTTCCTGACCGGTATCGCATCTGCACTGCAAACCCCGACCCTGAGCCTGTTTCTGACCGACGAAGTCCACGCCCGCCCGGCAATGGTCGGGTTATTTTTTACCGGCAGTGCGGTGATCGGCATCCTGGTGAGCCAGTTTCTCGCTGGGCGATCTGATCGCAAAGGCGATCGCAAGAGTTTGATTCTCGGCTGTTGCCTGCTGGGGATGCTGGCCTGCCTGCTGTTTGCCTGGAATCGTAACTATTTTATATTGCTGTTTGTCGGCGTCTTCTTAAGTAGCTTTGGCTCTACGGCGAACCCGCAAATGTTTGCCCTCGCCCGGGAGCATGCGGATAAAACCGGCCGTGAAGCGGTGATGTTCAGCTCTATTTTACGCGCGCAGGTATCGCTGGCCTGGGTTGTTGGCCCGCCACTGGCCTATGCGCTGGCGCTGGGATTTGGCTTTGAAGTGATGTACCTCTGCGCCGGGCTGGCCTTTGTGGTGTGTGCCGCCATCGTCTGGTGGTTACTGCCTTCAATGCCGAAAGCCCCTCAGGCGACAGCATCACGCCCCCAGGCCCCGGCCCGTCACCGCCGGGATGCCCTGCTGCTGTTTGTGGCCTGTACCATGATGTGGGGATGTAACAGCCTGTATATCATCAATATGCCGCTCTACATTATTAACGAGCTGCATTTACCGGAGAAGCTGGCCGGGGTAATGATGGGTACCGCAGCCGGGCTGGAGATCCCGACCATGCTGATTGCCGGGTATTATGCTAAACGGTTCGGGAAACGCTTTCTGCTGCGGGTCGCCACCGCCGCCGGGCTGCTGTTTTACCTCGGTATGTTGACCCTGCAAAATGAAATAGTACTGCTCGGACTACAGCTGCTGAACGCTATCTTTATCGGCATCCTCGCCGGGATCGGGATGCTCTATTTTCAGGATCTGATGCCGGGCCAGGCGGGATCTGCCACCACGCTGTATACCAATACCACCCGGGTGGGCTGGATCATTGCCGGTTCCCTGGCGGGGGTTTCTGCGGAGATTTGGAGTTATCACGCGGCGTTTTATATCGCGCTGGGGATGATTGCGGTCACGGTGTATTGCATGGCCCGTATTCGCGATATCTGATACCTGATAACGCGCCCCGGCAGCCGGGGCGCGTTGACATCAGAATTGCACTTTTATTCCGGCCTGGATGCCGTTGTCCTGCTGAGGACCAGAAAGCAGCCCGCTGTAGCTAAACGACAGCGAGGTGCGCTGGCTCAGGGCGATATCGGCCGTGAGCTTGACGACCGCGCTGTCCCGGGGGGCGGCAACTGTGCGGGTGTAAAACGACGGGTTGCCGCCACCAAACGCAAGGGTGCTTCCACGCCGGGGATCATTGTACTGGTGCTGCCAGCCTGCTTCCCCATACAGCGATACCCCGACACCGTTATCCAGCTGCCACTGTTTACCGGCGCGTAATCCCAGGGTGGATAACGTCGAGTGAATACTCTCCCCCGGGCCCTGTAATGCCGCCGCCCCGCCCCGCTCGCTAAATTTACCCTGCTGGGTCCTGGCATAAGCCAGACGGGCAAAGGGCTCAAGATCAACCACCGCACTATTGACGCTATAACCCGCCTCGCCAAACCACTGGAACGTGGCGCCATTATACCGTGCAGACGCGCTGTCTGCCTGGCTGCCATAACGCACGTTGCGCGCAGTATCAAGGCGGTGCCAGCTGTTGGCTACCCCGCTACGCAGGGCAACGGGGCCGGCGGTTTTCCCGGCATACAGCGCCAGATGGTAGTTATCGCTGTGGGCCGTTGATCGGTTGCCGCCATGCAGCGATGTCCGGGTAACCCCGGCCGCCACCCCGGCGGTCAGCGTACCGTCAGCAGACTGGCTATCACCGCCGAGCAATATCCCGTGGGTCGCGGCGCTGTAGCCCATAATACCGGCGCTGCCCTGGGCCTGTTGCCAGGCACCCACCATCTGCCCCCAGACACCATTACCGCTGGTCTTAATCCCCGTACCCGGGGCGGCAGTCTGTGCCTGGCGTAAGCGCCCGTTCAGGGCATCGCGCAGATAACGGCTGTTATTCAGCAATACAGACGCAATATCGCCGTGGATTTGCCCCGCCAGCTGGCTAAAGGCCTGGCGCGCATCGCTGGCGGTGTAGCTGGCCAGGATACTTTCATACACTGGATTACCCGGGGCCAGCTGATCCGCCGCCCGGGCCACCGCGCGCTGGTTGGCTGTCTGCGCCACGCTGGCAAACGCGGTATGGTTACGGCCCACCGCCAGTTGCAGGGCATCCGGCTGAACGTTCAACTGGGCGCCGATAAACAGATAGTCCGGGGCCACCGCGCTAAACGATCCCGTAACCCCATTAGCGGCGGTCAGGATCCGGAACGTGCGGCCCGCCATGCTCAACACGTCACCATGAGAAAGTAAATTGGCATCATTGACCAGCGATACCGCCACATCACCACCGTTCAGAATAGCGCTACCGGTGCTGTGGATCTGGTCATGCTCCCCGTTGCGGGTTACCTCCACCCGGTACAGGGAGCCGGGATCAAACTGCACATTGCGCTGCACAGTAAGGGTACCAATGCCGTTACCCGGCGCCACCGTGCCCCCGGCCCCGACATGCAGCGAGCCAAGTTGCCCGCCGCCGCTCAGGGTACCGCGTTGCTGCACGGTGACATCGGACGCCACCACGTTCTCAACCACCAGTTTCCCCTCGTTCACCAGGGTTGGCCCGCGGTAACTGTTGTTGCCGTTCAGCACCAGGGTGCCGCTGCCGATTTTAGTTAACCCACCGTGACCGCTGATGTCATTATCCCAGCGATCCCAGGCACACTCGCGGGTGCCGCAAACGCGTTCCAGTGGGGTGCCGGCATCCAGCACCGCCCCGATCCCCGGTAGATTAGCGGTAAATTGCGTATCACTGTATGTCCCGTCAATATAGAACTCCCCGGGAATATCCTGCCGGGTAACAAACATCCCCGGGCCATCAATGGCGTTACGCAGGCTGATTTTCCCCCAGCCAAAGCGCGCATCCAGCCCCGGCGCCCCCAGATCCACCGCCGTGGTCTTCAGCACATCAGCAATCTGGGCCGTGGTCATATAAGGGAAACGCTGCATTAATACGGCGGCGGCACCACTCACCATCGGCGCCGCCATTGAGGTACCGGTCATATGTTCATATCCCAGTTGAATACCCAATTCCCCTTTTTGCAGCGCCGCCAGATTAACCTCACCGCCGGTGGTTGAGACCAGATGCCCGGCAGCACTGAAAATATCGGCACCCGGTGCCGAAACACAATAACTGGCAGTGAAGCCGCAGGACGTTGAACTCACGTGGAGATCATCTTGAGTATCGAGATTAGTCACCGCTAAAAAATGCGAGAAAACATCCGGTGAAAAATAAGGCAATGCCGGTACACCAATAGGCACATTATAGTTATTACCGTTCCCGGCAGAAATCACAATCAGCTTATTATTCCGGGCCGCACGCAGCATACCAATCTCAGCATTTAAATCCCCCTCCTCACCGGAGACTGGTTTTCCAGTTAATGTATTTATTTGATCAATAAGCGGAGCGTAATAATCAATATTGGTTTGTAAGGTTGCCTGTTCATAATAATAAGTGCCATCAGGAAGAACGATTGGCTCCTCATCTTGATCGTGATTGATAGTATATTCATACCCCCAGCTATTATTAATAATCCGCGCATTGCTCTGGATCATCGCTTCGGCATGATCAACCTCATTTTGCAGATATTTTGCCGCAATAATATCCGCATCATAAGCTACACCGTGCATCCCCACCCCATCGCGCCGGGCGGCGGCAATCCCGGCCACGTGCACCCCGTGAAGGCCCAACTCAAGTGAGCCATCGTCAAGCACCGCGGCATTCAGCGGATCATCTGGCGAGATAATCGTTAGTTTATCTTTAAATTCAGGATGTTCGAATAACGCTTCATCGAGAATACCAATGGCAATATCTTTCCCTGAATATCCCCTGGCGTAAGCATATTCTGCACCAATAGATTCTAGCCCCCATTGGGACATAAATTCAGGTGTTCTCCAGTATTCTATGGTCTGCGCCTCCGGCGTTACCGAACTGGCGCTGGAAAGAGGGATTAGCGTAATAAAACCGACAGGGAGTAAACCCATAGCGATAATCCGGCGGGATAAAATAATATTTTTTATTACGCTTGATAATGTTGTTTTGTTGTTGTCCATAGCAACGACTCCAGAGTAGAGGGGGATACTCACGCTGGCATTAATATTCCAGCGGAAGCGTGAGAATAAACTCAGGAGTAAGAATTAATACTGTTCCAGTAACAGCAACAATCAATAAAATTGCCGTTCGTATACGTCGTTTAATCATAAATAAGAAAATTAATCGTTATATTCTGCCGGTCGATTAATCTCAGCAAAAAATACCGGTTAGTCGCCGCCGCTGCCCGGGTTAACCAGGGAAAGATAGCGATTTACGGCATGGTTTGTTTCTGTCGCCCGGGCGATTTGCATCAGGTTTGCCGCCAGCGCTGGCGCGGCTTTGTTGAATAAATCAGATTTCGGGTAAGTCTCCCCCGTAGCGGGTTGTGTTTTCAGGCAATACGCACACTTTCAGGCATACCTGCTTTCGTC
>NZ_WBXP01000071.1 GCF_016415625.1 Shimwellia pseudoproteus
CGAAAGCAGGTATGCCTGAAAGTGTGCGTATTGCCTGAAAACACAACCCGCTACGGGGGAGACTTACCCGAAATCTGATTTATTCAACAAAGCCGCGTATTGCCTGAAAACACAACCCGCTACGGGGGAGACTTACCCGAAATCTGATTTATTCAACAAAGCCGCTATTAGTCAGAAAATAACAGGAGAATGAGTATGACACTCTTACCGACTATTGATCCGTCGGGGTATACCTATGCCCATGAACACCTTTACATCGATCTTTCTGCTTTTAAAAATAACCCTGATTGCTGCTTTGATGAGTATATTTTAATTCGTGATGAAATGCGCCAGCTTATTGCGCGCGGGGTACGTAATATTATTGAAGTTACTAATCGTTATATGGGCCGTAATGTCGATTTTATTGCCAGGCTAATGGCCGATACCGGTATTAATGTTTTATTATCCACGGGATATTATCAACAGGCTTTCTATCCACCCCACGTTGCTCAATCAGATGTACAGGCCCTGGCGGCAGAAATGATCCATGAAATAGAGCATGGTATCGGCAATAGCGGGATCCGGGCGAGTGTTATTGCAGAAATTGGCAGCAGTGAAGGGCAGATCACCCCGGATGAAGCCAAAATGTTTCACGCTGCTGCGCTGGCCTGGCACCAGACGGGTCGCCCTATATCGACCCACACGGGCTTCAGCACAATGGGGCTGGAACAGTTGGCCTTGCTGACTTCCTGGGGAGTGCCGGCACAGTCCATAGTGATAGGGCACTGTGACTTGCGCGAGAACCTCGACACCGTGTTACGGTTAATCGACGGTGGTGCCTGGGTGCAGTTTGATACTATCGGGAAAAATAGCTACTTTCCGGATGAACAGCGGGTCGCAATGCTGCAGGCGCTCTCGCAGCGCGGTTTATTAAACCGGGTTATGTTGTCAATGGATATTACCCGCAAATCTCATCTGCAAAAAAATGGTGGCCCAGGGTTTAGCTATCTGATGGATAGCTTTATTCCTCAGTTGCGTGCGGCCGGAATTAGTCAATATGAGATTGACCTGATGTTGCGCGATAACCCGGCAACTTTCTTTAAATAATAAAAATAACGAGGACATATGATGAAAAAAATTGGTATCGCTGGATTACAGCGGGAAAGTATCCGCGACATGATTGAGAAACAGGCCCCCGGGAAATTTGAATTATATATTATGAGTGATATAGACGCGGCCACCGGGGTGAAAAACAATCAGCTGGATTATTATATTGGCGCGTGTAATACCGGTGCGGGCGCCGCACTGTCAATGGCGATAGCTATTATCGGTTTTACCCGCAGTTGTACCATTGCCCGCCCGGGTGTACAGGCGAAAGCTGACCAAATATCCCGCTGGGTGGCGGAAGGCAAAGTCGCTTTCGGGCTTTCCGTTGAGCATGTGGAACACGCCATCCCACTGCTGGTTGCTGAACTGGACTAGGGGGCATTATGGATAGCTATTTGCCCATTATTCTGGTGTCACTACTGACGGGGATGACGGCATTATTGTCTCATCGCTCTGCTGCGGTGTTCCATGACGGTATTCGGCCTATTTTACCGCAACTGGTGGAAGGGCATATGAGCCGCCGGGAGGCCGGCAGTATCGCATTTGGATTGAGTATTGGTTTTGTGGCGTCGGTGGGGATCTCATTCACGCTGTCCACTGGCCTGCTGAACAGTTGGCTGCTATTCCTGCCCACCGATATTATCGGCGTAATGGCCTTTAGTCCGTGGCTGGCATTCTTGTTGGGGATGATGTGGGGCGTATTGGTTTTTACCAGCCTGGAGCCGATAAATCAGATATTAACCTCACTGCCGGTGGATATTATCGGTGCGCTGGGTGAGTTAAGTAGCCCGGTGGTGTCGGCGTTTGCGCTGTTTCCACTGGTGGCGTTGTTTTATCAGTTCGGGCTACGCCTTGGGCTGCTGGGGTGCGTGGTCGTGCTCTTGTCGCGGATCCTGGTCGTGCGCTTTTTCCCGCATTTATTTCCTGAGTCCATCGAAATTTTTGCCGGAATGGTCATGTTACTGGGAACCGCAATCTGGCGGGATCGCAAGCGCTGCACAGGCGATCTCCTGGGTGGCGGCGCGTATTCAGTATTTGAAGAGCGTTCTCAACGGATCATTACGCAGTTACCCTGGATTATGATCGTTGGGGCACTGATTGCCGCCGTGGCCAGTTTGCGTATCTTTGGCGGAACGGAAGTGTCTATCTATACCCTGGCGAAAGCCTATGCCCCGGGAGTCGATCCGGCTGAATCAACCGCTTTGGTACACCAGGCTGCACTGGCTGAGTTTATGCGCGGGCTGGGGTTTATTCCGCTGATAGCCACGACTGCACTGGCTACCGGCGTATATGCCGTGGCCGGGTTCACGTTTGTCTTCGTGGTGGGTTATCTTTCCCCCTCTGTCTGGATTGCCGCCCCGTTGGGGGCCCTCGTTATCGCCCTTGAAGTTGTCTTACTGCGTTATATCGGTAAGTGGCTGGGCCGCTATCCCTCGGTGCGTGATGCTTCCGATAATATCCGTAACGCCATGAACATGCTGATGGAGTTTGCACTATTAATCGGGGCAATTTTTGCCGCCATAAAAATGGCGGGTTATACCGGTTTTACTGTTGCGACAGCCTTGTATTTCCTTAATGAAGCCATTGGCAGGCCGGTACTCAAAATTGCCGCCCCTGTGGTGGCGGTCATTATCACCGGCATCTTATTGAATCTGCTTTGGTTGCTGGGATTGTTTGTCCCGGGTTAATTAACGATTACGCTCAGGAGATATACCTGTGTCTATATTAGCTAAACTATACGCCCTGTTGCTGGGGACGGGCTGTTGGGTGGTGATACCCCACGCCACTGCCGCGGAGGTAAACATTGCGCCGAATAATAACCCCAGTGAAACCTGGCGCACGGACTACCGGGATATTAACCATCCCGATATTGGTTTTTCACCCTGGATCCGCGGATGGATTAATGGTTATTTGAGCCCAGCGGATTATCCTGACGGTAGCCAGATTTTGCCCCCGCCTCCTGAGGAAAATAGCGCTGCCTGGTTATCGGATGTGGCCACCTTCCAGGCACTTAAAAAATTCCGGGAGACACCGCGCGGCGCCCAGGCTTATGAGGATGCCAAACTGTCCTTTGGGGCTATTGGCAGCGCGTTTTCTGCGCCATTGGGTATCGCAATATCCCGGCAGAAAACGCCCCATTTACATCTGCTGCTTACCCGGCTCTTGAGTGATGCAGGCTATGCGTCAAATGGGGCAAAGAAAGCGTTTGAGCGCATCCGTCCTTATGCCGCCCTCAACATTGAAAGCTGTACCCCCACGGAACACAGCGCCCTGAGTAATGATGGCGGATCTTACCCTTCAGGCCATGCGGTGACGGGTTTTTTGTGGGCGATGACCCTGACGGCAATGGTGCCAGAAAAAGCCACGGCGCTTATGCAACGGGGTTATGAGTTTGGCCGCAGCCGCCTGATTTGCGGTGTGCACTGGGCCAGTGATGTTGACGCCGGGAGGGTGCTTGCGGCGGGGGCGTTTGCCCGGCTGCAGGCCAGTGCTGAATATCAACAGCAGTTTAGCGCCGCCCGTCAGGAGGTCAGAAAGGCCCTGGCGGGGGGGATGGAGTAGTAAAAAAACAGCCAGCGGATGCTGGCTGTTGGTGCGCAGGGATCAGGGCTGTACCGGGGCCGGTGGCGGTACGGCGCCAGGTTCCGGTGCCGCAATACCAAACATACCGAGGAAGTCCACCAGTGACATTTTCTGGCCATTCAGGGTGACCTGGCCATCGCTGTACTGCAGACTACTGGTGATGTTGTTATTGTCCGTGGTGGTCAGGCGGAACATCTGCCCCATGGCGGCAACGCCTTTCACCTGCTGATCCGCCAGTTTTTCCGCGTCACTTTCCTGGTAACCTTCCAGTTTTGCGACCTGGGTCATCAGGGCGGTGGCCATGTCCATGGGGATAACCAGTTTGCCGTCCACGGATTTAATGCTGTTGCCGATCAGTTGATCGTCGCTGGTGGCCTGGCCGCTGGCCTGGGGATCTTTCATCAGGACCGACAGGTTCAGGGTGCTTTCGCCTTTGTCATTTTTCCAGCTCAGCGGGGCGATGGTAACGACTGGCTCGCCTTTCAGCAGGAGTGGCAAATTGGCGAAGAAAATATCAAGCACGCTGGCGGTGTATTCTTCCTGGTTATCGGTGCTGTCCAGCAAGGCCCGGGTTTCGGTATTGTATTTCTGACTGAAGGCGTGGAGTGCTTCACCGTCGACATTGGCGAATTTCAGCGCCAGTTTACCGCTCCCCATGTTCTGGTTCTGCACTTTCAGGGCATCCAGCGCATAGTCAAAGCTGGCATCCAGGTGTTTGCCGTCTTTTGCCACCGCGGACTGGCCGTTGAGGTTAAAGCCTTCCAGCACCGCCATCTCTTTACCTTCAATGGCAATCGCCGCTTTCGTGATGGTCAGCTTCTGGGTGCCGGTACGCTCGCCGAAGTCGGCCAGTTTGCTGTTACCGTCAGTATTCAGGCCGTTAATGGTCAGCTGGACGTGCTGGCCGTAATCATTGAGGGTGGCAATCACCGCGCTGTCTGCCTTACCGGTGATGGCGACACCATTACCGTCGTTATCCACGTCGGCGCTGATGTTGGCACCGCTAAAGCTGATTTTGTCCTGATCTTTTTGGTAATCCAGCGGCAGCAACTGAATGTCCGAAGCGGTGGCCCCGCTGTAACTGATGCGGGTTTGGGCATCAATAAACGACTTGTCTTTCGTCATCTCAAACAGATGGCGGGTGGTGTCGTTGTTCACAAGAGTAGTGCGCACCGAGGCCATTGACGGAATCAGACTCAGGTGCTTCAACTGCGCCAGCGGGAAGGGGCCGTGGCTGAGGGTTTCGTCCAGCACCACTTGCTGGCCCGCTTTTAGCCACCCGGTGGCTTTGCTGTCCGGGCCGATCACCAGTTGCATCTGGCTGGTAAACACGCCGCGCTGGTAGTGGGTATAGCTCAGTGCCAGGCCCGCATCCGGCGCGGTTTGTTGTAGCTGGCGGTTGGCGGTGGCTATCATGTCGGCCATCCGGCCTTCAAGCTGTTTGCCGGTGTACCATGAGGCACCGGTCCAGATGACCCCGAGAGCAACAATAACGCCGACAGCGACTAGTGATTTTTTCATCGTTCGGTTTCCATATTTAAGCCGGGCCGTGTGGCCCGGGATGAGTTCTTGCTTCCGCGGTAAAGCTTAGCAATCCTTGCTTCAAAGATCAGTAACTTAGTTTAGGTCGTTATAGACCCGGGCCAGGGTACCCTGGCCACTGACGCTCACCGGTGCTTCGCTGGCACCAATAAAGGCAGATTCCCCCGGGCGCAGGACCAGGGTTGTGCCATCCTGATGTAGCCTGGCTTCCCCTGCCACACAGAAGACGATAGCGGCACTGTGCTGTACCAGCGGCGCGGCGGTGTCGTGCAGGGTATGCAGCGAGAAGGCAAAATCCGCCACCGGAATCGGGAAGTTTAGCTCATCCCCCTGACGCCGGGGGGCAGTCAGGATCTGATTGGCCGGTTTGGCGACAAACTGCACATTGGCCAGCAGTTCCGGGATATCCATATATTTCGGGGTCAGCCCGGCGCGCAGTACGTTATCCGAGTTGGCCATCACCTCCAGACCCACGCCGTTGAGGTAGGCGTGTGGGGTCTCTGCAAACAGGAACATCGCTTCACCGGGTTTCAGCTGAACCACGTTAAGCAGTAGCGGGGAGAACAGCCCGCTGTCGTTCGGGTAAAATTCGGCGATGGCGCGCACCGTGTCCCAGGGCTCACCGTGCTGCTGTTCCAGCGCCTGGCGCAGCACGGCCAGCGTGTGGTCTTTCTCCGCCCCGGTCAGGCTCAGCAGGCCACCAAACAGATCCCGCAGGTGGTCACTATCCGGCTGGCGAATGAACTGCGCAATCAGCGGGTGGGCATCGGTTACCGGGGCGAGCAGGGCGGCAATGTCGCCAAACTCCCGGAAGCCATTCATGGCGCGGAACGGGGTCAGCGCGAAGACCAGCTCGGGTTTATGGTTGGGATCTTTATAGTTACGGTTGGCGGCATCCAGCGGCACACCGGCGGCGTTTTCCCGGGCAAAGCCCGCTTGCGCCGCGGATTTGCTGGGGTGGACCTGGATAGATAACGGTTGGGCGGCACACAGCACTTTAAACAGGAACGGCAATTCCCCAAAACGCGCCGCCACCTCCTGGCCTAATAAGCCTGCGGGATCGGCAGTGATACAATCACGCAGTGACACTGTCACGCCGGTGTCAGTTTCCACTGTTGAGCTGCTTTTCGGATGGGCACCCATCCACAGCTCTGCCATCGGCTGATTTTCAGGATTGCTGACGCCATACAGCTCGGTTAACGCGGTTTTGCTGCCCCAGGCGTAATTCTGAATTGCATTTTGTAGTCGCTGCATAATTAATGCCCTGTATTTTTTAAAAGAAATGTCTGCCCCTATTAAAGCAATTTTATGCCGCGAAGTAATCAACGCGCGCAAAAACACGGACTCTTCTCGGCTTTGTTAATAAAATGTGTCAATATAGTAACGGCGGATGCTTTATTGCCCCATTACGACGGAATGTGCGCGAAAAGGGGCAGACAAAGTATGGAATTAACTTACTGAAGTAACAGGTGAGAGAACAATGTCGAATAAACCCTTCTTTTATCAGGCCCCGTTTCCCCTACAGCCAGACGACACCGAATATTATTTGTTGAGTAAGGATCACGTTTCGGTCGCGGAGTTCGACGGCCAGGACGTGCTTAAAGTTGCCCCGGAAGCACTGACCTTGCTGGCCCAGCACGCGTTTCACGATGCCTCATTTATGCTGCGCCCGGCCCACCAGCAACAGGTGGCGGCCATCCTCGATGACCCACAAGCCAGTGAAAACGATAAATACGTCGCCCTGCAATTTTTGCGTAACTCCGATATTGCCGCGAAAGGCATTTTGCCCACTTGCCAGGACACCGGCACGGCTATCATTGTTGGCAAAAAAGGCCAGCGGGTCTGGACCGGCGGCGGCGATGAAGCGGCCCTGTCCCGGGGGGTGTACAACACCTTTATTGAAGATAACCTGCGCTATTCCCAGAACGCCCCCCTGGACATGTACCGGGAGGTGAACACCGGCAGCAACTTGCCTGCCCAGATCGATCTCTACAGCACCGAGGGTGATGAATATAAATTCCTCTGTATCGCCAAAGGCGGCGGCTCGGCCAATAAGACCTATCTGTACCAGGAAACCAAAGCGTTGCTCAGCCCGGGGAAACTGAAAGATTACCTGGTCGAGAAGATGCGCACCCTCGGCACTGCCGCCTGCCCGCCGTATCACATTGCGTTTGTTATCGGCGGCACCTCCGCAGAAACCACGCTGAAAACGGTAAAACTGGCCTCCACCAAATATTATGACGGCCTGCCCACCGAAGGTAACGAGCACGGGGTGGCGTTCCGGGATCTGGCACTTGAGCAGGAGCTGCTGAAAGAAGCCCAGAATTTAGGGCTCGGTGCCCAGTTCGGCGGCAAGTATTTTGCCCATGATGTGCGGGTGATCCGCCTGCCGCGCCACGGGGCGTCCTGCCCGGTTGGGATGGGGGTTTCGTGCTCTGCGGACCGCAACATCAAAGCCAAAATTAACCGTGACGGTATCTGGCTGGAAAAACTGGAGCACAATCCGGGTAAATATATCCCGCAGCATCTGCGCCAGGCCGGTGAAGGGGAAGCGGTCAAAGTGGATCTTAACCGGCCGATGGCGGAGATCCTCAAACAACTGTCCCAGCACCCGGTATCGACCCGTCTGTCCCTGAGCGGGACCATAATCGTCGGGCGTGATATTGCCCACGCCAAACTGAAAGAGCGCATTGATGCCGGGGAAGGGCTGCCCCAGTATGTGAAAGATCACCCGATTTACTATGCGGGCCCGGCAAAAACGCCGCAGGGTTATGCCTCCGGCTCCCTGGGGCCAACCACCGCCGGGCGTATGGACTCTTATGTGGATCTGTTGCAGTCCGAAGGCGGCAGTATGATCATGTTGGCGAAGGGGAACCGCAGCCAGCAGGTGACGGATGCCTGCCGCAAACACGGCGGTTTTTACCTTGGCAGCATTGGCGGCCCGGCGGCGGTACTGGCCCAACAGAGTATTAAGCATCTGGAGTGTGTCGAGTACCCGGAACTGGGGATGGAAGCCATCTGGAAAATTGAGGTAGAAGATTTCCCGGCGTTTATCCTGGTGGATGACAAGGGCAATGACTTCTTCCAGCAGATCCTGACCTCCCAGTGCAACCGCTGCGCGAAGTAACAGGCTGATGCGCTGGCCCTTTGTCATCTCTGCCTGGCAAAGGGCCTGATTGCTGTGTTATGAAAATGCTATAAATGTGTAAATAAAATAATAAAATCAGCGCCTTTTTTTGATACCCGTGGCTCAAAACGCCCTTTATCACCCGGTAGCAATGTGTGCCCGACTACACTTTTAGTCAACTGACGAATCACAAGGAGCACGTCATGGCCACAACCCGTATTGAGAAAGACTCAATGGGCAACATTGAGGTCCCCGCCGATAAGTTATGGGGCGCCCAGACCCAGCGTTCACTCGAACATTTCCGTATCTCCAGTGAGAAAATGCCCCCGGCACTGATTCAGGCTCTGGCGCTGACTAAACGTGCCTCAGCCCAGGTGAATGCCCAGCTTGGTCTGCTACCCGACGATCGCGCCGGGGCAATCATTGCCGCCGCCGATGAAGTGCTGGCCGGCCAGCATGATGGCGAGTTCCCCCTCGCCATCTGGCAGACCGGCTCCGGCACCCAGACCAACATGAACATGAATGAGGTGCTGGCCAACCGCGCCAGTGAGCTGCTGGGCGGTGAGCGGGGGATGTCCCGGCGGGTACATCCGAATGATGATGTGAATAAAAGCCAGAGTTCTAACGATGTGTTCCCCACCGCTATGCACGTGGCGGCGCTGGTGGCAATCCGTAAACAACTGATCCCGGCGGTTAACCAGCTGCGGGGTACCCTGGCGCAGAAGGCGGCGGATTATCAGGACATCGTTAAAATTGGCCGTACCCACCTGCAGGACGCGACCCCGCTGACCCTCGGCCAGGAAATTTCCGGCTGGGTGGCGATGCTGGATCACAACCTGCGCCATATTGACGCCAGTCTGCCCCATCTGGCGGAGCTGGCGCTGGGGGGGACCGCCGTCGGTACCGGCCTCAATACCCATCCACAGTATGCCCGGCTGGTGGCCGGGGCGCTGGCCACCCTGACGAGCCAGCCATTTGTGAGCGCGCCGAATAAATTTGAGGCCCTCGCCACCTGTGACGCGCTGGTCCATGCCCACGGCGCCCTCAAAGGCCTGGCGGCCAGTATGATGAAAATCGCCAACGACGTGCGCTGGCTGGCCTCCGGCCCCCGTTGCGGGATTGGTGAGCTCAGCATCCCCGAGAATGAACCCGGCAGCTCGATAATGCCCGGCAAGGTCAATCCCACCCAGTGTGAGGCGGTGACCATGCTGTGCTGCCAGGTGCTGGGTAACGATGTGGCGGTCAATATTGGCGGCGCATCCGGTAATTTTGAGTTAAATGTCTACCGGCCGATGGTTATCCATAACCTGTTGCAGTCGGTGCGCCTGCTGGCAGACGGGATTGTCAGTTTTGATCAGCACTGTGCCGCCGGGATCACCCCGAACCGTCCGCGTATCGACAAACTGCTCAATGAGTCCCTGATGCTGGTCACCGCCCTGAATACCCATATCGGCTATGACAAGGCGGCGGAGATTGCCAAGAAAGCCCATAAAGAAGGGCTAACCCTGAAACAGGCGGCGCTGGCGCTGGGCTATCTGACAGAGGCCGAGTTCGACAGCTGGGTGCGGCCAGAGGCAATGACCGGCAGTATGGGGGCCTGAGTGCTTACTCGGCCAGGTAAACGTGCAGCCGCGGGATCAACAGCCGCAGCGGCTGCGCATCTGGCCGGTAACGATGGCGGATATTATCGGCATCGTAATTGAGCAGTTCCCCCATATCGGGGATAGCCTCCCCGGCATCGCGTTGACACAGTACCAGCAGCGGAGAAGGGCAGGCATGCTGCACCTGGCGCTGCTGGTCGGCATACCAGACCCTGGCCACCGGCTGTACTTTGACCGGGCGCTTGATCTTGAGCCTCGCCGTGGCCGGTAAGGCCGCCACGTCCTGATACTCCCGGGCAACATTGTCCAGCCAGCGCTGGCGATCGTTGACCGGCACGGTGCGCGGATTATTGAGGCTTTTCTCGAGGGTTTCCAGCAGGGTATCCCGGGTTAAATTCTTGATGATCTGCTTATTCGCCCAGCCAAAATTGATGGTGGACGGGTTATCCAGCAGGGTAATGCGACGGTAGGTGTTCAGGGTCAGTAATCCCGGGAAGCGGTGGTGGACCCACTCAAAGCGCCCCGGGGAGGCTACCCCGGATTCCACGGTCACCATCTGTTCAAACTCGGCTTTTTGCTGGTTTATCTGGCTGACCAGGGACTGCAATTGTTGTTTTTGTGACGCTGTCACGTTGTAGCACAATGCGCCAGGCAGGCGCACCGCCGCTTTGGTGCTGCGCTTTTCCGACTGCTGCTGAATGAACAGGTGGGTAAAGTGGCCGAGCGCTGCCGTAGCCGCGTGTTTACCGATTAACTGCTCAACGGCGATGGTGGACAGAGGATCATGCTCCGCGCCTTTATCGATTTCCGGGAGCCGAAAAACTCGGGCCACCAGTAACCGCGTGGCGGAAAGGGTGTTATTCAGCTGCTGGAGGTTGTGCTCAAGTGCGTTAAAGGTCACTCTCAGGCGTTCTGTCAGGTCATAGCTGGTCATACGGGGCCCCGTGGTGGCTGGTGGCAGAAGGTGTTAGTTACAACATACTTTATGTTTTTTAGCAAGGTGCCAAATGAACGTGCGGCGCTGTCATCGGTTCTGCATTGGATATGGCGACATTTCCGTAACCTTATTTAACGTCGTCAGCCGTTTACATTTTTCCGTCGCTTTGCCACGCGTTGTTATCCTGACCCCGATGAACCCTATGGAAGGTGCGAACAAGTTCCTGATATGAGATCATCATATTCATCCGGAGCGCATCCCAGAGGGACATCATGAGCCATCAACTCACCTTCGCCGATAGT
>NZ_WBXP01000072.1 GCF_016415625.1 Shimwellia pseudoproteus
GCGAAGGTGAGTTGATGGCTCATGATGTCCCTCTGGGATGCGCTCCGGATGAATATGATGATCTCATATCAGGAACTTGTTCGCACCTTCCCTAATCAATTCGCGGCCCGAACGCCTTATTTAACGAAAAGTGAAATGACATTTCATTTAACACAGATAATAAGCATGGTTATTTCTTAATCCATTAAAAACATGCGGTCACCATATTACTTGCCAGCCGTTAGCGGTTTCGATTACCATTCCCGATCTAATAATAATTATCGTTTACGTTATCATTTAATCCACTCGTCAGAGAAACCCATAATGATGTCGCGCCTAAAAATTGCCCGTCCTGGCAATACCTCTTCCGGGAATACCTCCCTTGGGAAACTTGCCATTTTCGTTGCCACTGCGGTTGGCAGTCTGCCTGCCGTTGTCCAGGCAGCGGATAGCCCGAACCCAGAAACCATTACCGTTACCGCAGCCCCTGCCGCAGAGCAGGAGAATGCCTGGGGCCCGGCGGCCACCATCGCGGCCAAGCACAGCGCAACTGTCACCAAAACCGATACCCCGATTGAAAAAACCCCGCAGTCTGTTTCCGTGGTGACCCGCGAAGAAATGGATATGCGCCAGCCCCAGACCGTGAAAGAAGCCCTCGGTTACACCCCGGGGGTGTTTGCCACCCGCGGCAGCTCATCCACCTATGATGTGGTTTCGATCCGTGGCTTCACCGCCCCCAGCACCGTCAATACCAACCAGTATCTTGATGGCCTGAAACTGCCGGGCAATAACTACTCAGAAATGTCCATGGACCCGTACTTCCTGGAGCGTGTTGAAGTGATGCGCGGGCCGGTATCGGTGCTGTATGGCAACAGTAACCCGGGCGGGATCGTCAGCATGGTCAGCAAGCGGCCAACCACGGAACCGCTGCGCGAAATTCAGTTTAAAGCCGGCGATCATAATCTGTGGCAGACCGGGTTCGACTTCAGCGATGCCATTGATGATAATGGTGTCTGGTCTTACCGCTTAACCGGCCTGGGCCGCAGTGAAAATGCCCAGCAAGACATGGCCAAATCCACCCGTTACGCCATTGCGCCGTCCTTCAGCTGGCGCCCGGATGATAAAACCGATTTTACCTTCCTGAGCAATTTCCAGAGCGATCCCCACGCGGGCTATTACGGCTGGCTACCCCGGGAAGGAACGGTGGTGCCTTATGTCGATGCCGAGGGTAATTCCCATAAATTACCGAAAGACTTTAACGAAGGTGAGCACGACAACACCATGAGCCGCCGCCAGCAGATGGTCGGCTACAGCTTTGCGCACCAGTTTGATGACACCTTTACCGTGCGCCAGAACTTACGCTATTCCGACGTGCACACCCTCTACCGCGCAGTCTATGGCAATGGCTATAGCGCACCGGGGGAGATCAAACGCGCTTACGTCCGTTCTGACGAGCACCTGAATACCTTCACCGTGGATACCCAGCTGCAGTCCAAATTTGCCACTGGCCCCGTCGCACACACCCTGCTCACCGGGGTGGATTATTCGCGGATGCGTAACGATATTGACGCCCAGTACGGCTCTGCTGACTCCATCAGCATGGGCAACCCGCAGTACGGCAATGCCAACGTCAACGTGAATTTCCCGTATGCCGTGGTCAACCGCCAGGAACAAACCGGCCTGTACGCGCAAGATCAGGCCGAGTGGGACCGCTGGGTACTGACCCTGGGCGGCCGCTATGACTTTGCCAAAACCTCAACGTTTACCCGCTCCACCGAAAACACCGAGCAAAGCCGGGATCAGCAGTTTACCTGGCGCGGCGGGCTGAACTATGTGTTCGACAACGGCGTGGCGCCGTACTTCAGCTACAGCGAATCCTTTGAGCCCACCTCCGGCGCTAGCCGCAGCGGTAAACCGTTCGATCCGTCCCGCGGCAAGCAGTATGAAACCGGGATTAAGTACCTGCCGAAAGATAAGCCAATCTCGATTACCGCGGCGGTGTATCACCTGACCAAAAACAACAACCTGACGCCGGATCCGGACCCGGATTACTCCGCATTCAGTGTTCAGAGCGGCGAAATTCGCTCTCAGGGCTTTGAATTTGAAGCCAAAGCGGCGGTAAACCAGAATATTGACGTGACGGCGGCCTATACCTATACCGACGCCAAATACACCGAAGATACGCAATATAAAGGGACCCGTCCGGCGGAAGTGCCGCGCCATATGGCATCACTGTGGGCGGATTACACCTTCCATGAAACCGCACTAAGCGGCTTAACCCTGGGCGCCGGTACCCGCTATACCAGTTCAACCTCCAGCTACTACACCACGGAAGAGAAAAAGAACCAGACCTTCGAGGTCGGGGGATATACCCTGGTGGATGCGGCAATCAAATATGATCTGGCCCGGGTTGGCCTGCCGGGCTCCTCGCTGGCAGTCAACGTCAGCAACCTGTTTAACCGCAAATACGTCTCCAGCTGCTACCGCGACTACGCGTGCTACTGGGGCGCGGAGCGCCAGGTGGTGGGTACCGCAACCTTCCGCTTCTGATCTCACAACACCCCATGCCCCCGCCTTCACGGTGGGGGCACTTTCCCACCAGATGCCCCCCTGTACGCCCCTCACCGCCACCTGATTGATGAAGACCGCTCATAGCGGCTTGCGTATTTAGCGGGGTAATTATCGCTTCGCAATCGTTCTACACTGAAAGGGTCCGGGTACACAGCTCACCCGTAAGTGGAGAAAAGAATGAAGATTATCCGTAGCGGTTCACAACCTTCCCGTCAGGGCCCTGCAGACTGGTTCACCGGCCAGGTACGTATTGATGCACCTTTCCAGGCCACGGCCCCGGCAACGGTAGGCGGTGCCACCGTGACGTTTGAGCCCGGCGCCCGCACCGCCTGGCACACCCATCCGCTGGGCCAGACCCTGATAGTTACCCAGGGCCGCGGCTGGCTACAGGCGTGGGGGGAAGAAAAGCATGAGATTAATCATGGGGATATCGTGTGGATCCCGGAAGGGGTAAAACACTGGCACGGGGCCAGTGCCGACACGGCAATGACCCACATCGCCATTGCCGAGTCAGTAAACGGCAGCCCGGTTGAGTGGCTGGAGCAGGTTAGCGACAGCCAGTATCAGGGCTGATCGCCGCGCGCCGCCAGCAGGCGAAAACCCCCGCCCACCGCGACAGCGCCCGGGGCCAGGTCTTTGGTGACCACGGTCCCGGCACCGATTGTTGCCCCATCCCCAATAGTGACCGCCCCGAGGATAATCGCGCTGGCTCCCAGCTCGACATCGTTACCCAGCACCGGGCTAGCGCTGGTGGTGCCGTCCCGGTGGGTCACATTACCAATGGTCACCCCCTGGCGCAGGGTACAGTTCTCGCCGATAACTACATCACGCCCCAGCACCACCGCGTGGGGATGGTAGATTTTCAGGCCATATCCGATGCGGGTATGGTGCGGGATCTCAACGCTGAACAGGCATTCAGAAATCAGCTTATTGAGGATAACAAAGGGCAGCCCTGTCAGACGCAGCAGCGGGTTGCGGCGACACCACAGGGTAGACATGCGGTACAGCAAAATCACCAGCTTCGCTTTTAGGGTGCCCGCCGTGGCGATTTCACGCCAGGCACGGCCAATATTATTCGCCACCGTTCCTCCTGTTAATTCACGGTAATGCTGGATAACCGGTACCAGCCATCGGCTTGTTTACCGGCGCTGGCAAGGTTAATACGCGGCTGTCCCTGGGCATCCACCAGGGCGACATCCAGATGGTACTGGCCCGCCGCCAGGTTGCCCGGGGTGGCGAGAGAAAATGCCGCCCGATGCTCGCCGGGTAGCCACTGGCGAATATCGTCGAGGGTTTTGCCCATCAGCGCGGTATGGCCCTGGGCATCCACCAGCCGGTAAGCCAGCCAGTAACGCAGATAAACCGGCGCCACACCGTCGTTACGCCAGACGCTGGTCAGTTGAATGTTTTGTCCGGCATGCTGGCTGGCCGGGTGGCTCAGCGCCACCACCCGGAAGCGGTAGCCAATTTTCTCCAGCGCGTGGTCGAGAATATCGCGATACGCCGCCGGTACCGGGCGGGATTTAAGATTCAGGGTGCTGGCGTGCTGGGACAACGCCCAGTCAAAACTGGCCTGAACCTGCTCACGGGTGTAGTGCTGCACACTCTGCCACTCGGCCATATAACCGCAGATCTCGAGGCTTACCGGTGCCTTTTTCCAGGCGCTATCAAAGCCGGACCACGCCTGCTGTGCTGCCTGTAGCCGCTGGGGGTAATCGTCGCGCATGTGGCTCCAGGTAGGGGTGAAGTTATGCCAGTCACCCCAGCAGTCCGCCCGCCAGCCCGCGCCGCGTTGGGCGGCGTAAGCCAGGCTCTGGCCGCCGCTGATCAGCATAATTTTTGGCGTGTGGGGGAAGGCGCTAAAATGCATGTCCACATAGCGGTTGAGCTGCTCCGTGGTGTAGCGCTTATCCAGTGGCGTGATAGACGGGAAGTTACTGTTATGCCACTCCCCCCATGACCCCACCATCCCGATATCAAGGTAGGCGAGATTAGGGTTGCCATCATAGCGTTTACCAAAGGCCGCCAGCAGCTTCCCGGCATAGGCCTGGAATTGGGGATCGTCGAGATCCGGCACAAACGTTTTACCGTCCGGCGTCCAGTTGCCCTTGATCCCTTTATTGATCAACCAGTCAGGAATTTGTGATCCGCTGGCCGGATCGTCCAGCACCATAAAGCGCAGGCCGACATTCATGGCCGGCTGATGCCGGGCCGCCACCGTAAAGGCGCTGTCCACCAGCGCGAAATTATACTGCCCTTCCCGTGGCTCCAGATCCCGCCAGTAAAAACGCTGATATTCAATACCGGTATCCGGGTACTCGCTTGGGCCGGGCGGCTCGCCGTAGCCATCATGAAAGCTGGCCACCCCGATCCCGGGGTTTACCAGCACCCCACTCACCGCGGCGGGGTGCACGGTAACGGTCCCGTCGCTGGCGTCCGGCGCCGCCAGCACCAGAGGGCTAATCAGGCATACGCTGCCGATTGCCAGGGTCAATCGTCTTTTCAGGCCCATAGGGCACCCTCCTGCCGGCACGCTATCGCTGATGTTCGATAAGCCATGTCCAGATCCCAACGTGAAAATTTTTAAATATATCAATACCTAATGCGGACTTAATCAGATACAGAGTGATAAATATCGAGACGGCGCAAAACAGCAGCCAGAACACCACCAGCACCGAGATAGCCAGGCGCCCAAGGGTGGACTCCCGGCGCGGCATCCGGCGCCGATCGCGCCCAACGAGGAGCACATAAAAGTAACGGCGACCAAAAAAGGAGACCGTGCGCCGGATATCAATGCGCTGGCGGGTGGTTAAGGTGATGGCCAGCACGGCATCTTCCAGCGCGGTTTTTTGCGCCGGGGTGAGTGATGCCGCTGTCTCTTCATCAAGCGCCTGGTAGAAGCGCTCAATGGCCATAGGCCGTTTTTCAGGAGTATCCAAAATGTACCTGGCTATATGCTTACGAAATGGTCACAAAATGCTTACCTACCAGCACCTACGTATTATGATTGCGTCTGTTGATAAACCTGCATCGTCTGGGCGGCAATTGTCGCCCAGTCATAGCGTTGCAGATAACGGCTGTAGTCTACGTGCCCGGTATCGCACCGTGCGGCAATCTGTGCTGCCAGCCGGTCCACCTGGCCCACCGGGAAATACACCTGCGGGTCCAGCCCCACCTCCAGATTGGCGGGAATATCGCTGACCACCACCGGCAGTGACCATGACATGGCCTCCAGCAGGGCGATGGGCAACCCTTCATGGTAGGAGGGCATAACAAACAGCCCGGCCCGGGAAAAGACCGCCTGTAATTCAGCACCGCGCAAGAAACCGGTCAGGATCACGCCGTTATCCGCCGCCAGCTGGCGCAGTTTCTCGCTGTAAGGGGTCGCATGGTCGGCATCCCCCACCAGTACCAGGGGTTGTGCCACACCGGACTGGCGCCAGGCAGTGATCAGATCGTGGAAGCCTTTCTCCTCCACAAAGCGCCCGACCGCGACAATATAGTGCCCGGCCGTGATACCAAACCGCCCGAGGGTATGCTGCACGTGCGGTTCTTCCAGGGTCACTGGCGGGTTAACCCCGTTATAGATCAGATGGGCATCCATTCGACGATATTTGTTCTGGATCAGCCGGTTGATCACCTCTGAGATAACAATCACTTCGTTGGCGTATTTCACCGCCATCCGTTCGCCCATCACCAGGGCCAGGCGCGCAACACGCCCCCATTTCTGGCGGTCATAGTCCGGCCCGTGGTGGGTGAAAACCACCTTTTTCCCCAGCAGGCGCAGCAGCGGTACCACCAGCCCGGGGCCAATGGCGTGCACGTGCACCACATCAGAACCATCAAAGCGGGTGCTGAACGCCGCCAGTACCGAATGCACAATGGCCTCAAGGGACTTTTTCTTCGGTGCCCAAATGGCCCGGGTCTTCACGCCGCGGTACTCACTACGCCGGTACTTCACATAGGGCGAGCGGGCAATCACGCAAATATCCAGCGCCGGGTGCTGGGCCTTGATGGTGGGATACAGGTTCTGGCAGTGGGTTTCTACCCCGCCTAAGACATCCGGGATACCGCGGGTGCCAAGAACGGTGATGCGCTTAATCATGGGATTTGCCTGCTACTAGTTGCTGATACAGGGCCATCAGTGACGCAATATGCACCCGCAGCGCGTATTTTTGCTCCAGCCGCAGGCGGGCATTTTCGCCCATCACCCGGGCGTTATCCGGGTTCACCGCCATGTCGTCGAGAATCGCGGCCAGGGCGCCGGCGTTGCCGGGTTCAAATAACCGGCCTTCAATACCGTCACGCACCTGCTCTGGTATCCCGCCAATATTCCCGCCGATCACCGGCTTACTGAAGGACATCGCTTCCAGTACCGACATTGAGCAGTTTTCATAATATTCAGAGGGCACGATAACAGCCCGGGCGTGGCGAATCAGGTTGTTGAGCGCTTCACCCTGCTGCTGATAACCGAGGAATTCCGCCCCCGGGAAGCGGGCATAGAGATCCTGGTACAGCGGGCCGTCCCCGGCAATTTTTAGCGGGATCGGGTGCTGCATCATTTCGTGGGCCTGGGCGAGGGTGTCCACGCCTTTTTCCCGGCTCAGGCGGCCAATATAGAGAAAATAGCCGCCGTCGCTGTTGTCCCCGGCTTGCAGGGTGTCATCAATCCCGTTAACAATAACCTCTACCGGTACATCTTTGATTTTACGAATCAAGATATTACGCAGAAATTCACTGGGTGAAATGATGGCATCCAGTTGATGGTAGTGGCGGGTCACATCCTGGTACAGGGCTTCGAGGGACAGCAGCAGGCTCTTACCGGCAGACCCCTCCTGGCAGCGATAGCGGAACGCGTTAAATACCGATCCGTCCAGGCACGCCTCGCAGACCTTGCCGTTACGCAGCATGGTGTAGGAGGGGCAGACAATTTTATAGTCGTGCGCCGTCAGCACGGTTTTACAGCCAAAGCGCCGGGCCACACTAATCAGCGACGGGGTCAGCTGATGATAAATATTGTGGAAGTGCACAATGTCCGGCTGCACATGCAGCAGCAGGTCGTTCAGCTTCTGGCAGGCTTCGCTATTATGAATAAAGTCTTTTGCCGCTTTCAGCTTGCCCTGCAGGCCGCTATTACTGTGGTAATCGACATTACTGACAAACCAGTTGGCATAGTCAGAGGGCAGGTTTTTCTCATGCTGCATGGAAAATTCCGCTACCCCGACGCCAGCGGCGCGTAACTGATCACGTTCCTGAAAATAAACGGTTTCAGCGCCGCCTTTAATAAAAAAGAATTTGTTAACGAGCAGGACTTTCATTTTTCTCCGTCCTGGTGATGAATCACCTGGCTATCCGGGGGCTGGGTGGGATCCGGCAAGGGGGTAAACAGGCCGCGCAGTAGCCCGGCCGAAAATGCCCCGAGGTTCAGTACGCTGTGCAGCCCGGCCAGCAACGAGCGGTTCTTCACCGCTTTCAGGGCGATAAAGAGCAGCAGCGGCAGCAGCACGATGGCAAACAGCAGGCCGGAGCCGCTGATCAGCGCCAGCAACAGCACCAGTAAATAGACGGTAAAGATAGCTTCGTTGCGGGTGACGCTAAACGCTTCCCGAAACCAGGGTTTACCCCATGCGCTGCGCAGCAATTCCCCCGGGCCGCTTAAAAAGCGGCTGCGCCAGCGGTACTGCAACATCTTCATGGTGGGCATATTGTGGGAGGTGTGGCTGAAATAGGGCACATCAAGGCGATGCAATTTGTAGCCGGCGTTACGCAGCCGGATACCCAGCTCAGCCTCTTCATAACCGTGCAGCCCACGATGGGTCATATAGCCGACTTTTTCCACCGCACTGCGCCGGTACAGGCCGCCGCCCCCCAGATGGTTACTGTCCCCGAGGGGGTAAATTTTGTGCAGCCGCTGTTTACGGGATTTAAACTCGTAGTTGCTGCCTTCGTCCATCTCCACCGTCCCGGCAACCCCGGCGTACTCCGCATGGCTCTTCAGAAACCCGACCGCCGCATCGATAAAGCCCTCTTCCAGCACCATATCGCCGTCCATCAGCAGCAGGTATTCCCCGGTGCTGTACAGGTAGCCCAGTTGGTGGCCAACCCCGCAGCAGCGCTCCTCAGGATGTACCAGGGAGACCACCGTCACCCCTTTGGCGGCCGCCAGCTCCCGGGTGTTATCGGTAGATAAGCTGTCCGCCACAATAATCTCATGGGGATACGCCACCAGCTGGCGACGGATGCTGTCGATGGTTTTCTCGATCCCTTTCGCTTCGTTGAAGGTCTTAATACTGACGGTAATAAAAGGCAGTTCACTCATACATACTCCCGGTCGAACGCTGAACAGCGCGGCGGATCACCAACGCAGAACCACTCACCAGATAAAACAAAAATTGCACCATAGGGATTATCATCAAGGTCTGGCTATAGGGCAGACTCAACAAACACCCAATCAAAAAAACAGTAAACGCCGGGCCATAACTCAGCAGGCGGCGGTCCTCAATCCCCAGATTCGCCAGCGCGATCGTTGGCGTCGGCCAGGTAATCCGGATAATCCACAAGATCATGCCAATAAACAGCAGGGTGCCGATGATCCCCACCTCCCACAGCAGCATACTCAGGGCGGTGGAATCGAGGATCAGCCGGAAAATCAGGTTCAGGAACCCAGGAGAAACCGCACTGCCGCTGTTGGTCGCATTCAGCCCGTAGCCAAATAACACGCTGGAGATGCCCCACATATCACTGTGTCTGGCCCAGAAAAAGATGGTGGTCAGCCGCCCCAGCTCGCCGGTGGCCGCCATGATGTAGTTGGTATCAAAAATATAGTCCAGAGAGTCGAGGAAAATACTCAGGGAGCTTTTCCCGGCATCGCCGCCAAACGCAGAGGAGTACCCCGCCGCCAGCACCATAATGGCAATCGAGATAAGCCCCCCCATCACACCGGCGATAATCAGCAGCGTCTTGAGGGTTATCTTCGGTGCGCCCTTAGTCCAGGAGGACATACTCCAGACCAGTGCCATCAGGAAAGGCGACAGCAGAATAATAAATTTCACTTCGCCAATAATGCACAGCCCGAAGCCGATCAACAGATGCAGCGCCGTCGAGCGATAGGTGGTAGCGCCGTGTTTTAGCTCGGAGAGCTTCATCAGCATAATGAGCAGGCAGAACAGCCCCATGACTGCCGTATTACCACCCCCCATCGGATCGCCACCGAATGTACCGACCACCGAGTCCCATTTTTCGTCTTCACCCCGGATAGCAACCCGCCTTGGCACCATCACCAGCACCTGAACCATCGCCACCGGGATCTGGGCATAAAAAATCCAGTACAAACTGCGGGATACCCGGTAAATCTGTGATTCGCGGCAAAACCCCAGCAGCAGGCAAAACAGCACCAGGGACATGGCCACTTCGTTTTTAAACCCCACGATGGTGACCGTGACGCCCCCCTGCAACACGGTGGAAATCAGCGCCAGTGCCAGGAAGCACAGGTAGATAACCAGTACCATTATCTCCTGCAAATCGAGGGATAACGGCTCCCGGCGGGTTTGCATCACCAGCAACCCGGCCATCACAAAGGCCATAATGACCGGCAACCAGAGCACCGCCAGCACACCGGTGAAATACTGCACCAGGCCACAAATGACCAGGGAGATAACGGTGTAAACCTGCAGGCAGAACCCGGTATTAAGCGCCATAACTAGCCGACCTGCTGGCTAAGCTGGGCGGCACGTTTATTCATTTTCAGCAGAATAAACAGGTAGCGCACCAGGGTCAGAACGGAGAACGTCACCAGCGCCATCGGGTAGCTGTGGCCAAACCAGGGCACCGCCAGAAACGCCAGTAAGATAATCGCCAGTTGCTCAATCTGGATACGCAGAAAATAGCGATGAGAGCCAAAAATCAGCTCAATCACCGTCAGCGGGCTGATGGCCAGCGCCGGGAACAAATAGGGCAGAATATAGCGGGAGGACGGAATAGACGCGATCCACTCCTGGCTGAAGCCGAGTCGCATCACTATCGGGTAGAAAATTAACACCCCGAGGGTACAGACAATCCCCAGCACAAACAGCAGCAGGCGGATTTTTTTGTATTCCGGGTAGTTAAAGGTGTGGTTGCGGAAGTCCATCGACCATTTAGAGAAAATCGAGTTACGTACCGCATTACCAATGATCATCACCGGTGACAGGCAAAAGCGCATCACCACAGAGAAGTACCCGGCGATCAGCGCCGAGAACCAGAAGTTAATCAGCATAATGGGCAGGTTATTGTTGACCATTGCCAGCACTTCGGCGCTGCCCACTTTCATCAGGTGGTGGCGGTGTTCGCGGAAGAACGCCAGGTTACTGGCCAGGCTGAAGTGCTGCATTTTCACGGTGCGCACCCGGAAGGCCCGGAAAATACAGCTGACAATCAGCACCAGCATCAGGGCGGTCCACCAGATATAAAACGCCTGCGGGTGTGAGGTGATAAGCAGAGAGATAATCACCACCACCGAGACCATAATGCGCTGGAACATCAAAAAACGGGCTTTGTTGAATAAATCGAACTTTTAGCCGAAATTAGGATCAGATCACCACACTCCTGACCCTGTAGCGACATCCTGTGACAAAGCAAAAGTTCAA
>NZ_WBXP01000073.1 GCF_016415625.1 Shimwellia pseudoproteus
TGACGAAAGCAGGTATGCCTGAAAGTGTGCGTATTGCCTGAAAACACAACCCGCTACGGGGGAGACTTACCCGAAATCTGATTTATTCAACAAAGCCGATAGCACTCTGTTTTACTCAATCCTTTTATCCCGGAGGGGAAATAATGGGTAATTTTCTGCCGTTCTCTCGCCCGTCATTGGGCGAAGAAGAGTTTGATGCGCTAAAACAGGTATTGCAATCCGGCTGGCTAACGACCGGGCAGCATAATCAGGCGCTGGAAACGGCATTTTGCCAGCTCACCGGTAATCGTTATGCGATTGGCGTCAGTTCCGCCACCGGCGGAATGCATGTCACGCTAATGGCTCTGGGTATTGGCCCCGGCGATGAGGTCATTACCCCGTCAATGACCTGGGTGTCCACCCTGAATTTAATCGAACTGCTCGGGGCAACGCCGGTGATGGTGGATATTGACCCGGATACCCTGATGGTAACCCCCAAGGCGCTGGAAGCGGCGATTACCCCGAAAACCCGGGCTATGATCCCGGTGCACTATGCCGGGGCCCCGCTGGATTTGGACCCGATTCGCTCTCTCGGCATCCGCTATGGGATCCCGGTCATTGAAGATGCCGCCCATGCCGTCGGCAGCTATTACCGGGGGGCGCACGTAGGCAACCGGGGCACGGCAATATTTTCTTTTCACGCCATCAAAAATATCACCTGCGGCGAAGGGGGAATGGTGGTCACGGATGATGAGCAGCTTGCCAGCCGAATCCGTAGCCTTAAATTCCACGGGCTGGGTGCCGATACGTTTAATCGCGAAACCCAGGGCCGGGCCCCCCAGGCAGAAGTTATTACGCCGGGGTTTAAATATAACCTTACCGATATGAATGCCGCCCTGGCGCGGGTGCAATTAGGGAAGCTGAACCAGTTTAACCAACGCCGGGGGGCGATTGCCCGGCAATATCTTGCCGCCCTGGCGGATACGCCGTACCGGCCGCTGGCATTACCGGCCTGGCCCCATCATCACGCCTGGCATTTATTTATTATCCGGGTTGATGAGGCCACCTGCGGAATAAGCCGTGATGCCCTGATGGCGGAATTAAAAGCCCGGGATATTGGCACCGGTCTTCATTTTCGTGCTGCCCATACACAGAAATATTACCGCCAGAAGTATCCGGCGGTGCAATTACCTGTCACCGAATGGAATAGCGCCCGTATTTGTTCTTTACCTCTTTTCCCGGATATGACCTATGAAGACACAACCCGAGTCATCACTGCACTGCGTGAACTTGCGGGATGCTGATATGTTTATCGCCCCGCCGATTCACAAAATTTCCGTGGTTATCCCGGTATTTAATGAGCAGGAAAGCCTGCCCGCGCTGATGCGCCGTACTGAGGCTGCCTGCCAGCAGACCGGGAAAGATTATGAAATCCTGTTAGTTGACGACGGCAGTGCCGATGACTCAGCTAGCCAAATCACCCTGGCGGCGGAAGCTGAAGGCAGCCACATCGTGGCGGTACTGCTTAACCGGAACTATGGCCAGCACTCCGCCATTATGGCTGGCTTCAGTAATGTTACTGGCGATCTGATAATCACCCTCGATGCCGATTTACAGAACCCGCCGGAAGAGATCCCCAACCTGGTGGCCGCCGCAGAACAAGGGTTCGACGTAGTAGGAAGCGTGCGCCAGCAGCGCCAGGATAGCTACTTTCGTAAGGTCGCCTCACGAATGATCAACCGGCTGATTCAGCGCACTACCGGTAAGGCGATGGGGGATTACGGCTGCATGTTGCGTGCCTACCGGCGGCATATTGTTGAGGCGATGCTCAACTGCCATGAGCGCAGCACCTTTATTCCAATCCTTGCTAACACCTTTGCCCGCCGCGCCACGGAGATCCCAGTAAGCCACGCCGAGCGGGAGTTTGGCGATTCGAAATACAGCGTGATGCGCCTGATCAACCTGATGTATGACCTGATCACCTGCCTGACCACTACGCCACTGCGCTTGCTCAGTGTGCTGGGCAGTGTGATTGCGCTGTGTGGATTTGGCTTCGCTATTTTGCTGGTGATCCTGCGTTTCGCGTTTGGCCCCCAGTGGGCAGCAGACGGGGTATTTATGCTGTTTGCCGTGCTGTTTATGTTCACGGGGGCGCAGTTTGTCGGCATGGGACTGCTGGGCGAATACATCGGCAGGATCTACAACGATGTGCGCGCTCGCCCGCGCTATTTTATTCAACGTGTTATCCGCCAGGACGGCGAGAATAAAGAGAAAGTGAATCAATGAAAGCGGTTGTTTTCGCCTATCACGATATGGGATGCACGGGTATCCGTGCGCTGCTGGCGGCCGGTTACCAGATTGCGGCCATTTTTACCCACAGCGATAATCCGGGAGAGAACCGCTTTTTTGGTTCCGTGGCGCGGCTGGCGGCCGAGCAGGGGATCCCGGTCTTTGCCCCGGATGATGCCAACCACCCGCTGTGGATAGCGCGTATCCGTGCGATGGCCCCCGATGCTATCTTCTCTTTTTACTACCGGCAATTGCTCGGTGATGACATCCTCGCCTGCGCGAAAGCCGGGGCCTGGAATCTGCATGGCTCATTATTGCCAAAATACCGTGGCCGGGCGCCCCTTAACTGGGTGCTGGTTAACGGGGAGCACACCACCGGTGTCACATTACACCGGATGGTACATCGCGCGGATGCCGGGGATATTACCGGCCAAAAAGTGGTGCCCATCAGTGATGATGACACCGCCTTCACGCTGCACCAGAAACTCTGCGCTGCCGCACAGGCGCTCTTAGGTGATTTGTTACCCGCGATTCGGGACGGGCGGGACGCCGCGACGCCACAGGATGAGCAACAGGCAACCGTGGTCCGCGGCCGCAGCCGGGAGGATGGCCTCCTGGTGTGGGATAAACCGGCCCGCACGCTCTATAACCTGGTTCGCGCCGTTAGCGATCCCTGGCCTGGGGCATTCGCCTATGCGGGCAATAACACGTTTATTGTCTGGTCCTCCCGGGTACGTAATGATCTTCCCGCCGCGCCGCCGGGAACGGTGATTTCCACCGATCCGCTGGTGATCGCCTGTGGGGAAGGGGCGCTGGAGGTTGTCACCGGGCAGGCGGGGAGCGGTGTCTATATGCAGGGGGCACAGCTGGCCCTGGCGCTGGGGCTGGTGCCCGGGGCTCGGGTTGCCAGCCAGCCGGTTGGCGCGGCGACACGCCGCCGTACCCGGGTGCTGATCCTCGGGGTAAACGGGTTTATCGGCAACCATTTGACGGAGCGGTTATTACAGGACGACGGGTATGAAATCTACGGCCTGGATATCGGCTCTGACGCCATCGCGCGTTTTATGGGTTGCCCGCGCTTTCATTTTGTTGAAGGGGATATCAGTATTCACTCGGAGTGGATTGAATACCATATTAAGAAATGTGATGTGGTGTTGCCGCTGGTGGCCATCGCCACCCCGATTGAGTACACCCGCAATCCGCTGCGGGTCTTCGAGCTGGATTTTAAAGAGAACCTGAAAATTATTCGCGATTGTGTGAAATACCACAAACGCATTATCTTCCCGTCGACCTCAGAGGTCTACGGGATGTGTACCGATCCCCAGTTTGATGAAGATACTTCCAGCCTGGTGGTGGGGCCAATCAGCAAACAGCGCTGGATCTATTCTGTTTCCAAGCAATTGCTGGACCGGGTACTCTGGGCCTACGGCGATAAAGAAGGGCTGCGTTTTACTCTGTTCCGGCCATTTAACTGGATGGGCCCACGGCTGGATAGCCTTGATGCTGCCCGTATTGGCAGCTCCCGGGCGATCACCCAGTTGATCCTCAATCTGGTGGAGGGCTCGCCAATCAAGCTTATTGAAGGCGGTAGCCAGAAACGCTGCTTTACGGATATTAGCGACGGTATCGAAGCGCTATTTCGGATCATTGAAAATAAACACGGCCAGTGTGATGGCCAGATTATTAATATTGGTAACCCGGATAACGAGGCGAGTATTAAAGGGCTGGCGGAGATGTTGCTGGCAAGTTTTGAGCGCCATCCGCTGCGCCACCGTTTTCCGCCTTTTGCCGGTTTCCGGGACGTTGAAAGCAGCGACTATTACGGCAAAGGGTATCAGGATGTGGAGCACCGCAAGCCCAGTATCCGTAACGCCAAACGCTTACTGGAGTGGGCGCCGACGGTGGCCATTCAGCAAACGGTGGATCAAACCCTGGACTTCTTCCTGCGCAGCATCGAACCGAACGAGTCGCCATGATGACCACCCGTGTTGGATTACGCATTGATGTGGATACGTTCCGCGGTACCCGCTGCGGCGTACCGCGCCTGCTGGAGATCCTTGATAAGCATCAGGTGCGGGCCAGCTTTTTTTTCAGCCTTGGCCCGGACAATATGGGGCGCCATTTATGGCGCCTGGTTAAGCCGACATTCCTGTGGAAAATGCTGCGCACCCGGGCCCCGTCGCTGTATGGCTGGGATATTTTACTGGCCGGGACCGCCTGGCCGGGGCGGATAATTGGCCAGGCGAATGCGGCTATTATTCGTGAAACCGCCAGGGAGCATGAGACCGGGCTACATGCCTGGGACCATCACGGCTGGCAGCGCAGTGTCGCCCGCTGGTCCACTGCGCGGTTAGAGCAGGAGATTGCCCGGGGCGTGACCGCGCTGGAGACTATCACCGGCAGACCCGTGACGAGCTCTGCGGTGGCCGGATGGCGGGCGGATGGACGGGTAATTAACGTCAAACAGGGGTTCAACCTGCGCTATAACAGTGACTGCCGGGGAAGCGGGCCGTTTTTACCGTTGCTCTCTGATGGCGCTACGGGGACAGTCCAGATCCCGGTGACATTACCGACCTGGGACGAGGTTGTTGGTACCCAGGTGAGCGCGGCGGATTTTAACGCCTTTTTACTTAACCAGATCCGCCAGGCAGAGGGCATTCAAGTGTATACCATCCATGCGGAGGTCGAAGGCGGTAACTTCGCCCGGCAATTTGATGATTTATTGACCGCAGCCCGCCAGCAGGGGGTAGCGTTTTGCCCACTCGGCCAGCTATTACCCGCCGATCTGTCCACATTGCCCCTGGGGCGTGTACGGCGTGGTTTTATCCCCGGCAGGGAAGGATGGGTGGGCGTTCAGCAACCGGCAGAGCATTGATCATGATGACCACAAGACAACGATATTACTGGCTGGCTGCCGGTGTCCTGCTTTACGCGCTGTATTATCTCTTTCCTATCGACTATCGCCTGCTGTGGCAGCCGGATGAAACGCGCTATGCGGAAATCAGCCGCGAAATGCTGGCCACCCGGGAGTGGATCGTGCCGCATTTTCTCGGGCTGCGCTATTTTGAAAAACCCATTGCCGGTTACTGGATCAACGCTCTGGGGCAGTGGTTGCTGGGCGATAGCAATTTTTCCGTACGTTTCGGGGCCATATTCTCAACAACACTGAGCGGATTACTGGGCTGCTGGCTTGCGTGGTCGTTATGGCGCGATCGCCTGATCTCGCTACTTTCCGGGATTATCTTCCTGAGTGCATTTCTGGTGTACGGGGTGGGCACCTATGCGGTGCTGGACCCGATGATCACCCTGTGGATGACCCTGGCAATGTGCAGTTTCTGGTGGGGGGCTCAGGCCACCACGCCGGGGGGCAAAGCCGGGGGATACCTGCTGCTGGGCGTTGCCTGTGGTTTGGGGGTGATGACCAAAGGATTCCTGGCGCTGGCGGTGCCGGTGATTGGGGTTTTACCCTGGGTTATCGCCCGCAGACGCTGGGGGGAGGTGCTGCGCTGGGGATGGTTATCCGTGGTGGTGGCGGTGCTGGTGGTCTTGCCCTGGGGGATGGCCATTGCCCGTAAGGAGCCTGATTTCTGGCACTATTTCTTCTGGGTCGAACATATTCAGCGTTTCGCCATGAGTAATGCGCAGCATAAAGCGCCGTTCTGGTATTACCTGCCGGTCTTTATCCTCGGCAGCCTGCCCTGGCTGGGGCTATTGCCCGGGGCGCTGCGGCTGGGCTGGAAAGAGCAGCATAACGATAGGGGAGCTCTGTATCTGCTGGGCTGGATTGCGCTACCGCTGCTGTTTTTCAGTATCGCCAAAGGCAAACTGGTGACCTATATCCTGCCGTGTTTTGTGCCGCTGGCGCTCTTGATGGCCCGCTATGTGGTGGTGGTGGTCCGGGCACATACCCCCCGGGCGCTGAAGATGTTGCGGGCTAACGGCTACATTAATGTGCTGGTGGGGATGGTCGGCAGTATTGCGGCGCTGGCGCTGGCCCCGGTGTTTTATTCCCGCCCTCCCTTATGGGATGTCCCGGAGCTGTATAAATGCTTCCTGGCGCTACTGGCGTTTATGGTCTGGGGGCTGATGGGCTGGCTGGCGACCCGGAATGTTGCCCGGCGCTGGCCGCTGGCGGTGCTTTGCCCGCTGGGGGTGGCGCTGGTCTTCGGGCTGGCGGTGCCGGAGCGCATTATGGCCAGTAAAACCCCGCAGCAATTAATTGCCCTTACCCGGGAGCCGTTACAGGAGAGCCGCTACGTGCTGAGTAACAGCGTGGGGGTGGCGGCCGGGCTGGCGTGGGAACTTAAGCGCAGCGATATTCTGCTGTATAGCAGCCGGGGTGAATTGCAATACGGGCTGAGTTATCCGGATAGCGAGGGGCGGTTTGTCACGGCCCATGAGTTCGCCGGCTGGCTGGCCCAACACCGCCAGGAAGGCCGTATCTCCCTGGTGTTGCGGATTGATAACGAGGCGCAGCTGGAGAGCCTGCCGGTGCCGGATAATCGTTATATTCTCGGGCGTATGGCGCTACTGGAGTATCTGCCGCAATGACCGGCTGGCTATTGCTGGCTGCCGCCAGCCTGTTGAGCTGCATGGGGCAGCTTTGCCAGAAGCAGGCGGCGCTGATCCCCGCAGATGCCCGCGCACGCCGGCGGGTAGTCATCTTGTGGCTGGCCCTGGCGCTGGCGCTACTGGGGGCTGGAATGCTTCTGTGGCTGGGGGTATTGCAGCGCCTGCCGGTAGGGGTCGCTTACCCGCTGCTGAGCCTGAACATTGTCTGGATCACGCTGGCGGCCCGGTTGCTGTGGCATGAGCCGGTATCGCTGCGTCACTGGCTGGGGATTGGCCTGATTATCGCCGGGGTTATCCTGGTGGGGAGGAGTGTTTGAAAGGGCTGGGCTGGGCGGCGGGCAGCGTTGTGCTGGTGAGTATTGCGCAACTGGTATTGCGCCAGGCTATGCTTCAATAACAGATAGCGGGCTGGTGTTTGCCCGCGGCGGGGGGCTTCTGCTGCTGGGGGCCGGGTTGTTTTGTTATCTGGCCTCGATGGGGTGCTGGTTTATGGCGTTGCGCCGGATGGCACTCAGTAAAGCATATTCGGTGTTAAGCCTCAGTTATGGGCTGGTCTGGGGGGCGGCGATTGTGTTGCCGGGCTGGCAGGAGCAGTTTCACTGGTCCGGTGCCCTGGGGGTGTTGCTGATTGTGGCCGGGGTGCTGGTGATTTTTGCTCCCCGCCGGGCGGATTAAGCACGCCAAACGTTTTTCCGGGAAAGGATAAGCCTGGGGCGTGAGGATAAAAAAGGCCCTGCCTATGCAGGGCCTGAATTTTTGCCGCGTGTTCTTATCAGAAAGAACGGTGGAAGTTGGCAATCGGCAGTACCGGTACCGCAGCGTTAGTCGCCACGTTGATAAGACCTATCTGCAAGCCTTCCAGGTTATTGGTCACGTTGACCAGACCAATCTGGAAGTTAGTCGCGCTGGCGGCGTTCACCACACCGAAGTCAAAGGTGCTGTTGCCGGTTGACACGTTGATGGCACCCAGGTTCATCCCGTTGACGTTGTTAGCCACGTTGAATGCACCGAGGTTTAAACCGGTCACGTTATTGGACAGGTTGATGGCACCCATATTGAAACCGGTCACATCGCCAGTCCAGTTCAGGGCACTGATGTTGGCCCCGGTCATATTGCCGGATTTGTTGAACCCGGCCACGTTCAGACCGTTGACATCACCAGAGACGTTAACGATACCGGCGTTCAGGCCAGTGATGTTACCTTCGCTCCAGTTACCCAGGGCACCGATATTAACGCCTTTAACGTCCGCGGTGTGGTTCAGTAAAGAGACGTTAACCCCTTTAGTGTTACCGACCGTCCAGTTGAACGGCGCCACGTTAACCCCTTTCACTTCGCCGCCGGTGTAGTTCGCGATACCGACAACGTTAACGCCGTGAATGTTGCCTTCGGTGTCGTTACCCAGGCCGACGGTGTTCAGACCAGTGACGTTACCGGTAGAGTAGTTACCTAAACCGGCCAGGTTCCAGCCGGTAACATTGGCGGTGGTGTTCGCCAGGCCGAGGTTCAGACCGGTCATATCGGCGGTACCGCTGTACAGACCAACGTTAGCACCGGTCAGGTTACCCACCTGGTTTGCCAGGCCGATGTTCAGGCCATTATCTTCGCCGCCGTGCCAGTTAAACAGGTTCAGCGCCATCCCGTTCATGCCGTTACGAATATGGTCGCCACCGACACCGAGTTCCAGGCCATTGAGTTTATCCATTTCGGAGTAGCCGAGAATGGGCATATCAACACCGTTTACTGTGCCGGTCTGACCGTACAGGAAGGTGCCGTGAAAACCATTCACGACGGTGTCTTCCGGCAGGTTACCGAAAGAAGACAGCTGCACCGGAGCCGCATAGCTGGCGCCGGACACCAGCGCACATGACAGTAATAAACCTAGAGTTGAACGTTTCATTTTTTATCCCTACTTTTCTTATCCAGAAAAATTCTTAGTATGATGGCCGCGTTAACGGAATGGTTTTATTAACTGCAAAGGTATTCGCAGTGCATTAAAAATGCTCAAATAAGTAGCACCATATAAACAGCTGACCCATAGGATATAAAATACCGCCCTGTGTTAATAAGGCTTTGCGAAATGTGCCACTAAGAAACTGCTGAATGAATGAATTGTGCTTATCGGGTGATGTCAAGGGGGGAGTGCCAGGTGTGTGGTTGTGTAAGGTAAGTAAAAGTGTTTTTAAAAACCTTATTTATCAATGTGTTGTAATTTTATCTTTCAATTGGCAGTTTCCGTTAAAATAGTTAAACGAGATCGTGATTTTTTTAGCAAATAGTCTGGGTATCGTCGTGATCTACATTTATTTTTGGTGGGTATTTTGTCTTTATCTGCTATTTCAGCGCAATTATTATTCGCTGCTATTATTGGCAGGGGTGCAGGGTGCTAATCATAAAATAACGACTGTGGCGGGGAAAGTATAGCGTCGCTGACCGGCTAAATATGTCAAAATGTATATCTGCGGCTGAATGAAAAGTGATAGTGGCTGGACCAGTGTAATAGTGATGCTGATCTGCGGGCGGTATTTTACCCCGTTGTGGTACAGGTATAGTATCGTGGTCCATAAGGGGGGGCGTGACAGAGGGGTTGCAACTGGCATATCCGGGGAGAGACCCGGCAGGGATAAACAGGACGGTGATAGGCTGCAGTTGAGCCCGGCCAGGTGATATTCGCAAGAGCAGTAAAGGAATAGTAACGTCCCGTGGGGGAGCTAAACATCATGATGATTCAAGGGCGAAAATAATCAATAATCCAATGAAACTTAATAATCCAATAACCATTGCAATGTATTTTCTGTAAAACCAGGCAATGTCTGGGCTATCTAGCCCCTTAAAAAATTTAATTTCCTCTGCTGTTAAGGTCTTTTTTGTTGCGCGTGATTTTGTAAAAAACAATGCACAAATTAAGTAAGACTCCTTATAGCTCCAAAAGAACAGACCACCATTTTTCCCAATAGTCATTGAACATGGAATATAGCCAAATTGGCTACTGAATTTTTCGGCGATAACATCAAACTTTTTTTCTGTTAGTTTTCCATAAAGTAAATAAAATAGTAAAGATAATAAAAACAAGGATGATAAAACGATGATAATGAAATCGATGAGTTTCATTTAGCCTCCCCGATCACGTTATATAGTGAGTTAGCTACTTTTTCTCCTCCCCAGCTACCGGCCTCCCCACCAGCGTACCCTAAAGCCCCGCCGGCTAAGATCGTACAAACTAAACCGCCCGTGCCAGCCGTTCCGATGCCAATAGCGATACACAGCGGTACAGCAAGCGAACCGGTTAACATGCCACCACCAACGCTCCCAGAAAAACGGCCTATTTCCTTGTATTTCGTCCTGGAGCACTCAGCTTCACGACCTACTGAGCATGCCGCATATATCTCATTGATTGAGTGCGCTGCACTGAATCCTATACCGATGTAGCCAATGTATTTCATCGCGTTAACATATTTCGCTGCACGTTCGATATGCGTTGCATAACCGTCAATGTCATTGACTCCGGTTTCATTCCATTTGTGTGTAATAGCGCGGGTGGAGAGGCCAAGAGCATTTTTTATTTTTGTATATTCTCCTAACTTCATTACTTTATTCAGAAATCCGACGTTGAGCTCTGCCTCAAGCGCTTTAAACAACTGGTTACGTCTTATATAAAATTGCTCACCAATTAATGCACCTCGTGTTATATAGGTGTTTTTATAAGTCTCCTGGATTTCTTTTAGGATCTTTTCGATATTATCAAAGTATTTCCCAACAGGATCAGCAGCAAGGCCAATTCCCGTCTCAGCGTAGCTGGAAAAATTGGCAATTACGGCGTAATGATTATGCAGGAAGCTCGCTTGCTGGTGCGTCAGCGGTTCCAGCGCGGCATCAATGTGTTGTTTAGGGCTTTGTTGAATAAATCAGATTTCGGGTAAGTCTCCCCCGTAGCGGGTTGTGTTTTCAGGCAATACGCACACTTTCAGGCATACCTGCTTTCGTCA
>NZ_WBXP01000074.1 GCF_016415625.1 Shimwellia pseudoproteus
CGCGAGCTCGGTATCAGCAAGAATACCGTCGCTGACATCGTGCAACGACACAGAGCTAACGCTTAGGGTGTCATTTCGCCCTCAGCCGGAACCGACCCCAAGCTGCGCCCGCCCTCTGGCTGTGTCTAGCGTTCCCATGCTGGCGCTGGCTGTGTTGTGCTCACCTGCCAGTGATACGGCTATGCTGCTAAATACAGATTTCCCGCTGCCGCCTTCCCCGGTTACTTCTATAAATAGCTGCCAGTCATGACGGCGAGCCAGAACCATAAACAACGCCGCCTTAATCCGCGCGGCTCTGTCGCCATTCCCTCCGGTGGCGTGATTAATCCAGCGGGTGAAATTCGGCGCATGGGTTGCAAGGGTCTCCCCGCGCTCCGCTGGCGTGTATTCAATGCCGTTGTGATTCATCAGCCAGTTATCAGGCGCGTGCGGTCTGAACTCCTGCGCTTTCAGGTCATAAATTCCGGTACTGAATCCGATACAATCCGCTGGCTGCTCTCCGGTGGGCGGGATCTGTAGCTTCATGGTGGCTACAACCGACTTAACGCCTTTCTCCGTGTAATGCGCCTCGTGTTCGTCGAATATTGCCACCATCTCCCGTTCAAGCTCTGCCTCTGGCAGCCTCTCCCACACCCCGCAAGCGTACCGATAAACCGCCTGACTGTCGGTGTTTACTGCCAGACGCTCCCACCGGGCAGACAGTATCCGCGCCTTCTGGCTCGCCGCCATCTGCGAAATGTCCCCGTTCTCTTTTGTTCGGCTCTTTTTGCCGCCCTCAATCGCTTTCAGTTGTACGGTCACACTTTCCCCCTGTGGCTGGTACGTCGAATCGTTAAATGCCACTGCGGCGGCCTCCAGCCCGTTTTGCTGGCGGTAGTCGTCCCAGTCGGCTTTGTAGTCTGTCGGCGGCAGTGCCACCCAGCCAGCCACGGATAAAGCTGCTTTCTCTGCGGCCTCCTTCCCGATGTTGGTGGCTCCGGTTTCTGAGGCTGCTGTAGGGTGGTCGTTATCTGCGGCGATAATAATTTGCGACTGCGGGTGTTTCCGGCGCATTACTCCGGCAACGTGGATCAGGTTCCCGGCGTCAATTGCCGCCACTGTGAGCGCGTCAGGGCGCATCAGGTGAACGGACAGGGCGGTAGCCAGCCCCTCGGCAATTAAAACGCTCTGCGGCGATTCTGCCGCGTTTACGGCATGGTATGCCCCGCGCTTTGCTGAACCTGTCAGAAGGCGCTTTTCTCCCTGTGGGGTGATGGTCTGTGCGGCTGCCACTTCGCCTGATTCGTCCGTCAGTGCCAGCAATAACGTTCCATCGGGCAGAGTGGGGAAAGTGAAGTAATCCAGCCCTTTATCAAGTAGGTACTCAGACTCGCCCTGTGTGGCGCTCTGACGCATTTCTGCATACAGGCGGGCAAATGTATTGCGGCACACAGCTTATAACCGACGTTCGGTGGCAGAAACGGCGATGTACCGTGTCAAACAGCTGTTCGGTGGTCATCTGACCCTGCGGGATTACGATGCCCAGGTTGGGGAGGCTATGGCCCTAGTACGAGCGCTGAACAAAATGACGAAAGCAGGTATGCCTGAAAGTGTGCGTATTGCCTGAAAACACAACCCGCTACGGGGGAGACTTACCCGAAATCTGATTTATTCAACAAAGCCGGTTTATGGATGATGGGTACAGTCAAATTGCACTTATGCAAGCGAAAAAAGCGGAGTGGGAGCGGAAAGCTCCTCTGGCTAATATCAGTACCTGCGACGGAAAACCGTGTGTTCAGGTTACTGGTGGAGAATATACGAATAAAAAAGGCGATCGTTTTTATTTAATAAAATCAGTCAAATAAGATGATACCCATATCACTGTAGACATAGCATGCCTTTGCATGCTATTTTGCGTGTATTGATAGTAAAAAAGATTACTGAAAAGATGACATTAGATCGAAAGGTTAGCCGTAATGAACAGTTGATGATTGAGGTTTTAGAATCATCGAGTGAACCGTTGAATTTGAATGAGATAGTTGAGGAAATAAACAAGCTGGATAAAAATTGTCTTACAGGGAAAAGTCCAAGTAAGTCTCTTTATTCTATAATTTACAGACGTGAAAAAAGAAGAGCATTAAATAATGAAGAGCCTATGTTTATCGTAAATATTCGAGGTGGTGCTAAATATTATTCAATAAAAAAGGTCAATTGAAATGAAAGTTCCTCATGTCGTTCCATATCAAGGTAGTAAAAGGAAAATAGCTGAGGATATTTTAATGAATATTCCAAAAAAAATACAAGGAAGGCTTTTTGAACCTTTTTCAGGATCTGCGGCAATAACTCTTTCCGCTGCTGCAAAGAATTTAGCTGATGGGTATGTTGTTGGTGACAAATACGAACCTTTAATTAATCTTTGGCGGAAGGTTGTTAATAATCCAGATGATGCTGCTAGAGAATATAAATTTTTATGGGATTCTCAATTAGTTGACCCTAAGTCTTTTTTTGCTGAGTGTCGGAGTCAGTTTAATGTTGATAATGACCCAGTTAAATTTCTTTACCTAGTGGCTAGGTGTGTGAAAAACGCAATAAGATTCAATTCTCAAGGTGAGTTTAATCAATCACCTGATAATAGAAGGCTAGGAACTAACCCTGACCGTATGCGTAAAGAAATGTTTTGTGCTTCTGAACTATTACACAGTAAAGTGGATTTCAGAGTTGGTGATTTTATGGATATATTAAAAGACGCCACCTCTAATGATGTTGTTTACATGGATCCACCTTGGCAAGGGACTAGTAATAAAAAAGATCCAAGGTACGCTTATTTGTTAGATATTGAACGCCTAACTAGAGGTCTTGAAGATCTAAACTCGAGAAGCATACCATATTTATTATCCTTTGATGGTGCGTGTGGAGATAGGTCTTATGGTAATGAATTGCCTGACCATTTGAATCTTATAAAGATAGATATTCATGCTGGCAGATCAAGTCAGGCAACCCTTTTAGGTAGGGATGATATTACAATAGAATCACTATACTTATCACCAGCATTAGTTGAATCAAGTAGTTATGAATCTATGCATAAAAGATATGCTTAATTCTCATATCTATTTTTTATTATATCCTTAATGATATCTTGAGGGGAGCTTTTTAATTCTATGCTTTCCTCAATTACTTTATCAAAATAAGCAACATCCGCGCCTTCCCATGTGACATTGATACTTCTTTGAGTTCTCATCGCTACGTGAGTATAGTTTTCAGGAGATGCCCAATAGCATGTTTTACAGATATTAACATCAAAATAATCTTTTAAATTAGTACATTGCTCACAATCCCAAGACTTAGACCTTTGCATTGATTTTGAAAGAAGCATGAAATCGTTTGGATCTCGGTCTCCTGCAATATCTCCAGATATGTAGTACGGAATTTTATGGTCAATTTGTAACTCACTCTCTGGTAGGTGTTGTTTAGATATTGCACATATTAGTCCATCACGTGATATAAGCTTTCCTTTTAATGAGGCCGGAAAATTAACTCTCCCGCCAAATTTATTTTTTTTAATATCCGATGGATCACCAAATGTATATTCTGCAATTGTTCTATTGTCTGAGCTTTTTATGTTTCTGGTGATTAAAGGTATTCCATTGTCACGAACATCACCAACAGCTCTTGCACCATGAACATAACCCGCATTTCTAATTTCCTCAGAGTTTATCGAGCCATATTGTATTATATGATTTATTACAAATGCTGCACGAGAACTACAAACGCTTAAAACATCATTGATATAATCTTCAAGGTCTTTATTCACTTTGATTGCTCCACTAAAAAAATGGAACTATGATAACCATCAGACCTATTGTCAAATTTGGGGTCAGTTTGGATATAGAGAATTATTGTACGGTAAGCCTGTTTTTTGAACAGACTTACCTATCAATAGGGTGTACTCCTGCACTATACGGCATTTAGCCTGTATGTTTGGGTAATGAGACAACCTAAATGCGACAGCGTGAGCGCAATAACTTAAATGCGATAGTCAGTGACAATAAATCAATCAGTTACCAATCAGAAACGGTTAAATTATGTTCTTAACGTACAATAATTTCCGTTTCCCAAACCGACCCCAGCTTGCCTTCTCTCTGCTTATCCTCCAGAAATTTTATTAGAATTTCATGGCGTTTATTGGGATTTGCGGTTATTACATCTTCACCCAACTCAGGTACGCATCGGATTAGCATTTCAATAAACTCACCAACCTTATTGCTGTTCACTGTTGACGCTATTTGCTTTTGCTCGCCGGGTTCTGGCGGGATGGTAACACCTCCGTTAATCATGCTTTTCATTGGCTCGCCTCTGTCTATTGCGCCTTTGAGTTCTAAAATGGTATCTCTGGCAATAAATAGATCGGAAGTTGTCAAAGTCTCATTAATCGCGGGTTTTCGGCTCTCACTTAACTGAAACCCTATGCTTTCGGCTAGTTGTCTGTTTAGCGTCGGTAGCCAGCTCTGATTAAAATATCTATTGCTAATTATATGACACGAAAGGCCAGTCTTCTCGCGGAAAGTGTCCCATCCGAACGGACTAAATATTGTCGTGTCTATCACCCTTGCCCTCTTAGAATAAAGGAGGCTTTCTATTTCACCATGTCCCAGACACCATAGCCCGTGCGCCAATCCTCTAAATAATATAAACCCATCATCTGTTTTGTATACGTCATACTCGGTGAGCGTAGAATTAAAATGAGATATGTAGTTATTCTCACGAAAAAGAAATGATAAGTTTCTTTTGTGTTCGTGATAAAAATCCATTGGGTCTTGTATATCTTTACCGCCCACAAAAATCAAGGCAGAGGGAAAACCCCTCATCATTACGCATAACGGTACAGCCCCAATAACCCCATAGTGAAGTAAATCATCTATATTGCATTGCAAAATACTAGCTGCCCTGTCGAGCGTAAAGTATTCCATAGGTGGGATTTTAATGCTGCTGTGGGCTTCTTTTTTGGTCATCGCGTCACCTTTCACGCTGTGCCTTAAAGAGTGATTGAGCCAGGCGGTAAGGCTTTCCGCTTTTCGCCCCGTCGGGCTAGGCTCAATCTGTCCGTTGATTCTTTACATATCTTGGTTATTTCGCTTTTCTCAGCGGTGTAACGTTGTACTCTTCGCCGCGCTCCAGTGCCACCAGCAAGCCCGCCCACTGTGTTAACGCAGCCCGTCGCTCGTCAAAGTATTGGTGACGGTTATAGATACCCTCCACGCCTTTAATTTTGTGGTTAAGGCATCTTTCTGCGACTACCGGATCAACGCCCAGCGCGGCTATGGGCCATGCGGTGGTTGAGCATAGAAAGGATCTTCTTGAGTTCCTTTTTTTCTACGCGTAATCTCTTGCTCTGAAAACGAAAAAACCGCCCAGCAAGGCGGTTTTCTCGAAGGTTAAGTCAGTTGAGGGAACTGCTTAACCTGGTAACTGGCCTTCACGGAGCGCAGATACCAACACTGTCCTTTCAGTGTAGCCGTAGTCAGGCCACCACTTCAAGAACTCTGTAGATAACTCTACTCCGCTCCGTGAATCCGATTACCAGTGGCTGCTGCCAGTGGCGCTTTTGCATGTCTTTTCGGGTTGGACTCAAGACGATAGTTACCGGACAAGGCGCAGCAGTCGGACTGAACGGGGGGTTCGTGCATACAGTCCAGCTTGGAGCGAACTGCCTTCCCGGAACTGAGTGTCAGGCGTGGAATGAGATAAACGCGGCCATAACAGCGGAATGACACCGGTAAACCGAAAGGCAGGAACAGGAGAGCGCACGAGGGAGCCACCAGGGGGAAACGCCTGGTATCTTTAAGTCCTGTCGGGTTTCGCCACCACTGATTTGAGCGTCAGATTTCGTGATGCTTGTCAGGGGGGCGGAGCCTATGGAAAAACGGCTTTGCCGCGGCCCTATCGCTTCCCTGTTAAGTATCTTCCTGGCATCTTCCAGGAAATCTCCGCCCCGTTCGTAAGCCATTTCCGCTCGCCGCAGTCGAACGACCGAGCGTAGCGAGTCAGTGAGCGAGGAAGCGGAATATATCCTGTATCACATATTCTGAATCTGTTTATTGAGTAGGTGACTTAAAGCCGCGTGGTTGCTGTGTTTTTGATAATGCCTTTTTTCAATGGGTACACCCTTGTGTACACGGCATTTTAGAGTGCTCGCCTTTTGCGGTTACTTTTTGCGCTATGCCGTTTAAAGCCGTCAGTTACTTAGTCCATTCCTCACCGCTTCTTATTGTATGATGATGCTATCCCACAATAAGGAATCAGCCAGCCATGAGAATGACCAGCCGCAAAAAAGAGATACTCAGTTACTTTGAGCCGGATAGCCTCGATTGGGTTACTGGTGAGATTGGCGCTCCTCCGTTCGATGTGTCGGGTGTGGCCTACCTGCTTCATGGCATGGTGTCGTTCGATAAGCGCCACCAGCTCGAATCTACACGGCGCACGCTCGAAAGCATGGTTGCCGGGGGGCTACTGGAACGTGTGACAGTGTATGAATCGCGTCAGGTAAAGCGTGGCGGTGAAACTAACGCAACGGTCGTGCGCTACGGTTTACCCGGTCAATGTGCCGTTGTGCGCGATAATGGCGGCGCTGATAACTCGATATCTGGTGAATATGAGCGGGTTGGCTAACGCGATGATTCGCAGGGCGGCTATCTTCGCGGCGCTGGCTTCTTCCACTGGTAGGCGGGTGATCTCATCATTTCGCGGAACCTGTCGCGCCGCGCTGTATCGGCCTTAATCATGCGCTCCATTTTCCGAACCTCTGCCGGGGTAAGCTGGCGGCCTTCATGCTCCAGTTTAGCGGCTGTCAGTGCTGCTATCTCCTGTGGTGTCACTATGGCAGCTCCTGCTATGGTGGGTAACTGGCTGATTTTACATAATTATGTCAGAAAACCAGAATATCGCTACAACTCCAGCCCTATAGCTCGCGCCGCTTTCCCCGCCTTACGCTCAATCACGCCCGTGATTCTATCTACTACCGGACTGAATGCCTGCCAGTAAGCCACCTCCATTGCTGACAACTCTGCCCGCTTCCTGTCAAACGTAGCCCAGCGCATCCCCTTTGGCTTCGGGAACATGCGAATGTCATTAAACAGATTATTGGTAAGGTCATTGTTGCCCCATATCGCGCATCGCTGCTGGCGTATCTTCATTCGCATCCTGTCCAGTCTGTCGGCGCTCTGGCTTTTATAGTGGAGTTTCCAGCATCCCCGGCAGCCAATATCTTTTTTGCCGATATACAGCTTCGCTACCCGCTTTATGCAGTGGGGACAGACGTACCATTCCCGCACACCATACCCGGCTTGTGTGGTCGTGGTTCTGATTGCCCGTGTAACGCCGTTGATTGTCATGGCGTAGCTGTCGGCTTGCCGGAAGGTATACAACGTTCCGCTTTCGGTCTGGGTATAAAGCTGCGTACCCGGTTCAGCATCCTCCAGCCTGCTACGCATGTTCGCAAGGAATGGCAACCCTATGCGGGGCAGGTCGGTGGTATAGCTGCGCGTTCTGTCTCTCACTACGTGAATTTCCTCGCAAAATGAATACGAAATAATATGAGTATTTTAGTGCAAATCACGCATTACTTCTGCGAAATGGCTCCGGTTAACTCCAGCGGTGGTGCGGGTTGAAGCCTGATTCTGAAAAGTAACCACTCTGCTTTTTTTGTTTGTCATGAAAACTGACTGGATAACGTGCGGCAATGGCATATGAGGGGGATCGCTGCGTCGTGATTTCAGTCCACCAGCTCTTTTCTGGTGGGGTACTGAGGGGGATCGGCGCATGGATGGTACGCACGCTGAATGCGCAGTTTTGCCGCGTACCTGACTGCGTACTGCGAACCAGTGGCGCGAACCAGAATATTTTGGACAACCTAAATCACGTTCTGGCTTCCAGCCCATGACTGGCGCGGGTTAAGCGCTACGAGGGTTTAAAATCTGTCAAGAACAGTCCAGAATTTACAGCCGTTTTAGTGCGAACATTACTGCGAACTGTCGCCCCCGCTGGTGGCCTGTCGTTGCTTCTTACCACCATTTAATCGGAAGGCATTGCCGTTTGGTTGCGCTATCCCCATGCGGTGTTGTGTCTCAGTGACTGCTTTATGCAGATCGCCGTAATCATCGGTTTTCACTGGTGGGCGCTTCACGTTCGTCAGACACGTATCACGGCGCTGCTTTACCCATTCCCGATCATCGTCCTCAGCACAAATCATCATGACTTCCTGCCAGCGTGTAGCTGCCCTGCGATACAGCCCCTTCGCTTCCAGAGCCTCGGCTTTGCTGTCCTTTACCATGCTTTTCTCCCTCAGAATGGCGCTTCATCGTCGAATGGCTGGCGCTGGTCAAAATAATCAGGGGTGTTATATATTTCCCATCCCGGCGCGGGTTGCGTGGTATGGCCTTCGTTGACTTCATTTGTTCTAGCTGAAGCGCCACGCTTTCCGCCCGGCCTTGCTGTCCTCGCACTGATCACGCTGTCGGCTACTACCTGATACCCCTGCTGCGTTCCTCCATCCTTGCCCGTCCACTGATTGACCTGCATTGTTCCGGCAACACTGACTAAATCGCCTTTAACGTGTCCTGCCAGTGCGTCGGCCTGTTTGCCGAATGCCACCACGCCCAGCCAGAAAGTAACCTCTCCGCCCTCTGCTGCATGGCATGGCAGTGCCACCGCTAAACGCCCCATTGCCATGCTGGTTCCGCTGTTCGTCGTTCTGGTCTGGGGATCTGCCACCAGCCGCCCGTGTGCTGATATCTGTGCTGTCATTAAGCGCCCTCCATTCTTGATAACGTGTTGTCAATATTCCCGGCGGCTCGTTTCAGGTAGTCCATGCTGTCATTTAGCCGGGATAATTCGCCAGCCAGTAACAAGGCCGCCGCCTCCTGCGCGGTGAACCCCTGCGCTTCAATCTCTCTAATAACTTCAATCTGCTTTTTATGATGTTCGTTCATTTTTTCGCCCTTTAGCTGAATCATACCCCCCCTGTAAATCTTTTTTGGGGTGTAATATCCCTACCAAACCCTACTAATCGATGAAACCCAGATATGGCGCGGCTTTCAGGCTAGTAGGGAATTGTTTTTCTTACCCTACTTAACCCTACTTATCCCTACCAAATACCAAAAACGGTTATACGTGGCTTCTTGTTTAGTAGGCATATGTAGGGATAAGTAGGGATAAGTATATATATCCCTACCAGTCTACAAACCCCGTCATTACTGGCCTTAAATGACTTTGTAGGGATAGGTAGGGATAAATCAGGGGTAAACTATTCCTCGCCCCCTTCGGCGGTGCTGCTGCCATATGCTCGCGGTATAAACTCCTCCGCCAGCTCATTGATCCCGACGTTCGTCTGCGCTCTGCCGTTAATGCTGCGTGTCAGGTAGCTGGCCCGGTATTCTCTGGCGGCTGATTTAATGGCGCGTGAGAACTTGTTGACGGAAAGCGGCTTACCCAGCCCGTGATATTCCAGGAATGCCAGATACAGATGATAGAGATATGCCCTCGGCTCTGGCTGGCCCGCCCACGTTCCGCCGCCCATCATCAGGCCCCTCGGCTCGTTCATAAAATACAAGGCCGCGCACATGTCTATAACCGGATCTGTCCCGCGCTTAACGCCCAACGCCTCTGCGGAATCGCGCTGCTCGATTAAAAGCGTTTTAGCTTTGTTCTGGTCGGCAAACATTGCCAGCAAGTGACGAATAATTACCGGCATTTCACGGCGGATCTTCGCTGTCAGGTCGGGGTCTTTCTCCGCTTCTGATACCGGATTATCGAACGGGAATATCACACGGCGGCGGGCAATGCCCCCGCTGCGCTCGGTAAAGGTCATTGGTTCGTTGTTGGTTGCGAGAACAACGGCATTCAGCACGGTGGTGAACTGCTTTTCATACTTACCATCAATCTCTACCGGGTCGCCGCCTGTAATGGCCTTTATCCCTGCGCCTTCGCCAACATAGCGGGTCTGGTCTGGCATGATAATCAGGCTTTTTCCCACAAGCTGGGGTCGGTTCCGGCTGAGGGCGAAATGACACCCTAAGCTTTCGGTTCCTTGGGCCAAAGATATTCGCCAGTCAGTAGAATGTGCGCCCAGCCCAATGG
>NZ_WBXP01000075.1 GCF_016415625.1 Shimwellia pseudoproteus
CGTATAATACGTTTTCCTCTTTCAAAGTCAACTGTTTATTTTCACGTTTCGTTACTCGTAAACGTTGTTTTCCTTTGCCTGACGGGCCGGTTTAGAAGCCGTTGTGCCGTGTCAGTGAAGGCGCATTATAGGGAGTTTCTGACGGCTGACAACCCCTGTTTTTAAAATAATTTACTGACTGCTCACATTCCAGGCAATATGCCGTAATACACAGCAACCCGGCGATTTAAACAACAAAAAGGGCCCCGCAGGGCCCTTTTCTGGCAGGACAATTATGCTTATGGCTGGGTCGCCACAATGACACCGTCTTTATCCACCAGCTCGATCGTTTTCCCCGGGACCAGCTCACCAGACAGTATCTGCTGTGCCAGCGGGTTTTCAATCTGCTGCTGAATAGCGCGTTTCAGCGGACGGGCACCATACACCGGGTCAAAACCATTTTCCCCCAGCAATTTGAGCGCCTCAGCGGAAATGTGCACGCTATAGCCGCGTTCTTCCAGCCGTTTGTACAGGCGCTGCAACTGGATTTGGGCAATAGACGCAATGTGCTGCTGACCAAGCGGATGGAATACCACCACCTCATCAATACGGTTAATGAATTCAGGGCGGAAGTTATGGCTAACCACTTCCAGCACCAGATCTTTCATTGACCCATAATTCAGCTCACCAAACCGTTCCTGAATAAGATCAGACCCCAGGTTAGAGGTCATGATAACCACGGTATTACGGAAATCGACTGTCCTCCCCTGCCCGTCAGTCAGGCGGCCGTCGTCCAACACCTGCAGCAGGATGTTAAACACATCCGGGTGCGCTTTTTCCACTTCATCCAGCAGGATGACGGAATAAGGACGGCGGCGCACGGCTTCCGTGAGGTAACCCCCTTCTTCATAACCGACATATCCCGGAGGCGCCCCAACCAGACGCGATACCGAGTGTTTTTCCATAAACTCAGACATATCGATTCTGACCATCGCGTCATCGCTATCAAACATAAAGTTAGCCAGCGCCTTACACAGTTCAGTTTTCCCCACCCCGGTCGGGCCGAGGAACAGGAAGGAACCGATCGGACGGTTAGGATCCGCCAGGCCAGCGCGGCTACGGCGAATAGCGTTAGATACCGCTTCGACAGCTTCATTCTGGCCAATCACGCGATCGTGTAACTGTTCTTCCATCCGCAGCAGTTTGTCGCGCTCGCTTTCCATCATGCGGGCCACCGGAATACCGGTCCAGCGCGCCAGCACCTCGGCAATTTCGGCATCGGTGACTTTATTACGCAACAGGCGCATGGTTTTGCCTTCCGACTGGGTCGCAGCCGCCAGCTGTTTTTCCAGTTCCGGGATCTTGCCATACTGCAGCTCGGACATCCGGGCCAGGTCGCCATTACGGCGCGCCTGTTCAATGGCAATCTTGGCTTGTTCCAGTTCGGCCTTGATAGTCTGGGTTCCGGAGAGCGAGGCTTTTTCTGCTTTCCACTCGTCTTCCAGCTCAGCGTACTGACGTTCTTTATCAGACAGCTCTTCTTCCAGCATATCGAGCCGTTTCTTGCTCGCTTCGTCTGCTTCTTTACGCAGCGCCTGCTGTTCCAGTTTTAACTGGATGATGCGCCGGTCCAGCCGGTCCAGCTCTTCCGGTTTGGAGTCAATCTGCATGCGAATGCTGGATGCCGCTTCATCAATAAGGTCGATGGCTTTATCCGGCAACTGGCGGTCAGCAATATAACGGTGGGACAGCGTCGCCGCCGCCACGATAGCCGGGTCAGTAATCTGCACATGGTGGTGCAATTCATAACGCTCTTTCAGGCCGCGCAGAATGGCAATGGTATCTTCGACCGTTGGCTCAGCCACAAACACCTTCTGGAAACGCCGTTCCAGCGCAGCGTCTTTTTCGATGTATTGACGATATTCATCCAGGGTAGTGGCGCCAACACAGTGCAGCTCACCGCGCGCCAGCGCCGGTTTCAGCATATTCCCGGCGTCCATTGCGCCGTCCGCTTTACCCGCCCCGACCATCGTGTGGAGTTCATCAATAAACAGGATGACATTGCCTTCCTGTTTCGCCAGGTCATTAAGGACACCTTTCAGGCGCTCTTCAAATTCCCCGCGATATTTCGCCCCGGCCACCAGCGACCCCATATCCAGCGCCAGCACCCGACGGCCTTTCAGCCCCTCAGGAACCTCGCCATTAACGATACGCTGAGCCAGCCCTTCAACAATGGCCGTTTTACCGACCCCGGGCTCACCAATCAGTACCGGGTTATTTTTGGTACGGCGCTGCAGCACCTGGATAGTGCGGCGAATTTCTTCATCACGGCCAATAACCGGATCCAGCTTGCCTTGCTCGGCACGCTCGGTCAGATCCACTGTAAATTTTTTCAATGCCTGACGTTGGTCTTCGGCATTCTGATCATTCACGCTTTCGCCTCCACGCAATTGCTCAATAGCTTGCGTCACTTTGGCTGTCGTCAATCCGGCATTTTTCAGTAAGTCGGCCAGAGAGCCACGTGTCTCAAGCGCCGCCAGAACGAACAGCTCCGACGAGATAAAATTGTCACCTTGTTTCTGTGCCAGTTTGTCGCACAGGTTCAACGCACGGACCAGATCCTGAGACGGCTGAACATCCCCACCGGTCCCTTCGACCTGTGGTAAACGGCTCAGCGCTTCATCAATGGCAGTACGTAATGTCCCGACGTTAACGCCCATAGAGGTCAGTAACGGGGCAACAGATCCCCCTTCCTGCTTGAGCAATGCGCTCATCAGGTGAAGCGGTTCGATATATTGGTTGTCGTGCCCGAGAGCGAGAGATTGGGCATCGGCGAGTGCTAGCTGGAATTTATTAGTAAGACGATCCAGGCGCATAACTCCTCCCATAACAGGTCAAAATTGCTACTGGAGATTAAATGAGGTCATCCCTCAAATATTCAAGGTTAATGACCATAATTATATGCAAAGGTAGTTACCCGCGCTGGATCGTCTTGATTCTATAGGTTATAGCAGCCAGATGAAACTTGCCATACGGCCAGTAACCTTGTCGCGACGGTAAGAAAAGAAGCTGTCGGACTCAGTCCATGTACAGCGGTCCCCGCCAAATACCCGGGTGACCCCCGCTCGCGCCAGACGTTGACGCGCCAGCTGATAAATATCAGCGTAGAACTTCTGCCCTGCCGGACGAAACGCCGTATCGGCAGCCTCATCCCTGGCCATAAACGCGTCGCGAACCTCCGGCCCCACCTCAAACGCCTGCGGGCCGATGGCTGGCCCCAGCCAGGCCATAAGATTTTCGGGACGATCCGTAAAACAGGCGATGGTCTCTTCCAGAACCCCTTCACATAACCCGCGCCAGCCAGCATGTGCTGCTGCAACCTCCGTACCGGCGCTATTACAGAATAGCACCGGTAAACAATCTGCCGTCATTACCGCACAAACTGTTCCTGGAGTCTTTGTCCAGGAGGCATCGGCACGTTTGGAAGGATAAGGCCCACCGTCAAGCGTAAGCACCGCCGTACCGTGGACCTGCTCCAGCCATACCGGACGCGATGGCATATCCGCCGCCTGATAAAAACGCTGGCGGTTCTCTTCGACATGGGCAAGATCATCCCCACAGTGGGCGCCCAGATTAAGCGAACGGTACGGACCCTCACTCACCCCACCAGCGCGGGTACTGCTACAGGCCCGGACATTTCCGGGCAACGGCCATTGCGGAACAATCAGTTGTGTCATAACCAGTCCACGTGATCTTTATGTTCTTCGAAATCTTCCTGGAGCACGCTAATCAGCTCCACCATATCCTCAGGGATCGGCGCATGCCACTCCATCAGAATGCCACTGACCGGATGGTACAGACGTAACATGGTGGCGTGCAGCGCCTGGCGATCAAAGCGGCGCAGAACATCAACAAATTTATCAGACGCATATTTTGGCGGACGCGGACGGCCGCCATAAACCGGATCGCCCACCAGCGGATGGGTGATGTGTGCCATATGCACACGGATCTGGTGAGTACGCCCGGTTTCGAGGCGCAAACGCAGACGGGTATGAATGCGGAAATGCTCCATAATACGGTAGTGGGTCACCGCAGGTTTACCCATCGGGTGAACCGCCATCTGAGTGCGTTTAGTCGGGTGGCGGCTAATCGGTTCACTCACCGTACCGCCCGCCGTCATGTGGCCAATGGCAACCGCTTCGTACTCACGGGTGATTTCCCGCAGTTGCAGGGACTCCACCAGACGCGTCTGGGCCGGAACCGTTTTGGCAATGACCATCAGCCCGGTAGTGTCTTTATCCAGGCGGTGAACAATACCGGCACGGGGAACGTCTGCGATCGGGGGATAATAGTGCAACAGCGCATTCAGCACTGTCCCGTCCGGGTTACCCGCGCCGGGGTGAACAACCAGACCGCGAGGTTTGTTGATAACAATGATATCATCGTCTTCATAGACGATATCCAGTGCGATATCCTGTGGTTCGAAGCGGATATTTTCATCAATCTCGGCATTGATGGCGACGCTCTCCCCACCGAAAACCTTTTCTTTCGGGGTGCTACAAATGTTGCCATTAACCAGTACGCGCTGGTCAAGAATCCATTCTTTTATGCGCGAACGTGAATAATCCGGGAACAATTCGGCCAAAGCCTGATCTAAGCGTTGACCGAGTTGAGATTCGGACACCGTTGCGGTGAGTTGTACTAGTTGTGCCATAGACAGCTTCTTCGTTAACGTTGGGTTTTACGGCTTTGCCGTTTAATATAGTGTGCTATTGTAGCTGGTCTTAATCGGGAGCTTAACGGAGAGCCTCCCGGAATAACATTCTGAGGAAAGTCAAAACGTCATGACGCGCATGAAATATCTGGTGGCCGCAGCCACGTTAAGCCTGGCATTGGCTGGTTGCTCCGGTTCCAAAGAAGAGGTTCCTGATAATCCGCCTTCTGAAATCTACGCGACAGCACAGCAAAAACTGCAGGACGGTAACTGGAAAGCTGCGATAACGCAACTGGAAGCGCTGGATAATCGCTATCCGTTTGGACCGTATTCCCAGCAGGTGCAGCTTGACCTGATTTACGCCTATTACAAAAATGCTGACTTACCTCTTGCCCAGGCAGCTATCGATCGGTTCATGCGGCTGAACCCGACTCACCCGAACATCGACTACGTGATTTACATGCGTGGGCTGACCAACATGGCGTTAGATGATAGCGCATTACAGGGCTTCTTTGGTGTTGATCGTTCCGATCGCGATCCACAACATGCCCGTGACGCATTTGGTGACTTCTCGCGTTTGGTACGTAGCTACCCGAACAGCCAGTACAGCACCGATGCCACTAAACGTCTGGTCTACCTGAAAGACCGTCTGTCCAAATATGAGCTGTCCGTGGCCCAGTATTACACCGACCGCGGTGCCTGGGTGGCGGTAGTCAACCGCGTTGAAGGTATGCTGCGTAACTATCCAGATACCAAAGCCACCCGCGACGCGCTGCCGCTGATGGAAAAAGCGTACCGTAAAATGCAGATGACGGTTCAGGCTGACAAAGTGGCCAAAATTATCGCAGCTAACCCGGTCAACAGTTAATCCCCCTTTAAAAACAAAAAACGGCAGCCTGGTGGTTGCCGTTTTTTTATCCGCTATACGCCCATAGCTGAAACGCTTTAGCGATGACTGATCCTGTTAAATATGGTACCTCTTGAGCCAGTTCACAAGTTAAAAGTGGTGGTATCATGCCCTGTCTCACAAAAAGAGCCGATTGACAAAAACCGACAAAATAACGTGATAAAAATCACACATTTTGACATTCAGCGCGGTATGCTGAATTCACCAAGACGGTAAAGACAAGAGGTAACATTTATGACAGTGAACATTACCAGCAAACAGATGGAAATCACCCCCGCAATCCGCCAGCATGTCGAAAGCCGTCTCACTAAACTGGACAAATGGCAAACACACCTGATTAATCCGCATATTATCTTGTCTAAAGAGCCACAGGGCTACGTGGCCGATGCGAATATTAACACCCCTAACGGGCAGCTGATTGCCAGCGCAACCAGCGAAGATATGTACGCGTCAATCAACGAATTGATCAACAAGCTGGAACGCCAGCTGAACAAAGTGCAGCACAAAGGCGAAGCGCGCCGTGCCGCCACATCAGTGAAAGATACCACCCTGGCCGCCGAAGAAGAGGAATAAGCCTGACAACGGGTAACACGCTGATAAACGCGCCTCAGGGCGCGTTTTTTGTTTTTGTTGACAGACCGAAAAGAGTACGGGTACCTTAACTACCCTACTTCACAGGAATCAACCATGACCCGGCTACCGTTTTTCTTCGCATTCTTTTTTACCTTCCCCTAAACGGGAGGCAATTCGTCATGTGATAGAGAATGCGAAGACGAACATTAAGGCCTCCCAACCCGGGGGGCCTTTTTTATTTCCGGCAACAAAGACAACGACAATAAGGTAGCACTATGACAGCGGAAAACCCTTTACTGGACTTACGAGAAAAAATCAGCGCCCTGGACGCCCAATTGCTGGCGCTGCTAGGCGAACGGCGCGAGCTGGCGGTGCAAGTCGGGAAAGCCAAAATTACCTCTCATCGCCCGGTGCGGGATATTGATCGGGAGAAAGATCTGCTGGAGCGCCTGATTCACCTCGGCAAAGCCCATCACCTTGATGGCCATTACATCACTCGCCTGTTCCAGCTTATCATCGAAGACTCCGTTCTGACCCAGCAAGCCCTGTTACAGCAGCACCTTAACCAGACTAATCCGGCCTCCGCCCGGATTGCGTTTCTCGGCCCGAAGGGCTCCTATTCACATCTTGCTGCCCGCCAGTATGCCGCCCGGCATTTTGAGCAGTTTCTGGAGAGTGGCTGTAGCCGCTTCAGCGATATCTTCAGCCAGGTGGGAACCGGCCAGGCCGACTATGCCGTGGTCCCCATCGAAAACACCAGCTCCGGCGCCATTAACGACGTCTACGACCTGCTGCAACATACGTCGCTGTCCATTGTTGGCGAGATGACCGTGCCCATTGACCATTGTGTCCTGGTATCGACAACCACCTCTCTTGATAACATCGACACCATTTACAGCCACCCGCAGCCATTCCAGCAATGCAGCCAGTTTATTGCCCGCTACCCGCACTGGAAAATTGAATACTGTGAAAGCACCTCTGCGGCAATGGAAAAGGTTAAACAGGCCAATTCCCCCCGGGTCGCCGCGCTGGGCAGTGAAGCCGGTGGCGCACTCTATGGTTTGCAGGTGCTGGAACGTAGCCTGGCCAATCAGGCACAGAACATAACCCGCTTCCTGGTACTGGCCCGTAAAGCCATTGACGTCTCCGACCAGGTACCGGCTAAAACCACGCTGCTGATGGCCACAGGCCAGCAGGCGGGCTCTCTGGTTGAAGCGCTGCTGGTACTGCGTAACCATAAGCTGATCATGACCAAGCTGGAATCGCGCCCGATTAACGGCAACCCGTGGGAAGAGATGTTCTACCTGGATATTCAGGCCAATGTGAAAGATGCCACCATGCAGCAGGCGCTGCGTGAAATGACAGCATCGGCCCGGTCACTGAAAGTGCTGGGGTGCTACCCCAGTGAGAATGTGGTACCGGTAGATCCGGCCTGACACAACGTAAAAAGCCAGCGCAATGCTGGCTTTTGGTTTGTTGTTCCATTGTGGCTACTGTCGGCTATCGTTCGCCTGGCGTAACAGCGTACGGCTCTCGCTCTGGAAGCGTTTGGCGTAATCACCAAACCAGTGCTCCACCTTTCGGAAGCTATCAATAAACGCCTGCTTATCACCGTGCTCCAGCAGGGCTATCGCCTCGCCAAAGCGCTGATAGTAGCGCTTTATCAGCGCCAGATTGCTCTCCGACGACATAATAATATCGGCATACAGCTGGGGATCCTGGGCAAACAGGCGCCCGACCATCGCCAGCTCCAGGCGGTATATCGGCGAAGAGAGCGCCAGCAACTGCTCAAGCTGGACATTCTCCTCCGCCAAATGCAGCCCGTAAGCAAAGGTAGCAAAATGCCGCAGCGCCTGGATAAACGCCATATTCTGATCGTGTTCAACCGCACTGATCCGGTGGATCCGCGCCCCCCAGACCTGGATCTGCTCCAGGAACCACTGATAGGATTCCGGTTTACGACCATCGCACCACACCACCACCTGTTTTGCCAGGCTGCCGCTGTCCGGGCCAAACATCGGATGTAGCCCCAGTACCGGCCCGGGGTGTGCCGCCAGCATAGCCTGTAACGGCCCCGCTTTTACCGATGCCAGATCCGCGAGAATGCAATCCTCCGGCAGCGGCGGCAGGCGCGCGATAACGCTCTCAGTCAGATGGATAGGCACACTGACAATCACCATCCCGGCATCCTGGAGGATAGCCTCTGCCTGGCCCCAGTCCCCCTGCTCCAGAGAGCGGACCTGGTAACCGGATAAACTCAGCATTTTACTGAACAGGCGCCCCATCTGGCCCTGCCCACCCACGATAACCACCGGCCGCAACCCGGGGTTCAGGGTCTTAAACCCTTTGTCATTCTCGCTGGAGTACGACTCGCGCATCACCCGGCGCAGCACATCTTCAATCAGATCCGGGGGAACCCCGAGTTTCTCCGCCTCCGCCCGCCGTGAGGCCAGCATCGACGCCTCACGCTCCGGCACATAAATTGGCAACCCGTAACGGCTTTTTACCTCGCCAACTTCCGCAACCAGCTCCAGGCGGCGCGCCAGTAACCCCAGCAGCGCCTTATCCACTTCATCGATTTGATCGCGTAATGCGGTCAACTCAGCCACCATAACCAACCTCTTACGCCAAACGGCTCTTCAAATGCCCGGACAGATCCTGATGGATTTCACTTAGCAGGGCCTCGGTCGTCTCCCAGTTAATACAAGCATCGGTCACTGACACGCCGTACTTCATCTGGCTGCGCGGCTGCTCTGAAGACTGATTACCTTCGTGGATATTACTCTCGATCATCAGGCCAATAATAGAGCGATTACCGTCCTTAATTTGGGCGATAACTGATTCCGCAACCGCGGGCTGACGGCGGTAATCTTTATTGGAGTTTCCGTGGCTGTAGTCCACCATCAGGGCGGGACGCAGCCCGGCGCTGGCCATCTCTTTTTCACACTGTTCGACATCTGCCGGGCTGTAATTCGGCGCTTTGCCGCCGCGTAAAATCACGTGGCCATCCGGGTTGCCCCGGGTTTGCAGCAGGCTGACCTGGCCGGCCTGATTGATACCCACAAAACGGTGCGGCATCGCGGCGGCGCGCATGGCGTTAATTGCCGTGGCCAGGCTACCGTCGGTACCGTTTTTAAATCCAACCGGCATCGACAGCCCGGAAGCCATTTCACGGTGGGTCTGTGATTCTGTCGTGCGGGCACCAATCGCCGCCCAGCTAAACAGATCACCCAGGTATTGCGGGCTGTTCGGGTCCAGCGCCTCAGTGGCCAGCGGTAACCCCATGCTGACCAGTTCCACCAGCAGGTGACGGGCAATTTTGAGCCCGGTTTCGATATCAAACGAGCCATCCATATGCGGATCGTTAATCAGCCCTTTCCAGCCAACGGTGGTGCGGGGTTTTTCAAAATAGACGCGCATAACAAGGTAGAGACTATCACTCACCTGTTCGGACAAGGTTTTAAATCGACGAGCATATGCCAATGCGGTTTCCGGATCGTGGATTGAGCAAGGTCCACACACCACCAGCAGACGCGGATCGCGCCCGGCAATAATGTCTGATATGGTCTTACGGGATTGCTCAATCTGTAATGTCTGGGCGGCAGTTAACGGGAACTCAGCCTTCAGTTGATCCGGGGTAATCATTACCTGTTCATCAGCGATATTAATATTGTTCAGCGCGTCTTTTTGCATGATTAAATCCTGTTAGCTCGTCTGTCGATAGTCTTACGGCTTTGTTGAATAAATCGAACTTTTAGCCGAAATTAGGATCAGATCACCACACTCCTGACCCTGTAGCGACATCCTGTGACAAAGCAAAAGTTCA
>NZ_WBXP01000076.1 GCF_016415625.1 Shimwellia pseudoproteus
ATCGGCGAAGGTGAGTTGATGGCTCATGATGTCCCTCTGGGATGCGCTCCGGATGAATATGATGATCTCATATCAGGAACTTGTTCGCACCTTCCCTAAACAAAAATCATTTGACCATACACCATCTGTAGCCCTGTCTTCCCTTGCTACGATGGGGCATCGGGATGCACTGTTTGAGTTAATAAAAAACCAGAAGTCCCCGATGTAAATAACAAATGAAAGCGTTATGGGTATTAGCTCTGCGCTTATCTGAGCTAATACCTCTCATATTCAATCAACCAGGCTTTGTGGGCAATACCGCCGCCATAGCCTGTCATATAGCCGTCTTTAGCCATAATCCTGTGATGTGAAATCACAGTAGCAATCCGATTTGCACCAATTGCTGTAGCCACTGCCCGTACTGAAAATACCACAACCGAAAATTGGATGACCATTTTCCCACGGTCCATCCACCCCATTTTCCCGCCCTTATCCACGATTTGCAAAAGCACAGAACCCCCGCCAGATATAAATTAGAAAATAACGTTATTGGTTGATTATTTTTGGTTACGGCACTCTGTAACTCACCCACTTATTGAGGAGATCACCATGCGCTGCTGTTGTCCCCGGAGCCTGAATCTGAATAAACCAAAACACCTGCATACTGTTTTCGGAGCACGCAATGAACGCGACCACATTACCGATTCTCGATTTAGCCCGTTATACGGACCCCGCTGAAAAAGACGCTTTCCTGGCGGACCTGCGCCAGGCCGCCCGTGATATCGGCTTCTTCTACCTGATTAACCACGGTGTCGATACGGGCCTGCAACACGCTGTGCAGCAGGAATCACGCCGTTTTTTCGCCCTGCCGGATGCTGAAAAGCAGCAAGTCGCCATGATCCACTCGCCGCATTTTCGCGGTTATAACCGGGCCGCCTCAGAGCTTACCCGGGGCGAACCCGACTGGCGGGAGCAATTTGATATCGGTGCCGAGCGCCCGGCCCTGCAACTGGATGCCCAGCGGCCACACTGGCAGCGGCTCCAGGGGCCTAACCTGTGGCCAGCTTCTCTGCCGTCGCTCAAAACAACCCTGCTCTGCTGGCAACACGCCATGACCCAGGTCGGGATCACCTTGTTACACGCGTTTGCGCAAGCGCTCTCACTGCCGGTGGATGCCTTCGACACGCTATATGGCAATAAACCCAATGAGCATATCAAGCTGATCCGCTATCCCGGGCAGCAGGAAACCCAAAGTCATCAGGGCGTTGGCGCCCATAAGGACTCGGGATTTCTCAGCTTCTTATTACAGGACGAACAAAAGGGCTTACAGGTTGAAGTCGCTCCCGGGCAGTGGATCGATGCGGTCCCCCTGCCAGGCAGCTTTGTGGTGAACATCGGCGAACTTCTTGAACTGGCCACCAATGGCTACCTGCGCGCCACAGTACACCGGGTGGTATCGCCACCGGCCCATCAACAGCGCCTGTCCATCGCCTTCTTCCTCGGCGCCCGGCTGGATGCCGAAGTTCCGGTCTATACCCTGCCCCCGGCGCTGGCCCGGGAGGCGCGCGGCCCAGACAGCGACCCGCAAAACCCGCTATTGCGGGAAGTTGGCTGGAATTACCTCAAAGGCCGCCTGCGCTCACACCCGGATGTGGCGGAGCGCTATTACCAGGATCTGTACCGTAAATACCCCGGTCAACTCATCGTATAACCATAACGCAACAGGAATTCACCATGAAAAAAGCTGTTTTTACGCTGGCAGGGGTCGCGTTGTCACTTTCTCTGGCAGGGACATCCGCACAGGCGTCTGCACTGCGCGTGGCGGCGGACCCGGTCCCCCACGCCGAGATCCTCAACTACATCAAAACCATTGATCCGCAATTAGATCTCAAGGTGGAGGAGTTAACCAGCGGGGTCAATGCCAACGAGCTGCTGGCCAATGGCGATGTTGATGCTAACTATTTCCAGCATGTGCCCTATCTTCAGGATCAGGAAAAAGCACTAGGGAAAACCTTTGTGGTTGCCGCCACGGTACATATCGAGCCATTGGGCATTTATTCCCATAAATACAAAACCTTTGCCGCCGTCCCGGATAACGCCACGGTGGCAGTGCCCAATAACGTCACCAACCTGAGCCGGGCGCTGTTACTGCTACAACACCAGGGGCTGCTTACCCTGGACAGCCGTTTCGCCCAGGCAACGTCCACCCTGGCGACCCCAAAAGACATCGCCTCCAACCCGAAACACCTCAAGATCCTGGAGATCGAATCCCCGCAAATCCCCCGGGCTCTGGACGATGTTGACCTGGCGGTAATCAATGGCAACTATGCCCTGGAAGCCGGCCTGATCCCGGCAAAAGATGCCCTCGGGCTGGAAAAAGCTACCGGTAACCCCTATGCCAACATCCTGGTGACCACCCCGGCACTGGCTAACGACCCGCGGATTAAAGCGCTGGCGCGTGACCTCACCTCCCCACAGGTGGCGGAGTTTATCCGCAGCCACTATAACGGCTCCGTGATCCCGGTAACGCCACAATCATGATTGAGATTAGCGGGCTGAGCAAAACCTATGCCGGAGCAGGCCGACCGGCACTGAACAATATTTCACTGACCATCCCCGGGGGCGCAATCTACGGGATCCTCGGGCGCAGTGGCGCGGGTAAAAGCACGCTGATCCGCTGCCTTAACCTGCTGGAGCGGCCGACATCCGGCCGCATTACCGTCAATGGCGAGGAGATTACCCGGCTGGATAAAACCGCGCTACGGGATTACCGCCTGCGCACCGGCATGATTTTCCAGCACTTTAATTTACTTCACGCCAGAACCGTGGCGGATAACATCGCCGTTCCCCTTGAGATTGCCGGTATTGCGAAAGTGGAGCGCCAGCACCGGGTGCAGGAATTACTGGCGCTGGTTGGGCTGGAGGATAAAGCCAGCGCCTACCCCTCCCGGCTCTCCGGGGGGCAAAAGCAGCGGGTGGGTATTGCCAGAGCCCTGGCGGCCCGGCCCCGGGTGCTGCTGTGCGATGAAGCCACCAGCGCCCTCGATCCAGAGACGACCGCCTCAATACTCGATCTGCTGGCCGATATTAACCGGCAGTTCAAACTCACCATTGTCCTGATCACCCACCAGCTCGAGGTGGTCAAAACCCTCTGCGATCACGCGGCCCTGCTGGAACAGGGTGAAATCACCGAATACGGCAGCCTCGCGGATTTACTGGCCGCCCCCTGGTCAACGCTGGGCCAGTCTCTGCTGCATGATCCGCATTCTGAGCAGGCATTTTTAGCCCGCCACGGTTTCAGCGGGAGGCCATTATGCGGAGTAGCATAAGCTGGGACGATCTCTGGCCGCTGTTGCTGGGCGGCACCCTGGATACCCTCTATATGGTGGGCCTGGCGACCTTATTTACCGTTCTGCTGGGGCTGCCCACCGGGATTTTTTTGTTTGTCTCACGCCCAGGCGGGCTGGCGCCGATGCCCACCCTTAACGCCCTGGCGGGATCGATGATTAACCTTGGCCGCTCGTTGCCTTTTATTGTCCTGCTGATAGCCTTAATTCCTTTCACCCGCATTATTATTGGCACCACCCTGGGCAGTACCGCCGCCGTGGTGCCGATAACCATTGGCGCCTTCCCATTCTTTGCCCGCCTAACGGAGAGCGCGCTGGATGAAGTGGACTATGGGCGAATAGAAGCGGTGTTATCTATGGGGGGGAATACCTGGCAGGTGATTGCCAAATCCCTGCTGCCGGAGGCCCTGCCGACACTGCTGGCAGGGATTACGCTTACCGTGGTGATGCTGATTGGTTTTTCCTCCATGGCGGGCGTCATTGGCGGCGGTGGCCTGGGCGGCCTCGCTATCCGCTATGGCTATCAACGGTTTAACAATACCGTCATGATTAGCACGGTACTGATCCTGATTGTGCTGGTCCAGGGGGTACAAATGACCGGCGACCGGCTGGTGCGTCGCCTGGCCCATCGCCGTTGATAGCGAGAATAGTTTTGCGGTTATGGATCGCCGGCTAACGCGCCGCCTGTGGGCTGGCGCATTTTTTTGCCCAGCCCACACACAAGATAACCCCCAGGCTCACCAGCAGCATTTCCGGGCTGACGGCTTCGCCCAGTAGCGTTGCCGAGAGGCCCAGCCCTAACAGCGGCTGTAATAATTGCAGTTGCCCTACTGCCGCAATCCCTCCCTGGGCCAGCCCCCGGTACCAAAAAATAAACCCGATCAGCATACTGAACAACGCCACATAAGAGAGCGCAAACCACCCGCGGGGGCTGACCGCGGCAAGATTCGCCGGCCAGAGAAAGATCAACAGCAGTATCATCAGCGGCAGTGCGATAACCAGCGCCCAGCTGATCACCTGCCAGCCTCCGAGGGTGCGGGTCAGCCGGGCGCCTTCGGCATAACCAATGGCACACAGCACAATCGCCCCCAGCATCAGCAGATCACCACGTCCCGGTAAGCCTGCGGTCTGGCTGGCCGCAAACCCCGCCACCAGCAGGCTCCCCGCCACAGCGAACACCCAGAACAAGCCACCGGGGCGCTCCCCGCCGCGGAGTACACCACAGGCCGCAGTGGCCAGGGGCAGCAAGCCGAGGAAAACAATCGAATGGGCCGCCGTCACCTGTTGTACCGCCAGCGCCGTCAATAGCGGAAAGCCAATCACCACCCCGGCCGCCACCACCAGCAATGACCAGAGCTGCTGCCTGGCGGGTTTCGGCTGGCGAAAAATAACTAACAATAGCAGCCCAAGGATCCCGGCGATGGCGGCACGGGCAACGGTCAGCGTCAGCGGACTAAAATCGGCCACCGCCAGCCGGGTTGCCGGCAGCGAGCCACTGAAAATCACCACCCCGATAAGCCCATTGATCCAGCCACTGGCTGCCACCGACCCTGCCCGCTTTTCCACGCTCATTCTCGCCACCGCCATAGTTAATTTAATGTTAATTTTACGTTGCCGAGAAGCAGTATAGTCAGCAAAATCAATGGCAATCAAATTATTATCATGAATACAATAAGTGTGGCATCTTGTGGGCACCAGCCGCACCGGGATAGTCGTCATCAGGATAAAAATATAACGTACTAAAAAGCTATGTTCTGGATAACCTGATAAATAATGTGCCTGGGCAATATTATTTAAATATTCAGGAAAATAACCAGTTAACATATGGTTATTTTAAACTGGCATTAATTATCAGGTGATTTAATATATTTTTATACTCTTTGCACATAAGAAATAACCAAAGTATTTATTTATAGCCATTTAGCTTACGTTGAAACTACAGCTAATTATATTTTCACACTGTGCTAATTTTACATAGCCACGGTTAATGAAATAATCCCATTTACATCTCGTGGTTAATTTACATGCCAACCAAAGTGCAAACTAAGGAGCAAATAAATGAGAGAACTAAGTGAAAGAGATATTCAGCAAGTCAGTGGTGCCGGTGCTGTGAGCAACCTGCTTAATGGGGAACTTGATGCACCAGCCAGAAATCTTGGCACGTCATTAGGTTCTTTTGCCGGTAATGTTGCCTCTCAAAGTATTCATGCGGTAACCCATGTCGCAAGTGAGGTTTTCAATAGTGTCACCTCTTTTATTGGTAATATTTTTTCCCGATAATAACAGTGTGACATTTTTATGAATTTTTAAGGAGAATGCTATGCGTGAATTAACGGTTCATGAAATTAATGATGTCAGCGGTGCCGGCCTGATTCAGGATGTGCTTACCTCAGCAGGGTCGATCATCGGGAAAACAGCGGGCAGCGCTATTGGCTCGGCCGCGGCAGGCGTGGCTGGCGCCATCGCCGGCTCGATTGTTCCGGCCGTCGGCAATGTCATCGGCGGCGGCCTCGGTGTCAGCATTGGTAGCGATGTCGGTGGCAATATCGGATCTGATATTGGTAATGTGACAGGCCACACCTTAGGGGCTGGCATCGAAGGCGCTCTCGATGGCTTCTACCGCAGTTTCTTCCATTAATACACCTTCTGAATACGCCAAACTGAACCCTGCATAAAATGCAGGGTTTCTTTTATCACGGTAAGTATCATCACGGTAAGTATCATGGCGTGGCTGGCTGCAGGGTAATGACCCGATCGGCAGAAGAAATGGTCGATTCCCGGTGAGCAATGATAATCCGCGTAATACGCAGATCTTTTATTGCCTGATTCACCGCGCTTTCACTTTCTTTGTCCAGTGCACTGGTGGCTTCATCAAGAAATAACAGCGCCGGTTTTTTATAAATTGCCCGGGCAATAAACAAGCGCTGTTTTTGACCGCCAGACAAGCCTTCCCCCAATTCGCCGATCAGCGTTTCGTATCCCATCGGCATCTGCATAATAACCTCATGCAGATAGCTGGCGCGGGTACATATCTGCATCCATTCATGATCCACACTGTCTGAAAAGCCGCAGATATTCTCACGAATCGAGCCAGAAAATAGCTTGTCATCCTGCATCACGCAGGCAATCATTTTATGGTAGTTATTCACCCCCAGTTGCTGGATATCAACACCGTTGACCTCCACCCGGCCACTGTCAGGGGGAAACAATCCGCAAAGCACCTTCATCAGGGTTGTTTTCCCGGCGCCAGAGGGCCCCACAATGGCGACGCTCTCCCCTGGGTTAATCGCGAGATCCAGCTTACTGAATATCGGCGGGGACTGGCTGTCGTAGCGATAACTGAGCGCATAAGTGGCCAGGGCGGCCGGCTGCATTTTCGCCGCGTAGGGTAAGTCTGGCTTACGGTTTTCCCGCGGATGCAGTGCAATATCCGCAATACGCTCGTTGTGCAGGCTCATCATCCGCAGTTGAAGAACAAACTCAGTCAGCGAGCTAACCCGGTCGGAAAACTGGCTGCGGAATGCACCAAAGGCGACAAACATACCGATGGTCATCTGATTATCAATAACCAGACTGGTCCCCAGCCACAGGATAGCTATCTGGTCACAGGCCGTGATGAACGTATTAATACCGCCAAACAGCATGTCCATTTTATTGACCCGGATACCGGTATTAATGGCGTCAATTTCAAGATTAAGCCAGTGCGCCCCACGCCTTTCCGCCATTCCCTGAATTTTGACGGTGGCAATCCCGTAGAGCGTCTCCATAAAATACGATCCGGCCCGGGCTTTTCGCACCAGTGACTCTTCCGACAGTTGCCGGTAGTAGCCGTAGGTCACAAGGCGCAGCAGCACATACAGCGCCGTAAACCCCATCACGACCCAGGCCAGCCAGCCGCCGTACAACACCATCATCACCAATACGCCAATGACCATGATACTGTCCATCATGGCGCCGACAATACTGGTAGTGAATGTGCTGCGTAACGTATCCAGTGACCCAAAGCGGGACTGAATGTCCCCCAGCTTACGCCGCTCAAAATATCCCAGCGGCAGCCGCATCAGGTGATTGAACAGCCCGGACTGCCACTGCACGTTAATCAGCGTGGCCATCACTAACGACGACCAGGCGCGCACCATGCTGACCGCCGCCCGCAGCAGGATAAACAACATTAATCCGGCACAAATGAGTGTGAGCAAGCCCTGATCCCCGGCGGGGATCGCCAGATCCATCACCAGCTGGGTGCCGACCGGCATCACCAGATTAATGGTCTCTATCACCAGTGACAGGCAAAAGATTTTACCCAGTGTCCATTTCAGGCCGTGGACACTGCCTATCAGCGAACCAAGGCTGAGCTTGTTGCGTATCGTATTAGCGGTGAAGGCGCTCCCCGGCCAGATCTCCAGCGCGACCCCGGTAAAACAGCCAGAGAGCTCTGTCAGGCTGACAGTACGCCGCCCGCGCGCCGGATCATGCAATACCGCGCGGCTCTGCCCAACGCTAACCAGAACAACAAAATGATTGAATTCCCAGTGCAGGATACAGGGGGTCTTCAGGGCGCTGAGCTCATCGAGATCCAATGATAACGGGCGGGTAGACAACCCCAATTGCTCGGCAATGCCCACCAGTCCGGACAGCGTAGCGCCCCGCGCTGACAGGTTAAATTGCTGGCGCAATGCTATCAGGTCAATATTCTTGCCATAGTGCCCGCAAATCATGGCCAGACACGCCAAACCACATTCCGAGGCTTCCGTCTGGTGCACCAGCGGTACACGTTTGAACAGATGTATATCCAGCTGGCCCACCAGGCGTTTAAAAGAAAACTTACTCATTGAGCGGCCCCGCAGCACTGTGTTGCATATCGTAGAAAGGTGACAGCATCCATTGATAAATCTTCCTCTTTTCCAGGAATAACGTGCTTTGCGCTTTCATCCCGTTTTCCAGACTCAGACGTTTGCCGTGGTAAGTGATAGCCTGCTTTGCTGGCCTGATAATCACTTTGTAATAGGGGATGCCGCCGGCCTTAGGGGCCCCCTGGTAGGTCTGCATTTCCTGCGGCGACGCCGGGGCTTTAGAGATGACAACCACCCTGCCGGCGAACTGGCCGAACTTCTCCGCCGGGAAGGCGTCATAACGGACATTGACCCGATCACCCGCGGCGATATAGGGAATAGCATCATTGGGTACCCAGATAACCAGCGCGTAGTAACCGACGTTGCGGGGAATAACTTGCAGCAGACTGTCACCGGCGTTGACCATCTGCCCGACAGTGACGCTTAACGAATCAACGCGCCCATCAGCCAGCGCCCGCACGATGATCGCCCCACCCGCATCAATGTTGAGTAATTCTTTTTGCAGCTCGTAGCGTTGCAGTTCCATCTGGTAAATCTGATTATCAAACTCGGCGGCCTGAGTATGGATCTGGCTTTCCAGTGCCGTAATTTGCAGGGCATTCTGCTCATTTTGCCCGCTCAGCCCGAGCAGGTTATTCTGCTGCTGGTAATACAGCGCCACCTGATTAGTCAGTTGATCTTTCGTGATAAGCCCCTTAGCCTGGTAGTGGCGATAATTCTCCATACTCTCCTTCATGATACGTATCCCCTGCTGGGCGCTGCTGAGGATATCGCTGGAGCGTTTGAACGCCGCGCTATATTGCGCCTTCTGTTTTTCCAGCATCGCCAGGGTGGACTGCTTACTGCTTTCCAGGCGGCCGATTATCTGTGCGATTCGCGCTATCTGGCTATCAATATCCTGGCGCTGATTTTCGCTGACCACGCCGCTGCGGGTACTCTTACTGACGTCAATCTGGTAAACGGGCGTTCCGGCTTTAATCACTTGCCCTTCAGTGATGAATTGTTTGACTACCCCCCCCCTGCACGGTGGAATAGACATTAGCAACACGGGGATAGGAGGTTATCTCGCCGGTTACGTTAACCCGCCGGGTGTAAGTACCGCCGATAACGAAAGCAAGAAACACCACAATGAAACTCAGACATACGCTTGCCGTGAGGCTTTGTTGAATAAATCGAACTTTTAGCCGAAATTAGGATCAGATCACCACACTCCTGACCCTGTAGCGACATCCTGTGACAAAGCAAAAGTTCAAA
>NZ_WBXP01000077.1 GCF_016415625.1 Shimwellia pseudoproteus
ATCGGCGAAGGTGAGTTGATGGCTCATGATGTCCCTCTGGGATGCGCTCCGGATGAATATGATGATCTCATATCAGGAACTTGTTCGCACCTTCCTTAAAGGTCCATTCTGGTCATCAGAAGAAATGGCTGTAGTGGTAGATCGCGGAGATGGAAAACCAGAAAATTATAAATTCATCAACATGGGGCATTATGCAGAATCAGAAGAAGTAATACCTGAACCTCATGAATTCTCGACAACCCTGAAACTCGGTGCAGCACATCATATACGTGAGTTTCATACCCATTTTCATGAACATCATCATCATGAAACCGATGGGCTGGTAAAAGGAACAAAAGAATATCAGGATGCACATGAGCTGGCTCATGCGAATGATATCAAGCGTCGTTTTGACGGCAAAGAAATCACCAACGGGCAGATTCTGTTATTTGGCCTCACGGGCGGGCTTATCCCCTGCCCTGCTGCAATTACAGTACTCCTTATCTGTCTTCAGTTTAAGGCATTAACCCTTGGCGCGACTCTGGTGGTGTGTTTCAGTATTGGCCTCGCCTTAACATTGGTGACCGTAGGCGTTGGCGCCGCCGTAAGTGTACATCAGGTTGCAAAACGCTGGCATGGTTTCAGCGCTGTTGCAAAAAAAGCGCCCTATTTTTCGAGCATATTGATTGGATGCATCGGAATATATATGGGTATACATGGCTACCTGGCTATCATCAGCGCATTGCAATGATTGCAAAATGAAAACCGTGGACAGGCGCTGGCCCTGCGGCTATCCGCCTTCCCGGATGCTTTTAATAAAAAGACTGACGTTGTGCTTTTGTTGTTGTGATTTACCGCAAAACGTTGTTATGGTTTTAAAGCAGTCATTAGCGACCGTATTAACCGTTCACCGACATACACCCACAACCCGGGAGATAAAAAGCCACTATGCGTCTTACGCCACCCTGAGTTGTCACCCTTCCCTGTTGTCGCTCTGAGCCCGCTCAGCGGCGCACCCACTATATCCCTCTGCGGATAGCGTTTGTGATAATTAAATCTGGCCCCCACGGGCGGGCTGTATTCAAACTCTGAGAAACGACTATGCTATTGTCCTCAACGCGTAAGGACTGGCTGGGGAACATCCGTGGGGATGTCCTGGCCGGTATTGTTGTCGCGCTCGCGCTGATCCCTGAAGCGATCGCCTTTCTATTATTGCCGGTGTTGATCCCCAGGTCGGCCTCTACTCCGCGTTTTGTATTCCCATTGTGATGGCCTTCTTCGGCGGCCGCCCGGCCATGATATCGTCCTCAACGGGGGCCATGGCGCTACTGATGCTCACCCTGGTTAAAGACCACGGGCTTCAGTATCTGCTTGCCGCCTCGGTACTGACTGGCGTGTTCCAGATCCTCGCCGGGTATCTGCAACTGGGCAGCCTGATGCGCTATGTGTCCCGTTCGGTGGTCACCGGCTTTGTTAATGCCCTGGCGATTCTGATCTTTATGGCGCAGCTGCCGGAATTAACCCACGTCTCCTGGCACGTTTACGCCCTGACCGCCACCGGCCTGGGCATTATCTATCTCTTCCCGTATCTCAATAAAACAATCCCCTCGCCGCTGGTCTGTATTATTGTGCTGACCGCTATCTCCCTGTGGCTGCATCTTGATGTCCGCACCGTGGGCGATATGGGCAAACTACCCGATAGCCTGCCACAATTCCTGCTGCCGGATGTGCCGCTAACCCTTCATACCCTGATAATTATCCTGCCGTACTCTGCGGGGCTCGCCGTGGTGGGGCTGCTGGAGTCGATGATGACCGCCACCATCGTTGACGACATGACCGATACCGGAAGCGATAAAAACAGGGAGTGTAAGGCCCAGGGTATTGCGAATATGTGCACCGCATTGATTGGCGGGATGGCAGGCTGCGCCATGATTGGCCAGTCGGTCATTAACGTAAAATCCGGCGGGCGCGGGCGGTTATCCACCCTGACCGCAGGCGTGGTGCTGCTGTGCCTGATCCTCTTCCTGCGCCCGTGGGTATCGCAAATACCGATGGCCGCCCTGGTGGCGGTGATGATCATGGTCTCCATTGGCACATTTTCCTGGCGCTCTATCGCAAACCTGCGCACCTACCCCCTGTCCACCAGTGTGGTAATGCTGGCCACCGTCGCCGTGGTGCTGGCAACGCATAATCTGGCGTTCGGCGTACTGACCGGTGTGCTGATTGCCTCCCTGAACTTCGCCACGAAGGTTGCCCGCTTTATGGCCGTCACCTCCACGCAGCAAGACGGCACCCGTACTTATGTGGTGACCGGCCAGGTCTTTTTTGCTTCAGTGGATAGGTTTAGCCGCCAGTTTGATCTCCGTGAAGCGGTGGAGCACGTGGTTATCGACGTGACACACGCCCATTTCTGGGATATCACCGCGGTTAGCGCACTGGACCGGATTGTGATTAAACTTCGTGGCGCAGGGGCCCGGGTCGAGGTCAGCGGCATGAACGACGCGACCCGCACCCTGGTTGACCGGTTTGCGGTCCATGACAAACCGGCGCATCGGCACAAACGGCTCAGCGGCCATTAAACCGCGCCCCCTCCAGGCAGGCGGACGCAGTATTACCTGCCCTGCTGGTTTACTCTCTACCGGCGGGGCGCTACAATCCCCGCCCTAAAATTGTGGAAACCCCACCGTTACCCGCCACACCCCGTGTGGCCCTGACTTGACATCAGAACGAGACCATTATGTTTAAACCGGAACTCCTCTCCCCGGCGGGAACGCTGAAAAATATGCGTTACGCTTTCGCTTATGGCGCCGATGCCGTCTACGCCGGGCAGCCCCGCTACAGCCTGCGCGTGCGCAATAACGAATTCAACCACGAAAACCTCGCCCTCGGCATTCAGGAAGCCCACAGCCAGGGTAAGAAGTTTTATGTGGTGGTCAATATTGCCCCCCATAACGCCAAGCTGAAGACGTTTATCCGCGATCTGAAACCGGTGGTGGAGATGGGACCGGATGCCTTGATCATGTCCGATCCGGGGTTAATCATGCTGGTGCGCGACGCTTTCCCGGAAATGGATATCCATTTATCGGTTCAGGCCAACGCGGTGAACTGGGCAACGGTAAAATTCTGGAAACAGATGGGGCTGACCCGGGTTATCCTCTCTCGTGAGCTCTCCCTCGATGAAATCGCGGAAATTCGCCAGCAGGTGCCGGAAATCGAGCTGGAAATTTTCGTTCACGGCGCCCTGTGCATGGCCTATTCCGGCCGTTGCCTGCTGTCCGGCTACATCAACAAACGCGATCCGAACCAGGGCACCTGCACCAACGCCTGCCGCTGGGAGTATAAGGTCCAGGAAGGCAAGCAGGATGATGTGGGCAACATTGTTCACCAGCATGAGCCGATCCCGGTACAGAATATTGAGCCAACCCTCGGCCTGGGTGCCCCCACCGATAAAGTCTTTATGATTGAAGAGGCCCAGCGCCCCGGGGAATATATGACCGCGTTCGAAGATGAACACGGCACTTACATCATGAACTCAAAAGATCTGCGCGCGATTCAGCACGTAGAGAAGCTGACCCAACTGGGCGTACATTCCCTGAAAATTGAAGGGCGCACCAAGTCGTTCTATTACTGCGCCCGTACCGCCCAGGTCTATCGCCGGGCCATCGACGATGCCGCCGCGGGCAAGCCGTTCGATCCGACATTACTGCAAACCCTTGAAGGACTGGCACACCGGGGCTATACCGAAGGCTTCCTGCGCCGCCATACCCATGACGATTACCAGAATTACGAATACGGTTATTCTGTCTCCGATCGTCAGCAGTTCGTGGGGGAATTTACCGGCGAGCGCCGGGGCTATCTGGCCGCGGTGGCGGTGAAGAATAAATTCACCACCGGCGACAGTCTGGAAATGATGACCCCCCAGGGGAATGTTGTCTTTACCCTGGAGCAGATGGAAAACAGTAAGGGACAGGTGGTTGATGTTGCCCCGGGGGATGGTCATACCGTCTGGCTGCCGGTACCGGCGGATATGCCGGTTGAGTACGGGCTGCTGCTGCGTAATCTGGCGGGGCAAACCACCCGTAATCCGCACGCGCAAACCGCCTGATAGACTATTTATTGCCGTTGTGTGGTCGGAGCTCACAGAAAAATAAGTAACCTTACGTTATTTTTCAAATTGTTCATAAACTTAGAAACCGATCACACACGTTTTTGTCGGATATCCGTATTATACGGACTGCTACATTACATATCCTACAAAGCAACCTATACCAGGAACCACCTCCTTGGCCTGTTCGATCTCCCTCGCACAGGCTTATTTTTTTAGCTTTATTCTCCCCCGCGATGACGCCCCACAGCACATACCAGGATACACTCTTCGATAATCCAGGACGAAGAGGAACACCATGGCTGTTTTTATTGTACTTAATGGAAAGAGTGCCGGAAACGACGCATTGCGTGATGCCGTCAATGCCCTGCGGCAGAATGGCGTTGATATTCAGGTACGGGTCACCTGGGAGCACGGCGATGCCCGGCGTATTATCAGCGAAGCCATTGCCGCACAGGCCGGCACGGTCATTGCCGCAGGTGGCGACGGTACCATCAACGAAGTCGCCACGGTACTGGCTTCACTGGATAAAAGCAGCCGTCCGGCGCTGGGGATCATCCCGCTGGGTACCGCTAACGATTTCGCCACCAGCGTGGGGATCCCACAAGATATCGATAAAGCCCTGCTGTTGGCTATCGGTGCCCACAGCGTGCCGGTGGACCTGGTGAAAGTTAACGACAGCGCCTGTTTTATTAATATGGCCAGCGGCGGCTTTGGTACCAAAATCACCACCGAAACCCCGGAAAAGCTTAAATCCGCCCTTGGCGGCATCTCTTACTTTATTCACGGCCTGCTGCGCATCGACACCCTGAAGCCCGACCGCTGCCGGATCCGCGGGGAAAATTTCCAGTGGGCCGGAGAGGCGCTGGTGATAGGTATTGGCAACGGCCGCCAGGCCGGGGGTGGCCAGCAGCTGTGTCCGGTGGCAGAGATTAACGATGGCCTGCTCGATGTGCGGATTTTCACCGGTGAGGAGTTGATCCCCGCCCTGCTGTCGGCAATTACGCGCCAGGAAGAGAGCCCGAATATCATTGATGCCCGTTCAGCCTGGTTTGAAGTGGATGCGGATACAGAGATGACCTTTAACCTCGACGGTGAGCCGCTGACCGGCACCCATTTCCGGCTGGAGGTTGAACCCGGCGCTATAGAATGTCGGCTTCCGCCGGGCTGCCCGCTACTGCGTTAATTCCCCGGGCAGCCGCCATATCCCCTGGCCGTGGCCAGGGGATAGTCACTCAGGCAATGGTCACTTTTTTATCCAGATAGACATCCTGGACCGCATTGATCAATTTCACCCCGTCGGCCATGGATTTCTTAAAGGCCTTACGCCCCAGAATCAGCCCCATGCCCCCGGCGCGCTTATTGATAACCGCAGTACGCACCGCATCGGCCAAATCGTTTTCCCCCCCGGCGGCACCGCCAGAGTTGATCAGCCCGGCACGGCCCATATAGCAGTTGGCTAACTGGTAGCGCACCAGATCAATCGGATTATCGGTGGTCAGTTTGCTGTACACTCGCTCATCGGTGTATCCAAAGCCAACCGCTTTATAACCGCCATTATTTTCCGCCATTTTCTGCTTCACAATATCGGCGCCAATCGTGGCGGCAATATGGTTTGCCTGGCCGGTTAAATCGGCGCTGACGTGATAGTCCACGCCGTCTTTTTTAAAGGCTGAATTACGCAGGTACGCCCACAGTACCGTGACCAGCCCCAGCTCATGGGCGCGTTCAAAGGCCACAGAGATCTCTTCAATCTGGCGGCGGGATTCCGGGGAGCCAAAGTAAATGGTCGCCCCAACCGCTACCGCCCCCATATTAAAAGCCTGCTCTACGCTGGCATACGGGGTCTGGTCATAGGTGGTCGGGTAGCTGAGAGTCTCGTTGTGGTTGAGTTTCACCAGGAACGGAATGCGGTGCGCGTAACGCCGGGAGACCGACGCCAGCACCCCATAGGTGGATGCGACACAGTTACAGCCAGCTTCAATAGCCAGCTCAACGATATTTTTCGGATCAAAGTAGAGCGGATTAGCCGCAAAGGATGCCCCGGCGGAATGTTCGATGCCCTGATCAACCGGCAGGATAGAGAGATACCCGGTACCGGCAAGCCGCCCGGTATTGTACAACGTCTGCATATTGCGCAGCACTGCCGGGGGGCGGTTGTTATCCACCATCACCCGATCCACATAATCATGGCCCGGTAAATAGAGCTGGTCTGCCGCAATAGTGGTACAACGGTGCTGCAGTAAGCTGTCGGCATCTTTGCCTAGCAACTGGGTAATATCAGTCATAATACACTCCCATAAGGGCCGGTTTTCGGAGAACCGGCTGAAATTTAAGCCAGCCCGGACAACGGGCAGGCTTAAGTCTGGTCGCAGAACGGTATCTTCGCCAGTTGGGCCCGCATATTATGGATAAGCAGACTGTCCACCTCAGTGGCCACCTGGCCGGGTGATTTTCCAGTGGGGAATACCCCACCGGGTTATCGGGCACGGGCGCCTGGGATACGTGTTACCACCAGGCGTGGAAGTGATGTACCGGGCCGTTGCCGTGGCCGACCTCAAGGCTGTCCGCCTGGGCAAGTGCCGCAGAGAGCCACATTTTCGCCTCGGCGACGGTCTCTTCCCAGCTATTGTGCCGGGGGCGCAGGGCGGCCAGGGCCGCCGACAACGTGCATCCGGTGCCGTGGGTATTCCTGGTCGGCACCCGGGGGGCGGTAAACCGCGCCTCACCGTCCCGGGTAAACAGCCAGTCCGGGCTTTGCGGATCGTCCAGTAAATGGCCGCCTTTCATCAGTACCGCCCCGCAGCCCATGGCCAGCAACGCGGCCCCCTGCTCACGCATCTCTTGCTCACTGGTAGCGTGGGGGCAGTCCAGCAACGCGGCGGCTTCCGGCAGGTTGGGAGTGATCAGCGCCACCCGCGGCAGCAACAGATCCCGCAGGGCGCTGACCGCACTGGCAGACAACAACGGATCGCCACTTTTAGCCAGCATCACGGTGTCCAGCACCACACTGGAGACCTGATAGCGCTCAAGGCGATCCGCCACCGCTTCAACAATGTCGGTTTCCGCCAGCATACCGATTTTGCAGGTATCAATGCGTACATCACTGAATACCGAATCCATCTGCGCCGCCACAAAGTCCGGCTCAATGCGGTAAACCGACTGCACCCCGGTGGTGTTCTGCGCCACCAGCGCGGTAATCACAGAGCAGCCATAAGCCCCAAGGGCGGAAAAAGTTTTCAGGTCCGCCTGGATCCCGGCGCCGCCACTGGGGTCAGTACCGGCAATAGTTAAGGCGTTAATACGCGGCAGTGTCATAGCAGGCTCCCCTCGTCCAGTTGATAAAGGGCATCCAGAAATGCCGCCACAAAACTGCCCGGCCCCTGGCTGCGGGCTACGGCCTGGCTACCGGCATATGACATAATGCGACAGGCACCGGCGACATTTTCCAGCCGGTTACCGGGCAACGCGCAGCAAGCCGCCACCACCGCAGACAGCGCGCAGCCGGTGCCGACAACCCGGGTCATCAGTAGATCCCCGCCCGGCACCGCCAATAGCCGTTCGCCGTCGGTGATATAGTCAACCTCCCCGGTTACCGCGACCACGGCCCCGGTGGCGGTTGCCAGCGCCCGGGCAGCAGGGATCGCCGCGCTGGCACTGTCCTGGCTGTCCACCCCGCGTCCACTGGCGGACTCACCGGCCAGAGCCAGGATTTCGGAAGCGTTACCTCGGATCGCCGCCGGGCGAAGCGCCAGCATCTGGTGCACCACGCCGGTACGGTATGCCAGCCCCCCTACCGCCACCGGGTCCAGGGTCCAGGGTTTACCGGCATCGCTGGCGCTCCGGATGGCGGCCATCATGGATTCCGCCCGGGGGTGTGTCAGGGTGCCGACATTGATCAGTAGCGCGTCGGCGATGGCGGCAAACTGCTGCGCCTCTTCCTGCTCAATAACCATCGCCGGGGAAGCCCCCAGCGCCAGCAGGACATTAGCGGTGAACGTTTGCACCACATCATTGGTCATGCAGTGCACAAGAGGGGTATGGGTATGTAATCGTTGAAGAGTGCGGGCGGCCACAGGGCCGGCTAGCAGGTCAGGCTGCATATTGTTTAACGCTCCTGCCCGGCGTAAGAAGGGATACCGGTCAGGCATCAGACTTCCCTACGCTGGCATTATCCAGGTCAGGTGGTACGGGTATCTCTCAGCCCTGCGTTTACAGGGGCACCCCGAGTCGTATTTAGCAAAATCAAAACGTTGCGATTAATGTTGTCTATTAATCCTCGGCAAGATCTTGCCAGCGGAAAGCTAAAGACACAACCCTTTTAAATTCCACTTTATCGCTTAACAAACAAGCAGGTGCCCCAGCCTGTATCCCACAGCCGCAAAAAACGGGATTGTAGCAGCACACCGTTATTCGCCGGCTTTTGACTAATGTTCACCGCGTTAACGGGGCGCCCTGGCCACTACCGCCGTATGTGGTTTTACATAACCCTGCTACGTGTTGCACATACGAAAGTTGCCTGTAAAATAACCAATCTGGTTATTTTAACAACACACAAAGGGACTTATGGCAACAGGTTATTATCTCCGGGTAGGTGATCGCACCACCTGCGGAGGCAAAATATTAACCGGAACACCGGAGATTAACTGGTACGGTGCAGATGCTGCCCGCGAAGGTGATTTTGTCTCCTGTGGCAAACATCCGGGTGTTTCATACCACATCCGCGGGGGGACAAAGGGATTTATGGATGAGATGCGGCAATTGGCGGGAACACTGGACAGCATCAGTTCCTGCCCTTGCAGGGCCAGGTTTATTCCTTCCATACCGGATTGCTATGAAAGAGAGACAGTGTCTTCGTCAAGACCTTCAAATACCGCGGTCGGGGCTCCTGTCCCCGTGGTGGCCCCTGTGCCAAAACGCCGTTCAGAGCCAGAACCACAACAGCACGCCCAGGTAGCGAAAAAGAAAACAGGTATCGATGCGGGTTTTGTCGTTCTCCCTTATGGCGGTGCTACGGAAGCCTGGCAACGCCTGTTATTCACTGAAAATCCTCCAGCGGGAGTTGAAACGCTATTCGCTACATTGAACGGTGCGGGCGAAAAACATAAAGCCGGGTCCATTATGCTGCTGGTTGATCCTGCAAAACAGAACAGCGAACAGATCGCGCACATGAAAGCAGCTAAACAACGGCTTTGTTGAATAAATCGAACTTTTAGCCGAAATTAGGATCAGATCACCACACTCCTGACCCTGTAGCGACATCCTGTGACAAAGCAAAAGTTCAA
>NZ_WBXP01000078.1 GCF_016415625.1 Shimwellia pseudoproteus
GTACCGACCCGGCTTCCAATGTCGGTCAGGTATTCGATCAGACTATCGGTAACACTATCCAGCCCGTGACTGCTGTGTCTGGTCTTTCGGCTCTGGAGATTGACCCGCAGGACGCCGCCCAGCAATACCGCGCCAGAATCGTTGACCCTATTAAAGGTCTTTTGCCTGATGGCGTTGTTAACAGCATCAGTGAACAGCTTTCAGGAGCTTGTACGACAGAGATCGCTGCATTCGACGAGTTTACTGGCTTACTGACTGACGCTTCTCTGCTGACCCGCTTTGATCACATCATTTTTGATACTGCCCCAACTGGCCACACTATTCGCCTTCTTCAGCTTCCCGGAGCCTGGAGCAGCTTCATCGAAAGTAACCCGGATGGTGCTTCCTGTCTTGGTCCAATGGCTGGGCTGGAAAAACAACGCGAGCAATATGCTCATGCGGTTGAGGCATTATCCGATCCTGAACGAACTCGCCTTGTGCTGGTCGCGCGATTGCAAAAATCAACACTGCAGGAAGTCGCTCGTACTCATGACGAATTATCAGCTATTGGCCTTAAAAATCAGTATTTAGTCATTAACGGTGTCCTGCCTGCGAGCGAAGCAGAACGTGATGCACTGGCCGCTGCAATATGGCAACGGGAGCAAGAGGCGCTGGCAAATCTTCCTGCCGGGTTATCTGATTTGCCGACAGACAACTTATACCTGCAGCCGCTGAACATGGTTGGTGTATCCGCATTGAAAGGCCTGCTCAACGAACACGCTGAGATAACATCGCTTCCTGAACAAAGCCCACAGAACAAGCCAGAGAATATGTCGTTGTCTGTCCTGGTTGATGATATCGCCCGCAGTGAACACGGTTTGATTATGCTGATGGGCAAAGGTGGTGTGGGCAAAACCACAATGGCTGCGGCTATCGCCGTCAGTCTGGCGGATAAGGGTTTTGATGTGCATCTCACCACCTCAGATCCTGCTGCACATCTCAGTACAACGCTCAATGGCAGCCTCAAAAATCTGCAGGTCAGCCGAATCAACCCTCACGATGAAACTGAACGCTATCGTCAGCATGTTCTTGAGACGAAAGGCAGGGATCTGGATGAGGCTGGGAAACGGCTGCTCGAAGAGGATTTACGTTCTCCTTGCACAGAAGAGATTGCGGTGTTCCAGGCGTTTTCACGCGTAATTCGTGAAGCTGGCAAACGGTTTGTGGTCATGGATACGGCACCTACCGGGCATACGCTATTACTGCTTGATGCTACCGGGGCTTATCACCGTGAGATTGCCAGGAAGATGGGGGATAAAGGTCATTTTACCACTCCGATGATGCAGCTTCAGGACCAGGAACGTACCAAAGTTTTGCTGGTCACTCTGCCTGAAACCACACCTGTACTGGAAGCGGCAAACCTGCAGTCCGATCTTGAACGTGCGGGGATTCATCCCTGGGGCTGGATTATCAATAACAGCCTTTCGATTGCACAGACGCAATCGCCGCTGCTTTGCCAGCGCGCCCTACAAGAGCGTCCTCAAATCGAGGTTGTGAAAAACCAGCATGCAAGCCGCATAGCGTTAGTACCGGTAATGGCTGCAGAGCCCACTGGCATCGAGAAACTCAGGGAGCTGGTTGTTTAATTTTTTTTGTATATACAGGGCGGCAAAGCCGTCCTGTCTGGAGGATTTATGTTACTGGCAGGCGCTATTTTTGTCCTGACCATCGTTTTGGTTATCTGGCAACCGAAGGGATTAGGGATCGGCTGGAGTGCGACGCTGGGCGCGGTACTGGCGCTGATCTCTGGCGTAGTCCATTTTGGTGATATCCCTGTAGTGTGGAATATTGTCTGGAATGCGACGGCGACCTTTATTGCCGTGATTATTATCAGCCTTCTGCTCGATGAATCGGGCTTTTTCGAATGGGCGGCGCTGCACGTTTCACGTTGGGGTAACGGTCGCGGGCGTTTGCTGTTTACCTATATCGTTTTGCTCGGCGCAGCGGTGGCGGCACTGTTTGCCAACGATGGTGCGGCATTGATTCTGACGCCAATTGTTATCGCCATGCTGCTTGCATTAGGTTTCAGCAAAGGCACTACGCTGGCATTTGTCATGGCCGCCGGGTTTATTGCCGATACGGCCAGTCTGCCGCTTATCGTGTCCAACCTGGTTAACATCGTTTCTGCAGACTTCTTTGGGCTGGGTTTCACTGAGTATGCGTCGGTAATGGTGCCGGTGGATATCGCAGCCATTATCGCCACGCTGGTGATGCTGCATCTGTTCTTCCGCAAAGATATTCCGCCAACTTACGACCTGGCTCTCCTGAAAGCACCGGCAAAAGCGATTAAAGATCTGGCAACCTTCAGAACCGGCTGGATAGTGTTGATCCTTCTTCTGGTTGGCTTTTTCGTCCTTGAGCCGTTGGGTATCCCGGTCAGTGCGATTGCTGCTGTAGGGGCTGTCATTCTGTTTGCGGTGGCGAAGCGAGGTCATGCCATTAACACTGGCAAAGTACTTCGCGGTGCGCCATGGCAGATCGTCATATTCTCTCTGGGAATGTATCTGGTGATCTATGGTCTGCGTAATGCCGGACTAACAGAATACCTCTCCGGTGTGTTGAACGTGCTGGCAGATAAAGGACTTTGGGCCGCGACGTTTGGTACTGGCTTCCTGACGGCTTTCCTCTCTTCCATCATGAACAATATGCCTACCGTGCTGGTTGGTGCTCTCTCTATTGATGGCAGCACTGCAACAGGCGTTATCAAAGAGGCGATGATTTTTGCCAACGTGATTGGCTGCGATCTTGGACCGAAAATTACACCTATTGGTAGCCTGGCAACGTTGCTCTGGCTGCATGTCCTTTCACAGAAGAACATGACCATCACATGGGGATACTATTTCCGCACCGGGATCGTCATGACTCTGCCTGTGCTGTTTGTAACGCTGGCCGCGCTGGCGCTACGTCTCTCTTTCACTTTGTAATGAGATACTGATATGAGCAACATCACCATTTATCACAACCCAGCCTGCGGCACGTCGCGTAATACGCTGGAGATGATCCGCAACAGCGGTATCGAGCCGACCGTTATTCTTTACCTTGAGACTCCACCTTCACGCGATGAGCTGGTCAAACTCATTGCAGATATGGGCATTTCCGTCCGTACTTTGCTGCGTAAGAACGTCGAGCCGTATGAGGAACTGGGTCTTGCAGAAGATAAATTTACTGACGACCAGCTCATCGACTTTATGCTACAGCATCCGATTCTGATCAACCGTCCGATCGTAGTGACGCCACTGGGAACTAAACTTTGCCGTCCTTCAGAGGTTGTTCTCGATATCCTTCCAGATGCCCAGAAAGCGGCTTTCACCAAGGAAGACGGTGAAAAAGTCGTTGATGATTCAGGTAAAAGACTGAAATAAAGACGAAGGGGGCATTTGCCCCCTTCATTATTACTTCGCCATTTCTTCCAGCAGGTCAATACCAACCGGCTCTTCGCTCTGTAGCGCTGTTAATGCAATACGCTTTGCATACTGCTCTTCCACATCAGAGATGAGAGGCAGCTCGCGGTTCGCCCTGATCTTCAGGAAAGGCGAAGACGGTTGAGCAGCTGCCAGGCTGTTATTAACGACCCATGCCCACGGCTCGATGCCAGCTCGGCGTAGATCCTGCTGCAGGTTAGCGGCTTCCAGTACAGGTGTCGTTTCGGCAAGCGTCACGATAATCACCTTCGTCTTCTCCGGGTCTGCTGCTTTTTCGCTATCACCTGTCTTCGATGTCAGAAAGCGAGAGAATTCGGCTTCATGCTGTCGCCAGAACACACTCATGCAATTGTTGAATGCCTTTACATCACTCATGTTCGTCCTCAAATTTTGCTCAGATTAACCCGGCTCTCATCTTCCAGAATTTTATAAACAGTGGAACGGGCAATACTGAGCCGGCGGGCAATATCTGTTGCACCAGTTCCCTGCTGATGAAGTGCCAGTACACTATTTCTGTCGATGATGCGCTTTCGGCCAAACCGGATACCTTTCAGCCTGGCCTCCTGCCGTCCTTCGTTCGTACGCTCCAGAATCCTCCTGCGTTCGGCCTGGGCTACAGCTGAAAGAATGGTCACAACCATTTTCCCCATTTCACCGTCGGTGCTGATCCCGTCGTCTATGAATCGGACCGCGACTCCCTGAGCGTCGAATTCTTTTATCAGTTGGATCATATCGGCAGTGTCGCGTCCAAGCCGGTCGAGTTTCTTCACCAGGATGACGTCACCTTCCTCCACCTTCATTCGCAGCAGATCCAGTCCTTTCCTGTCGGTAGAACTGCCGGATGCTTTGTCGGTAAATATGCGACTGGCTTTCACCCCCGCCTCTTTAAGCCCCTTGATCTGAATATCGAGGGACTGCTGGCTTGTTGATACCCGTGCGTAACCAAAAAGTCGCATAAAAATGTATCCTAAATCAAATATCGGACAGTGGGTGTCTGTTATAACAAAAAATCGATTTAATAGACACCTAGACAACACCATTTTAGTGTGTCCGAGAATTTATAATATTTCGGACGGTTGCGAAATTGTTAATTCATGACCATCAGGCAGGGAGGCCGGTATGCCCGTCGATTTTCTGACCACTGAGCAGGAACTGAATTATGGTCGCTATGTTGCAGAACCCAATGACGTGCAGCTGGCGCGCTATTTTCATCTTGATGAGCGGGATCTTGCCTTCATTAACCAGCGGCGGGGAAGGCATAACCGGCTGGGAATTGCGCTTCAGCTCACCACCGCCCGTTTTCTGGGCACCTTTCTGACAGACTTAACCCGGGTTCTGCCAGGTGTTCAGCAATTTGTCGCGGTGCAGCTTAATATTCGCCGTCCGGAAGTCCTTACCCGCTACGCAGAACGGGTTACCACCCTCAGAGAGCATACTGCGCTGATTAAGGAATATTACGGTTACCATGAATTTGGCGATTTCCCCTGGTCTTTCCGCCTGAAGCGCCTGCTGTACACCCGCGCATGGCTCAGTAATGAGCGACCCGGCCTTATGTTTGATTTTGCCACCGCGTGGCTGCTTCAGAATAAGGTCCTGCTGCCCGGAGCAACCACACTTGTACGTCTCGTCAGTGAAATACGCGAACGGGCAAATCAGCGGCTGTGGAAGAAACTGGCCGCGTTGCCGGACAGCTGGCAGACCGCCCGCGTGACGGAGCTTCTGGACATTCCTGAGGGGCAGCGTACTTCACCGCTGGAGCAACTGAAAAAGGGACCGGTCACCGTCAGCGGCCCGGCATTTACCGAAGCGCTGGAGCGATATATCCGGCTGCGAAACCTGGAATTTTCCCGACTGAATTTTACCGGTCTGCCTGCTATACAACTGCGTAATTTGGCCCGTTACGCAGGCATGGCGTCGGTAAAATATATCGCGCGAATGCCACAGCAGAGAAAACTGGCCGTACTCACAGCATTCGTTAAAGCGCAGGAGACTGCGGCGCTGGATGAGGCCGTTGATGTGCTCGATATGCTGATACTGGATATCACTCGTGCGGCGAAGAAAACGGGGCAGAAAAAACGGCTCAGGACGCTTAAAGATCTTGATCGTGCTGCGCTAATATTGGCGCGGGCATGTTCATTGTTGCTGGATGAACAGGCTGACGATGCTGAACTGAGGGAGACCATATTCAACAGCATACCGAAAAGCAGGCTGGCAGAATCCGTCAGCAAGGTAAATGAGCTGGCCCGGCCTCAGAACAACAATTTCCATGACGAAATGGTGGAGCAGTACGGGCGGGTAAAGCGCTTTCTTCCGGCGGTATTGCGCGACCTGCATTTCCAGGCAGCGCCAGCCGGAGAACATACGTTGTCCGCCATTCATTATCTGACCGAACTGAACGGCTCGAAAAAGCGCATCCTGGACAATGCGCCTGAACATATTATTACCGGCCCCTGGAAACGCCTGGTATACGATGCGGAGGGCCGGATACAGCGTGCCGGTTACTCGCTTTGTCTGCTGGAGCGCCTTCAGGATGCACTACGTCGAAGGGACATCTGGCTCGAAAACAGCGATCGCTGGGGAAATCCCCGCGAGAAGCTGTTGCAGGGGGAAGAATGGCAGGCTCAGCGGGTCCCCGTTTGCCGGGCGCTGGGACATCCCACTGATGGACATAAAGGCGTGCAACAGTTGGCGGTCCAGCTAGATGAAACCTGGAAAACCGTCGCATCCCGCTTTGAAGGAAATGCGGAGGTTCATATTTGCCATGACGGTAAACATCCTTCCCTGACTATCAGCAGCCTGGAGAAACTGGAGGAGCCACCATCGTTGCATCGTCTCAACAGTCGGGTAAGGCTGCTACTCCCGCCAGTAGATTTGACGGAACTGTTGCTTGAAATAGATGCCAGAACGGGATTTACACGTGAGTTTACGCATGTCAGTGAATCCGGGGCCCGGGCACAGGATCTGCACATCAGCCTGTGCGCGGTCCTGATGGCAGAGGCCTGCAATATCGGGCTGGAACCGCTGATAAAGCACAATATACCGGCGCTGACGCGCCACCGGCTTAGCTGGGTAAAACAGAATTACCTCCGGGCAGAAACGCTGGTCAGCGCCAATGCCCGCCTGGTTGATTTTCAGTCCACACTGGAGCTTGCTGGCCGCTGGGGTGGTGGCGAAGTGGCTTCAGCTGATGGCATGCGCTTTGTCACGCCGGTGAAAACCGTCAATTCAGGACCTAACAGAAAATATTTTGGTTCCGGACGTGGCATCACCTGGTACAACTTCGTCTCTGATCAGTACTCTGGATTCCACGGCATCGTTGTCCCCGGCACATTACGAGATTCCATTTTTGTGCTGGAAGGCCTTCTGGAGCAGCAGACAGGGCTGAATCCGGTTGAGATCATGACAGACACAGCCGGTACCAGCGACATTATTTTTGGCCTCTTCTGGCTGCTGGGATACCAGTTTTCCCCCCGGCTTGCCGATGCCGGTGAAGCGGTATTCTGGCGAGTGGATAAATCGGCAAATTACGGTGCACTGGACGAACTGGCACGTGGTTGTGCCGATCTGTCGAAAGCCGAGGATCAGTGGGATGAGATGATGCGAACCGCCGGTTCGCTGAAACTGGGCACCATTCATGCTTCAGAACTCATTCGCTCTTTGCTGAAAAGCTCGCGCCCATCAGGGCTGGCACAGGCGATCATGGAAGTGGGGCGCGTCAACAAGACGCTGTACCTTCTTAATTATATTGATGATGAGGATTATCGTCGGCGGATCCTGACGCAGCTAAACCGGGGGGAAGGCCGCCATGCTGTGGCGAGGGCGATCTGCTACGGGCAGCGCGGTGAGATCAGAAAGCGCTATCGTGAAGGTCAGGAAGATCAGCTGGGGGCACTGGGCCTGGTCACTAACGCAGTGGTACTGTGGAACACACTTTATATGCAGGAAGCCCTGAGCTGGATACGCAGTAATGGAGAAGAAATCGGGGTTGAAGATATCGCCCGGTTGTCCCCACTGATGCACGGGCATATCAATATGCTGGGGCATTATACGTTTACGCTACCGGAGGATATTTTGAAGGGGGAACTGAGAGAACTAAATTTCAATTTAAACAATGAATTAACTTCTTAGCGTACGTTTTCGTTCCATTGGCCCTCAAACCCCTTAACCTAACGTTAATCGTCACTTCTATTTGGTCTGTTTGATTTTTTTTGTTTAGCGATTTTATGAATGACATCTTACTTTCCTCACCAGAGTTAATGTACTAATCAATGATAGTGAATCACTACATTGAAACAGAAGCATTGATCACATCTTTGATTTAAGCAATGACTTTATGTCATATATTTTTTATTAAGTTGAATTTAACGAACGATTTTGCGTAGCAAAGTCTAGTGAGTACACTATCATCCTGATAGTGGCCCGCCGGAGGCATCGCAATGCGATCCCCCGACTGGCTGGATGTACGCCAGAACGAGGGGGTAAGCATGGCGAATTACGCGATAATGCGCTGCAAAAAGCTGACGGGAATGGGCAGTGTGGCCAGCGCTTTGCAGCACTGCTACAGGGAGCGTGAGACGCCGAATGCTGACGCTGAACGGACACCAGAAAACTACTGCTCTGTGTCTCAGTCGGCAGATGAGGCGATGGGAAAGCTGCGGGAGCTGTTGCCGGAAAAACGCCGTAAAGATGCGGTACTGGCTGTTGAGTACGTTATGACGGCAAGCCCTGAGTGGTGGAAAGAAGCGACACCGCGGCAGCAGGCGGAGTTTTTCGCCCATTCTGAGCAGTGGCTGGAGAAGAAATACGGGAAGGATCGTGTTGTGGCTGCGGTAGTTCACCGGGACGAGGCCACCCCGCATTTGTCAGCGTTCGTGGTGCCATTGACGCAGGATGGACGGCTGTCCGCGAAAGAGTTTATTGGCGGGCGGTCAAAGATGCGTGACGATCAGAGCACCTACGCTGAATCAGTAAAAAAATTGGGTCTTGAGCGCGGCATCGAGGGAAGCCGTGCCACGCATCAGACAGTTCAGCACTACTACCAATCGATAAACCGTGGCACCCGTAGCCAGGTATCAATCTCGCCAGATGCGCTGGAGCCGCGCGTATTGCGGAAAGGAATTTTCACCAAAGACGTGGAAGATCAGGCAGCCATAGCCAAACGTCTAAGTCACGCAGTGAACGATGGCCTTGCAGGAACCATCGCCATGGCCTCTCAGAGCGCGCAGAATGCAAAAAGAGTGCGCGAGCTACAGAAGACTATGGACTCGCAGCAGAAACGCCTACAGAGCGTTACAGAGCCTTTTAAGGGCCTTTCCAGAGAGCAGATGACCGAAATCCTGATGATGGCTCAGCGGTTTAAGGGGTCGGTTCCGGCTGAGGGCGAAATGACACCCTAAGCTTTCGGTTCCTTGGGCCAAAGATATTCGCCAGTCAGTAGAATGTGCGCCCAGCCCAAT
>NZ_WBXP01000079.1 GCF_016415625.1 Shimwellia pseudoproteus
TTGAACTTTTGCTTTGTCACAGGATGTCGCTACAGGGTCAGGAGTGTGGTGATCTGATCCTAATTTCGGCTAAAAGTTCGATTTATTCAACAAAGCCACTTTTGCTTTGTCACAGGATGTCGCTACAGGGTCAGGAGTGTGGTGATCTGATCCTAATTTCGGCTAAAAGTTCGATTTATTCAACAAAGCCATTCCATTTAGTACGCAATTATTAAATGGTGAGCGAGATCGGTTATTAACTGCTTCCCCTCCGCGCCGCTATTATGCTCATGCAGCCGGACGCCTGGCAAAATTGATTAAAACTATTCGTGATAAGCATCCGGAAGATACGGTGACGGTGTTGTCGCACAGCCAGGGAACCATGATTGCACTGGCCGCGGCCGCAATCGAGGCACCCGATGCACTTTTTATCATGAACTCTTCCTATGCGCTGGATAATGAGCTAACGACTTATATCACCTATCCGGTTAATGAGATTATCAGTAAAGAGGCCAGGGAAGCCACATTTGCCGATATTGTCAAAAAAGTGGCAGAAAACAGAATGCGTTTAAAACGGCAGGGATATGAGCGGTTACTGGCCGGTAGCGACGGTGAAGGGGATAGCTGGAGCCCTGCCGGTAAAGCCCATGGCGGTGTGCCGGAGCGTGATAACCACGGCACAACCTGGATCTACTGCAATCCTCATGATCGTGTTATGGGCTTATCATCGCTGCGCAGTATCGGTTGGCAGGGGCTGCCCAATACCCCCGATAGCAAATTTACTGAACCTCATACATTGTTTAAATCCGCCGGTGACACGTTGTATGTCCGTATGCTGGCGCGTAACACTCCGTGTGGTGCGGAGCCCAATAGCCAGGCTCACTTCAGCGATTTTGGCGATGGCAAGCCATTCTGGGACAGCACGGAAACATTCCTGCAGAGGCTGGCCTGGCCTAAGCCCGCGAGGGGGCAAAAATTGACAGTCAATGGGCCACGGGTACCTGAACCTCTCACGGCCGAAGAGCTGAAAGATTTTGACCAGGATTACCCCAGTAAAGAGGCACAAACGGGGCTTACGGGCTATGGCTATGGACAAATAGATCCCAGGAGGAATGTACCCATTGATGCTGATTACCACTACTATATTTCTCTGTATGGCTATTTTGACCAAAAAATGGTTCGCAAAAAATATGAATCTGATGATATCCATATTCCGGGGCCAGGGTCTAAAGATGATCGTATTAGCCATGAAAAACAGTCCCTGAAAGAAATGATAGAAGATGTGCGTACTTACGTTCAGCGCCCCACTGATCATAGCACCTTGCCGATGGATCAGCGTTTTATGAGTCGAGTTGTTGCCTATGATTTACCGGTGGGGTATTGCTGGCATTCATGGGATAGAGAAAGCCTCGCAGAATTGCGCCGTCAGGCAGACTGGCTAGAAAGTGATGATTATTACTGGACAGGGAGACTGAGTATTCCACCGATGCCAGCCTTAATAAGAAGGCAAATAGCAAACGACGCACAGGAGAAGAAATCGAAGACTCTCGGGCGTTTTCGACGCAAAAAATAACAGAAAGCTGTTGATGTTAATATATCTAATAATCGTCACAAGATAACTATCCAATAAAACTTACCTTGTAGTATGGTCTGTCGGTCAATAATGGCATTTATTTATTAGGATGACTGCTAATGGGCTATGTTATTTACGTGCGTCTATTCAATTGAATTCAGTATTGTTAATGTATATATGTTGGTTGGATTGTTTATTTTTACATGGTGATTAGTGACTGGATAAATATCACTGTGTTCAATATAAGGTTTTATAAACGGAGATTAATGAAATGGGAAAATGTGTTGTGATCCTTGGCGATATGACTTCGCATGGAGGGAAGGTGTCATCGGCCTCATCAAGTTTTGAATTATCCGGTAAAAATGCTGCGCTTCTGAATGACGTCGTCACTTGCCCCGAGCATGGTACTAATAAAATTATTGAGTGTGATATGTCTGCGTATGATGAAAATGGACGAGGGATAGTGTTGCATGGCAGTAAAACGCAGTGTGGGGCGACGGTAATTGCGAGTTTGCGGGATATGGAGATTGAGTGATGGGATGGTCTGTACCCGAAGTACCGATAAAAGCTTCACCACCAGCCTGGTCTCCCTGGCCCTGTGTATTGATTATCATCATGGGACTTTTTATATCACTGATTATTGTTGTGCTGAATTCTCCGGCGGATGGTTTACTGCCGTTGACTAACCGCTATTGGCTGCCTTTAGCAATAAGCACTATTGCCTGGATCCTGATAGCCATCACGATTTATCTACTTTGGTGGGAAATTCAGGCTGTTAGCGTCTGGAACTGGAACACATGGCGCGATGAGATGCATCAGGCGTGGCGTCATCATGCACATCAACACCTTGCCATTGTTCATCATGTACTGATCACTACTGATTCACGTGCTTTGGCGCGTCTTGCTGGAGTGATAAAAGAGGAGGATGGTGAAATATCTGTATTAACCATACTTCCCGATGGGCCTGTTACTCCGGGAATTTCTCGTTTTGAACAACTTAGTCGTTTTCTTATTGCTCAAATTACACCATTTTTGTTTCAACGTTATCCCGCTGGCAAATTAAGGATAATTATTCAGACCTCCGGTATAGATAAAAACAAAGAGTTACAGATGTTTATCAGGAACTGGGGGGCAGAGTCATACCCATGGCAAGTGGACATCTGTCTTCAGAATAATGAATTACCGTTCAATGACTGGAATCAGAAGCTTAGCCCAGGACATATACCGGTACTCATTCTTGCACTTCATTATCGCCAGTCGGATGAAATATTACCGGAGTTCGTATGTGGATTATTCTTGATGCCGCCACTATTGCTGCGGTCCACGGAGCAAAAAAACGTATTGCGTTTATTTCGTGCAATGCCCATGAATAACCATGCACTTGCTGCAGAGTTGCAAGAGTTACAGAGTATGGTTCAGCTGCCATCGGATAAAAAATATTTGGTCTGGTATAGCGGCATGGCAACTGCACCAAGTCAGTCACTTAGTCGGGTGCTGGGGGAATTACCCATTTCGCTTTACGAGAATATCGGCACCAACGGGATAATCGATTACACCGGTGCGTACGGTGGCTATGGTGCGCTTGCTGGATGGCCAATGATTGCCGCGGCTGCAGATATGGCAGCTTATGGCCCGGAGAACCAATGGCTATTATTGGAGGATAAACAGGATGCCTGGGCTATCGCTTTAGGCCACAACACTGCCGTTTCAGAACATAAACCGATGGTATCACTGCCACCTTTTCCAGCAGGCTCCATTCTGATGGCAATTATTCTGAATATGGGATTGTATTACGCCACGATTCACTCTTTTCCTTCTCTGGCATTCTCCTGGTGGGGGCTCTGTGTATTATTGCTGTCACTTGCCGTGACCTTACCTGGTATCGCTTTAATGTTGCGATATATCATTGCCACTTTGCAGCGGCAACGATTTATCAAAGCGGCACAATAGTCCGCAGAGGAGCCCTGCATGAAAAAGACGTTGTACTTCTTTGGCGTTTTTCTGTTAATGCTGGTTATTTTATTTTTGATAATTTTTGTTTTTACACAGGCAAATCAGAATGCTCCAGAAAATGGAGAGGATACCTTCTGGCATGCTATTACAGGTGCTATTTTTATCACCGGATTATTGTTTACTACGGTATTTTTCCTGCTATTCAGAAAAAGCACCGGTTCACCGGTGATGCCTGATGGCATGTGTCCAGATAATAAAAATAATATCTCAGATCTATACGATTTTTCAGCACTTAATAAATATCTCTTACATCGCTATTCATTATTCTGGCGCCGGCATGTTCGTCTGTTGTTAGTCACCGGTGAAGATGCGGCCATTGAACAATTGGTTCCGGGGCTGCTCGCCCAGCGTTGGCTGGAGGGGGAGCGTACTGTATTCCTCTACGGCGGTAGCCTGGCGGCTGAAATTGACAGCGAATATTATGGGCGGCTGCGTAAACTGCGCCGTTATCGCCCACTGGACGGGATTATCCGGGTGCTGGAGGACGGCCACCTCCTGACGCCAGAGACAAGCGATAACGACCTGCGCGGGCTGGAAAAAATCGCGCTGGCGTTACGTTATGCAGCCCCGATCTGGCTATGGCAGTTATGTGAGAGTGAATGGTCACAGGCGGGGCGCCAGGCGCAGTCCGTGGGTATTTTGCTGCCGCTGCGGGCGCCAGGCGCAGTCCGTGGGTATTTTGCTGCCGCTGCGGGCGCCGCCAGAACAGGTGGCCGCGCAACTTGATATGCTGGCGCCGAAACTGCGCAGGCTGGGTATCGCGCAGATCGCGGAACAGCGCCACTATGATTTCTTGCTGCGTCTTGCCCGGCAACTTGAACAGGGCGGCGGCCTGTACTGGAAATCCTGCCTGGCCCCGTGGCTGTATCGCCCCTGGCAGCGTATTCCGCTGCGCGGGCTGATGTTCAGCCTGGCGGATAAACCAGCACCCGCCTGCGGTGATGCAGCCAATACCGTACTGAGAGCGCATCAACATGCCCTGACATTACCGGTGACCTGGCAGGGGATTGTCGATGACTGTCGCCGGGTTCGGGGGCGCCGTGTTGGCCTGGCCCGGGAGCGGGTGCTGGCCTGGTGCATCATCGCGATGATTGGTCTCTGGGGGGTCGGGCTGCTGCTCTCGTTTACACTCAACTACCGGCAGATATCTGCGGTGGCGGCGCACGTTCAGGCACTGGCGCCAGGCAAACCGGTTTCTGATGGCCAGCTAATGGCGCTGCATGCGCTACGTAACGATGCCGGACGGCTGCAACATTATGCTCAGCACGGCCCCCCCTGGTATCAGCGCTTTGGTCTTGACCATTCCCGGGCGCTGCTGAGTGCTATGCTCCCGTGGTATGGCGCGGCTAATCACCGCCTGCTCCGTGACCCGGCCAGTGAGGTTCTGGCGCAGAAGCTGGCCGTCCTGGTGGCGTCGGCACCCAACAGCGACCAGCGCGCCCGGCTGGCGTTAGCCGGTTATGATCAATTGAAAGCCTGGCTGATGATGGCCCACCCTGACAAAGCCGATAGCGCATTTTTCACCCGGACCATGCAGGCACTACAGCCAACCCGGGCCGGGATCTCTGCCGGGCTGTGGCAGAGCCTCGCGCCGGATTTATGGGCATTTTATATGGCTGCATTACCGCAACAGCCCGGGTGGAAAATCACCCCGGATGCAGGGCTGGTAGGCCAGAGCCGCCAGGTCTTGCTACAGCAGATTGGCCGCCGTAATGCAGAAAGCACCCTTTACGACAATATGCTTGCCTCGGTACGCCGTCACTTTGCCGATCTCTCACTCGACGATATGACCCGCGGGACGGATGCCCGCCGATTGTTCACCACCGCGGAAGTCGTGCCCGGTATGTTTACCCGCCAGGCCTGGGAGGGGGGCATTCAGGAGGCAATCGACAAGGCGGCTAACGCCCGGCGGGATGAAATTGACTGGGTGCTGAGTGACAGCCACAACAGGGTTGCTGCCGATCTCGCGCCGGAGGCGCTAAAAGAACGTCTCACCCAGCGTTACTTCACGGATTTTGCCGGGAGCTGGCTCCATTTTCTTAACAGCCTGCGCTGGAACCCGGCCGCCAATATTGCGGATGTCACCGATCAACTGACGCTGATGAGCGATATTCGCCAGTCGCCGCTGATTGCACTGATGAATACCCTGGCATGGCAGGGGCAGGCCGGTGAGCGGCGAGCGGGGCTGTCGGACACCATTATTAAATCCGCCAGAGATTTGATTACCGGACAGGAGAAACCGGTTATCGATCAGCATGCTGCTGGCTTGCGTGGGCCACTGGATGAGACTTTTGGGCCGTTGCTGACATTAATGGGGAAACAGAGCGCCAGCAACGCAGTATCAGCCGACAGTAGCCTTAGCCTCCAGACCTATTTAACCCGAATCACGCGGGTACGGTTACGTTTGCAGCAGGTGGCGGGGGCCGCGAATCCCCGGGAAACGATGCAAACCCTGGCCCAGACCGTGTTCCAGGGGAAAAGTGTCGATCTGACCGATACCCAACAATACGGCAGCCTGGTGGCAGCAAGCCTGGGGGAAGCGTGGCGCGGCTTTGGCCACACTTTGTTTGTCCAGCCCCTTGCCCAGGCCTGGGAGACGGTCCTGCAACCGTCGGCCGCCAGCCTGAATGACCGGTGGCGCCGGGGGGTGGTGGCGAGCTGGCACACGGCCTTTGATGGCCGCTTCCCCTTTGCGGCAACGAAAAGCGACGCCTCACTGCCTATGCTGGCCGAGTTTATCCGCAAAGATAGCGGGCGTATCGACCGGTTTTTGGCCACAGAGCTTAACGGCGTATTGCACAGAGCAGGCAGCCAGTGGGTGCCGGATAACGCCCACCGCCAGGGGCTGACGTTTAATCCCGCATTCCTTGATGCCGTGAACCAGTTGAGTGCGCTGGCAGATATTTTATTCACTGACGGCGGCCAGGGGATCGGCTTTGAGTTGCAGGCCCACCCGGCACCGCACGTGGTAGAAACCCGGCTAACTATCGACGGGCAGCAACTGCATTACTTTAATCAGATAGCCGACTGGCAGCCATTCCGCTGGCCGGGGGACACATGGAAGCCGGAAACTATGCTGACCTGGACGTCAACCCGCGCCGGTGCGCGTCTGTTTGGGGATTATCGCGGGACATGGGGCTTTATCCGCTGGCTAAGCCAGGGCGCGCATGAGCAACGTGACCACAGCCAGTGGATGATGCGCTTTACCTCCGCCGATGGTCGCACGTTACAGTGGGGGTTACGGACCCAACTGGGGGATGGCCCCCTCGCACTGTTGGCATTGAAGGGGTTTCATCTCCCGGATCAAATATTTAGCCTGGACGCGTCTGCCATTGCCGACGCACCGGCGAGACGCAACAACGCAATGATACAGGGAACGAAATAATGGCTAAATTACGGCACCTCATCCACGCCTGTGGCGCTGATGAAAAAATCTTATTGCGCGAGGCGCAGTTACAGCATGCGGTCTGGGAAGGCTGGTTACGGCCCCTTGATGGTACGACACTCGCCGGGGATGACCCGGTTTATTACGATGCGTTTCGCGGTATTCGTGAGGAAGTGAATAAGCTCTCCGGCATTGATACCGAACGGATTTGTCGGCTGTCAGAAGCGTTATTGCTTAGCATCAGTAAGGATCTGCGGGTGATCACTTTCTATATATGGGCGCGTTTGCACCAGGATGGGGAGGCCGGGTTTGCCCAGGGGATTGCGCTGCTGTCGGCGATGCTTGAACGGTTTGGCACGTTGCTGTATCCCCTGCGTGCCCAGAGCCGCAAAGCCGCCCTGGAGTGGCTGAGCAGCAAGCGGATGACTGACAGCTTATCCATGTACCCGGAGGTGGATATGTCCATGATGCAGCGTATCGCCGGGGGACTGTTGCTGTCTGAACAGATATTCCAGACGTTTGATGAAGACGAACGCCCGGACCTGGGGCCGCTATATCAGGCGCTGGACAACCGGCTGGCACAAAGCGGCGGCGCCACTTGCCTGGTGCCGCAAACCAGCCGTGAAGGGAATGGCCCGGCCGCGTCAGCGCCTTCAACTCCCGAGATAAATGCCATTACGTCAGGGCGCGATTTGCTCGATCAGGCCAGGGTGCTGGCGACGTATTTGCGCGAACAAACCGATGGCTGGCTGGCCGGGCATCATCTGCTGAAGAGTGTTCGCTGGGACACGCTGACGGCGCTACCGCCGCTGGATGCTGCCGGGCGCACGCGTCTCGATCCGCCGCGGCCAGACAGCCGGGCACAGCTTAAACGTTTATATTTGCAAAAAAACTGGCCTGAGCTGCTGGCCTATACCGATACCTTATTCGCCCAGGGGGTTAACCACCTGTGGCTGGATGTGCAGTGGTATACCTGGCAAGCCTTGATCCAGTCTGATGCCGATACTGTGCGTGCCACTATTATCTGCCATGATCTGAACGGGTTGTTGTCCCGCCTACCGGGGCTGGCGTCGCTGGCATTTAGCGATGGGACGCCATTTGCTGATGAAGTGACCCTCAACTGGCTTAATCAAACCGTACTGGATGATATGCCGGAATGGCAAGCAGCGCCGGTGGCGGCCAGTGCTGAAGATGTATTAATCCTCGAGCCCGAAGTGTTGGCCAGGGCGGATGGCGAGGGTATTGAAGCGGCCCTGAGCTGGCTACAGGTCCAGCCGGGTTACACCGCCTCCCGTGACCAGTGGCTGATGCGTCTGCTGATGGCCCGGGTAAGTGAGCAGTATGGGAAGAATGAAATGGCGCTGCATCTGCTGGCGGCCCTCGACACCAGTGCCGGGGTACTTACTCTGGCGCAATGGGCCCCTGCACTGGTCTTTGAAGTAAAAGCCCGCAGGGGCTTTGTTGAATAAATCGAACTTTTAGCCGAAATTAGGATCAGATCACCACACTCCTGACCCTGTAGCGACATCCTGTGACAAAGCAAAAGTTC
>NZ_WBXP01000008.1 GCF_016415625.1 Shimwellia pseudoproteus
TTTGAACTTTTGCTTTGTCACAGGATGTCGCTACAGGGTCAGGAGTGTGGTGATCTGATCCTAATTTCGGCTAAAAGTTCGATTTATTCAACAAAGCCCAGAAAAACTGCTCAGCAGTTTAATGGCCTGAAGCACAGCAGCAAGAATAATTATTATTTTTATTCGTACTTTCCGCTGCGGCGGAACGTCAGGTTATAACGCAGCGCCCCAACCAGCGGATGATTGCCTGCTTTAACGGGCTGAATACCGTGGTAATTCAGCCGGGCCTCCCCGCCCCACACCACCACATCGCCGTGCTCCAGCAGGACAGGATGCAGCGGCGCACTGCGCGTTAGCCCGCCAAACAAAAAGCGGGCCGGCAGCCCGAGGGATACCGACACAATCGGTGCCGCCTGCTCCTGCTCGTCTTTATCCTGGTGCAGGGCCATTTTCGCTCCCGGCACATAGCGGTTAATCAGGCAACTGTCCGGCATAAACTGGGCAAACCCCGCCATTGCTGCCGCCTGCTGGCTAAGCAGGTAAAATTCGGGCGGCATCGGCGGCCAGGGGTGCTGGCTGAGCGGGTCCCGGGCCTGGTAGCGGTAACCCTGGCGATCGGTTATCCACCCTTGCTGGCCACAACTGGTCATCGCCACTGACATGGTGAAGCCGCCGGGGGTCATCATCTGGCGGAACGGCGACTGGGCCGCCACGGCCTCAATCCCCGCCAGTAACGTTGCGGCCTGGTCCCGGGCAAACCGCCGTAAAACCACGGCCCCGGGGACGATAGCCTCTACCCAGGGGGCTTCGTCACTGAATAAATCGAGCATGGCACCTCCGATGATGGCGGGTGAAAACGGATAAAAAAAACATTATTGCCCTGGCGGTGATAATAACCCGCACTGCCGCCGTGTAACCGCGCAATGGCGCTGACCAGGGAGAGCCCTAACCCGGTTCCCGGGGTATGCCGGGCGTCATCAGCACACCAGAAGCGGCGAAACAACAGCCCGGTATCCGCCAGAGGGGCCCCCTGGTTTGCCACCTCAATGGTCACACTGGAGGGCTGGTGTTGCGCCGTTATCCGTACCACAGATCCTGGCGGGGCGTGGCGGATGGCATTGGTCAATAAATTAGTTACCGCCCGCTGTAACAGCAGCTTATCCACATGCAGCACCCTGTCCAGTACGCCGTCCAGCGCCAGGGTAAGCGGCTTTTCTTCCGCCAGCGGAGCTAAAAAGTCACAGACATCCTCCAGCACTTGCCCTGCTCTCAGCGGCTGGCAGTGCAGCACCACATTTTGATTATCTGCCCGGGCGAGGAACAAGATATTGTCAATCAGCGTGGTGATCCCTTCCAGCTCCTCCACATTATCCTCCAGCACCCGCTGATAATGTGCCGCGGTTCTCACCTGGGTAAGCGTCACCTGGTTCTGCCCGAGCAAAATACTCAGCGGGGTCCGCAGCTCATGGGCTAAATCATCGGAAAATTGGGTTAGCCGGGAAAAATCCCCCGCCAGCCGGGCACGCATCGTATTAAGTGCCTTCCCCAGAGGCAGCAGTTCCCGGGGCATGGCGGACACCGGTAGCGGGTGCCCTAACTGGCCGGAGCGGGTGTTTTCCGTCATCCGGCTTAATACCCGGATAGCCCGCAGCCCCCGGCGGATCAGCAGTGGGCTAATGACCAGGCACAGCATTATCGCCACCGCACACACCACCAGGCTTAACTGGCGGTAATCCGCCAGCATCTCCCCCCGGGAGCGGGCCACTCTCGCCACAGTCAGCACCAGCGGTGCCGCCTCCGCCTGGCTGGCAATGCGCAGCAGGCTAATATCGGCGCCGTCACCGCTGACCAGGTGGCGGACCACGCCAGAATCCGCTGCCAGCCGGGAAAAGTGCGCCGGTAGCGCAACCCCGGTACGGTTCATCACAATAATCTCCCCCCTCAGGGGCTGGATAACCAGGATGTCCTGACGGGTGTCCATCATCCGGTTAAAATAACGCGGCAACGTTTGCGGCGGTGCGCCGTCGAGCAATAACTGGTGGATCTGCTCCGCCCGGTTGATCAGGGTCTGCTCATCGCGGCGGACTAGCTCCTGCTGTAAGCCACGGTAGAGTGTCACCACCACCCCACTGCAGGCGGGGGTGGTCAGCAGCACCATGCTCAGGGTTAACCGCTGGACCAGTGACAGTGTCATGACGCTGCCGCCCGGGTGACCAGCCGGTACCCCATCCCCCGTACTGTGGTGATCAATTTCACCTGAAAAGGATCATCGACCTTGCGCCGCAAACGGCGGATCGCCACATCCACGGTATTGGTTTCACTGTCAAAATTGATTCCCCACACCTCGCTGGCGATCAAGGTCCGCGGCACTATCTCATTCGCCCGGCAGGCCAGCAGCCACAGTAGCGCAAACTCCCGGCGGGTAAGCGGTATCGGCATGCCCTGGCGTGATACGGTCTGGCGTACCGAATCCAGCGCGAGATCGTCCAGGGTAATCTGCGATCCGGCTTCAGGATGCTGGCGCAGTTGGTTGCGCACCCGGGCGAGTAATTCAGCAAAGGCAAACGGCTTCACCAGATAATCATTGGCCCCCAGCTCCAGCCCTCTGACCCGATCGGCAACCGCATCCCGGGCGGTGAGACACATTACCGGCGTGGTGCGGGCAGCGCGTAATGCGCTGAGAATATGCCAGCCATCCATTCCCGGTAGCATAATATCCAGAATAATCAGGCCGTAGGCATTATCGAGGGCTAAATACAGGCCATCGCGGCCATCCATCACCACATCAACCACATATCCCGCCTCGGATAATCCCTTACGTAGCCAGTCACCGCTTTTTTTATTATCCTCGATAAGTAATATTTTCACTGATATGTCGCCCTCTGAATTTAGCGTCCCACCTGAATAACGCGGCCGGACATGACAGGATTGTCATGTTTTTGTCAGGTCTGCACGCAACCGAATAAGCTATAACAGCCCCGTAAACAACACAGGAGAAATGAACATGACAAAAACGTTCCCGTCCTCGTTAATTGCGCTGGCAATCGCGGCACCGGCGGCGGTATTTGCCGCCGGGCAAAATACCCTCAGCGTGCATATCCTTAACCAGCAAACAGGCACCCCGGCAGCCGGTGTTGAAGTGGTACTGGAACAAAAACAAGGGGATGGCTGGAAAAAGCTCAACACCGCCACCACAGATAATGACGGCAGAATCAAGGGATTATGGCCTGAGCAACCTGCCGCTACCGTGGGGGATTATCGGGTTATTTTTAAAACCGGTAGCTATTTCAGCGCCCAAAAACTGGACAGTTTCTTCCCTGAGATCCCGGTTGAATTTCATATCGGCAAACCGGCGGAACATTATCATGTGCCGTTATTGTTAAGCCAATACGGTTATGCCACTTATCGCGGCAGCTAACCATCATGGCGTTATTATCAGCATAATCATTTAACCCGTTACGATAATACACGCGGCCGCTGATAATAATATTCACCGGCGCGCCATAGGCTATTTTATGATTATTATGGTGCGCGCAGTCACCTTAAGGAAATTAGCGTGAAATATCCCTTATCATTACTTCTGTTTTGCCTGCTGCCGGGCGTCGCCGCTGCGGTTACCCCCAGCCAGCAGCATGATATGAATATTGCCCTGGCCACGGCGCTGGCAACGGAGACCCTCAGCCAGTGCCAGCAGCTGGGTAAAAACGGGGTGGTTGCCGTAGTTGATCGCGGGGGTAACCCGGTGGTGGTTATGCGCGGTGACAATGTTGGCCCCCACAACACCCTGGCGGCCCAGCGCAAGGCTTATACCTCGCTGTCCACCAAGACCCCCACCTTACAACTGGCTAAAAATGCCCGCGCCAATAGCGACGCCAACAACCTGAATACCGTCCAGGATCTGCTGTTGCTGGGCGGTGGCGTGCCGGTCAGCTATCAGCAACAGGTGATTGGCGCCCTCGGGGTTGCCGGTATGGGCGGCCCTGAGTTCGACGAAAAATGCGCCGTGCAGGCCATCGCAAAAGTGCTACCCACCGCCTGACATAAATTACCCGTGGTGCTTCTCTCCGGGGCAGCCTGAGTCTGCTGTTATCCCCTTTGATGCGCTGCCCCCGGCAGCGCTTTTTTCACTTACCGCCGATCCGGTCCGCCCGCAGTCCCGCGCTTCGCGATCCAGCAGCTGGCGCTTAAGCGCCTGGCCCCAGCGGTAGCCAGACAGCGCCCCGGTGGTGCGTACCACCCGGTGGCAGGGGATAACCAGCGCCAGCCGGTTTGCCGCACAGGCCCCGGCCACCGCCCGCACCGCCCTGGGGTGGCCAATTTTAGCGGCAATCTGCTGATAACTGGCTGTCTTTCCCGGGGGGATGGCCTGTAACGCCTGCCAGACCTGGCACTGGAACGCGGTCCCCTGGATATCAAGCGGTAACGGAAACGCCGGACGGCGGTTGTCCATAAAGGCCAGGATCTCATCCAGCCCGGTGATCAGCGCGCTATCCGGTGCCGCGGCCACCAGGGTCCCCCTGGGGAACTGGGCGGCCAGTTGCTGGTACAGTTTCGCTTCATCGGCCCCGGGGAAAATCGCGCATACCCCGCGCCCGGTGGTGGCCACCAGGACAGTCGCCAGTGTGGCACGGCCAAACGCGTACTCAATAATCAGCGCCTCTCCCTGCCGCTGATACTGGCGGGCCGTCATGCCGAGGGCGGCATCCGCCTGCTGGTAATAATTACTGGCTGAACCAAACCCCGCCTGATAAATCGCCCCGGTGACGGTTTCCCCCTGTTGCAGGGCCAGGCGCAGGCGGTTAGCCCGCTGGGCCCGGTACCAGCCGTGGGGGGTTAGCCCGGTGTATTGTTTAAACAGCCGCTGGAAATGTGACGGGCTCAGGGCGCACTGGGCGGCCAGGGTCGCCACCGGGATAGGCTGTTCACTGTGGCTTAGCCGCTCACAGGCCCCGGCTATCACCCGGGCATGGCGCTGCTGGCGATCGACCCCGCCGGGGTTGCAGCGCTTACAGGGGCGAAAGCCCGCAGCCTGGGCGGCGGCGGCATCAGCAAAGAAGCGCACATTCTGGCGCTGCGGATGCCGGGCCCGGCAGGAAGGGAGGCAGAAAATGCCGGTGGTGACAACCGCAAACACAAACTGGCCGTCTGCGTTGGGGTCCCGCTGCATGACAGCCGCCCAGCGGGCGTCCTCTGTACGGTATGCAGCGCAACCGCCTGCGGGATAATCACGGGAAGACGAGGTCGCGTTCATCATAAGACTCCTGATAAGTTCAGCACCACAGTGCCACCAGCCCGCCCCCATTACCCCCGTAATCCTGCTTTTTAATTCTCTCCGGCAAGCAGGAAGGTTTTAAACTGCGGAGACATCCAGACCGAAAACCCCTCGGCGGTTTTGGTTATCATATACACCGCCAGTTGCTGCTGCTCTACCACCTGCCGGGCTTTTTCCGTGCCGAGCACCATCAAACCGGTATCCCAGGCATCCGCCTCCAGGGCTGTCGGGGCAATCACCGTGACCGACACCAGCTTATGCTGGATGGGCGCCCCGCTGACCGGGTCAATCACATGGGAGATCCGTCTGCCATCCAGTTCATAATAGTTGCGGTAACTGCCAGAGGTGCTGATCCCGTGGCCGTTGAGATCAACCACCGCCTGAACGGCATTTTCCCGGTCGGTCGGTTTCTGAATAGCCACCCGCCACGGGTTACCGTCACCATTGGTCCCCCGGGTCACCACCGCCCCGCCCACCGAGACCAGATAGCGGCTGATCCCCTGCTGCTCCATCAGCCGGGCCAGGTGATCCGCCGCATACCCCTCTCCTACCGTGGAGAGATCAACATACAGGCCAGGAATGTCTTTTTGCAGCCACTGCTGGCCGGCTTTATTAATCACGGTTAAATGCGCCAGGCCGGTCTTCGCTTTGGCGGCGGCAATCTGGCTGGCATCCGGCGTTTTTACCGGCTGTTTATCCGGGCCAAAGCCCCATAAGTTCACCAGCGGCCCCACGGTAATATCCATCGCCCCGTGGGTTTTCTCCCCCACCCGCAGCGCCTCAGTTACGATATCGCTCATCGCTTCACTGACCGGCCACGGAGCGGTACTGGTGGACTGATTAAAACGGGACAGTGCAGAGTCCGGCTTCCAGGTGGACAGCAACTGATCGTCACCGTCCAGCTGGGATTGTATTTTGTGGCGCAGATCTTCTGCCCGGGCGCTATCGACACCGGCCAGGCTGGCGCGCCAGTAAGTCCCCATGGTTTTACCTTCCAGCACCACCGCAGTGGTGGCCGCGGTTGAAGGGGGGTTATCGCAACCGGTCAGTATCAGTAAGCCAGCCACCAGACCGGCACGCAGCAACGTCAATTCCATATTTCATCATCCTCTGAAAACAGCCGGGCAAGCATATATGAAAATCGCCAAATGAGCCGGGGGGAGAATCAGGTTATTGAGGGAAAAGAGATAAAAAAAGGGGCCCGGAGGCCCCCTGATGACGCGCGAGCGTTAGCTTAGAACTGGTAAACCAGGCCCAGTGCGACGATATCATTGGTAGAGATACCGGTAGCACGGGTGAAGCTGTTTTTGTCCAGCAGGTTGATTTTGTAGTCAACGTAGGTGGACATGTTTTTGTTGAAGTAGTAGGTCGCGCCCACATCAACATATTTCAGCAGATCTTCGTTACCCCAGCCGTTACCCAGGTCTTTACCTTTGGACTGCAGGTACGCCACAGACGGACGCAGACCGAAGTCAAACTGGTACTGGGCAACCACTTCAAAGTTCTGCGCTTTATTAGCAAAACCTAAACCATGCTCATTTTCTGGGAAACCAGGACCATCACCAGAAATACGGGTAGCGTTATAGGTCTGGGTGTACTGCGCTGCCAGATAGATGTTGTTGGCGTCATATTTCAGGCCGCCAGTATAGGTGGTCGCTTTATCACCATTACCAAACGTTGTACGGTTCTGGTCAGTAGTACGTTTGGAGCTGGCCACCGCAGCACCGGCGGAGAAACCGTCGATGATGTCATAAGTGATTGAACCGCCGAAGCCGTCGCCATTCTGTTTAGACGCGCCGCGGCCGTTGTTGGTGGAGCCTTCGCCGCTCGGGCTGCCGTTTTTACCCTGGTACTGCAGGGCAACGTTCAGGCCGTCAACCAGACCGAAGAAATCGGTCACGCGGTAGGTTGCCAGACCATTAGCACGAGACTGCAGGAAGTTGTCAGAACCGTAAGTATCACCGCCGAATTCCGGCAGCACGTCGGTCCAGGAGGTTACGTCGTAAACCACACCGTAGTTACGACCGTAGTCAAAGGAGCCCGCATCACCAAATTTCAGACCGGCAAACGCCAGACGGGTCCAGGATTGGTCGCCAGAGCTTTCAGTGTTGTTTGCCTGAACGTTGTATTCCCACTGGCCATAACCCGTCAGCTGATCGCTGATCTGGGTTTCCCCTTTGAAACCAAAGCGCATGTAAGTCTGATCGCCGTCATCGCCATCATTTTTGGAGAAGTAATGCAGGCCATCAACTTTACCGTACAGATCTAATTTATTTCCATCTTTATTATAGATTTCCGCCGCATGTGCGGTGCCAGCAACCAGCAGAGCCGGAACCAACAGGGACAGTACTTTAACTTTCATGTTATACCCTCTGTTATATGCCTTTTTTATATATGCCACTGCGTACTGGTTACACCCTATAACCAGTCGGCAGATTTATTGTGTAAAACAACGTCAGAATAATCCAACGGGAATATGATACTAAAACTTTTTAGTTGTTACATACACCGCCGTATATGTAACAAAATGTATATTTCAGGGAACTTTTAGGCGCACGCTTTGCCAACTATAAAAGCACCAACAGTCAAGTGAATATTTTTATTTGCGTATTTTCAGTAAGTTAACAAAAAACAAGCGCTGCGCACTGAATGGTAAAACATTGGCGATTTTTGCGACTAGAATTGCGGGCGCTATCATCATTAACTTTATTTATTACCTTCATTCAAATCTGAATGTCTGTTTACCCCTATTTCAACCGGATGCCTGCATCCGGTTTTTTTTACTCTCTTTTACAAAAACTGAATAACTACTGCCACTTAGCGCCATTAGCGGCGGTGACGCTGGCTATTTCATCGCTTCGCTGTCGCCACTACCGGTATTATTAACTTGCCGATAATACAATCAAATTTCCCGGATATTACCGTTAGGTTACGATTATTGCCGACATATAAGGAAAATTTATTTTCTTATCGCAACTATTTTTATATAAGCCTGTGATCTGGGTCGAGTGATTGCGGTTATATAGGCGAGTTTTTACGCGACTGGCCCCACCAGGAGGCGGGCATCTGTGCTTTACCTTGCGGGAACGATGACGGTGGCCTCATTTCCCGGTATGCTTAGCGGGCCACAGCCACTCCAGGACCGCCATTTACAGGTTATATAGCCACCATGCGCCAGGCCGACACTTCCTTTATTAGCAAGTTTTCTTTTATGCCGGGGAACATCACCCGCTTCTTCCTGTTGCTGGTGATCATGCTGCTGATTGCCATGGGGGTGCTGGTACAGAATGCGACGACGGGCTGGCTGAAGAATAAAAGCTATCAGGTGGCGGATATCAGCCGCCTGCTGGAAAAGCGCGTTGAAACCTACCGCTATGTCACCTGGCAGATTTATGACAATATCGCCGCCCCCCAAGGCAGCGATACCAGTAATGGCTTACAGGAAACCCGGCTACGCCAGGATGTCTATTATCTGGAGAAGACGCGCCATAAAACGGAAGCACTGATCTTTGGCTCCCACGACAGCGGTACCCTGGACATGGCCCAGCGGATTTCCGGCTATCTGGATACCCTATGGGGTGCACAGACCCCCCCTGGTCGATGTACTACCTGAATGGCCAGGATAACAGCATGATAATGGTCTCTACCCTGCCGCTCAAAGACCTGACCGCCGGATTCAAAGAGTCCGGCGTGGAAAATATGGTGGATTTACGGCGGGCAGAGATGTTGCAGCAGGCCAATGTGCTGGATGAGCGGGAGAGCTTTTCACCGCTGCGCCAGCTCGGCTGGCAAAACAGCTATTACTTTACCCTGAGGACCACCTTTAACCAGCCGGGGCACCTGGCCACGGTGGTGGCGTTTGATCTGCCGGTTAACGATTTAATCACCCCGGACATGTCGCTGGACAGTATCCGGCTCGATCCCATCACCAACGGTGGTGCCAATAAAAACACCCCGGAAAATGTCACGGTTAACTTTAACGGCACCCGGATTGATATCGCCTCCCCCATCAATACCAGCCAGTTGCGCCTTGTCTGGCAAGTGCCCACCAGCATGTTGCTGAGCCAGTCCCTGCAAAATATTGCCTTACCGCTGCTGCTGAATATCGTGCTGCTTATCATGGCCATGTACGGCTATATTCGCTTCCGCCAGCCGCCGGTGAGCCCCACCACCACTGCGGCGGCCCCCACTTCCCCGGGGAATAACGAATTACAAACCCTGCGCGCACTCAATGAAGAGATTGTCGCCCAGCTTCCCCTGGGCCTGCTGGTTCATGATCTGGACGCTAACCGTACGGTTATCAGCAATAAGATTGCCGATCACCTGCTGCCCCACCTGAACCTGCAAAATATCGCCAGCCTGGCCGATCAACATCAGGGGGTTATCCAGGCCACGATTAATAATGAACTCTACGAAATCCGCCAGTACCGCAGCCAGATAGCCCCGCGTACCCAAATTTTTGTGATCCGCGATCAGGACAAAGAAGTGCTGGTCAATAAAAAGCTCAAACAGGCTCAGCGGCTTTATGAAAAAAACCAACAAGGGCGAGTCTCTTTTATGGAACATATTGGGGAGGCACTGAAAGCCCCTACCCTGCGCCTCGCCACCCAGGCCAGCCAGTTACCCCGCGATAGCGGCGCCGCCGTGGTGGCAACCGCCGAGAATATCCTGCGCCTGGTGCAGGAGATCCAGTTACTCAACGCCCTTGAAGCGGACACCTGGGAAGGGGAGAGCCAGCGCTTTACCCTCCAGGGTCTGGTGGATGAAGTGGTACCGGAGGTGCTACCCGGGATCCGCCGTAAGGGGCTGCAACTGCTGGTGAATAACCAACTGGCCGCCGGTGCCGCCCGTCACGGTGATCGTGAAGCGCTACGCACCATTTTGCTGATGCTGCTGCACTATGCGCTGGTCACCACCCGTATTGGCAAAATCACCCTCGAAATCGATCAGGATACCTCGTCACCGGAGCGGTTAACCTTCCGAATCATTGATACCGGCACCGGCATCAATAACGATGAAATAGATAATTTGCACTTCCCGTTCTTCAGCCCGACCAGCGCCGACGAACAGCAACAGGCCAATGGCCTTACCTTTTATTTATGTAATCAGCTGGCGCGTAAACTGGGCGGGCACCTGAATATTAAGTCCCGGGATAGGTTAGGCACCCGTTATACGCTGCACGTCAAAATGCCGGTGGAGGCGCCAGACACCCCTGACGGCGCGGGCGACGAAGACGCGCCGGAGAAATTGCTGGATGACGTCGTCGCGATGGTGGATGTCACCGCCAATGAAGTGCGCCATATTATCACCCGCTTGCTGGAAAGCTGGGGGGCCACCTGCATCACCCCGGATGAGCGGCTGGCAAGTCAAGAATTCGATCTCTTTTTGACAGATAATCCGTCTAATCTTACAGCCAGCGGCGTGCTTTTAAGCGATGATGAGCCCGGTATGCGCAAAATAGGTCACAATACATTTTGCGCTAACTTTAATATAAGCTCCGCAGTACAAGAAGCCGTGTTGCAACTCATTGAGGCGCAACTCTCCCAGGAGATTCAGGTGGAAACGGCATCTGGCAGCGACGAAAGCACACAACTTCATGCCAGCGGGTATTATGCTCTGTTTGCCGACACGGTACCGGAGGATGTCGAGAGACTGTATAATGAATCAGTGAGTAGCGATTTTGCAGCTCTGGCACAAACCGCACACCGTCTGAAAGGGGTATTTGCGATGTTAAATCTGATCCCTGGTAAACAGTTATGTGAAGCGCTGGAGCAGCATATTCGCGAGAAAGATGCTCCGGCCATAGAAAAATACATCAGCGACATTGACGGTTATGTCAAGCGCTTGCTATAGCAAGGTAGCCTATAACATGAACAATATGAACGTAATCATTGCCGATGACCACCCGATTGTTTTATTCGGCATTCGTAAATCACTAGAACAAATCGAGTGGGTAAACGTCGTCGGTGAGTTCGAAGATTCCACGGCGCTTATCAATAACCTCCCCAAGCTTGATGCTCACGTACTGATTACCGATCTCTCAATGCCGGGAGATAAATACGGTGATGGCATTACGCTTATCAAATACATCAAACGTCACTTCCCGTCGATCTCGATTATTGTTCTGACCATGAACAATAACCCGGCGATTTTGAGCGCCGTGCTGGAACTGGATATCGAAGGTATTGTGCTGAAACAAGGGGCGCCAACCGATCTGCCGAAGGCGCTGGCCGCACTGCAAAAAGGCAAGAAATTTACCCCGGAAAGCGTATCGCGCCTGCTGGAAAAAATCAGCGCGGGCGGTTACGGCGACAAACGCCTGTCACCGAAAGAAAGCGAAGTATTGCGTCTGTTCGCCGAAGGCTTCCTGGTAACCGAAATTGCCCGCAAGCTGAACCGCAGTATTAAAACCATCAGCAGCCAGAAGAAATCCGCCATGATGAAACTGGGTGTGGATAACGATATCGCCCTGCTTAATTACCTCTCGTCCGTCAGCCTTCCGGCGTCCGACAAAGAATAATTACCGATATCAGGTGCCCCGTCCGGGGCACTTTTTTTGTCTGCTCTTCCGGCACTGTTGCCAACCCGGCCTCCTTTCCAGACATTGCCGCCAGACATTGCCTCCAGGTATTCCCCGGGACATAACGCCAGGCACTACCCTTCCCGGCCATTGCGCACCTGCGCCGCAAATGCCGCAAGGGTCTTTTTAATCACATCCAGCGTCACCGGCTTCGACAGGCAGCTATCCATACCGGACTCCAGACAGCGCTGGCGCTCTTCTGCCAGAGCATTCGCCGTCACCCCAATCACCGGCAGCGTTAACCCCAGCTGGCGAATCCGCTGGGTCAGGCGATAGCCGTCCATATTAGGCATGTTCACATCACTGAGGACGATATCAATATGGTTCTTACTTAACACATTCAGGGCATCCACCCCATCCTGAGCGGTTTTACACTGGTACCCCAGGGATCCCAGTTGATCCGCCAGCAGGCGCCGGTTAATCGGATGATCATCCACCACCAGGATCATCATGTCGTCATTACGTTCCGTGGCCGCCGCCACCGCAGGCAGTTCCGCCTCCCCGCTCACCAGCGGCACGTCAACCCGGTAGATTCGCCCCAGTAGCCCCATAATATCGTGGGCAAGGGCCAGGCTCTGTAACCACACCCCCGGGGACTGTAAAACCGGCACCCCGATATGGCGACGGCAGAACGCCACCACCCCCAGCCCGCACCATTCCTGCGGCGCGGCCTGATCGGTCAGCAACACATCGTCTTTACCGGGCTGTGGCGCCACCTCCGGCTGGATCAGGGTATAGGTCATCCCGCTGCGGGCCAGTAACCGGCTCAGCATATCGCGCAGGGCGGCATTATGAATATCCAGCCAGCAATGTTTGCCCTGCAACCCGGCAATGGGCTCTGCCGGCGCCAGCGTCGCCCGCCACAGGGGGATACGGATAGCAAACAGGCTCCCCATCCCCACTTCGGTTTCTACGGCGATATCGCCGTCCATCATATTGATAAGCTTTTCACAGATAGCCAGCCCAAGGCCGGTCCCCTGGAAATTACGCTGGACACCGGTCCCCACCTGGAAGAATGGATCAAACAGCCGCAGAACCTCTTTTTCCGGTATCCCGACCCCGGTATCCCGGACTTCAAAGGTCAGGTACTCTCCCTCCACCGCCACCCGCAGGATAATACAGCCGACATCGGTAAATTTAATGGCGTTGCTCAGCATGTTAGAGATAACCTGCTGCAAACGCATCGGATCCCCTTCCATCTGCAGCGGGACATCCGGCTCAATAAAGCAGTACATTGCCAGTTGCTTACGCACCACCAGCGGGTGGTAGTTCGCCACAATGTGGTTCATTACCTCCCGGGGGGAGAACGGCCGCGGTTCGATTTTCAGTTGCTCGGATTCAATTTTAGAGAAGTCGAGAATATCGCTGATAATTTTCAGCAACAGGCTGGAGGAGTTATTCATCGCCGTGACCAGCCGATCGACCCCATTAGGCAGCGCTTTCGTCTGTAACAGATCGAGGTTACCGATAATACCGTATAGCGGGGTGCGTAATTCGTGACTCACGGTGGCGAGGAACATGGATTTTGACTGGCTGGCCTGTTCCGCCGCCTGGGCCATTTCCTGAAGGGACTCTTCCATTTTTACCCGGGCGCTGACATCCACCAGCACACAAATCGCCACATTCTCGTTGCGGTAGCGGGAGTGCACAAAGCTGATTTGCAGGTTGGTATTATTACTGGTCAGCACATCAACAAAGTTCACCTGCTGGCCGCAGATAATCTGCGTCAGCCGCTGGCGGTCTTCGTGGGTCAGAATACTCAGGTAATTGTGGGCCAGCTCGTTACTCAGGATATTGGTCCCGTCCTGAGTACGCAAAATACAGATCCCCACCGGGGCGGAGGCAACAATTTTACGGTTAAATTGCTCGTGCTCTTCCAGCCGCTGGGCATCACTCTCGGCGGGTAAAAAGATCCGCTTTTCATACATCCGGCACAGGGTAAACAGCACCCCGGCGGCCAGCAGGTTAAGCAAAAAGGCGTTGATGATAAGCACCCGTAACTGCTCAAGCAGCAGCGTGACCGGCACCGCATACACCACGCTCAGGGACGATGGCGGTAGCGTCTTACGCAGGGCCAGCGCTTTATACCCCTCGGTATAACCGAACCACACCGCCCCGCTCCCCCAGTGGGTGTCCTGGCGCGCCGGCGTCAGTGATTTTTGGTTGCTCAGCAACGGGCGGCCATTTTCATCCAGCAGGGTCATCTGCACCGGCAATACCCCAGGGGTGTAGAGGCTTTCCAGCCGCAGGGTCTGTTCTACCCCCAGCAGCCCCTGGCCTTGCTCCGCCTGGTAGACCGGCGCCAGAGAGTAAAAATAGCCAACACCGGGACGCGGGCCGGGGCTTATCCAGTAGAGATTGCTGTTGCCCCCATCCGGGGAAGCCGCCCCGCTGCGGGTAATCCGCTCATGGAGTGCTTTCAGCGCCTTTTCGCGATCGATAGACAGGGTGCGCAGCCCAAAATCCGCAATACACAGATTATCGTCGCCGATCATAAATACCCGGTTAAGATCGTAGCTGGCAGCATAGTTATCTCGCCAGTAGCGCAGGAACAGCGCCAGAGACTGTAGCGGCCCCTGCCATTTTTCCGCCGCGTCTGCGCAATCAGTATCACCAAATAACGGGTTAAAATCCGGCAGATCCAGTTGCCCGGCATTAAGCCCGGCGGCGTTACCGCTCTCCCCGCTGCGGTTATCCGCCACGTATTGCAGCTCTTTTAGCACATCGGCGGTACGCTGAATGTAGCGCTGGGCCTGATCAAAATTGAGGTTAAACGCTTGATGAATTTCCGCTTCTTTGTCGTGCAATACCTTGATGATAAACAACGTCGAAAAAGTCGCTATCAGCAGCCAGACGGCCAGCGCCAGGGCGCGGAACAGGTAGCGGGAGACTTTTAGTGTTGAGCGGAAAGAGACGAAATATTTCAAGGTAGTACCGCAAACAATGATGAGGTAAATAGCGCAATAACGATAAGGTAACGGTAAACGGCCTCTGCCGCAATGCTAAAGAAAAGGGCCGGAGAACCGGCCCTCTGTTAACAGCGTAAATCAGATTATTCGTCTGCGTCGTCAGCGACATCATCATCGCCGTCAACTTCAGGGGCGATATCCTCTTCCCCTTCCGCAACGCTACCGTCGATGCTGTCGAGCTCTTCGTCGTCAACCGGTTCAGCAACGCGCTGCAGGCCAACCACGTGTTCGTCTTCCGCAGTACGGATCAGGATAACACCCTGGGTGTTACGCCCCACAATGCTCACCTCAGACACCCGGGTACGCACCAGGGTACCGGCATCGGTTATCATCATTATCTGGTCAGCATCATCTACCTGCACAGCGCCGACCACATTGCCGTTACGTTCCGTCACCTTGATGGAGATAACCCCCTGGGTGGCGCGGGACTTGGTCGGATACTCTGCGGCAGAGGTCCGTTTACCGTAACCGTTCTGGGTGACCGTCAGGATAGTGCCTTCGCCACGCGGAATGATCAGCGAGACGACGCTATCGCTATCGGCCAGCTTGATACCGCGCACCCCGGTCGCCGTACGGCCCATGGCGCGCACAGCGTCTTCTTTGAAGCGCACCACTTTACCCGCGGCGGAGAACAACATCACCTCGTCAGACCCGGAGGTTAAATCCACACCGATAAGCTCATCACCGTCGTTCAGGTTAACCGCAATGATCCCCGCAGAACGCGGACGGCTGAACTCTGTCAGCGCGGTTTTCTTCACGGTACCGCTGGCGGTGGCCATAAACACGTTCACGCCTTCGGCGTATTCGCGTACCGGCAGAATGGCGGTAATACGCTCATTCGGCTCCAGCGGCAGCAGGTTAACAATCGGACGGCCACGGGCACCACGGCTCGCTTCCGGCAACTGATACACCTTCATCCAGTACAGGCGACCACGGCTGGAGAAGCACAGAATGGTATCGTGGGTATTGGCCACCAGCAGGCGGTCAATAAAGTCTTCTTCTTTAATGCGGGCCGCAGATTTGCCCTTACCGCCGCGACGCTGCGCTTCATAATCGGACAGCGGCTGGTATTTCACATAGCCCTGGTGGGACAAGGTGACTACCACGTCTTCCTGGCTTATCAGATCTTCAATATTGATATCAGCGCTGTTGGCGGTGATTTCAGTACGACGCGCATCGCCAAACTGATCGCGGATCAGCACCAGCTCTTCGCGAATCACTTCCATCAGACGATCGGCATTGCCGAGGATAAACAGCAGCTCAGCAATCTGGGTCAGCAGCTCTTTATACTCGTCGAGCAGTTTTTCATGCTCAAGGCCGGTCAGCTTTTGCAGGCGCAGATCCAGGATAGCCTGGGCCTGCTGCTCGGTCAGATAATACTGGCCGTCACGGATACCGAACTCCGGCTCCAGCCATTCCGGGCGGGCCGCGTCATCACCGGCGCTTGCCAGCATGGCGGCAACGTTACCCAGATCCCACGGACGGGCCACCAGGCCAGCTTTCGCTTCTGCCGGGGTCGGCGCATGACGGATAAGCTCGATGATCGGGTCAATGTTCGCCAGCGCCACCGCCAGTGCTTCAAGGATATGCGCACGGTCACGGGCTTTACGCAGTTCGAAGATTGTCCGGCGGGTCACCACTTCACGGCGGTGGCGCACGAAGGCTTCGATAATGTCTTTCAGGTTAAGGATCTTCGGCTGGCCGTGATGCAGCGCCACCATATTGATCCCGAAAGAAACTTGCATCTGGGTCTGGGAGTACAGGTTATTCAGTACCACTTCGCCAACGGCGTCGCGTTTGATCTCAATAACAATGCGCATCCCGTCTTTGTCAGACTCATCGCGCAGGGCACTGATGCCTTCAACCCGTTTGTCTTTGACCAGTTCGGCAATTTTTTCGATCAGGCGCGCTTTGTTCACCTGATACGGAATTTCATGCACGATAATGGTTTCGCGGCCGGTTTTGGCGTCCGCTTCCACTTCAGCGCGGGCACGAATATAAATTTTGCCGCGGCCAGTACGGTACGCTTCTTCAATACCGCGACGGCCGTTAATGATGGCAGAGGTCGGGAAGTCCGGCCCCGGAATGTGCTCCATCAGCCCTTCAATGCTGATAGATTCATCATCGATATACGCCAGGCAGCCGTTGACCACCTCGGTGAGGTTATGTGGCGGAATATTGGTCGCCATACCAACGGCAATACCGGAAGACCCGTTCACCAGCAGGTTGGGGATCTTGGTCGGCATAACGTCAGGAATTTTTTCCGTGCCGTCATAGTTGTCAACGAAATCGACAGTGTCTTTTTCCAGATCGGCCATCAGCTCATGGGCGATTTTCGCCATACGGATTTCCGTATAACGCATCGCTGCCGCGGAGTCACCGTCAATAGAACCAAAGTTGCCCTGACCGTCGACCAACATGTAACGCAGGGAAAAAGGCTGCGCCATACGAACGATAGTGTCATAAACGGCAGAGTCACCATGGGGGTGGTATTTACCGATTACGTCACCAACAACACGGGCGGATTTTTTGTAGGCTTTGTTCCAGTCGTTGCCCAACACGTTCATGGCGTATAATACGCGACGGTGTACCGGTTTCAGTCCATCTCGGACATCTGGTAATGCACGGCCGACAATCACCGACATCGCATAATCCAGATAGGAGCTTTTCAGCTCTTCCTCAATGTTGACCGGTGTTATTTCTCTGGCAAGGTCGCTCATGTAACCGCTATCCCTCTATGTATCCCGGATTCAAAGGTCGCAAATTATAACACAACCGCCCAAAGAGCGGTAAACCAGATAGCGTTTCCTGGCGCCTTTCTTCGCGCTTCCGGCACCGGTTGTTCAGGATGGGCGATTAGCACACGGTGACAGGTGCAATCGGCCCCACAATGTTGCAACATAGCAGCCAGGGACGACTGATCTGCAACAGTGACCGTCGCCAGACCATGAACCAAGGAGCACGAGCCCGAATGAACACCGAAAACACCCAATCTCCAGAGAATGTCGATCATGCGGAAATCGCCAAATTTGAGGCGGTGGCCTCGCGCTGGTGGGATATGGAAGGTGAGTTCAAACCGCTACACCGCATTAATCCGCTCCGCCTCGGCTACATCACCAACCGCAGCAACGGTCTGTTCGGCAAGAAGGTCCTGGATGTGGGCTGCGGCGGGGGCATTCTGGCCGAGAGCATGGCCCGGGAAGGGGCAAACGTGACCGGTCTGGATATGGGGGCGGAACCGCTGCTGGTGGCGCGCCTGCACGCCCTGGAGAGCGGCATACAGGTGGACTACATTCAGCAAACCGTCGAACAGCTCGCCTGCGAACACCCCGGGGAGTACGACGTGGTCACCTGTATGGAAATGCTCGAACACGTGCCGGACCCGGCCTCAGTGGTTAAGGCCTGCGCCCGGCTGGTGAAGCCCGGCGGCCATGTGTTTTTCTCCACCATTAACCGCAACGGCAAAGCCTGGCTGATGGCGGTGGTGGGCGCGGAATACATTATGAATATGGTGCCCAAAGGCACCCATGATATTAAGAAGTTTATTAAACCGGCGGAGCTGCTGGGCTGGGTGGACAGCACCGATCTGCAGGAGCGCCATATCACCGGCCTGCATTACAACCCGCTGACTGACCATTTCCGCCTTGGTGCCGGGGTTGACGTTAACTATATGTTGCACACACAGCACAAATTGCCCGACTGAGAGGCACTCCCCGCCACCAAAATTGCGCGACATCAAGTCGCGCTTTTCACCGCTTCGCCGAAGAAATCAGCACTCGATCAATTTTCATAAAAAAAATCCCGCTTATTGACTTTCAATGCAGCCCTTACCGGATGCGGACTTACCGTTTTTTTACCTGGCGCAACCTCAAATTAACCTCAAATGCAACCCTTGTACTGAAAAGAATCCCGACTAGAATAACTCACCATATAGCGTTAATCGTAAAACACACCCCCTACATATAGTATTTATCCACAAACACAATCACTATTGCGGTTTGTGGATAAGTAGCGGGTATTTCATTTTCACCGTTAATTCACGGACAGGTATAATCGGCATGAATCAGAGTCTGATGGTGACTAAGCGCGACGGCTCCACCGAGCGCATCAATCTGGATAAAATCCACCGCGTACTGGACTGGGCGGCAGAAGGTTTACACAACGTCTCGGTTTCTCAGGTTGAACTCCGTTCACACATTCAGTTTTATGACGGCATCAGAACCTCTGATATCCACGAGACCATTATCAAAGCCGCTGCGGATCTTATCTCCCGCGAGGCCCCGGATTACCAGTACATGGCCGCCCGTCTGGCCATCTTCCACCTGCGTAAAAAAGCCTACGGCCAGTTTGAGCCGCCGGCGCTGTTCGATCATGTGGTTAACATGGTTGAACTGGGCAAATACGACAGTCATCTGCTGGAAGACTACACGGAAGAAGAGTTCCAGCAGATGGACAGTTTTATCGACCACTGGCGCGATATGAACTTTTCTTATGCGGCAGTAAAACAGCTGGAAGGCAAATACCTGGTCCAGAACCGCGTTAGCGGTGAAATCTACGAGAGCGCCCAGTTCCTGTACGTGCTGGTGGCCGCCTGCCTGTTCTCAAATTACCCCCGTGAAACCCGCCTCGATTATGTGAAGCGTTTTTATGATGCGGTGTCCACCTTTAAGATTTCGCTGCCAACCCCGATAATGTCCGGGGTGCGTACGCCGACCCGTCAGTTCAGCTCCTGTGTGCTTATCGAGTGCGGCGACAGCCTGGACTCCATTAACGCCACCTCCAGCGCCATTGTTAAATATGTCTCCCAGCGCGCCGGTATCGGCATTAACGCCGGGCGTATTCGCGCCCTGGGGAGCCCTATCCGCGGTGGGGAAGCCTTCCACACCGGCTGTATTCCGTTCTACAAACATTTCCAGACCGCGGTGAAGTCCTGCTCTCAGGGCGGGGTACGCGGTGGCGCGGCCACGCTGTTCTACCCGTTGTGGCACCTGGAAGTCGAAAGCCTGCTGGTGCTGAAAAATAACCGTGGGGTAGAAGGTAACCGGGTGCGCCATATGGACTATGGGGTGCAAATCAACAAACTGATGTATACCCGGCTGTTAAAAGGCGGCGACATCACCCTGTTCAGCCCGTCTGACGTGCCCGGGTTGTATGACGCCTTCTTTGCGGATCAGCAAGAATTTGAACGCCTGTACACCCAATACGAGCAGGATGCCAGCATCCGTAAGCAGCGCGTCAAAGCCGCGGATCTGTTCTCCCTGATGATGCAGGAACGCGCCTCCACCGGCCGAATCTACATCCAGAACGTCGACCACTGCAATACGCACAGCCCGTTTGATCCGGCCATTGCGCCCGTGCGCCAGTCTAACTTGTGCCTGGAAATCGCCCTGCCCACCAAACCGCTGGACGATGTCAACGACGACAACGGCGAAATCGCCCTTTGTACCCTGTCAGCCTTTAACCTCGGCGCTATCAGCAGCCTCGACGAGCTGGAAGAGCTGGCGGTGCTGGCAGTTCGTGCCCTGGATGCCCTGCTGGATTATCAGGACTACCCGATCCCGGCAGCCAAACGCGGTGCGATGGGCCGCCGTACCCTGGGTATCGGCGTGATCAACTTCGCCTACTACCTGGCAAAACATGGGGTGCGCTACTCCGACGGCAGCGCCAATAATCTGACCCACCAGGCGTTTGAAGCCATTCAGTATTACCTGCTGAAAGCCTCTAATGAGCTGGCCAAAGAGCAAGGGGCCTGCCCGTGGTTTAAAGAAACCACCTACGCCAAAGGCGTGCTGCCTATCGACACCTATAAAAAGGATCTCGACAGCATCTGCCAGGAACCGCTGCACTACGACTGGGAAGCCCTGCGCGCCGATATCGTGGCCCACGGCCTGCGTAACTCCACGCTCTCAGCCCTGATGCCGTCTGAGACGTCATCCCAGATTTCGAACGCCACCAACGGTATTGAACCGCCCCGGGGCCATATCAGTATTAAAGCGTCGAAAGACGGTATCCTGCGCCAGGTGGTGCCGGACTACGAACAGCTGAAAGACCGCTACGAATTACTGTGGGAAATGGGCAGCAACGACGGCTACCTGCAATTAGTGGGCATCATGCAGAAATTTATCGACCAGTCGATTTCAGCGAATACCAACTATGATCCGGCGCGCTTCCCGTCAGGAAAAGTGCCGATGCAGCAATTGCTCAAAGATTTGCTCACCGCCTATAAATTCGGGGTCAAAACCCTTTACTATCAGAACACCCGCGATGGCGCGGAAGATACCCAGGATGACCTGGTGGCGTCCATCCAGGATGACGGCTGCGAAAGCGGCGCGTGCAAAATCTGATTAGCCGGGCGGGGCATTCCCCGCCCTTTCTTCGATAAGTTAGTCGGGCCGCCAGCGGCCTGCATTGGCGTCACGGCATCGCGGCTGTGGCGAACAGGATCTCAATTCATGGCTTACACCACCTTTTCACAGACGAAAAATAACCCGCTGCTTGAGCCGATGTTTTTTGGCCAGTCGGTTAACGTGGCCCGCTACGACCAGCAAAAATATGACATTTTTGAAAAGCTGATTGAAAAGCAGCTCTCCTTTTTCTGGCGCCCGGAAGAAGTGGACGTCGCCCGGGATCGTATTGACTTCCAGGCCCTGCCGGAACATGAAAAGCACATCTTCCTCAGCAACCTGAAGTACCAGACACTGCTGGACTCTATCCAGGGCCGCAGCCCCAACGTGGCGCTGCTGCCGCTGATTTCCATTCCGGAGCTGGAAACCTGGGTAGAAACCTGGGCGTTTTCCGAAACCATCCACTCCCGCTCTTACACCCATATCATCCGCAATATCGTCAATGACCCGGCGGTTGTGTTTGACGATATCGTCACCAACGACGAGATCCTCAAGCGCGCCAAAGACATTTCGGACTACTATGACGATCTTATCGAAATGACCAGCTACTGGCACCTGCTGGGGGAAGGCACCCACAGCGTTAACGGCAAAACCGTAAATGTCAGCCTGCGCGCCCTGAAAAAACAGCTCTACCTGTGCCTGATGAGCGTTAACGCCCTGGAAGCGATCCGCTTCTATGTCAGCTTCGCCTGCTCGTTTGCCTTTGCCGAGCGTGAACTGATGGAAGGCAACGCCAAAATCATCAAACTGATCGCCCGTGACGAAGCCCTGCACCTGACCGGTACCCAGCATATGCTCAATCTGCTGCGCTCCGGCCAGGACGATCCGGAAATGGCCGAGATCGCCGCGGAATGCCAGCAACAGTGCTATGACCTGTTTGTGATGGCCGCCCAGCAGGAAAAAGAGTGGGCCAGCTACCTGTTCCGCGACGGTTCGATGATCGGCCTGAATAAAGACATTCTCTGCCAGTATGTGGAATACATCACCAATATCCGCATGCAGGCGGTCGGGCTCGATCTGCCCTTCCAGACCCGCTCTAACCCGATCCCCTGGATCAACGCCTGGCTGGTGTCGGACAACGTGCAGGTCGCCCCGCAGGAAGTGGAAGTCAGCTCCTATCTGGTGGGCCAGATAGATGCCGAAATCGACGCCGACGACCTCAGTAACTTCCAGCTGTAAGCCTGATGATTCAGCGTATCACCCTGCGCCTGAGCGGCGCGCAACTGGTCTGTAAAGCAGGGGAGCACCCTTCCCTGCTGGCCTTACTGGAATCACGCAATATACCGGTTGAATACCAGTGCCGCGCCGGGTATTGCGGCGCCTGCCGCACCCGGCTACTGGCTGGCGAAGTAGAATGGCTTACTGACCCGCTGGCCTTTATTCAACCCGGCGAGATCCTGCCCTGCTGCTGCAAAGCGGCAGGTGATATCGAAATCAGCCTGTGATCGTCCGTTAGCCGGCCCGTAGGCGGCGCGCCAGCTGGTGAATCGCCCCTTCCAGCCGGGAAAGCGGCGCCCCGCCGTAGCCAATCACCAGCCCGGGCTGGGCCCCGGTCCCCGGCATATAAAAGCGCGATAGCGCCCCCGGGCCGATGCCCGCCGCCTGTAATTGCCGCACCAGCGCCCGATCATCAATGTCCGCCGCTAGTGCCAGGGTCAAATGCATCCCCCCGGCCCCGCCATAAATACGGTGCGCCACCGGGATCTCTGCCGCCAGCAACTGGCGCAGCCGCTTCTGGCGCTCACTGTACTGGCGGCGCATGGCGCTAAGGTGGCGGCTGTAATATCCCCGTTCAATAAACTCCGCCAGCGCCAGCTGGGCCAGCCGATCGCCCCCGCGCAACAGCGGTTTTAGCCACCCCACTGCCGGTATCAGCTGCGGCGGCAACACCATAAACCCCACCCCCAGCGCGGGGAACAGGGTTTTGCTGAAGGTGCCGACATAAATCACCGGCGGCAGGGCTATCATGCCCTGCATCGCCGCCACCGGCTCCCCGCTGTGGCGAAACTCGCTGTCGTAATCATCCTCAATGATCCAGCTCTGGCTGCGGCTGGCGTTGTCGAGCAGCGCCAGGCGGCGGGCGGCGCTCATCACATACCCCAGCGGGTATTGATGAGAGGGGGTGGTATAGATCAGTTTGGGCGGCGTATCGCGCCACTGGGCCGCCGTAGGGGCGATGCCTTCGTCATCCACCGCCACCGGCACCAGCGCCAGATCACCGGCCCGGAAAGCCACCTGCGCACTGGGGTAACCGGGGTTCTCCACCCAGGCGGTATCCCCGGGGTTAGTCAGCAACTGCACACAGATATCCAGCGCCTGGCGGGTGCCCTGGGTGATAACCACCTGCTCCAGATCACAAGGCACCGCCCGGGATAACGACAAATGGCGCGCCACCGCCGCCCGCAGTGCCCGCTCCCCGAGCGGGGGCCCATAGGCCAGCGCCTCCATGCCCAGGGCTTGCAGGGCATACTTGCGGCAGCGCTGCCAGTGGTTCAGCGGAAAGTCATAAATCGACGGGCACCCCGGTTGCAACAGGAGTGGGCTCTCTCCCCGGGCCGGATATCCCGCCACGGCCCGCATCCGCCCGGCCAGTTGGGCAAGATCCACTGTACTGGTGGGCGCGGGCGGCACCGCCCGGGGCAGTGCCAGCACCTGGCTGCCCTGCTTATCCCGCCGCAGATACCCCTCCACCACCAGTTGCTCCAGCGCCGCTTCAACGGTATTACGGGAAACCCCGAGCAGCGCCGCCAGCCGCCGTCCCCCGGGCAGGCGGCTGTGGGCTTTCAGCTGCCCGGTGGCGACAGCCTGCTTCAGGCGCAAGTACAGCGCCCGGTGGCGGGTTTCACGGCTCTCACTCAGCGGCGGCCGGGCTAATAACTGGATCAACTGCGGTTCAGGAAGGTTCATACTGTAGGCCTGGTGGCACCATCATATTGCCACTATATGGCACTTTTTATGGGCCAGCAATCTGGCTAGTCTGGGGGCATCATTTAGCACTATAAGGAATTACCCATGCCACAGTTAAACCAGTGGGGACAACCGATTGGCGATCCCCTGCCGGACTGGCAGCCCCGCCCGCGCCCGGGTAACGTCACCCTGGAAGGCCGCTATTGCCGCGTTGTTCCATTCAGCCTCCAGCACGCCAGCGCCCTGTACCACGCTTACCAGCAGGCCGCCGATCCCCGGAGCTGGACCTGGCTTTTCCAGCAGCCACCGGCATCAGAAGCGGAATACCAGACCCTGGCCGGGCAGATGGCCACCAGCCGCGATCCGGTCTTTTATACCGTCATCGCCCGGGACAGCGGGCAGCCGGTGGGCACCTTGTCATTAATGCGTATCGACCAGCAAAACGGCATTGTCGAAGTGGGCCACGTGCATTTTTCACCGGCCCTGCAGCGGACCCCAATGTCCACAGAAGCGCACTGGCTGCTGATGCGCTACGTTTTTGACTCGCTGGGCTACCGGCGTTATGAATGGAAGTGTGACAGCCTCAACCAGCCCTCCCGCAATGCGGCGGCCCGGCTGGGTTTCCAGTTTGAAGGGCTGTTCCGCCAGGCGCTGGTCTATAAAGGCCGCACCCGGGATACCAGTTGGTTTTCGATTATCGACCGTGAATGGCCCGGGCAAAACCGGGCGTTTATGGCCTGGCTGCACCCGGACAATTTTGATGGCGATGGTCACCAGCGCCAGTCGCTACAGCAGATTGCTGCGGCGCTCGCCGGCCAGTGATCCAGACCGTACTTCAGACAACACCGGTGCCCTGATGGCGCCGGTGTTGTGATGTACGGTGGAGCAAATTACAGAGTGCGGTAATAGGCCTTTACCTTTTCCCAGTCCGCCCGGGGGATGGGATCAAGGTACTTTTCCAGCTGGCGAAAATCGTGGTGAATGGCCTTTTCGCGGCACAGGCGGCGGCGGCTTTTTTCCAGATCGAGGAACCCGGCCTGTTCTTTACCGTCGGTGCGGACATAAATATGGCGCACATAGCAGCAGCCGTGCTGGCGCTTCACGCTGTGCATCCCTTTAAACGCCACAGCAACCGCCCGCAGCATCCCTTCACGCAGCTCGTCAGAAAACGGCGTTTTGGCATGCTGTTCATACCAGTCGGCAATACTGATAAACCCGGCCATATCTTCGGTAACCAGCAGCGCGCGCCATTCACCGTCAATTTTCATCGCCTTGCCATAAACAATTTTGGGCACGATCACCCCGGCCTTTTCAAGGTCACGGATCACGTCGATTTCCCGCACAATGGTCGGGCGGCCAAACGGATAACGCAAAGAGTGAAACAGGTGGTGTGTCATGCGCTTCACATACACCGTTTTCCCGTTGTACTGGGTGCGCTGTACGCCACTCATTCCGCCACGGCGCTGGTTAGGCTCTTCAACCCAGTCGCCTTCCGTGGCCCACCAGCGCGCGAACTCTTCACGTTCTGCTGCAGAGGTCATAATTTACCTTTTCGATTGTTAAAACGCGGAAATGTTAGTCAGTTTTACCGGGGCGATCTTATCAAAAAATCGTAATAACCCCTATAAAACCCCCGCGTGATCAACAAAAAAAGGCAGACCGGGTCAGGAGAGAAAAGGCAGCGCGTGCCCGGTTCAGCGCAACCACTCGCGCGTGAAGCGGGCAGCGACACCGTTACCCCCGCTGGTCGGCGAGCTGCTGATGATGGCGGCGCTCACCAATCATCACCACCAGCAACAGCAGTACCGCCAGTATGCTGCCGCCAATCATCACCATAAAACCGCCGTCCCAGCCAAAGCTGTCCACCGTATAACCCACAATGGCGCTGGCCGCCACCGATCCCCCCAGGTAACCAAACAGCCCGGTAAACCCGGCCGCGGTACCGGCCGCCTTCTTCGGCGCCAGCTCCAGCGCATGCAACCCTATCAGCATCACCGGGCCGTAGATCAGGAAGCCAATGACAATCATGCACACCATGTCCACCCCGGGGTTGCCCGGCGGGTTAAGCCAGTAAACCACGGTGGCAATGGTCACCAGCACCATAAAGAAGACCCCGGTGGCGCCGCGGTTGCCTTTAAATACCCGGTCAGACATCCAGCCACAGATCAGGGTGCCCGGGATCCCGGCATACTCGTAGAGGAAATAGGCCCATGAGGATTTATCCAGCGCAAAGTGCTTCACTTCCTTGAGGTAGGTGGGTGACCAGTCGAGAATGCCGTAGCGCAATAAATAGACAAACACATTAGCCACCGCGATATACCACAGCAGACGGTTTGGTAAGACATACTGCATAAAAATCTGTTTGGTGGTCAGCTCTTGCTCATCCCGCTCGCTGTAGTCATCAGGATAATCCTGCTTATATTCCTCAATAGGCGGTAACCCGCAGGACTGGGGGGTATCGCGCATCAGCATAAAAGCAAACAGCGCGACAATAATGGCGGCAATGGCGGGCATATAGAGTGCCGCGTGCCAGTCACTGAACCAGTACATCCCCAGCAGGAACAACAGCGGCGGCAGCCCGCCCCCGACGTTATGGGCACAGTTCCACACCGACACGATGCCGCCACGCTCCTTCTGGGACCACCAGTGCACCATGGTCCGCCCGCAAGGTGGCCAGCCCATCCCCTGGAACCAGCCACACAAAAACAGCAGCACAAACATGGTCATAATGCTGGAGGTCGCCCAGGGGACAAACCCCATGATAAGCATCACCAGCGCGGCGAGGATCAACCCGGCAGGCAGAAACACCCGGGGGTTTGAGCGGTCAGACACTGACCCCATAATAAATTTCGAAAACCCGTAAGCAATAGAGATACCGGATAACGCAAACCCCAAATCTCCCCGGGAAAACCCTTGCTCGATCAAATACGGCATTGCCAGGGTGAAGTTCTTACGCACCAGATAATAGGCTGCATAACCAAAAAAGATCCCGAGGAATATCTGCCAGCGCAGGCGGCGATAGTGGGGATCAATTTGCGCATCAGGCAGCCGGGCGCGATGGGCTATCGGTTTAAAAATACTTAACATGTATGCCTCCTGGCTTACGGTGTTCGTCAGTCACAGGTCAATAAAACTTACGTTCCTTTTCGAGCGTGATAATAGGGATCCACCGCATTTCATGCTGTGAAATAGCACACACAATGTTAAAAAACGCGCAAATATTGTAAATATCGTCATTTTTCATGATGCTGCCTTTTCACAAAATGCTCGTTTGTGCTCGCTATCAAACATTTTAGTAACGCCTTATGGTCTACTAAAGGTAAGGAATTATTGGCCAGGAGGGGTTATGACAACCCGCGGACACCAGGAAGCAGATGTAATCATTATTGGCGGTGGCGCAACCGGGGCCGGGATCGTGCGCGATTGCGCCAGGCGCGGGTTACGGGCCATCCTGCTGGAGCGTCACGATATCGCCACCGGGGCAACGGGCCGCAACCACGGCCTGCTGCACAGCGGCGCCCGCTACGCGGTTAACGATCCCGAATCTGCCCGGGAGTGCATCCGGGAAAACCGCATCCTGAAGCGCATCGCCCGCCACTGTATTGAGCCCACCGGCGGCCTGTTTATTACCCTGCCGGAGGACGATCTCGCCTGGCAGCAGCGTTTTATTGCCGCCTGCCAGGCGGCAGAGATAGATACCCGCCTGCTCACACCACAGCAGGCCAGGCTCGCCGAACCGGCAGTTAACCCGGCGCTAATCGGGGCAGTCCAGGTGCCGGACGGCACCGTGGACCCTTTTCGCCTCACCACGGCCAATATGCTTGATGCCCGGGAACAGGGCGCCACTGTCCTGACCTGGCATGCGGTAACCGGCCTGATCCGCCAGGGGGACCGGGTGACCGGGGTGCATTATCAGGACTGTCGCACCGGCCAGCGCGGCCAGCTCTATGCCCCGGTGGTGGTTAACGCCGCCGGGATCTGGGGCCAGCAGATTGCGGAATACGCCGCGCTGCGGGTGCGGATGTTCCCGGCGAAAGGCGCGCTGTTGATCCTCGGGCACCGCATTAATCAGCAGGTGATTAACCGCTGCCGTAAGCCGGCAGACGCCGACATTCTGGTGCCCGGGGATACCATCTCGCTGATCGGTACCACCTCCACCCATATTGCCGATGACCAGATAGACAATACCCGGGTGACGGCGCAAGAGGTGGACATCCTGATCCGCGAAGGGGCCAAACTGGCCCCCTCACTGGCGGAAACCCGCATTTTACGCGCCTATGCCGGGGTGCGCCCGTTGGTGGCCAGCGACGATGATCCCACCGGGCGCAACGTCAGCCGGGGCATTGTGCTGCTGGATCACGCCAGCCGCGACGGCCTGGAAGGCTTTATTACCATTACCGGCGGCAAACTGATGACCTACCGCCTGATGGCCGAGTGGGCCACCGATGCCGTCTGCCGCAAACTGGGGAATACCACCCCCTGTGATACCGCCACCGTGCCGCTACCCGGCTCCCGGGAGAGCAGTGAAAGCACGCTGCGCAAAGTGGTGTCGCTGCCTGCCCCGCTGCGCGGTTCTGCGGTATATCGCCACGGGGAGCGGGCCAGCCAGTGGCTGGACAATGATAGGCTGGGCAAGAGCCTGGTGTGCGAATGTGAAGCGGTCAGCGCCGCCGAAGTGCGCTACGCGGTGGAATCCCTGACGGTCACCAATCTGGTGGATTTGCGCCGCCGCACCCGGGTCGGCATGGGGACCTGCCAGGGTGAGCTGTGTGCCTGCCGCGCCAGCGGCCTGATGCAGCGCTTACAGGTCACCCCGCCGCGCCAGTCCCTGGCGCAGCTCAGCGAATTTCTCAATGAGCGCTGGAAAGGGATCCAGCCTGTGGCCTGGGGGGATGCCCTGCGTGAGGCTGAATTTACCCGCTGGATCTATATGGGGCTGTGCGGTATGGTACAGGAAGGAAATACTGATGAAGTTTGACTCACTGATTATCGGGGGCGGCCTCGCGGGCCTGGTATGCGGGATTCGTCTGGCCCAGGGCGGCCATAAAACGGTGATTGTCAGCCGCGGACAAAGCGCACTGCATTTCGCCTCCGGGGGGCTGGATCTGCTCAACCGCCTGCCCGACGGTAGCCCAGTTAACGATCTGCCCTCAGCCCTGGCGGAGCTTGCCCGTCAGGCCCCGCAGCACCCCTACACGTTGATTGGTGCCGCGTCGGTTATCCGCCTTGCCCGGGACGCCGAATCGCTATTTACCCAGAGCCCACTGGCCATGCACGGTAGCCTGGATACCCCTCATCACAGCCTGACCCCGCTCGGTAAATGGCACCGCACCTGGCTTAGCCCCCGCCACGCCTGCCGCACGATTGGCTCGTCCCAGCGGGTAACGGTGGTGGGGATCTGCGGTTTTCTGGATATCGAGCCGGCCAGTATCGTCGACAGCCTGCAGCGGGAGGGCGTTTCCTGCCGCCAGGCAGAACTGACCCTGCCGGTACTGGATCAACTGCGGGATAACCCCAGCGAATTTCGCTCGGTGAATATTGCCCGGGTACTGGATAACGACGCCCAGCATAATGCCCTGCTTCATGAGCTGCACCAGCTTGCCAGGCACAGTGATTTATTGATCCTGCCGGCCTGCCTGGGGCTGGATAACCCGCGGATCATCGCCAATCTGCAAGCCAGTATCGGCTGCGCTATTGCCTGTGTTCCCACCCTGCCGCCGTCAGTCCCCGGTATCGCGCTGCACCAGGCGCTGGCGCGCTATTTCCGCACCCTTGGGGGCACGGTACTGGTGGGGGATAAAGTACAACAGGCCCACCCCGAACCCGGGGGCGGCTACCGGGTATTTACCGCGAACCACGGGGATATCCCGCTCCGGGCCCGCCATCTGGTGCTGGCCAGCGGCAGCTTCTTCAGCCAGGGGCTGGTGGCCACCCGCAGCGGCATACAGGAGCCGCTGTTCGGGCTGGAAGTTCAGGACCCGGGCCCCCGCAGCCAGTGGTACCAGGCCGATTTCTTCCAGCCCCAGCCGTGGCAGCAGTTTGGCGTGCTGGCGGATGCCGCCCTGCGGCCCCGCAAGGACGGTGCCCCGGTGGCGGATATGTTTGTGATTGGCGGCGTGCTGGGGGGATTTGATCCGATCCACCTCGGCTGCGGTGGTGGGGTTTCGGTGGTGACGGCGCTCCACGCCGCCGACCAGATCCTTGCGCATCAGGAGGCCCCCCTATGAGTCTGCATAACAGCGGCTTTGAAAACTGCATTAAATGCACCGTGTGTACAACGGCCTGCCCGGTAAGCGCGGTTAACCCCCGCTACCCCGGGCCAAAGCAGGCGGGCCCTGACGGCGAACGTTTACGGCTCAAGGACCCGGGCCTGTATGATGAAGCCCTTAAATACTGCACCAACTGCAAACGCTGTGAAGTGGCCTGCCCTTCTGATGTGAAGATTGGCGATCTTATCCAGCGCGCCCGGGCGCAGTTCGCACCGCGTAATGTCTCAATCCGCGATACGGTACTCAGCCACACCGATCTGATGGGCACCCTCGCCACCCCGTTTGCGCCGCTGGTTAATGCCACCACCGGGCTGGCTCCGGTGCGGCGTATGCTTGATAGCGCGCTGAAAATCGATCACCGCCGCACGCTGCCTAAATACGCCACCGGCGGCACCTTTCGCCAGTGGTATCGCAAACAGGCGGCGCACCAGCAGCAGTTCAGCCGCCAGGCGGCGTTTTTCCACGGTTGCTATGTCAATTACAACAACCCACAACTGGGGCGGGATCTGCTGAAAGTGGTTAACGCCCTGGGGATAGGTGTCCAGCTACTGGACAAAGAAAAATGCTGCGGGGTACCGCTTATCGCCAACGGCTTTTACGACAAAGCCCGCAAACAGGCCAGGGTCAATGCCGCCGCCCTCGGGCAGGCCATTTTGCACCGCCAGTTGCCGGTGATTGCCACCTCCTCTACCTGCACCTTTACCCTGCGGGATGAGTACCCCGATGTGCTGGATGTGGATACCGCCCCGCTGCGTGACCATATCGAACTGGCCACCCGGTTTATCTGGCGGCAGCTGGATGACGGCGCCACCCTGAACCTGCGGCGAATGCCGCTGCGGGTGGCGTACCACACCCCGTGTCATATGGAGAAAATGGGCTGGTCACTCTATACCCTGGCGCTGTTACGGCTGATCCCGGGGCTGGAGCTGGTCGAACTGGAATCCCGCTGCTGCGGAATTGCCGGGACCTACGGGTTTAAAACCGAAAACTACCCGACCTCTCAGGCGATTGGTGCGCCGCTGTTCCGCCAGATAGAAGAGAGTGACGTGGATCTGGTGATAACCGACTGCGAAACCTGCAAATGGCAAATCGAAATGTCCACCAGCAAGCCCTGTGAACATCCGCTGACCCTGCTGGCCAGGGCGCTGGCCTGACCAGCAACAGGCCCGGCACACCGGGCCTGCGGGTGATTACGCGTCCAGTACCGCGACCGGGGCCACCCAGCCCGTCTGGGCGGTGAGCGGTTGGCCCTCCAGCCAGCGGCGCAGCATATTCAATGCCAGCATGGCCGCAATCTCCTGGCGCAGCGCCGGGCTATGGCGGGGGTTATCCAGCACTACGCGCATCGCCCCGCACGCGGTATCACCGGCGAGGGCGATATTGACCGCCCCCTGCTGCTGGCTGCTGACCACCAGGGCCGGGGCGTGCTGTTGCCGGGACAACGCCTGCGCCCGCGCCAGTGTCTGCGCCAGCGTCTCAGGTTCACCCCCCAGGATAGCACCACTGTTCAGCGCCACCCCGGCGCGGTTAAGTTGCAGGGATAACAGGCCGCCAGTGAACTGCTCCGCCACCGACAGCGTCACCTCCTGCTGAGCCATTAACCCGGCTACCCGGGCCGGTAGCCCGGCGGTGCCCTCAAATATCAGGCTGTCGCCAGCGGCTTCCCGTACCCGGGGCCACAGGGCGTCCATCTCATGGCGTAATGCCGCGGGCCCGGTGAGCTTGAGTTCAATAATCGGCATGGAAGAGCGGTAGCCCATCACCACCCCTTCGGGGAGCGGCAGTGGATCGAGCAGTTGCGCGAGGTCACTTTCCGACTGGCCAAAAGTGGTCAGCCGCAGGCAGACCGGCGGCTGTGGCAGGGTACAGGCAGCGCGGATACGCGGCATAATTTGCCGGGTCACCATCTGTTTGAATTCCGACGGTACCCCGGGGGTGAAAAACAGCCAGCAGCGGTTAAGCCGCAGCGCAAAACCACAGGCGGTCCCCACCGGGTTATCGATCATCTCGCTACCTGCCGGGATCAGCGCCTGTTTACGGTTACTGGGGGCCATCGGGCGGCCGCGCTGGGCGAAATAGTGTTCAATTTTCGCCAGCCATTCCGGGTGGGCCTCCAGCGCCACTCCGGCGGCCTGGGCTGCGGCGGCGGCACTTAAATCATCCCCGGTGGGCCCCAGGCCGCCATTAACAATCAGAATATCCGCCTGATGGCTGCGCTCTTCAAGCACCGCCACCAGATCGGCAAAATTATCGCCAACCGTATTGCGGCGGCACAGGGGTAGCCCCTGATGAAAAAAATAGTCCGCCAGCCAGGCGGCATTGGTATCGACAATCTGCCCTGATAACACTTCATCCCCGGTAGAAAGCATCTCCACTTTTAACATTATTGTACTCCGTGGTCACAGTGCCAAAACTATACCCCAACCAACTCATAAATCATCGAAAAGTAGGCCATCGGGATTACATCCGCCGGGCAAGCGCTTATGATAACTAAAATAAATCATAATTATCATTACGTTGCATCTCCATTGCGATGATGTAACGCCACGCGTCTTTGCGACAAAACGCGTTATTTTTCCGCTGGCTCCCTGGTGTTGTATCAGGTTATCGCCGGGGGTTTTTCACGTTTGCCGGGTTATTTCGCCGCGTTATTTACCGCTGGTAACGCGTTGAACAGTACGTCATACCCTTAAACGAGATGGAGTAAATGATGAGTAAAAAAGGATTAACCACCGCCGCCGGTGCCCCGGTTACCGATAATAATAACGTCGTCACTGCCGGCCCCCGCGGCCCGATGTTATTGCAGGATGTCTGGTTCCTGGAAAAACTGGCCCACTTTGACCGGGAAGTGATCCCTGAGCGCCGAATGCACGCCAAAGGCTCCGGGGCCTATGGCACCTTCACGGTGACCCAGGACATCAGCCACTGGACCCGGGCCGCGCTGTTTGCCCAGCCGGGTAAGCAAACCCCGCTTTTCTTACGCTTCTCCACCGTGGCCGGGGAACGGGGCGCCGCCGATGCCGAACGGGATATTCGCGGGTTTTCAATCAAGTTTTATACCGAAGAAGGCAACTGGGATCTGGTGGGCAATAACACGCCAATTTTCTACCTGCGCGATCCGCTGAAATTCCCCGATCTTAACCACGTTGTAAAACGCGATCCGCGCAGTAACCTGCGTAATCCCACCTGGAAATGGGACTTCTTTTCCCTGATGCCGGAAACCCTGCACCAGTTGACGATTGACTTCAGCGATCGCGGTATGCCGCGCAGCTACCGCCATATGCACGGGTTCGGTAGCCACGCCTTCAGTTTTATCAATGCGCAAAACCAGCGCTTCTGGGTTAAGTTCCACTTTAAAAGCCAGCAGGGTATCCAGAATATGATGGATGACGAAGCGGCCCGCCTGGTGGCCAGCGATCGCGAAAGCGCCCAGCGCGATCTGTTCACCACCATTGAACAGGGGGATTATCCGCGCTGGACCTTGTTCGTACAGGTGATGCCCGAAGCGGAGGCCGGTGGCCTGCCCTACAATCCCTTTGACCTAACCAAGATCTGGCCCCACGGGGATTACCCGCTCCATGAGGTCGGCGTGCTGGAGCTCAACCGTAATCCCGATAACTACTTTGCCGAAGTCGAACAAGTGGCCATGAATCCCGGCAATGTGGTACCGGGTATCGGCTTCTCGCCGGATAAAATGCTGCAGGGGCGGTTATTCTCCTACGGCGATGCCCATCGCTACCGGCTGGGGGTGAACCACCACCAAATCCCGGTAAATACCCCCCGCTGCCCGTTCCATAACTACCACCGTGACGGCGCGATGCGGGTGGACGGCAACAGCAGTAATACCGTGACCTATGAGCCCAACAGCTTTGGCCTGTTCCAGGAGCAGCCGGACTTCAGCGAGCCGCCCCTGTCTCTCGACGGGGCCGCGGACCACTGGAACCACCGGGAAGACGGCGACTACTTTAGCCAGCCCCGGGCGCTGTTTGAACTGCTGAGCCCCGAAGAGCACCAGCGCATGTTCCAGCGTATTGCCGGGGATATGGCCACCATCCCGGCACACATCAGCCAGCGGCAGATAGATCTGTTCCGCCAGGTACACCCGGACTACGGTGACGGTGTCGCCCGGGCCCTGGCCGCATTACGCACCGGCGGCGCCTGAGTTATTGAGCAGAAAAAAGGCCGCCCCGGAGCCCCGGCGGCGGCCTTACTTTTTACTCACCGCATCACGCGCGCGGCGGTGACCCGTCGCGACATCAGCCTTTGCTGCGGCTGGCAATGATCCCTTCCGCCACGTTATTCGGCGCCTGGGCATAGTGGTGGAACTCCATGCTGTAGGTCGCCCGACCCTGGGACATAGATCTCAGCGTGGTGGAATAGCCAAACATCTCCGCTAACGGCACATCCGCACGAATAATCTGGCTGCCGAAACGCGCCTCCATACCCTGTACCATACCGCGGCGGGAAGAGAGATCCCCCATAATGTTACCGGCATACTCTTCCGGGGTTTCCACTTCGACATGCATCACCGGCTCAAGAATCGCCGGGTCCGCCCGTTTAGCACCCTCTTTAAAACCCAAAATCGCCGCCATGCGGAACGCCATTTCCGACGAGTCCACATCGTGGTAGGAACCAAATGTCAGGATCGCTTTAACATCCACCACCGGATAACCGGCCAGCACGCCGCTGTTCAGCGCCTCGCGGATGCCCTTTTCAACCGACGGGATATACTCCCGGGGCACCACCCCGCCTTTTGTGGCATCTTCAAAGATAAAACCACTGCCCGGCGCCAGCGGCGCCAGGGTCAGCACCACGTGGCCGTACTGGCCTTTACCGCCGGACTGGCGCACAAACTTGCCTTCGACGTCGCTGACGGTCCGGCGCAGGGTTTCCCGGTAGGTCACCTGGGGGCGACCAATGTTGGCCTCCACGCCAAACTCGCGCTTCATCCGGTCAACAATAATCTCCAGATGCAGCTCCCCCATCCCGGAGATAATCGTCTGGCCGGACTCTTCATCCGTTTGCAGGCGGAACGACGGGTCTTCAGACGCCAGCCGCTGCAGGGCAATGCCCATTTTTTCCTGATCCGCTTTGGTTTTCGGTTCAATTGCCAGGGAAATCACCGGCTCCGGAAACGCCATCCGCTCAAGGGTGATAACCGCCGCGGGATCGCTCAGGGTATCCCCGGTAGAGACATCTTTCAGCCCGACACAGGCGGCAATATCCCCGGCACGCAGCTCGTCCACCTCATGGCGGTCATTCGCGTGCATCAGCACTATTCGCCCGATCCGCTCCTTCTTGCCCTTCACCGGGTTATACACCGCGTCGCCTTTTTTCAGCACCCCGGAATAGACCCGGATAAACGTCAGCTGGCCCACATAGGGGTCGGTCATCAGTTTAAATGCCAGGGCAGAGAACGGCTCATCGTCGCTGGGGTGGCGCTGTGCAGGCTGGCCTTTTTCATCCACCCCCTGGATAGCCGGAATATCCAGCGGCGACGGCATCAGCTCGATAACCGCATCCAGCATGCGCTGCACGCCTTTATTTTTAAACGCACTGCCGCACAGCATCGGCTGGATCTCGCCGGCGATAGTGCGCTGGCGCAACCCGGCGATGATGTCTGCGTGGTCAAGGTCATCGGTGTCCAGATAGCGCTCCATCAGCGTATCGTTCGCTTCTGCGGCAGCGGCGACCATTTTCGCCCGCCACTGGCGGGCAGTATCCAGCAGCCCATCCGGCACCGGTTCATAACGGAAGGTCATCCCCTGGGTGGCATCATCCCAAATGATGGCGCGCATCTTGATAAGATCCACCACCCCGGTAAAGTGATCTTCCGCCCCAATTGGGATAACAATCGGCACCGGGTTGGCTTTCAGCCGGTCAACCATCATTTGTACCACCCGGAAGAAGTCCGCTCCGGGGCGATCCATTTTGTTGACGAAGGCCAGCCGCGGCACCCGGTATTTATTGGCCTGGCGCCAGACCGTTTCCGACTGCGGCTGCACGCCGCCTACCGAGTCATAGACCATGACCGCGCCGTCCAGCACCCGCATGGAGCGTTCGACTTCAATGGTAAAATCCACGTGCCCCGGGGTATCAATAATGTTGATCCGGTGGGGCTCAAAACTGCGGTCCATACCGGCCCAGAAGCAGCTGACTGCCGCAGAGGTAATGGTTATCCCGCGTTCCTGCTCCTGCGCCATCCAGTCAGTTGTTGCCGCGCCATCGTGAACTTCACCCAGTTTATGGCTCATGCCGGTATAAAACAGGATACGTTCGGTTGTGGTTGTTTTACCGGCGTCGATATGCGCGGAAATACCGATGTTGCGATAACGGTCGAGGGGGATGGGTCGGGGCATAATGCGTCCTTAGTCTGTTGACGGGTTGTGAGCGGCCCCACTAACACCCGACAATCGGGTGCCGGGCCGCAGGTTATCTAACGGTGGTGATAATAGTCCAAATGTACGAGTACATTCAAACTATTTTCGCTATCATTGATATCGACCAGGCAGATAGCCCGCCTGCATAGCCTTCGACCCGTGGATTGGGTATATTAACCGGCGGTTGGCTGAGTCAGCCTTCGCCGTCGACACAGGAATATTATGATCGCCAATCACCCCGAACGAGAACAAATCCGCCTGGAAAATGTCCTTTTTGCCCTTGGTAATCCTCTGCGGCTGGAGATAGTCAAAACCCTGGCAGACGGCACCGAGCGCAATTGCAGCGCCCTGCGCCAGGATGTCACCAAATCCACCATGACCCACCACTGGCGCGTCCTGCGCGACAGCGGCGTGATTTGGCAACGCCCCCAGGGGCGGGAGAATATGATTTCCCTGCGCCGGGAAGATCTCGACGCCTGTTTTCCGGGGCTGCTGGATATGCTGCTACAGGTTCTGGCGCGGGAAGCCAGGGGCACTACCGCCCCCGGCCAGCAGAAAAGTCAGTAACTCGCGCCGCTACCGGGCGGTAGCGGACGCCAACAGATACCGGTTACCCGGCAAGCTGCTGTGCAACCCAGGTTTGCAGTGCCCGGCGGGAGATTTTAATCCCACCGGTTTTTAGCCCTTCAGGCAGCCGCAGCCAGTGTACCGGCAACTGGAAACGCGCCAGTTTCCCTGCCAGCCAGTCCGCCAGTTGCCCTGGGGCAAAGTCCGGGTCGCATTCCACCACCGCCACGGGCCGCTGGCCAAATTCCCGATCGGCAATCGGCACCACAAACACCTGATGCACCGCCGGGTGGCCGATGATAACCCGCTCAACGTCTTCCGGCTGGATCCCCTCTCCGGCACTGAAAAACAGATTATCCAGCCGGCCAATAATGGTCAGGATCCCCTGGTCAAGGCGGCCGCGATCCCGGGTGGCAAACCAGCCCTCCGCGTTGGTCAGCGGCGCCAGTTTGCCGTCGCGCCAGTAACCCGCCGCCATGCTCGCCGCCCGCAGCCAGACTTCGCCATCCACAATACGGACTTCCCGGCCCGCCAGCGCCGTGCCGACATCCGGCTTACCGTCCGCGGGTTTGGCGCACACCGTGGAGGCAAACTCCGTTAGCCCGTAACCACAAAAGCAGCAGATCCCGCCGGATTCTGCCTGATCGGTCAGCGCCACCGGGATCGCCGCCCCGCCCAGCAATACCGCTTTCAGATCAAGGGACTGCGGGTTGTTCTCCAGCAGCCGCCAGAGCTGGGTCGGCACCAGTGAGGCGTGGGTACAGCCCTGTAACGCCCCTTCCAGCGGGTGCATCGGGCGCACCACCAGTGTGGCGCCCGCCTGTAGCCAGCGCCACAAAATCCCCTGCCCCGACACATGAAACAGCGGCAGCGAGAGCAGCCAGCTATCGTCAGCGGTAAACCCCATCAAGCGGATGACCCCCGCAGCACTGGCGAGGTGCGCCGCCGCACTGTGTACTGCCGCTTTGGGTAACCCGGTAGAGCCAGAGGTCAGGGTCATGGAGACCAGCCGCGTCGCGTCCCAGTCAGCCTGGTGCTGGCCGTCGCGCGGTTGGGGGATCAGCGGCGCCAGCCCCGGTACCGCGGGAGTTTCCGCCAGTGCCAGGCCAAAAGAGAGCGACAGCCCCGGTAACAGCCGGGTCAGCATGCTGTCCGGGAGCTGCGGGTTAAGGGGTAAAATACGGGCGCCGCACTGGAGTAACGCCAGCCAGCACAGCAGCATCTGCGGGCTGTTTTTGCCGCGCAGTGCCACCCCGGTGCCGCTCTCCACCCCCTGGGCAAAAAAGCCCGCGGCCAGGGCATCCACCTGCTGGCATAACTGCCGCCAGGTCAGTGTCTCCGCCGCCAGACGTAGCGCGATCGCATCGCCACGCTGTTGCCGCCATACCCGCCAGGGCCAGTCAGTAAAACTCATAATATGCTATCCAGTTGTTCAGTATCCTGGCAGGGTAATGGGCTACCCGGCCAGCGACGGATAAGCTGCGCCTGCATCAGGGACAGGGTATCCAGCCCCGGCAAGGTGCCGGGGGTCAGCCATGCGGCAATGCGGGCCAGTTGGGTCAGCCCCAGGCTGGACTCAATAGACGAGCTGATCACTGCCTGCAGCCCCAGCCTGTGGGCCGCTGCCACCTGGGCCTGCACCTTCTCCAGGCTGCCGGTCAGGGTTGGCTTAATAACCAGCGCACTGACCCCGGGCTGGGCCTCAAATACAAAGTCCGCTTCACGGACACTTTCGTCCCAGGCAATGGCAATCCCGGTTTGCTGGCTGAAATCCAGCGATTCGGCCCGGGTTTTACAGGGCTCTTCAATAAACGCAACACGCGCCCGGTATTGCGGGTTGACGTATTTGGCAAACTGCGCGGCTTTCAGCGGGGTCCAGCTGCGGTTGGCGTCCAGCCGCAGGTTAAGATCCGGCAACGCCTCCAGCAGCAGGTTCGCCACCATTCCGTCGCGTACCGCCTCCCAGAGGCCGACCTTGATTTTGGCGATCTTCTCCCCGGGCATCTGCTGCAACAGGGCAAAAAGTTCATCGGGATCGCCCGTGCACAGCGGGGCCGCACGGTAGTCCGCCGCCCCGGGCAACTGGCCCGATAATTCCGCCAGCGCACAGCTGGTGCCAAATGCCACACTGGGCAGCGCCTGAGCAGCGCCGGTTAGCACCTCCCCGGCCTGCCACTGTCTGGCCCAGCCCACCAGGGCCACCTGGGCATCGTCGACAGTTTCCGCGCTGAAGCCCGGCAGCGGGGCGATTTCCCCCCACCCCTGGCGGCCATGCTCGGTCAGGCACAGGACCAGCCCCTCGCGGACTTTCAGGCGCCGCTCCCGCAGGATAACCCCCGCGTCCATGGGCAAGTTGTAGCGCCAGATCTGTGCGCTACGCATTACGGGTTCCGTTTAAATTTGCTGAAGTCCGGCTGGCGTTTCTGGTTAAACGCATTACGTCCTTCCTGGCCTTCGTCGGTCATGTAGAACAGCATGGTGGCGTTACCCGCCAGTTCCTGCAACCCGGCCTGGCCGTCACAGTCGGCATTCAGGGCCGCTTTCAGGCAGCGCAGCGCCATTGGGCTGTTTTGCAGCATTTCCCGGCACCAGCGCACGGTCTCTTTTTCGAGGTCCGCCAGGGGTACCACGGTATTGACCAGCCCCATATCCAGCGCCTGTTGCGCATCATACTGACGGCACAGGAACCAGATTTCGCGGGCTTTCTTCTGGCCGACAATCCGCGCCATATACGCCGCGCCCCAGCCGCCGTCAAAGGAACCCACCTTCGGCCCGGTCTGGCCAAAAATGGCGTTCTCGGCAGCAATGGTCAGATCGCACATCATATGCAGTACGTGGCCACCGCCGATGGAGTACCCGGCCACCATCGCCACCACCGGTTTCGGGCAGGTGCGGATCTGGCGCTGGAAGTCCAGTACGTTGAGGTGGTGCACGCCGGAGTCATCCTGATAACCGCCGTAGTCACCACGCACTTTCTGGTCGCCGCCGGAGCAGAACGCTTTGTCCCCTTCCCCGGTAAGAATAATCACGCCAATACCGTCGTCATAGCGGGCGTCGGCCAGCGCATCGATCATCTCTTTGACGGTTAACGGACGGAACGCGTTACGTACCTCCGGGCGATTAATGGTGATTTTGGCAATCCCGTCACTGGATTTCTGGTAGCGAATATCGCTGTAGCCCTTAGAGCAGTCGTGCCATTCCACCGGCGCATAAAGCAGTTGTTCATCAGGATAAAGCATGGTGAGTCCTTGAGTTAGGTTGACACAGTAGGGTGTGCAGGTCGTGGGCAAAAGCGGCGGGATTGTCCCGGTGCGCATTATGCCCAGCGGCGCTAATGGTCAGTGTGGTGGCGGGGAGTTCCCCGGCAATGGCGCGGAATTTCGCGTCATACTCACCGCACAGATAATAAAACGGTAGCCTGAGTTGTTGCAGGCGCGGAGTGAGATCCGGCTGCTGGCCGAGAGAGGTCGCCATCAGCATGCTGGCCAGCGCTGCGGGGTCATTGTCCAGACGGATCTCAACCAGTTGCTGGCGCTGAGCGTCGCTCAGCGAGGCAAACACCGGCTGCCGATACCAGGCGTTGAGCACATCCGCCAGCGGCTGCTGGCGCAGTCGCTCCGCCCAGTGCTGGTCGTACGCCAGCCTGCCGCGCCGCGCCAGGGGATCTGCCAGCCCGGGGTTACCCCCTTCGACAATCAGGCCGCGCATCCCGTCGGGATGCCCATAACACGCGTGGTACATGGCAATCCGCCCCCCCAGCGAGTAGCCCACCAGCCAGTAGTCGGTTATCTGGTAATGGTCCAGCGTGGCCTGGAGCGCGGCGGCCATCGCCGGGAAGTCCGCCACCCGCAGCCCGGCAGACTTGCCGTGGCCGGGCAGGTCGAGCCGCAGTTGCGGCCAGTCGGCCAGGGCACTGGCCACAGGGGCCCACTCCGCCCCGCTACCGAGGAAGCCGTGCAGCCAGACCAGCCACGGAAACCCGGGCCGGTTGCCGGGGTGCAATGTGCCCTGGAGGATCATAGCTGGCTCACCTGCGCCAGCAGCTGTTGCAGGGTTTGGGCGCCGGTATGTTCATCCACCCGTAGCTCAATCAGGGTGGCCTGGGGGCGCTGCCAGGCATCAGCCACGTGCTGTACCAGGCTCTCCCAGTTGTCCGGGCAGAAGTACCCCAGGCCAAACATTCCGGCAGCCGGGGCAAATTCCACATTCTGCGGCATACAGTAATAACGCTCCCGCTCTTCGACCGGGGTGGGCAGCATGGAGAAAATCTGCCCGCCGTTGTTATTGACCACAATCAGCACCAACGGGGCCGGGGTGTGGCGCAACAGCGCCAGGCTGTTGATATCGTACAGGGCAGAAAGGTCCCCCACCACCGCGAGGGTTGGCCGCGGGCACGCCCGCTGCACACCGGCGGCGGTCGAGATCAAGCCATCAATGCCGCTGGCGCCGCGGTTGCTGTATACCGGATACCCGGCAGGTAACTGGCAGAGCGCATCCACCAGCCGCACCACCAGGCTATTACCGACAAACAGCTGCCCCTGTTCCGGCAGTAGTGCCGCCATCCGCTGGGCGAGCTGGGCCTCCCCAAATTCACCGGTGGCCTGCCGCGCATAGTCGAGGGCCTGGCGGGACAGTTCCCGCAGATGTGGCGCCCAGCACCCGTGTTTTTCTGCCGGGTGCTGTTCCAGCCACTCACCAATATCCGCCACCAGGCGGCGGCCACGATGTTGGGCAGGATCCAGCCGGCCTTCCAGCGGGGAAATAATCCAGTATTCATCCGGGGTGCAGGCGGCCTGCCACTGTAACAACCGCTTACCGGTCAGGCTGCTGCCAAACTGGATAACCAGTTGTGCCTGATCCAGTTCCCGTACCGCGTCCGGGTTAGCCAGCCACAAATCGGCGCAAGGCAGCGGCTGGCCGGTCTGGGACAGCACATCGCTGATCAGCGGCCAGCCGAGTATGGCGGCCCAGGCGGCGAGCTGTTTGCCTTCGGCGGCGCTCATCCGGCCCGCCACAATAACGCCTTTCTTCTGGCGCCAGAAAAACCAGTCCCGCTGCAGGACACTAACCCTCGCCCGGCCCGGGGCCAGCCAGGGTTTTTCACTGGTCAGCCAGCTCCCGAGGCTGTTTTGCCAGGGGAGATCGCTGTCATCCATTTCACCGTACAGCGGCTCGGCAAACGGGCAGTTAATCTGGACCGCGCCGTTTTCCTGGCCGTTAAGTAATTCATCAATCACCGACACCAGCCAGTGAGCGGAAATATCCCGGGTGGGACGCGGCAGGTTCAGCGCACCAGCCGGATGGGAACCAAAGATCCCCTGCTGGCGAATCGCCTGGTTGGCGCCGCAGTCAATCAGCTCTGGCGGGCGATCCGCCGTCAGCATGATCAGTTTCTCACCGGTGAGCCCCGCCTCAATCAGGGCGGGGTACAGGTTGGCAACCGCAGTGCCGGAGGTCACGATCACCGCCACCCGTTCACCGCTGGCTTTGGCAATCCCGAGGGCTAAATGGCCCAGGCCGCGTTCATCAAAATGGGTATGGCACACAAAACCGCCGTGCTGTACCGCCGCCAGCGTTAACGGGGTTGAACGGGAACCCGGTGCAATACAAACATGGCGCACGCCGTGGCGTGTCAGGGCTTCAAGGATCACCGCCGCCCAGCGGCGGTTAAAAGAGCTGGTTGACATAATATTGTCCGGGGTTCAAAGATACGGGCACAGTATAATCGCCAGATAAAAAGAGACATTGATATGGGTCGGGATAGCTGTTTTCATTCGCTTTTCTCCGTCAGCAAACTGCGCAATCCCGCCGCTTTATTGTTTATTTCCCGCCACTCTTCTGCCGGGTCCGAACCGGGCACAATCCCGGCACCGGCATAGAGCCGTACCCGGTTGTCCTCCACCAGCGCGCTGCGCAGCGACACGCAAAACTCTGCCTGCTGCCGGGTAAGATAACCGGCGGAACCGGCATACCACTGGCGTTCAAAAGGTTCACAGTGGGCAATAAACGCCCGGGCATCCTCGCGCGGCAACCCGGCAACCGCGGCAGTGGGCTGCAGTTGTTGCAGGCACAGGGCATCGTCCGGCTGGTGGAGCGTGGTCCAGATACAGCGGCGCAAATGCTGTACTTTGCGCAGCTGCATCACCTGAGCGGGCAAGACATCAAGGGTATTGGCAATCTCTTTCAGGCGCAGGCAGATGTCCTCAACCACCAGCATATTTTCACGCTGGTTTTTATCATCGTGCATCAGCCACGCCCCCTGCCGGGCAGCCTGAGCGTCATCCGGGCTGTTAGCCACGGTTCCGGCCAGCGCCTCGGTGCGTAACTGGTTACCCCGCCGGCGCCACAAACGCTCTGGCGAAGAGCCAATAAAGGCCCGCCCGGCCTCAAAGGCCATATAGAAATGGTAGCAGTTCATATTCACCCGGCGACTGGCCGCCAGCACGTTTGCCGCCGGGACCGCCTCGCTAAACCAGAGATCGGACGCCCGGGCCAGCACGACTTTATCCAGCGTCCCCCGGGCGAAACAGGCCAGCGCCTGGTGAATTAACTGGTGCCAGTGAGGTTCTGAGGGGGTTTGCTGCTCCCGCAGCAGGGTCAGTTGCCGGAGCGGTAGTGGCTGAGCGGGCTGTAAACCGGCCAGCATGGCCCGTGCCCGGAGCGCATCATCCGCCAGGGAGTGGTCACTGTGCAGCAGTAACGTCAGCGTGGCGTGGCCGCGCTGGCGCTGCCACAGCAGGCGCGGCAGGAAAAGCGCCCCGCTCGCCGGGTCAAACTGGTTCAGCCCGCAAACCAGCAGATGGCCGCTGTCTGGCTGCCCGGCCAGCCACGCCCTGCCCTGCGGCAGATCGGTAAAGTGCTGCACCGCCCCGAGGGCCGCCAACTCTTGCTCACCGTCACGTTGCTGCCAGTAAAATTGCGGCCATACCGGTTGCGCCGCCAGCCATCCGAGGGCATCACTGGCATCGCTGAGCGCCAGCGGGACCGTAAAAATACGGGTGCCTGGTGTTTCCGGGAGGCCGTCGGTTAATTTTTGTTGTAATTCAGACAGTGCAGCAACAACAGCATTCACATCAACCTCGGTTCCCGGGAAAAGCCCCGAATTATACGTGGTCACCAGCGCAAAAAAAATCCCACCCAGGGGGTAAGATCTCAGAAAGGTGGCCCATCCCACACGGATGGGCAAAAAATTAACGTCTGGCGAGCAATAAACCAACAACCAGCCCAAGGGACGCGCCGACCCCAATACCGCGCCACGGGTTCTGGTGGACATAATCATCAGTACGGTAGACCGCTTTTTTGGTCTGATAGTAGAGCGCGTCGGAGGTTCTCTCCAGCCTGGCGCGGATCTGCGCCAGTGCTTCGGCGGCGCGATCGCGGATTTCAATATATCGCTGATCTGCCGGATCACCGGAAGCGCGCAACACCTCTTCCAGGGTATAGCTTAACATTTCCAGATCGTCTTCCAGATCGGCAGCACGACTACGGGTTCCATTCATCATTTATCTCCATTGCCATGAGTTCATGGTAACTATAGACAATCGCGTGCCGTCGCGCCCTGGATTCCCCCTTTTGGGTCCAGGGTATTGCCGGTTACGCCAGGGCCATCCCCAGATGGGGAATGCCGTCTTCATCATAGATAGCCGTCACCGGGGTAAAACCGAGCTGGCGGTAAAAATCCTGCAAATGCGCCTGGGCGCCAAGGTAAATCCCCCGATCGGGCCAGTGCTGGCGGCAGCTTGCCAGCGCCTGCGCCATCAGCTGGAACCCCAGTTTTTCACCCCGGGCTTGCGGGGCGATAATCACCCGCCCAATCACCACCGGGCTATTGTCGGTATCCGGCTGTAAAATCCGCGCATAGGCGATCAGCTGGCCATCCCGCCAGCCAAACAGATGACGATTATCACCGCACAAATCATCACCGTCGACATCCTGATAGAGACACTGTTGCTCCACCACAAAGACGGCGCTGCGCAGCGCCAGGGCGGCGTATAACTGAGGGGCGGACAACGCCCCGTGGTGCAAATCCTGCCATTCAATCACGGTTATTCCCCTGTGGTACGGTCTGTGGCGGTTATACTACTGCCAATATGCATAAGCCGGGAAATATCTATGGAATTACTGTTTCTGGGGACCTCTGCCGGGGTACCCACCCGGGGGCGTAATGTCAGTGCCGTTGCGCTGCACCCTGCCCCTCAGCACACCAGTTGGTGGTTATTTGACTGCGGCGAAGGAACCCAGCACCAGATGTTGCGTACCCCGCTCACCCCGGGAAAACTGGATAAAATTTTTATTACTCACCTGCACGGCGACCATATTTTTGGCCTGCCGGGGCTGTTATGTAGCCGCTCAATGGTCGGCGGTGGCGGGCCGCTGACCATTTATGGGCCGCCGGGTATCCGCGCGTTTGTCCAGATGTCCCTGACCATGAGCGGCTCCTGGACCGACTACCCGCTGGAGATTATCGAAGTGCGTGAGGGGGTGGTGTTTGATGATGGTGACCATGAGGTGCGCTGCGTTGCCCTGTCCCATCCGGTGGTCTGTTTTGGCTACCGGGTCAGCGCCCATGATAAGCCAGGTGCGCTGGATGCGGCAGCGCTGCAGGCTGATGGCGTGCCCCCCGGGCCCCTGTTCCAGCGGCTGAAACAGGGGGAAACCCTGCAACTGGATGATGGCCGCTGGATCGATGGCCGCCAGTATGTGAACCCGCCGGTGAAAGGCAAATCGGTGGCTATCTTCGGGGACACCGCCCCGGTAGATAGCGCCTGTATTCTGGCCGCAGAGGTCGATGTGATGGTCCATGAAGCCACCCTGGAGGCGAGCCTGGCGGAGAAAGCCAATAGCCGCGGCCACTCCACCACCCTGCAAGCGGCAACCCTGGCGCACGCCTGCGGGGCGAAAAAGCTGATTATTACTCACTTCAGTTCCCGCTATCGCCGGGAGGACTTTCCCCGCTTGCTGGCAGAGTGCCGGGGGGTGTTTGCCAATACCGTGCTGGCAGAGGATTTATTGGTGGTGGATATTTAACATTCCGCCATGATAAAAAACACAATTAAGTAGTAACTATATTTGTTATTAGCTTTTTAATTATTAAGCTGGCATTAATTGAGAAAACTGCGGCACGCCCAGCGAGTAACATTCATCGCTGTTGGAGCAATTCCTTCCTGTTGATTAGTTAGCCCATTACCGATGATGGGCCTGATATTCGTTTCCTGCCTCTGCTGCCACAGAGGCTTTTTTTTGCCTGTTATTTAGCCGCCTTACGGCGGGATTTCCTGTGTTACCAGTCGGTCACATGATTACTTTCCAATAAGAACCGCTTAACAATTGGCGTACAGTGTGACTGCCCAATGGGGTTGCCGCTTATTGTGATGCTGTTGAACTGCCTATTTTGATTTCGCAGTAGAGTGAAAACTTCGCGTGAGATACAGCGCTTCAGACAGCGTATTGCTTGCATTTTTGTATGTCCTTCGGTTACTCGCCAGGCAACATATTCCTTCGTTTTATCGTCAGTTCGTAAACGTCCGATAGCGATGATGTGAAGTGCACTTTGTCGCTCAAGGCGATTCGGGATAACGATGTGTTCATGACCACCACGTTTATACCGGTGGGTAGGCTGCTGACAACTCACCAGCTACGCTGAAATTTCTTTTTTTCATTAGGCCACTTCAAACAGACCGCAAAGGTAAACAATGCAATATCTAACCACATTAACACTTACCGGTCATACGACTGTTTTGCTGCGTCGTGCAATCAGTGATGCCGCAAGTGATTCCACTTCTTTAAAATCTTGTGAGGCGCTGGCTCTGAGCACCAGATTCCATTTACTTAATACACCCGCGTTCACAACCAGCTCGCTGTTCGCTTTCAACCGGCCATTTTTTAACAACCATTGTGCAACATTCGCCCAGTCCCAGAGCGGCGACTGGCCTTTAATGCGCTGAACGGGGCAAGGAAAATCACCGCTGCCGCGGGTGCCGTCTTTCAGCATGGCAATCGCCTGACGGGACATATTTGTCATTTCCGCAATATCGCTCAGTCCGACAAGGGCAGAGTCAACAGACTCAACAACAGCGCCAATCCCGGCGGATTCGACATTTTCAACCGCAGATGCGATAGCCTCATTGAGTGAGTCAGCCTCACGATCGAACTCAACATAGACCGAGTTCCCGTATGCACAGATCAGTGCATCGCCACAGCCGCTTTCGTATAGCGCGTCTTCCAGCCCTTCGCGCTCGTAGGTTACGCCTGAGAGCGTCAGTATAAAGTGGTAAAGCGCCATAGTTCCCCCTTCGGTTAGTCTTTGATCGTTCAGTAAACGGAGATTGTCAACGCCCCTGCCGGACACAATCAAGAGCAGCGGTTTGTTTTGCGCCTGATTTGCCTGGCATGGCTCTCAGCACTTTTCGGCGTCGACCATACACTCATCTGGTGATCCCGATGCTCACCTTCCGGATGACCACAACGCAACTTGCAAAAACAGTGGGCGGAATCACCTGGTGGAACCCAAACCCAGCCCTGACTCAGAGCATATTCAATGGCGGCCTGGATATGCTTGTTCGGATGTTTTTTCATTTGCCTCCGGGTATGACCTTATTATCTTCGTTGACACCTGTCAACACACAATATCACGCATTCCCGCCCTGCATCGCGGGATGGTATTCATCTCCCGTTTTGGGGAGGGGTTCAACCCGGTGATTTTCGATTTCGGAGGTTTTATGGCGGATTCAGAAGATGGCTTCCATTTATTCAGAAGCGTACCGGCAGGTTATTCAGGTCATTCACGGGCTACGGGTACAAAAAACCCGGCCGTAGCCGGGTTCCTTTACAGCAACGCCCGTTACATCAGCGGGACTGCCATCTGAACAATACTGATCAGCGGCTGCGGGTAAACCCCCAGCACCAGCACCAGCAGCGCCGCAATCAGCACCACCACCCCACCGGCAGTAAATGCCCAGTTAGACGGGGTGTCGCGGTTCAGTTGTTGCGGCGCAGTGAGATACAGGCTCACGGTCACGCGCAGGTAGTAATACAGGCCAATAGCAGACCCCACCACCACGGCGCCGGTCAGCCACCATAGATGTGCATCAACACCCACCGCCAGCACATAGAACTTACCGATAAATCCGAGGGTCATCGGAATACCGGCCAGGGAGAGCATCACCACGGTCATCACCGCTGATAACAGCGGACGGTGCCAGAACAGCCCGCGGTAAGAGAACAGCGAATCCGCATCCGGGCCGCGATAAGGGCTGGACATCAGGCTAACCACACCAAAGGCACCCAGGCTACTGAACAGGTACCCCGCCAGATAAACCCCTACCGTCTCCATCGCCATGTCGCCGTGCTGCAGGGCAATCAGGGCCACCAGCAGGTAACCGAGGTGCGCAATAGACGAGTACCCCAGCAGGCGCTTGATATTGCTCTGGCTGAGGGCCATCAGGTTACCGAACAGGATAGAGATAAACGCGATAATCCCCAGCACCGTGGTAACGGCCGCGCTGTGGCCGATGGGGGTGTACAGGAACAGGCGCATCACCACCGCAAAGATAGCAATCTTACTGGCGGTTGCCAGGAAGGTTGATACCGGCGCCGGGGCCCCCTGGTACACGTCCGGGGTCCACAGGTGGAACGGCACCAGCGAAAGCTTAAAGCCGAGGCCGACAATCATCATTCCCACACCGGCCAGAAGCAGTGGCTCATGCAGCATATTATCCGCCAGGCTCCGGCCCAGAGCACCGAAGGAGAGATCCCCGGTCATGGCATACAGCAGCGCGATACCGAACAACAGGAACGATGACGCCGCCGCAGAAAGGATGGTGTATTTGATACTGGCTTCCAGAGAGCGCTTCTGGCGGAAGGCATAACCCACCAGGCCGAACAGCGGCAGCGAGATCAACTCAATGCCGAGGAACAGCGACGCAAAATGGTTCGCGCAGGCCAGCAGTATCCCCCCCATGGCGGCAATCAATACCAGGAGATAGAACTCTTCTTTATTGTCCGGGTAATCTTGCAGCCAGGGATAGGCGAACGTACAGGTTGCCAGGCTGGCCAGCAGCACCAGCCCGGTATACAGCATGGCGTAACCATCAACCCGCATCAGCGGTGTGACATCCATTGGCCCCGCCTGGCCGACAAACCACAGGGAAAGCAGCGCCAGGTTAAGCCCGATAACCGAGAGCGTGGCATTAATAAAATGGTCGCGTCGCCACGCAATGGACAACATCACAACCACCACCGTCAATCCGACGATCAACAGCGGCAGTAGCGCGATCAAATGTTGGGTTGTTATTGTCATGAGCGAATTACGGCCTTGTAGTTGAAATTGAACTGGTATACCACTGCTGGATATTGCTCATCGCAGAGTGAGAGGTATCCAGAATTGGCTGCGGGTAAAAGCCCAGCAGCACCAGCAATACAACCAGCAACAGAATAATGAACAATTCGCGTGCTGACAGCCCGGGCAGCGTTTGTGCCGCCGCCTCGGTTTTTGCCTTACCGAAGTAAGCGCGATGCAGCATCGCCAGTGAGTAAACCGACGCAAACACCAGCCCGAAGGTGGAAATCACCGTGATCGCCGGCACCACATGGTAGCTGCCAAACAGGATCATAAACTCACCCACGAAGTTGCCGGTCCCCGGCATCCCCAGTGTTGCCACCGCGAAGAACATCGACAGCGCCGGCAGCCATTTAATTTTGCTCCACAGGCCGCCCATTTTAGTCATGTCGCGGGTGTGCAGCCGTTCATACAGCTGACCACAGAGAATAAACAGACCCGCCGCCGACAGACCGTGAGCGATCATCTGGATAACCGCCCCCTGGTAGGCCAGCTGGCTGCCGGTGTAGATAGCAATCAGGACAAACCCCATATGCGACACCGAGGTGTAAGCAATCAGGCGCTTGATATCGGTCTGGGAGAACGCCATCCAGGCGCCGTAGAAGATACCAATCACCCCCAGCCACATGGCAATGGGCGCGAACTCGGCAGAGGCGTTCGGGAACAGCGGCAGCGCAAAGCGCAGTAACCCGTAGGCCGCGGTTTTCAGCAGGATCCCCGCCAGGTCCACCGAACCGGCCGTGGGCGCCTGGGAGTGCGCATCCGGCAGCCAGCCGTGGAACGGTACCACCGGCATTTTTACCGCGAAGGCAATAAAGAAGCCCAGCATCAACAGGTATTCAATGTTGTTGCTCATCGGCGTCTTCAGCAGCGCTTGGTAGCTGAAGGTCCACACCCCGGTGGCATTATGGTGAACGAACACCAGTGCGAGGATGGCAATCAGCATCACCAGACCGCTGGCCTGGGTGTAAATGAAGAACTTGGTGGCGGCGCTGATACGGGTTTTCCCGTCCGATGCCTTATGCCCCCACAGGGCAATCAGGAAGTACATCGGTACCAGCATCATCTCCCAGAAGAAGAAGAACAGGAACATATCGATGGCGAGGAACACCCCGATAACGCCCCCGAGGATCCACATCAGGTTGAGGTGGAAGAAGCCCTGATATTTCTGGATTTCATTCCATGAACAGAGTACCGCCAGCACCCCCAGCAGCCCGGTGAGCACCACCATCAGCAGGGACAAGCCATCCAGCGCCAGGTGGATAGTAATCCCGAAACGCGGGATCCACGGCAGCAAAAACTCTGACTGCCACTGGGGCAGACCGGCGGCCTGGGTCAGCGAATAACCGCCCTGGGACCAAAGTTGCAATGACAGCGCCAGGGTCAGCCCCATCGTGATCAGCGCGATCCAGCGCGGCATACGGATGCCGAAGCGCTCCGATTGCCAGCAGAGGAATCCGCCGATAAAGGGTATCAGTATTAGCCAGGGTAGTAGCATGGCAGCAATATTCCTTATAAAAGTTCTGAGCAGGCTATCTTACTTGCCAGCCCGGCCCCCGACAGTGCGCGCAATCTTCACGTACTCCAGTACGCGCCGGTTGCTGTGCGCTGGCGGGTTCCAGCCTGGCGGCGCCGATGACGCCTGTCCTTCAAAACCTGATTTCAACGAATCTCAATAACGACATTCACATCGTTGGTACTGATGAAAGCCATCAGTTAGCGAAACACCATCAGCAGTGCTAACACCACCACCGCCCCGATACTCATAGAGGCCACGTACCAGCGCAGGTAGCCGTTTTCACTGAGCAGCAAGCCGCGGCCGGCAAAGCGGGCGATATACGCCGGTAGCGTCATCAGCCAGTTGAGCGGATCGCGTTTCAGCAGCCAGGCCACCGCGAGGAACGGCTTCACGAATACTTTGTCATACAGCCAGTCGAAGCCCCAGGCGTTGAACCACCAGGTGCCAAAGAAGCGCCCCGGGCCGCTGTTTGCCAGCGCACGAACCAGTGCGCGATCCCCCAGCCACAACCAGGCGGCAATCAGGATCCCGACAATCGCCACGATCCCGGAGGTTATCTCCAGTGTCACAACCTGGCCGTGGGCCAGTTCCGCGCTGGCGGGCAGCACCCCTTGCAGCGGCGGTACAATCAGCGCGCCCACAAAGGTAGACAGCACCAGCAGGACGATCAGCGGCAGGCTGTGGGTGATCCCTTTCACCGGGTGGGCGTGGATCTGCGCTTTACCGTGGAAGACAATGAAGATCATCCGGAAGGTGTACAGTGAGGTCATAAACGCCCCCACCAGCCCGGCAATCATCAGGTTGATATGGCCATTGGCCACTGCGCCCGCGAGGATTTCATCTTTACTGAAGAAGCCCGCGGTCACCAGCGGCAGCGCCGACAGGGCCGCGCCACCCACCAGGAAGCAGGCGTAAACCAGCGGGATAGATTTGCGCAGGCCGCCCATCTTAAAGATGTTCTGCTCATGATGGCAGGCGAGGATAACCGAGCCGGACGCCAGAAACAGCAGCGCTTTAAAGAAGGCGTGGGTCATCAGGTGGAAGATGGCCGCATCCCAGGCCTGCACCCCGAGGGCGAGGAACATATAGCCTATCTGGCTCATGGTGGAGTAAGCCAGTACCCGTTTGATATCGGTCTGCACCATGGCGGCAAACCCCGCCAGTATCAGGGTAACCGCCCCGATGATCCCCACCAGGTGTAATACCTCCGGGGTCAGCAGGAACAGGCCGTGAGTACGGGCAATCAGGTATACCCCGGCGGTCACCATGGTGGCGGCGTGGATCAGCGCAGAAACCGGTGTCGGGCCAGCCATCGCGTCCGCCAGCCAGGTCTGTAACGGCAACTGGGCAGATTTACCCACCGCACCGCCCAGCAACATCAGGGTCGCCCACTGCAGTGTGGTGCTGCCTGCGGCAAAGTGCTGCGGCGCCAGCTCCGCCATTTCGCGGAAGTTCAGGGTGCCCAGCTCGTTATAGAGGATGAACAACCCGAAGGCGAGGAACACGTCCCCCACCCGGGTCACCACGAAGGCTTTCATCGCCGCGGCGCCGTTCTTCGGATCGGTATAGTAGAAACCGATCAGCAGATAGGAGCACAGCCCCACCCCTTCCCAGCCGAGGTACATCAGCAGCAGGTTGTCCGCCAGCACCAGGATAACCATGCTGGCGATAAACAAGTTGGTGTAGGCGAAGAAACGGGAATAGCCCTCTTCACCGCGCATATACCAGGAGGCGAACATATGGATCAGGAAGCCGACCCCGGTCACCACCGAGAGCATGATCAGGGAGAGGCCATCCAGCACCAGGTTAAACCCGATGGTAAAGTCCCCGACTGACATCCAGGTCCATAATGGCAGGGTAAATGGCGCCCGCACGCTCTGGTCGAGGAATTCTACCCCGGCAACAGCGGTGACCAGCGCGGCCAGGCCAATAGAACCGATACCGACCGTGGCCGACAGGTTTTCTGACCAGCGCCCCCGGGAGAATGCCAGCAGCAAGTATCCCAGCAGCGGGAAGGCTACGGTTAACCAGATAAAATTCATCCGCGCATCTCACTTACTGAATCGATATTCAGGTTCTGACGACGACGATGGAGCTGCAGCAACAGCACCAGGCCGATGCTGGCCTCCGCTGCGGCCAGAGAGATAGCGAGGATATACATCACCTGGCCGTCCGTTTGCCCCCAGTAACTGCCCGCCACCACAAATGCCAGCGCCGCAGCGTTAATCATGATTTCCAGCCCGATCAGCATAAACAGCAAATTACGGCGGATAACCACACCCGTTAGCCCCAGCACAAACAAAATGGCCGCGAGGATTAATCCATGTTGTAGCGGGATCATACGCGCTCCTCCGTTTTTCTTTTACTGTCGCCTGGACGGTTGCTGAGCACCTCCCCCTGGCGCTCTTCACGCCCGAGGTGAAAGGCCACCACCAGCCCCGCCAGCAGCAGCATTGATGCCAGCTCCACCGCCAGGACATAAGGGCCGAACAGGGTGATACCGACTTGTTTGGCGTCGATGGCGTTACCGTCGATCCCCTGGTCGCTTATCCCGCTGATGGCGTAAATCATCACCGCCAGCAGTAATGCCGACAGCAGGCCCGGGCCGATCCACAGTTGGGGTTTCAGCCACTGGCGTTCCTGTTCCACCACCGAGTTACCGAGGTTAAGCATCATCACCACAAACACGAACAGCACCATAATGGCCCCGGCATAGACGATTATCTCCAGCGCCCCGGCAAAATAGGCCCCGAGGGCGAAAAATACCCCGGCGATTGCCAGCAGCGAGACAATCAGATACAGCAATGCATGTACCGGGTTGGTGTGGGTGATAACCCTGAGTGTTGCCAGGATAGCCACCAGGCCGCAGATATAAAACGCGAATTCCATTGCCCCGCTCCTTACGGTAACAAGCCCTTGACGTCGATAGGTTTGGCTTCGTTTTCCGCGTCGCCTTTGTCCTTGCCGTCAATTGCCATACCGGCCATCCGGTAGAAGTTATATTCCGGGTATTTGCCCGGGCCGGAGATCAGCAGATCTTCTTTTTTGAACACCAAATCCTGGCGCTTGTATTCCCCCAGCTCGAAGTCCGGTGTCAGCTGAATGGCTGTTGTCGGGCAGGCCTCTTCACACAGCCCGCAAAAAATGCAGCGCGAGAAGTTGATGCGGAAAAATTCCGGGTACCAGCGGCCGTCCTGCATCTCGGCTTTCTGTAATGAGATACATCCCACCGGGCAGGCAACGGCGCACAGGTTACAGGCCACACAGCGCTCTTCACCGTCCGGGTCCCGGGTTAATACGATACGACCACGGTAACGGGGCGGCAGATAAACCGGCTCTTCCGGGTACATTTGGGTTTCGCGTTTGGCGAAGGCGTGCATGCCTATCATCCAGATACTGCGTACCTGGGTGCCAAAACCAACCACTAACTCTTTTAACGTCATGGTTTTTTCACCTTATTGCGCTTGCCAGAGGATCACGGCAGCCGTCACCAGTAGATTGATCAGCGTCAGCGGCAGACACACTTTCCAGCCGAATGACATCACCTGGTCATAACGGGGACGGGGCAACGACGCGCGGATCAAAATAAACATCATCATAAAGAAGGCGGTTTTCAGCGCGAACCAGATAAACGGAGGCAGGAACGGGCCGTGCCAGCCGCCAAAGAACAGGGTCACCATCATGGCGGAGATGGTCACGATGCCGATATATTCCCCCACAAAGAACAGCCCGAACTTCATCCCGGAGTATTCAATATGGTAACCGTCCGCCAGTTCCTGCTCGGCTTCTGGCTGGTCAAACGGATGACGGTGGCACACCGCAACCCCGGCAATGGCAAAGGTGACAAAGCCAAAGAATTGCGGGATCACGTTCCACAGATGGGCCTGGTTATCAACGATATCCCCCATATTGAAGGAGCCCGCCTGGGCAACAACCCCCATCAGGGATAACCCGAGGAACACCTCATAGCTCAGGGTCTGGGCAGAGGCACGCATCGCCCCGAGCAGGGAGTATTTGTTGTTGCTGGACCAGCCCGCAAACAGCACTGCATACACCGCCAGACCGGCCAGCATCAGGAAGAACAGCAGACCAATATTCAGATCCGCCACCACCCAACTGGGGCTTACCGGCACAATGGCAAACGCCAGCAGCAGCGAGACAAACGCTATCATCGGCGCCAGGGTGAAGATCACCCGATCCGAAAAGCGCGGGATCCAGTCCTCTTTAAAGAACATTTTGATCATGTCCGCCACCAGCTGGAGGGAGCCCCCCAGCCCACCCGGTTTGGCCCGTAGCGGTTCTGGAACAGCCCCAACAGGCGGCGTTCGCCGAAGCTCATAAATGCCCCGCAGGTAACCACCACCAGCAGGATCACCACCGCTTTCAGCACGGCAATCAGGATCTCGATAACATCCGGGGTTAACCAGCTCATTGGGCAGCCTCCTGCAGATTATCAAGCCGGGCACCGGCCAGTACCGGCGCAATACCCGGCATCCCCATCGGTAACCCCACCTGGCCCGGCGCCAGCCCATCGGCAAGCACCAGCGGCAACGTGACCGTTTGTCCTTCATAACTGAACGACACCGGCGCCCCGGCATTGATCCCCAGACGGGCAGCGTCTGCGGGGTTCAGTTTGAGGTAAGGCTGTGGCATCCGGCTCTGGAACACCGGCGAGCGCTGGGACAGTTCATCACTCCCGAACAGGTGGTAATACGGCGCAACGCGCCACTGCCCTTCCCCGGCCTGGAACGGTGCCGGGATTGCGGTGAAGTAGTCCAGGGTGCCGTCACGGGCCTCAATCAGGCGCACACCCGGATCGCCAAAGCGCAGGTGGCCGCCCACTTCAGCCTGGAATTTGTTCCACGCCTGGGGGGAGTTCCAGCCCGGCGCCCAGGCAAACGGGATTTGTGAACGCGCGGCACCTGGCTGGTTGTTCCCTTCCATAGAGAAGGCAAACATGGTGTCTTTATCCTGGGGCTGGCGCGGTTCATGAACGCTGATATTGGCACGCATGGCGGTACGCCCGCTGTAACGGTGCGGTTCACGGGCCAGTTTCTGGCCGCGAATGCGGAAGCTGGCATCCGGCGCGGCATCTTTAATCCCCGCCAGTTGCGGCAGTGCCGCCACGCAGGCGTCAATCACATGATCCAGTTGGGTCCAGTCCGGGTGGCGGTTTTCCAGGGTACTGCGCAGTGAATTCAGCCAGCGCCAACTCTCCAGCATAACGGTGCTGCTGTCGTAGTAAGCCGGATCGTAGACCTGGAAGAAGCGCTGGGCGCGGCCTTCGTTGTTGATAACGGTTCCGTCGCTTTCAGCGAAGCTTGCCGCCGACAGCACCAGATGGGCTTGATCCATAATTTCGGTACGCTGATGGTCAATAACCATCACCAGCGGCGCGTTGGCTAATGCCGCATCAACCCGGGCCGCAGACGCGTGACGGTGGAGATCGTTTTCCAGCACGATAACCGCATCGGCACTGCCGCTTTCCAGCTCGCTCAGGGCGTCATCCAGTGATCCACCGCCGATCATTCCCAGCCCGACGCTGTTAGTGGAGCGGGCAACCAGGGTTATCCCCACTTCGCTGCCGCGCCCTTTCAGGGCTTTGGCTACGTTTGCGGCGGCCTGAATCAGTGCATCGCTCCCGGCATTGGTGCCGGAGATAATCAGCGGTTTTTTCGCGCCGCTGAGTGCCTGAACGATAACGTCGATCTTGCCCTGCAGATCGCGGTCGATCCCGTCCACTGCCGGGGCGTTGTTGTCCAGGGCGTGGGCGATAGCAAAGCCGAGCCGCGCCTGATCTTCCACCGGCGCCCGGTAAGCCCAGGCGGCGATATCATCCAGTCGTGTGTCGTCCACATTGGTGACAAACAGCGGGTGCTTCGCGCGCTGGCCAATATTGAGGATGGCGGCAATTTGCCAGTCCGCTACTTTCTGGGCGGCGGCCATTTCCCGGGCCTTGCCTTTGGCGGCCTGGCGTACGGCCAGGGCAACCCGGGCGCCGGTCTGGGTAATATCTTCCCCAAGGACCAGTACCGCATCATAGGATTCGATGTCGCGCAGGGTCGGGGTATGGATACCGCTGTTTTGTAACACGTTGAGCATCAGCTGCAGACGCTGCTGCTCGCCGGCGGCGATACCGGTATAAAAGTTTGCCGCCCCCACCAGTTCACGCAGCGCGAAGTTGCTCTCCACGCTGGCCCGGGGGGAGCCAATACCGATCACTTTTTTCGACTGGCGCAGAATGTCCGCCGCGCCTTGCATGGCCTGATCGGCATTGAGGCTGATCAGATCGTCGCCCCGGCGCTGGATCGGCTGGCGGGGACGGTCTTTGCGGTTGACATAGCCATAACCGAAGCGGCCGCGATCGCACAGGAAGTAGTGGTTTACGCTGCCGTTGTAACGGTTTTCAATCCGCCGCAGCTCACCGTAGCGCTCACCGGGGCTGGTATTACAGCCAATGGAGCACTGCTGGCAGATGCTGGGAGCAAACTGCATATCCCATTTACGGTTGTAGCGTTCGGAGTGGGTTTTATCGGTAAAGACCCCGGTGGGGCAAATTTCCACCAGGTTACCGGAGAATTCGCTTTCCAGGGTGCCGTCTTCGGGGCGGCCGAAGTAGACATTATCATGGGCGCCATAGACCCCGAGATCGGTACCGTCGGCGTAGTCTTTGTAGTAACGGACACAGCGGTAGCAGGCGATGCAGCGGTTCATTTCGTGGGAAATAAACGGCCCGAGATCCTGATTACGGTGGGTGCGCTTGGTGAAGCGGTAGCGGCGGAAGCTGTGGCCGGTCATCACCGTCATGTCCTGGAGGTGGCAGTTGCCGCCCTCTTCACAGACCGGGCAGTCGTGGGGGTGGTTGGTCATCAGCCACTCCACCACGCTCTCACGGAACTGCTTCGCTTCACCATCGTCGATGGAGATAAACGTCCCGTCGGCAGCCGGGGTCATGCAGGACATCACCAGGCGACCGCGGGTATCTTCCGCGTTCTGATATTGCTTCACCGCACACTGGCGGCAGGCACCCACACTACCGAGGGCGGGATGCCAGCAAAAGTAAGGAATATCAAGGCCGAGGGACAGACACGCCTGTAGCAGGTTGTCTGCGCCGTTGACCTCATATTCTTTGCCGTCTACATGTATTGTAGCCATAGTCAGCATGCTTCCTTATTATAAGTTTTATGCCTCCCCCGCAGAAAAACCGACGGCAGAGGCCGTATATTACCAGCGTGATTTCAACAAGTTAGGCTGGATGCCCTGAATGGCATGCAGGTTATTAATGTCCTGTTTGATACCCGCTTCAAACTCGTCGCGGAAGTATTTGATCGCGCTTTGCAGTGGCTCGACGGCACCCGGTGCGTGGGCACAGAACGTTTTCCCCGGCCCGAGGAAGCGGCACAACTGCTCGAGAGTTTCGATATCCCCGGGTTGCCCTTCCCCACGCTCCAGGGCGCGCAAAATTTTCACGCTCCAGGGCAGACCGTCGCGGCAAGGGGTGCACCAGCCACAGGATTCACGGGCAAAAAACTCTTCCAGATTGCGCACCAGTGACACCATGTTGATCTCGTTATCCACCGCCATGGCCAGGGCAGTCCCCAGACGGCTACCGGCTTTGCCGATGTTTTCAAAATCCATCGGCAAATCGAGGTGTGCCTCGGTCAGGAAGTCAGTCCCCGCCCCGCCCGGTTGCCAGGCTTTAAATTTAAGGCCGTCACGCATCCCGCCTGCGTAATCTTCGAGGATCTCCCGGGCGGTCACCCCAAAGGGCAGTTCCCAGAGGCCCGGGTTCTTCACCCGGCCAGAGAAGCCCATCAGTTTGGTGCCGGTATCTTTACAGGCGGAAATCCCCTGGTACCACTCAACACCGTTGGCGATGATCGCCGGGACGTTGCACAGGGTTTCTACGTTATTGACGCAAGTCGGTTTGCCCCATACGCCGGAGGTCGCCGGGAAAGGCGGCTTGGATCGCGGGTTGGCCCGGCGCCCTTCCAGGGAGTTAATCAGCGCGGTTTCTTCACCGCAGATATAACGCCCGGCCCCGGTGTGAACAAACAGCTCAAAATTATGGCCGGTACCGAGGATATTGTTCCCCAGCAGCCCGGCTTCGGTTGCTTCGGCAATGGCGCGGCGCAGGTGCTGGGCCGCTTCAATATACTCACCGCGCAGGAAGATATAACCGCGCCAGGCTTTCAGGGCCACGCTGCCAATCAGCATCCCTTCGATAAGCAGATGCGGCAGTTGCTCCATCAGCAGGCGGTCTTTATAGGTGCCCGGCTCCATTTCATCGGCATTACACAGCAGGTAACGGATGTTCATGGATTCGTCTTTCGGCATCAGGCTCCATTTCAGCCCGGTGGAAAAGCCCGCGCCGCCGCGGCCTTTCAGCCCGGCGTCTTTAACCTGGGCGACTATCTCGTCCGGGGCCATGCTGGTGAGCGCTTTACGGGCGCCTTCGTAGCCGTTTTTACTGCGATACTCATCCAGCCAGACCGGCTGTTTATCGTCACGCAGACGCCAGGTCAGCGGATGGGTTTCGGCAGTACGCATAATGGTTTTCATTTGTACTGCTCCAGCAGTTGAGTGATCCCCTCCGGGGTCAGATGGCAGTGGGTGTCGTCATCTACCATCATCACCGGTCCTTTGTCGCAATTGCCCAGGCAGCAGGTGGGCAGCAGGGTAAAGCGCCCGTCAAAGGTGGTCTGGCCGGGTTTTATCTTTAACTGGCTTTCAAGGGCAGACTGAATCCCCTGGAACCCGGTGATATGGCACACCACGCTGTCGCAATAGCGGATCACATGGCGCCCCACCGGCTGGCGGAAAATTTGGCTGTAAAACGTGGCCACCCCTTCGACATCGCTGGCCGGGATCCCCAGCACATCGGCGATGGCGTGGATGGCGCCATCAGGCACCCAGCCGCGCTGTTTCTGAACAATTTTCAGCGCTTCGATGGACGCCGCGCGCGGGTCCTCGTAGTGGTGTATTTCGTGCTCGATGGCCTCACGCTCTGCCGCACTCAGCTCAAAAGCCCCGGTTTGTGGTTGTTGATTCTCGTGCATAGTTAGCGGTCCACGTCTGACATAACAAAATCGATACTGCCCAGGTAGACAATCAGGTCCGATACCAGGCTGCCGCGGATCGCCGACGGAATTTGCTGCAAGTGCGCAAAGCTCGGGGTGCGAATCCGGGTGCGGTAGCTCATGGTGCTGCCATCGCTGGTCAGGTAGTAACTGTTGATCCCTTTAGTGGCCTCGATCATCTGGAAGGATTCGTTGGCCGGCATCACCGGGCCCCAGGAGACCTGGAGGAAGTGAGTGATCAGGGTTTCAATGTGCTGCAAAGTGCGCTCTTTAGGCGGCGGCGTAGTCAGCGGATGATCCGCTTTAAACGGCCCGGCAGGCATATTTTTATAGCACTGCTCCAGAATGCGCAGGCTCTGGCGTAACTCTTCCACTTTGAGCATCACCCGGGTGTAGCAGTCGCTGACGCCTCCCCCCACCGGGATTTCAAAGTCAAAGTTCTGGTAACCAGAGTACGGGCGCGCTTTACGCACGTCGAAGTCGATACCGGCGGCGCGTAATCCGGCCCCGGTGGTGCCCCAGGCCAGCGCTTCTTGTGCGGTGTACGCAGCAACCCCCTGGGAACGGCCTTTGAGGATGGTGTTACGCAGCGCGGCTTTTTCATAAGAGTCGAGGCGCTTTGGCATCCAGTCGAGGAACTCGCGCAGCAGGCGCTCCCAGCCTTTTGGCAGGTCATGGGCAACACCGCCGATGCGGAACCAGGCCGGGTGCATACGGAACCCTGTAATCGCTTCCACTAAATCGTAAATTTTCTGACGATCGGTAAAGGCGAAGAACACCGGGGTCATGGCCCCAACGTCCTGAATGAAAGTGGAGATGTACAGCAAGTGGCTGTTGATGCGGAACAGCTCAGAGAGCATCACGCGGATCACCTCAACGCGCTCCGGCACCACAATCCCGGCCAGCTTCTCAACCGCCAGCACATAAGGCATTTCGTTGACACAGCCGCCGAGGTATTCAATCCGGTCGGTATAGGGAATGTAGCTGTGCCAGGACTGGCGCTCGCCCATTTTTTCCGCACCGCGGTGGTGATAGCCGATATCCGGCACACAGTTGACTATCTCTTCACCGTCCAGCTGCAGGATAATACGGAATGCACCGTGGGCTGACGGGTGGTTCGGGCCGAGGTTCAGGAACATGAAATCTTCATTTTCGCTGCTGCGCTTCATGCCCCACTCTTCCGGCTTGAAGGTCAGCGCTTCCATCTCCAGATCTTCTTTTTGCTTCGTCAGCTCAAAGGGATCGAATTCTGTGGCCCGGGCCGGGTAGTCTTTACGCAGCGGGTGACCTTCCCAGGTCTTCGGCATCATGATGCGCGTCAGATGGGGGTGCCCGGTAAAGGTGATACCAAACATTTCCCAGGTCTCACGCTCATACCAGTTAGCGTTAGGGTACAGTTTGGTAAACGTGGCCACGTTAAGATCGTTTTCGGACAGCGCCACCTTCAGCATGATGTCGCGGTTACGATCAATCGAGATCAGGTGGTAGAACACCGAAAAGTCCGCCGCGGGTAATCCTTCCCGGTGCGAACGCAGGCGTTCATCCATACCGTGTAAGTCGAACAGCATGGAGTAAGGTTTGGGCAACTTACGCAGAAAGTCCCCGACTTCCAGCAGTTGTTCCCGTTTCACCCAGACCACCGGGAAACCGGTGCGGGTTGACTGGATGGTAAAGGCATCCGGCCCGAAACGATTACGCAGTTCGCCAATCACCGGATCATCAAGATGATCGCGGTTTTGCCATGCGGGCTGTGCAGCGTCTTGCGCAGTTAAGTCGGTCATAGTGTTCACCATTGCAAATAAATTCCGTGGTGACTGCAGACAGTGACTTCGCGTTAGTCGTTATTGGTGTGCGAAGCGTCGGCTCACGTCTGTCAGGCGCAAATCAAATTTCGTCAGGGGTACGCAGGTTTTTCACCGCAATACGCTCGCCGCGTTTACGGGCTTTCTCCGACTGCATATTGGCCCGGTAAACCCCCTGGTCGCCAACCACCCAGGAGAGCGGACGGCGTTCCTTACCAATAGACTCCTGCAGCAGCATCAGCGCCTGCATGTAAGCCTCAGGGCGCGGCGGGCAGCCAGGAATATACACATCGACAGGCAGGAATTTATCCACCCCCTGCACCACCGAATAGATGTCGTACATGCCGCCAGAGTTGGCGCACGCCCCCATCGAGATAACCCATTTGGGTTCCAGCATCTGGTCATACAGGCGCTGAATGACCGGGGCCATCTTGGTAAAGCAGGTACCGGCAACCACCATCAAATCCGCCTGACGCGGTGAGGCACGCAACACTTCGGCACCAAAACGCGCTACATCGTGGACCGCCGTAAACGAGGTCACCATCTCCACATAGCAACAGGACAGACCAAAGTTATAAGGCCAGATCGAGTTTTTACGCCCCCAGTTCACCATGTCATGCAGGGCGTGTTCGAGTTTGCCCATGTACACGCTGCGATTAACCTGCTGCTCAAGAGGATCGGTAACAATCTCTTGTTTTTGCAGGGGATAACGGTCATTGTCACCGTCGGGATCTATGCGGGTTAGCGTATAGTCCATCTTTTTGCCTCACTGGATTTTTTTAGTGCGTATCACGATTCGTGTGACTGTCGATTTCCGGGTTCATCAATTCGCGGCGCGAACGAACTGGTGTCCAGTCAAGGGCACCAATGCGCACCAGATAAACCAGACCGGCCAGCAGCACAAAGATAAAAATGGCCGCCTCGGCAAAGCCCACCCAACCGCTTTCGCGGATTGATGTTGCCCAGGCGTAGAGAAAGAGCGCTTCCACATCGAAGATGACGAAAAACATCGCCACCAGATAGAACTTAGCAGACAGGCGCAGACGGGCTGATCCCACAGAATCAATGCCCGATTCGAAAGGGGTGTTTTTGTGTCGCGCTTTCGCCCGGCCGCCCAGGAACCAGGCCCCGGCGAGCATCAGGCAACACAGGCCAATGGCGACGACAAGAAAGACAGCAAATGCCCAGTGGTGGGCGACGACTTCAATAGTTGTTGACATACGCATTGCTTACTCATCAAAAGTGGTCCGACAACACTGCTCTTACACGGCAGATACACACCACATCGATTCAAGGGGAGGAATAACACACCTGAAGCGTCATCCAAAGTCCGGCCAGGATGGCAAAGTGCTGGCGTTTTTACTCCTTTCTATAACCTTTTGTCAACTTAAACAAAAGTATCTTAACATTAGTTTACAACGACCAATTCTTTATTAACATTTAATGTCAATCACGGCAGATTATCGCGAGCCGCATCACCGACGGCGCAGAGATGAATCGAGTCCGTAATCGGACAAATGTTAATCGCCTGCTTATTTTGGCAGGAAAATCATCCTGAGTATCCCCCCATGAAGGGGTATTTTCATGATCTGTGACACGCTTTTGTTAATTAACATAAAAAATAATCAACAAAAAACATCACATCTTAACACGGAGAGCGGTTCTCACGCCGGAATGTGATAACCATACAAAATTCGCACCATTAGCATACTCACTATTAACCCTACAGTGTGTATGCCCTGGCCATAAATGTGACTCAGGGTGTAAAAATGGGCATCAGATGATGTTTTTTTCATCAGACGCCCATTTTTGTTTATGAAGTGTTACTGACGGGGCGGCACCAAACGCCTATTTATCATCGGCAGTGCAGGCCACAGCCGCATCGCCGGAGACGATATCCATCTCCGGGTATGGCGCATCGGCATTTTGCATAGCGTAGAAAATCGCTTCCGCCAGTTCGTTTTCTGCCCCGGGTAAGCGGCACAACAGATAACGGGTGTCCGGTAAGGTGGGTAAACCGTCACTGCTACTCAGCACCCGTAAATCCGGGCTCATCATCTCTACCGGGCGGGCGGTGATCCCCAGGCCCGCTTTCACGGCGGCGCGTACGGCGGCGAGTGTCGAGGCAACATACGCAATTCGCCAGGGAATATTATTGGCATTCAGGTGGTCGATAATCATCCCCCGGTATGCGCTGGGTTCATCCATCAGTACCAGCGGCACGGTCTCCCCCTTCTGGTAGCTGAAATCCGCAGAGCAATACCACAGGGTTGGTGAGGTGCGCAGCACCATGGATTCAGCGCCTTCGGGCTTGGTCGTTGTCACCACCAGATTGACTTCTTTGTCATTGAGCATTTCGCTTAAATACGGGTTACGTTTCACCCGTACATCCAGCGCCAGCTTGGGATATACCGAGCTCACCCGGCTGAGGACAAAGGGTAGGATAGTATCCGCAGACTCATCGGACGCGCCGATATTCAGGACACCCTGGAGGTTGTTAAACATTAACGATGCGCAGGCTTCATCGTTAAAGCGCAGAATTTTACGGGCATAGCCCAGTAACTGAATACCGTGTTCGGTTAACAGTTTATTGCGGCCGTGGCGGGCAAACAGCTCTTTGCCCACTAGCTGCTCCAGACGCTGCATCTGCTGACTAACGGCCGACTGGGTGCGGCACACCGCGGCGGCAGCGGCGGCGAAGGTATTGAGATCGGCAACAGCAACAAAGGTCCTGAGAAGGTCGAGATCAAGGTTCAGAATCGGACGATTAGTGTTAATCATAGTTTTATATTCTCGTAGGTTGCTCTACGGAGCTGCCTCCGGTTCTATTGCATAAAAAAATTAAGCAATTCCATTTGAAGCAAGCTTCCATCCTGGTTTGATCTGCGGATAAGCAGATTATAATCAGCCAGAGTCCCTGCGGTTACACAGAGGTATTATGGCGCTATGGTTTATTCAGAATAATATCGACTGTCACCAGTACGTAATTAATCCTAAACAGGATAATCAATAGCGTAATTAATCATCAGGCTATTTTCACCTTGTAAATAAAATCAGGTAATACGATAGTATTAATTAGTTAAGCAGGGTTGTGCCTAATCCCACGGAAGATAAACCGTAGCCCAGGAGTAATAACATATATTTGTAAAAAAATACCCAGCAAGCGATGGAGAACGCTGCGTCCTGATCGACGCTGAGACAAAATCGTCAGGATAATGACAACATCTTATCTCAAATTTACTATTCGTTTAAGTTTTATTGCGAATAATCTGATCTCTTTCTCCTTTTAAAGCAGTGCCAGTTGTGGAATTGATGGTTAATATAACCATTTAGCCCATTTAACATATCATTTAAAAACGTTATACATACATTTATAACCACAAATCAAAATACTTATTAATGACTCACCATACTTGTTAACAACGCCATCAAAAATACCCGCATGGCAACAATAAAATATTTATATTTAATAAATTAAATTAAAGAGTTTTCATCCACAATATATTAACGAAGGAAAACTATTAATCTGTTAAAATCTCTCAGACCAGTAAAAAATGCAGTATTAAAACACTATTCCGATAAATTATTGTTTATTTTAAAATATTATCACCGGCAGATACTCATCGGACCAAAAGTAATGCTTATGGTGCGTTAGTGATAAAGGATATCAAGGTTTATTAAAACACCCCCCGTTTTTGGTCTTTCAAAGCGCCAAACACAGTAGTACATTGTCAGTGGCGCCCTTCCACGGCAGGAAGCGGGCGAGAACAATAAAGGTTGAGAGTGATGTCCCCTATCGAAAAATCCAGCAAATTAGATAACGTCTGTTATGACATCCGTGGACCGGTGCTGAAAGAAGCAAAACGCCTCGAAGAAGAAGGCAATAAGGTTCTGAAACTGAATATCGGCAACCCCGCCCCGTTTGGTTTTGAAGCCCCGGACGAAATCGTGGTCGATGTATTGCGTAATCTGCCCACGGCCCAGGGCTACTGTGACTCCAAAGGCCTTTATTCGGCCCGCAAAGCCATTATGCAGCACTACCAGGCCCGGGGAATGCGCGACGTTACCGTTGAAGACATCTATATAGGTAATGGTGTTTCCGAGCTTATCGTGCAGGCCATGCAGGCCTTGCTCAATAGCGGCGATGAAATGCTGGTGCCGGCGCCGGACTATCCGTTATGGACGGCGGCCGTGTCGCTGTCGGGCGGTAAAGCGGTACATTATATGTGCGACGAATCCGCCGGATGGTTCCCGGATCTGGAGGATATTCGCGCCAAAATCACCCCCCGTACCCGGGGTATCGTGATTATTAACCCGAATAACCCCACCGGGGCCGTTTACTCTAAAGAACTGCTGATGGAGATAGTTGAGATAGCCCGCCAGCACAACCTGATTATTTTTGCCGACGAAATCTACGACAAAATTCTCTATGACGCGGCCCAGCACCACTCGATCGCTGCCCTCGCCCCGGACTTACTGACCATCACCTTTAATGGTCTGTCAAAAACCTATCGCGTGGCGGGCTTCCGCCAGGGCTGGATGGTGCTTAGCGGGCCGAAGAAACACGCCAAAGGCTACATTGAAGGGCTGGATATGCTCTCGTCAATGCGTCTGTGCGCCAACGTGCCGACCCAGCACGCTATCCAGACCGCCCTCGGCGGTTACCAGAGCATCAGTGAATTTATCGCCCCCGGCGGCCGTTTATACGAACAGCGCAACCGGGCCTGGGAACTGATCAACGATATTCCCGGGGTGAGCTGTGTTAAACCCCAGGGGGCGTTGTATATGTTCCCGCGCATTGATGCCAAAAAATTCAATATTCATGATGACCAGAAGCTGGTGCTGGATTTCCTGCTCCAGGAGAAAGTGCTGCTGGTTCAGGGCACGGCATTTAACTGGCCGTGGCCGGATCACGTGCGGATTGTCACCCTGCCGCGGATAGACGATTTGGATATGGCAATCCACAAATTTGGCCGTTTCCTGTCGGGCTACCACCAATAGTCACTCAACCACTGCGGGGGAAGCGTTGCCTCTTCCCCCCACTTCCCGCACACTATTGCCCCTGAGAGCACCTGCTTTCGTGATAACCCTCGCGGTACTATCCTTTACGGTATGAGAGAGACATCATGAGTGAGAGCCACTTCTTCGCCTATTTATCCCGGTTAAAGCTGATTAGCCGCTGGCCGCTGATGCGCAACGTGCGTATTGAAAATGTCCAGGAACACAGCCTGCAGGTGGCCATGGTGGCCCACGCCCTGGCGATTATCAAAAACCGAATTTATCAGGGTAACGTGAACGCCGAGCGCATTGCGCTGCTGGCCATGTACCACGACGCCAGTGAAGTGCTGACCGGCGACCTGCCCACCCCGGTAAAATACTTCAATAGCCAGATTGCCCACGAATACAAAGCCATTGAAGAGATTGCCCGGCAAAAACTGATAACCATGGTGCCGGAAGCACTGCGTGATGCCTTCGCCCCGCTGATCGACGAGCAGCAATTTAGCGAAGAAGAAAAAGCGCTGGTTAAGCAGGCAGATGCCCTGTGCGCCTATCTGAAATGCCTGGAGGAACTGGCCGCCGGTAATAATGAATTCCGGCTGGCGAAGACCCGGCTGGAAAAGACCCTCGCCGCCCGGCGCAGCGATGAAATGGACTATTTTATGCAGGTTTTTGTGCCCAGCTTTGAGCTGTCCCTCGACGAAATGAACGATAACTCACCGCTGTAATCCCCTACCAGGGCGCAGACCCGCTGCGCCCTGGTGGTTATCAGAACGGGAACAACACCGGCACCAGCAGTACACACACCACCATCACCATCAGCGTAAACGGCACCCCCAGTTTAACGAAATCCCCGAACCGGTAGTTACCCGGGCCGAGCACCAGGGTGTTCACCGGCGAAGAGACCGGGGTCATAAATGCCGCAGACGCGGCCATGGCGACAATCATGGCAAACGGGTACGGCGACAGGCCCATGGATTTTGCCGTGGCCAGCGCAATCGGCGCCATCAGCACGGCGGTGGCGGTATTGGAAATAAACAATCCGATACCGGCAGTCAGCACAAACAGGCAGATCAGCATCACGTAAGGGCCATAGCCGCCACCGACGCTCATCAGCCCCTGGACTATCAGATCCACCCCACCGGTCTTTTGCAGCGCCAGGGCAAAGGGCATCATGCCGACAATCAGAATAATGCTCGGCCAGTGCACCGATTTGTAGGCGCTCTCAACACTGATACAGCGAAATTTCCCCATTAGCAGGCAGGCAATAATCGCGGCAATCGGGTTGGGGATCTCATCGGTAAGCATCAGTGCCACCATCAGGGCGAGGCAAAAAATCGCGTGAGGGGCCTGGCTGTGCGCCGGGGAGGCATCCAGCTCTTCAACCGGCAGGTTGAGCACCAGAAAATCACGGTTTTTTGACCCCATCAGGCTGATCAGTTTCCAGCCCCCCACCACCAGCAAAATATCCCCCAGCATTAGCGGCTCATCGACCAGTACCCCGTCGAGGGCTTCGCCGTGGCGTTTCAGGCCGACAACATTCAGGCCATAGCGGCTGCGAAAGCCAATCTGGCGCAGGGTTTTACCGATCATTTCTGAGTCCGGGATCAGGGAGATTTCCGCCATCCCGACATCCATGGCCTGATCGGAAAAATACTCCCCGCGCAGCACCATCGGCTCCAGCAGGTTTTCACTGCAAAACTCACGTAAATCGACGTCTGAGGCCGACATATCCACCAGCAGGACATCCCGGGCGTGGAACTCGGTCTGGCCATTGACATTAACCATCACCCGCCGAAAGCGCCGCCAGCGTTCCAGACCAATCACATAAGCGCCGTAACGCTCACGCAGTTTTAATTCGTCAAGGGTGTGCCCCACCATCGGCGAGCCCACGCGGATGGATAACCGCCGCGCCCGGCCGCTTAAACGGTAGGTTTTAATCAGGTCCCGGAAGGTACTGCGTTTCCAGCCATCTTTATTGTCATCGTTCTTTTTGCCGTTCAGGGCGAACCGCACCACCAGCATGTAGATAATGCCGAGTACCAGCACCACCAGGCCAATGGGGGTAACACTAAAGAAGGAGAAGCCGTGAAGCCCTTCGCGCAGCAGCTCACTGTTGACCACCAGGTTTGGCGGGGTGGCCACCAGGGTCATCATACCGCTGATCAGCCCGGCAAAACTCAGGGGCATCATCAGGCGCGAGGGGGAGGTTTTCATGCGGGCGCAGACACTGAGCACCACGGGGATAAATATCGCCACCACACCGGTGGAGCTCATAAACGCCCCCAGCCCGGCCACGGTCAGCATTAGCAGCACCAGCATTTTGGTTTCACTGCTGCCGGCGACCTGGATAAGCCAGGCCCCCATATTGGTGGCAACACCGGTGCGTACCAGGCCATCACCGATGATAAACAGCGCGGCAATCAGAATCACATTGGGATCGCTAAATCCGGCGAATGCCTCGCTCAGGGAGAGTGTGCCGCTCAGCACAAAAGCCACGATCACCAGCAGCGCCACAACATCCATGCGCAGCTTGCCGGTGGCAAAAAAGATAACCGCAATGCCCAGTAACGCGATGACCCACAGCAGTTCACTTGTCACGACGAATCCTTGTCCGAACTAAAGGTCGTAGCAGCATGCCATAAAAACGGCATAACGAATATTGGCGTACATCAAAGGGGTATTGTTCAGCGCCGATCGGTGGGCTTATTTTTCGGCGGGGAGGCTCTCCCTCCCCTGCCGTTCGCGCACCCGCGGCTGTCAGGTGCGCTTCTTCAACGCAATCTCACCGCCGGGCAGCACTTCCACCACCAGCTGAGCCAGGCTATCCAGCACCATATCGACTTTATCCAGATCCGGTGTACTGGCCGGGGCGTTGACCGCAATCACTTTGCACCCCGCCGCCAGGCCGGACGCGATACCCGCTGGCGCATCCTCGACCACTACGCAATCCGCGGGCTCCAGCCCCAGGCGCTCCGCCCCCAGTAAATAGGCATCCGGCTGCGGCTTACCGCGCGCCACTTGCTCCGCGGTCACCATCACTTTTGGCCTGGGCAACTGCGCCGCTTCACGCCGGGCAGCGGCCACCGGAACAGACCCCGAGGTCACTATAGCCCAGGGGATCTGGGCCGCATTAAGCTGGTCCAGCAGCGCGCGGGCACCGGGCAGCGCCACGATCCCATCGGTGTCGCTGGCTTCCAGCTTCTCAAGCGCGAGGAACTCCGCCTGAATCGCGGATTCCGGCTGGCCCACCATAAAATGGCGCAGCGAGGTGATCGCCTGCTTACCGTGGATATAGCTGAGGATATCCTGATGCGCAATACCAAAACGGTCGCCCCACTGGCACCAGGCGCGTTCAACCACCGCCAGCGAGTCCACCAGCGTACCGTCCAGATCGAACAAAAAACCGTTACACTTCACCACGCGTTCCTCCTCAGGCATTCAGGATCTGGGTTATTTCGTTTTCACTCAGGTGATATTGGCGCGGGCAGGCGTGCCAGACACTCAGCATCCGCAGATATTTATCCCACATCGGGGTCTGGGCATTAAAGCCGTGAGTACCGGCATCAAAATGGGTATAGCGCCCTTCGGTATTGACCATAAAGCGCACATAGCTCAGGTAACGCGCCTCCGTGGCGGCGTCAAACCCCATAAAGGTGACCCGGCGTTGATCAATCGTCTGGCAGTTCAGGTTAGTCCAGGAGACATGCAGCGCGTGGTACATCTCCATAATATCAATGATCTGGCGGCAAACCCCTTCCTTCAGCTCGCCAAATTCACGATCCAGTTCGCACATTTGTAGCCCAAAACCACGCTCAATAATGGTTTGCAGCCGGCGGTAACGCTCCGCGTTATCGGGATCAAGCATGGTCATCATTTTATACTGATTAGATAAAATCAGACGCTGGGCATTGGTCATTTCCATTTCTAACTCCTGTAGGCAGGCAGTGCCTGCTGAAAAAGATAACCACTATCGTTCAGTTACTGAATCGTTCCGGCCCCGGGGGCCTTCGCCGGTAGATCATGCAACAGCATGACCCGGTGCGTCTTTATACCGGCGCAATAAAAGATGAATTACAAATCGTCCAGAAATGTTTTATCCAGCTGGCGAAATGCCCGTTTCAGGGTATCGGCCAGGGCCTGGTAGTCAGGTTTGCGGTCCAGGGGGGCCAGCGCCTGGCCGGCGGCTTCCAGTTTACTGCGAACCTCATAGAACCAGCTAAGAATGGTGGGTGGCAGCGGCGTCACAGAGCGTTTTCCCAGCCACCACAGGCCCTGCATCGGCAGGCTCAGCGCAAAAAGCGCGGTGGCCACCGCGGGGCCCAGTTGCCCGCCAAGGGCAATTTGCCAGCATAGGGTAAATACCGCCACAGGCGGCATAAAACGAATCGCGTAGCGGGTGGCGCGGATCAGCCTGTTTTCAACAAAAACCGGGGCTAATTGCTTTTCCAGCGGCCACGTCGTGGCGTAATGCTGTCCCCGACGAAACAGGCTGAACCAGCTCACAGAGCCATTTTCGGGTGTCGACATGGCGTTTCCTCAACTTCACAGATAAAAAATAAAATTTTTATGCAAAATAACAACTCGTGATTACAACGTTCAAAATATTTTGTCATGAGCTTGTGCAATCAGGTATCCTGTGCTCATTCTGAATGGCCCCCTGATTACGTTCTGGTGCCGATCAATTATCGCACATTATGCCACCGCCTGAAATTCACGCAAAATGGCATAAACTCAAGATAGTTTCTTTCGTCCTGTCAGAATACCCTTCGGACATGACGTTAATCATAAATGTCGGCCTTAACTTACGCTACGCTGTAAGCCTGTCTAATGTTTTTTTAGCCACGTATCAAAAATAGGTACTTCCATGTCGAGTAAGTTAGTACTGGTTCTCAACTGCGGTAGCTCCTCACTGAAATTCGCAATTATCGATGCTGTAAACGGTGACGAGTACCTGTCCGGTTTAGCTGAATGTTTCCATCTGCCTGAAGCCCGTATCAAATGGAAATTAGAAGGCAACAAACACGAAGCCGCACTGGGTGGCGGTGCCGCTCATAGTGAAGCGCTGAGCTTTATCGTTAATACCATTCTGGCACAGAAACCGGAACTGTCTGCACAGCTGACGGCTATCGGCCACCGTATTGTTCACGGCGGCGAGAAATACACCAGCTCTGTGGTTATCGATGAATCTGTTATCCAGGGTATCAAAGATGCAGCTTCCTTCGCACCGCTGCACAACCCGGCTCACCTGATCGGTATTGCTGAAGCCATGAAGTCTTTCCCGAACCTGAGAGACAAAAACGTGGCTGTGTTCGACACCGCTTTCCACCAGACCATGCCGGTAGAATCCTACCTGTATGCCCTGCCGTACAACCTGTACAAAGAACACGGCATCCGTCGTTATGGCGCCCACGGCACCAGCCACTTCTTCGTTACTCAGGAAGCGGCCAAAATGCTGAACAAACCGGTTGAAGAACTGAACATCATCACTTGCCATCTGGGCAACGGTGGTTCTGTTTCTGCTATCCGTAACGGCAAATGCGTTGATACCTCCATGGGCCTGACCCCGCTGGAAGGTCTGGTTATGGGTACCCGTTCTGGTGATATCGATCCGGCTATCGTTTTCCACCTGCACGATACTCTGGGCATGAGCGTTGAGCAGATCAACAAAATGCTGACCAAAGAATCCGGTCTGCTGGGTCTGACTGAAGTCACCAGCGACTGCCGCTATGTTGAAGACAACTACCGCGATAAAGAAGACGCTAAACGTGCAATGGACGTTTACTGCCACCGCCTGGCAAAATACATCGGTGCTTACACTGCACTGATGGATGGCCGCCTGGATGGCGTGGTCTTCACCGGCGGTATCGGTGAAAACGCCGCGATGGTTCGTGAACTGTCTCTGGGTCGCCTGGGTGTTCTGGGCTTCGACGTTGATCACGAACGTAACCTGGCTGCCCGTTTCGGCAAGTCTGGTTTCATCAACAAAGAAGGCACCACCGTTGCGATGGTTATCCCAACCAACGAAGAACTGGTTATCGCTCAGGATGCTTCCCGCCTGACTGCCTGATTCCCCACCGCCAGCTCAGCTGGCGGTGTTGTTTTTCACGCCAGAATCAGTCTGACGTTTTCAAGAGGATTTATCGTGTCCCGTACTATCATGCTTATCCCTACCGGAACCAGCGTAGGCCTGACCAGCGTCAGCCTCGGTGTGATCCGCGCGATGGAACACAAAGGCGTTCGTCTGAGCGTTTTTAAACCTATTTCCCAGCCGCGCAACGGTGGTGAAGGCCTGGATCAGACCACGGCAATTATCCGTGCGACCTCCAAGCTGCCAACTGCTGAACCGCTGCAGATGGCACATGTTGAATCTCTGCTGTCCAGCAATCAGAAAGATGTGCTGATGGAAGAGATAATCGCCAACTATCATGCCAACACCAAAGATGCAGAAGTTGTGCTGGTTGAAGGTCTGGTCCCGACCCGTAAGCATCAGTTCGCGCAGGCGCTGAACTATGAGATCGCCAAAACCCTGAATGCCGAGATAGTCTTCGTGATGTCCCAGGGTACCGATACTCAGGAACAGCTGAAAGAGCGTATTGAACTGACCCGCAACAGCTTTGGCGGCAGCAAAAACACCAATATTACCGGTGTTATCGTCAACAAGCTGAATGCGCCAGTTGATGATCAGGGCCGTACTCGTCCTGACCTGTCAGAAATTTTTGATGACTCCACCAAAGCGAAAGTTATCCACGTTGACGCTCAGCAGTTGAAAGACGCTAGCCCGCTGCCGATCCTCGGCTGCATTCCGTGGAGCTTCGATCTGATAGCCACCCGCGCTATCGATATGGCTCGTCATCTGAATGCCACCATCGTTAACGAAGGCGACATCGCTACCCGCCGCGTGAAGTCTGTGACATTCTGCGCGCGCAGCATTCCGCATATGCTGGAGCACTTCCGTCCTGGCTCCCTGCTGGTGACTTCCGCAGACCGTCCTGACGTGCTGGTTGCCGCCTGCCTGGCCGCCATGAATGGCGTGGAAATCGGTGCTCTGCTGCTGACTGGCGGCTATGAAATGGACGAGCGTATCTCCAAACTGTGTGAACGCGCCTTTGCCACTGGCCTGCCGGTATTTATGGTGAACACCAACACCTGGCAGACCTCACTGAGCCTGCAGAGCTTCAACCTGGAAGTGCCGGTTGATGATCATGCACGTATCGAAAAAGTACAGGAATACGTTGCCGGCTTCGTCAACAGCGAGTGGATCAACACCCTGACCGCCGCCTCTGAAGGCAGCCGTCGTCTGTCTCCGCCGGCATTCCGTTATCAGCTGACTGAACTGGCCCGTAAAGCCGGTAAACGCGTTGTGCTGCCGGAAGGCGACGAACCGCGTACCATTAAAGCCGCGGCTATCTGTGCTGAACGCGGTATCGCAACCTGCGTACTGCTGGGTAACCCGGAAGAAGTTAACCGCGTAGCGGCTTCCCAGGGCGTTGAACTAGGTGCCGGTATTGAAATCATCGATCCGGACGTGGTACGCGAAAGCTATGTCCCGCGCCTGGTAGAGCTGCGTAAAAACAAAGGGATGACCGAAGCCGTTGCCCGCGAACAGCTGGAAGACAACGTGGTTCTGGGTACCCTGATGCTGGAACAGGACGAAGTTGACGGCCTGGTATCCGGGGCGGTTCACACCACCGCGAACACCATTCGTCCGCCGCTGCAGCTGATCAAAACTGCCCCGGGCAGCTCTCTGGTCTCTTCCGTGTTCTTTATGCTGCTGCCGGAACAGGTTTACGTTTACGGTGACTGCGCCATCAACCCGGATCCGACCGCTGAACAGCTGGCAGAGATTGCTATCCAGTCTGCTGACTCTGCGAAAGCCTTTGGTATCGACCCGCGTGTTGCCATGCTCTCCTACTCTACCGGTAACTCCGGTGCCGGTAGCGATGTAGAAAAAGTGCGTGAAGCAACCCGTCTGGCTCAGGAAAAACGCCCTGACCTGATGATCGACGGCCCACTGCAGTATGATGCTGCGGTAATGGCTGACGTGGCTAAATCTAAAGCGCCGAACTCCAAAGTTGCCGGCCGCGCTACCGTGTTCATCTTCCCGGATCTGAACACCGGTAACACCACTTACAAAGCCGTACAGCGTTCTGCTGACCTGATCTCCATCGGGCCAATGCTGCAGGGTATGCGTAAGCCGGTTAACGACCTGTCCCGTGGCGCACTGGTTGACGATATCGTCTACACCATCGCGCTGACCGCTATCCAGGCAACCATGTAATTTCCGGTTTTCTGGTATCAGGGCCCCTGCGGGGCCCTTTTTTTTGGTTAATCACCGGTGGGCGACCTTGCCCCCGGAAAGCATCGATTATCCTAAAACGTCAATTCATTGTATTCAGTCACAAATTTAGCATCCCACTCTCTCTGGCTGTACAAAAAATGACGTCCATCAGCGTTTTCCTTTACCCATTGGTCACAATGGCGCTACCTCATTGATGAAGGTAAATGTACAAGGAGATGTTATGGATATTCAGTACCCCGCGTCCCCGGAGGCCCACACCGGCCCGGGCGCTTACTTCACACTGATCTTCGCTGCGGTATTTTTTTCCGGCTTACTCAGCGGCAATAACTGGTACGGCGTTTTTGATTTCACCACCCTCAATGGCGCCTTTGGCCGGGTCACCGGCAGCGCCACCCTCAATGGCGATGCCCTGACCACCACCGCCGCCACCTTTCGCGGTGCCGGCGGTAGCGGCGCCATGGATGGCTTCCTGTTCGCACTGGGGCTTATCCCCGGGGTGATGTTTGCCCTCGGCACGATTAACGTTCTCGAGCATTATGGCGCCTTGCGCGCCGCGCGCCGCCTGCTCACGCCGCTGCTTCGCCCCTTACTGGGGGTGCCGGGTACCGCGGGCCTGGCACTGATAGGCAGCCTGCAAAGCACCGATGTCGGCGCCTCCCTGACCCGCAATCTGGCTGATGAAGCGCAAATTACTGGCGATGAGCGCGATGTTTTTGCCATGTTCCAGTTTTCTGCCGGTGCGATGATCACCAATTTTTTCTCTTCCGGGGCGGTGCTGTTCACCCTGATGCTGGCGGACGGTTCCAGTGCACTGCCGACCTCAATCGGTGCCTGTATCTGCGTGATGTTTATCATGAAAATTGTCGGCGCTAATATGCTACGCCTGGTGCTGGCATTCCAGCGCCGTCGCGGGGCGGCGTCCCAGTCTGTTGAAGGAGATGCCTGATGAGCCAGCCAACCAGTAATCCGGTGGTTACCGATATTTTTGTCGCCGGGGCCCGTAAGGGATGGAATATCGCTACCACTAGCACCCTGCCCAACGTCGTGATGGCGTTTATCATCATCAAGGCGCTGGAGATAACCGGCACCCTGAAAGTGATGGGGATGATTTTTGCCCCGTTGATGGGGCTATTTGGCCTGCCCGGTGAAGCCGCAGCGGTGCTGATGGGGGGATGGATGTCAATGGGCGGCGCCATTGGGGTCGCCATTGGTCTGTTCGATAAAGGCATCCTCACCGGTGAGCATCTGGCCATTCTGGCTCCGGCTATCTACCTGATGGGCTCCCAGGTGCAGTATCTGGGCCGTATTCTCGGGGTAATAGGAACCCCGGCTAAACGCATACCGATAATGATCATTATTTCGGTAATTAACGCCTTTCTCGCCATGCTGCTGATGCGCATTATTCTCTGACCTCAAAAGACACTGACCACAATGTTGCCGACAACAAGGAAAGCGTGATGAATCTGGATAACTATTTTGCTGAACTGCGCCAGTTAGTGAATATCGACTGCGGAACCCAAACTACACAGGGGGTTGCCCAGGTGGCCGGGATCATGGCCGATCTGTGGCGTGGGGAAGGCTGGCATGTTACTACCGTCGATCTGGGGGAGCAGGTTGGCCCGGGCGTACTGGCGACCAATAAACCCGCCGCCAGCCAGTATGATGTCTTGCTGGTGGGCCATCTTGATACTGTCTTCCCGGAAGGGACCGTCGCCCAGCGTCCGTTTAGCCAGGATGAGACCCGCGCTTACGGCCCCGGGGTATCCGATATGAAAAGCGGTTTGCTGAATATTCTCTGGGCCATCCGTGGGTTAGCGGCAGAGCACCAGCAGCGTTTGTCGATTGCCGTGGCGATGAACCCGGATGAAGAAACCGGCTCCGTTCATTCTCATCAATGGATTGGCGAACTGGCCAAACAGTCCAGAGTGGTGCTGGTGTGCGAAGCGGCCCGGGCTGATGGCTCCCTGGTGAAAGCCCGTAAGGGCATGGCGGGCTACCGGCTCAATTTCACCGGCGTTGCGGCCCACGCGGGCAATGAGCCGGAAAAAGGCCGCTCTGCTATTACCGCCCTGGCGAATGCCATCCTCTCCATCAATGCCCTGGCGAAACCCGGTCTGGGTACCACACTGAACCTGGGGGGGGTAAAAGGCGGCGATGCTGCCAATGTGGTGGCGGCCCACGCCAGCGCCGAACTGGATATCCGCTTCTGGGATAACGATGAATACCACCGGGTAAATAGCCAGCTTCACACATTGTGTGAGCAGGGGTTTCTGGCCGGTGTTACCACCACCCTTACCCCCCTCACCCACAAACCCGCCATGGCGGCCAGCCAGGATACCGAAAAACTGATCGCGCTAGTGGAACAGGCGGGTGAGCAAGAAGGGGTGCCGATCAGCTGGCAGGCGGTGGGAGGCGGCAGCGATGCTAACCACACCGCGGCGCTGGGTATTCCCACGCTGGACGGCTTTGGCCCGATAGGCGCGGGCTTCCACAGCCCGGCTGAATATCTGGAAACCGCCTCAATTGAACCGCGTATCCGCTTACTGCGCCGGGTGATCGCGACACTGTAAGCGCGTCCCGGTAATGGCTTCAATAAAGAATAAGGCCACCGCCCGCGGTGGCCTTGATGCTAACTCACCAATTTACTGGAGATCCGCCAGGCTGGCGCCGAAGTTCACATGCAGCACGTCGCCCTCCACCACCAGCGCCGGAACGCTTTTCACCCCGGCGGCAGCGGCCTCTGCTATCCGGTCTTTTTTCTCCCCCAGGTGGACCACCTCAACCTGATGGCCGGGATCGATAATCCCCAGTAGCGCTTGCTCCGCCCCCACACATACCGGGCACCCTGCATGATAAAAAGTCACTTTACGCATTTTCTCTTCTCCATGAAAAAGGTATCGATTCGATACCAAAGGCACCCTAAACGATATTTCCCCCCTTGGCAATATTGTTTCGAATCGATACTATCTCGCTCAGGAGGTGGCATATGGCCCTGTTTGATACCCTGGAGCGGCTGGCAAATCTGCAAATGATGGCCTTTTACCGCAACCCTCAACTGAAAGCCTTACCGGCGGTACAAATCCAGATACTCTATTATCTGACCCGCTGTAACGGTTACTCCAACACCCCCGGCGCGGTGGCGGAATATCTCGGGCTCACCAAAGGAACAGTGTCGCAGTCACTGGGGCGCCTGGCCCGGGACGGATGGCTGGAAAAACACAGCGATCCCCGGGATAAACGGCTGGTACGCCTGTACCCGACCCCTACCGCCCGGACGGCAGTACGCAGTGCTCTGGATCAAGACGTGATTGCCCGGGCCGAAGCCCATCTGCCCGCCGGGGGCGCAGAATTGGCCCACCAGCTACAGACGCTGCTGGGTGAGATTCAAAAACAACAGGGGGAACAGATTTTCGGAGAGTGCCGCTACTGCCGGTTTCATCAGCAGCAGGATAGCCAGCCGCAATGCGGGCTAACCGGGGAGCCACTGACCGCGGAGAACGCCAGCCAGCTATGCCGGGAATTTAGCCATTAGTGGTGCCGGGCCTTGCTGGCGCGGCTGCATACTATATTGTGGAAAAGCGGGGGGGCCATCACCCCCACACGCCGATTACGGGATAGCGGCTAGCTTTTGCTGGCGGCCTCCGGGGCGGCAGACTCGTTTCCGGCGTTGCGGGTCATCCACAGGGAGAGCGCCTTCAGCGAGTCCGGCGTGAATTCATCGCAGCGGGCGGTGATTTCTTCCGGGGTCATCCAGCGTACTTCGCTGACTTCTTCTTCCTGCAGAGCAAATGGGCCGTGGGAAACACAGCTAAATAATCCCCCCCATACCCGGCAATGCGGATCTTCAAAATAGAACGAACCGTGCTCCGCAAACGGTACCCCGGCGATCCCCAGCTCTTCTTCCGCTTCGCGGCGGGCAGACTCCAGCATCACTTCATCGGCCTGCACCACCCCACCGGCGGTTGCATCCAGCATACCGGGGAGAAAATCCTTGGTTTCAGTACGACGCTGAACCAGGATATTGCCCATACCATCATGCACCACAATGTATGTGGCGCGGTGACGCAGACGCTGGGCGCGCATTTGCTCCCGGCTTGCCTGCGCAATTACATCGTTGTCTTCATTGACAATATCAACCCATTCCGTGCCAGATAACTCACGCTGTTCCACCATCAGGGAAAACCTTATTTAATGTGCGCTCTTACGGCGCGTTAGCCGCTATAAATTACGGGGTAATAGCAACGTCTGCAATAACCTTGCCATCGGCCAGTGCATGAATGGTCAGAACATCGTCATCGAGCATTCCGTAACTGGCAGGAAAAACCCCTTTCGGAATGCTGACGGAGCCCGGGTTGAAGACAACGATCTCCCCGCGCTGTTCTGCCACCGGGATATGGGTATGACCAGAGGCCAGGATATCTCCCGCCGCCAGAGCCGGCGGCTGCTCCGGGCTATACAGATGCCCGTGGGTCAGAAACAACCGCCCGGACGGCAACAGCACCTGCTGCCAGGGCGCCATCAATGGAAAATGCAGCAGCATCTGGTCGACCTCGCTGTCGCAGTTCCCCCGCACGGTAATAATCTGAGCGGCAACCTCGTTAAGCCGCTCCGCCACCTGCGCCGGGGCGTACCCTTCTGGTAATGCGTTACGCGGGCCGTGGTAAAGCACGTCCCCCAGGATGATTAACCAGCGCGCCTGGCTATGGGCAAAAATGTCCAGAACCCGTTCGGTGGCCGGTAACGAACCATGAATATCCGATGCGAACATCAGTTTCATACACCACACCTTATTCTGAGATAATTACCGCAGGATGTTAGCGAATTTAGCGCCGTATTTCAGCTAATAATCCGCGACTGCCGGGCAACAAAACGCTGCACTGACGCCCGCTGCCACTGGAATTCGGCATAATCTGCCAGCAGCGGCGGTAGCGGATCGCCGTGCATCGCCAGGCGGTTAATCATCATGGCGAGATCGGTGTCAGCAATGCACCACTCACCAAACAGGTTACGCCGCTCACCGCAGAGCAACGGGGTTATCACCGCAATTAATTTTTCAGCCTGCTGCTGGGCCAGTGGTGAAAGGGGCGGATATTGCCCACCGGTAAACACCACGTCCGAGGGGCGCTCCTGGCGAATCGCCCCCAGATCGCTACGCAGCCACGCCTGAATCTGGCGCGCCACCGCCCGCTTCTGCATATCCGCCGGATAGATACGCTCCCGGGTGGGTGGGGCAAACCGTTCCTCAAGGTATTCGGTAATCGCGCTGGATTCGCTGAGTGTGAAATCATCAATACTCAGGGTGGGCACCCGCCGGGTGGTGCTAAACCCCTGCCATCCCGGACGCAGCTGCTGGCCGCCAGCGAGATCCACCGTCTGCAGGGTAAAGGCCAGCCCCTTTTCTTTCAGGGCCACATACACGGACATCACCCACGGGCTCAGAAATTGCGCATCGCTCCATAGCGTTATGGCAGGCTGACTCATAGCATCCTCACGAATTGTCCGTCTGACTGACTATTGAACATATAACGAAATGCAGTGGCTGTCACATGAGGATATTTCCCAGGCCCTGAGGACCGCACGGGGCGATAATTCGCGTGAATTTCTAATCATAAAAACGCATATTGCGCCCGGGTGTGAGGCATTTATAATTTAGGTTCCTCTTTCCCCTGCCCCAAAAGGATTTTTATGCGTTACCATCCCGCGTATTCCCTCATACTGTTCAGTGCCGCCAGTTTCTTTATGTTGTCAACCGCCCGGGCCGGCACCCCGGAAACCTACCCCTACTCTGCGGCATATCAGCCCTGCATCACGCATTCCTCAAATGAGCTGGACATGCTGACCTGCATCAGCGATGAGCACCAAAAATGGGATGCCCGGCTGAACAAGATCTGGCAGCAAACGCTGAAAGAGCGCCAGAATCAACCGGCATGGCGCCAGGCGCAGCGTACCTGGATCAAATTCCGCGACCAGCAATGCGATATCTATAATTACGCCGGTAACGGCTCCGGGGATAAAACCCTCGGGGAGCTCTGCCTGCTGAATATGACTATTGAGCGCACCCTGCAATTAGAAAACCCCCGCTGGCCCGCCAGTTAAGATGAGATAAAGCGTGCGATTCGGGTGTCCAGGCACGGACGCCCGGTGACGGTGTTGTGTATGATGGAGAAAACAATAACGGAGTAAGAGCTATGTCATCGCAACCGGACGCCATTATCCGCGTTAAAAACCTGCGCCTGCGCACTTTTATTGGTATCAAAGAAGAAGAGATAGCCAACCGCCAGGATATTGTCATCAACCTGCAAATCCATTACCCGGCAGATAAAGCCCGCAACAGTGAAAATATTGCCGACGCCCTGAATTACCGTACCATTACCAAGGCCATTATTCAGCGGGTGGAAAACAGCCGCTTTGCCCTGCTGGAAAAATTAACCCAGGATGTGCTCGATATCGCATGTGATAATCCCTGGGTCACCTACGCTGAAGTAGAAGTCGATAAGCTACACGCCCTGCGCTACGCGGATTCCGTCTCAATCTCCCTGCGCTGGCAAAAATAATCCCCCGCCAGGAGGTAGCCGATGCACATTCTGATCACCGGAGGTACAGGCCTGATTGGCCGTGAACTGGTCAGGCGTCTACTGATTATCGGGCACCAGGTCACGGTAGTCACCCGTTCAGCCCCCCGCGCCCGTCGGCTGTTGCCGGCGCAGGTCACCCTCTGGGAAGGGCTGCACGACCATCCCTCCCTCGACGGGTTCAGCGCGGCTATCAATCTTGCCGGGGAGCCCATTGCCGACAAACGCTGGACCCGCGAGCAAAAACAGCATCTGTGCGACAGCCGCTGGCAAATCACTGAGCAGCTGGTCCAGCGTATTCATGCCAGCCAGCGCCCTCCGGCGGTGCTGATATCCGGTTCGGCCATGGGGTATTACGGGGATCAGGGCGAGGTGGTGGTCAACGAAGATGAGCCTCCCCATAACGAATTTACCCACCAGCTTTGCGCCCGCTGGGAGCAGATAGCCCGCCAGGCACAGAGCGACATCACCCGGGTATGCCTGCTGCGCACCGGTGTGGTTCTGGCGCCGGGGGCGGGAATGATGGCCAGGCTACTGCCGTTATTCCGGCTGGGCCTTGGAGGGCCGATGGGCAGCGGGCGCCAATATGTGCCCTGGATCCATCTGGATGATATGGTAAACGGCATCATATGGCTGCTGGATAACCCGCTCCAGGGCCCGTTTAATATGGTGGCCCCCTGGCCGGTACATAACAGCCAATTTGCCAATACCCTTGGGCGAGTGGTTCATCGCCCGGCGGTCCTGCGTACCCCCGCCACGGTTATCCGGTTGATAATGGGGGAAGCCGCCGTGCTGGTGCTGGGGGGGCAACGGGGCCAGCCAGCCCGGCTTGAGCAGGCCGGGTTTGCTTTCCGCTGGTATGATCTTGAAGAAGCACTGCGGGACGTGGCCGGGTAATCCGCCACCGGGGGAATCGGCATCCCTGCCATGCGTTGCTACTTTAGGGAACCCTTTAAGAACTGTTGCAGCCTGGGGCTCTGAGGATTACCGAACAGCGCCTCTGGCGCGCCTTCTTCCTCAATTCTCCCCTGATGCAGGAAAATCACGTGGCTGGAAACATGGCGGGCAAACTCCATTTCGTGGGTGACCACCACCATGGTTTTCCCCTCTTCAGCCAGCTTCTGCATAATGCGTAATACTTCACCGACCAGCTCGGGATCCAGCGCCGAGGTGGGCTCATCGAATAGCAACACTTCTGGCTCCATGGCCAGTGCCCGGGCAATAGACACGCGCTGCTGCTGGCCGCCAGAGAGGTGCACCGGGTATTTCGCCCGCGCCCGCTCATCAATGCCGACTTTTTCCAGATAGGTAATCGCCCGTTCACGGGCTTCGGCTTTACTGAGCCCCAGCACCTGAACCGGTGCTTCCATGACATTTTCCAGCACTGTCATGTGGCTCCACAAATTGAAGTGCTGGAACACCATAGTCAGCCGGGTACGCAATAAGCGCAACTGATTTTTATCGGCAACCTTCAACTGGCCATCCGTGTCGCGTACCAGATTGATATTTTGGTTGCTGACGCTGATTGAGCCTTCGCTGGGTTTCTCAAGAAAGTTAATGCAGCGCAGAAAGGTACTTTTCCCCGAGCCGGATGAACCAATAATACTGATAACGTCCCCGGCATTGGCCTTCAGCGACACCCCTTTGAGCACTTCAAATTCACCATAACGCTTATGCAAATCGGTAACGTTTAATTTATTTTCTGACATCGTAAATCACTCAATGCGATGAAGACGGCTTCACGTGCTGTAGCCAGCGTTTTTCCGCCTTGCGGAACAGGCTTATCAGCACGTAAGAGATAATTAAATACAGCACGGCGGCAATACCAAATGCGGTAAAGGGCTGATAGGTTGCGGAGTTAATATCCCGGGCTATCTTCAGCAGATCCGGCACCGTTGCCGTAAACGCCAGCGCCGTGGAGTGCAGCATCAGGATCACTTCATTGCTGTAGGCCGGTAGCGCAGTACGCAACGCCGACGGCAAAATAATACAGCGGTACATCTTCACCGCAGAGAAACCATACGCCCGGCCTGCTTCAATTTCACCGTGGGGCACCGCGCGGATCGCCCCGGCAAATATTTCCGTGGTATAGGCACAGGTATTCAGGGTTAACGCCAGCACAGTACAGTTCAGGCCACTGCGGAAGAACGCGTTCAGCAATTCGGTGCCTTTGACAATTTCCAGGGTATACATGCCGGAGTAAAACACCAGCAGCTGCACATACAGCGGCGTACCGCGGAAAATATAGGTAAACAGCCAGATGGGAAACTGGATAAATTTATTGCGTGACACCCGGCCAATGGCCAGAAATAACGCCAGAATACCCCCCATCACCACAGAGGAAATCAGCAGCCACAGGGTGATGGCGACCCCGGTAAAGCGGTAGCCGTCAGTCCACAACAGCGCTTTCCAGTATTCCTGAATAATCTCAATCACAGCTCTGCCCTCTTCACGCCCACTGAATAACGCCGTTCAAGCAGCAGCAGAACCCCATTTGACACCGTGGTGAACACCAGATAAATCACCCCGCAGACAATGGCAAAATAAAACGGCTCCCAGGTGCTTTTACCGGCCAGTTGGGTCGCCTTAACCACATCTTCCAGGCCCAGCAGCGATACCAGGGCGGTGGATTTCAGGATCACCTGCCAGTTATTGCCAATGCCGGGCAAAGCAAAGCGCATCATCGCCGGGAATAAAATACGGCGAAAGGTTTTGGCGGCAGTAAATCCGAATGCTGTCGCCGCCTCAATATGGCCTTTTGGCACTGCCATATAAGCCCCGCGGAACGTTTCGGTAAAATAAGCCCCGTAAATAAAACCAAGGGTAATAATACCGGCCACCATCGGATCAATATCGATCTGCCCGGCGCCCAGCGCATCGGTCAGGCTATTGAGCGCAATTTGCAGACCGTAGAAAATCAGCAGCATTAATACCAGATCCGGTACGCCGCGAATCAAGGTGGTATAGGCTTCAAAAATCAATGCCAGCGGGCGATTGCGGGAAAGTTTTGCCCCGGCGCCGATCAACCCAATAATCACCGCCAGTACAACAGCGCTGATTGCCAGCTCCAGCGTCACCAGCGCCCCTTGAAAAATCACCTGGGAAAAACCATACAGCATGAGTAGATATCCGCTATCAGTTGCTACCACGTAAGGCCTGCCCGACGGACAGGCCCCGGAATACGGCTACCTACTCACCGTAGACATTAAAGTCGAAATATTTTTTCGCCAGCTTGTCGTAGGTGCCGTCTTTACGCATCTCGGCAAAGGCTTTATTCAGCGCAGCGCGCAGTTCAGTGTCGTCTTTACGCAGCCCCATACCGGTCCCCACACCAAACAGTTTTTCATCTTTAATCGAGGGGCCGCCGAACTGGTAATCTTTGCCCACCGGCTGTTTCAGGAAGCCTTCGCTGGCGGCAACCTCATCCTGGAAGGCGGCATCAATACGCCCGGCCACCAGGTCGGAATAGATATTTTCCTGCCCCTGGTAAGAGACAATCTCAATCCCCTGCGGGGCCCAGTGCTCATTACCGTAGGTTTCCTGGGTCGTCCCCTGTAACACCCCCACGCGCTTGCCTTTCAGCGCCGCAATGGTGGGCTGGATGGGGGACCCCTTTTTCACCACCAGCCGGGAGTCAGCCGCGTACAGCTTGTCCGTAAAGGCGATTTCCTGCTGGCGTTTTTCGGTAATTGACAGGGAAGACATGATTGCGTCAATTTTTTTCGCCTTCAGGGAAGGAATCAGCGCATCAAGGGGATTTTCCACAAAGGTGCATTTGGTATCGATACGCTGGCACAGTTCTTTGGCCAGATCGATATCAAAACCGACCAGCTCACCCTGGGCGTTTTTCGATTCAAAAGGGGCGTACGTTGGATCGGTACCGATGCGCAGTGTCTGCGGGATTGCAGCAAAGGCGGTAGAAACACTGGAAAATGCCAGCACTAAAGAAACGGCGATTATTTGCTTTTTCATTACTCTTCCTCAAAAACCCTATCTGTCCTGGTTACCGCACCGTGGCCACCGGGCCATAGCCTGATGCGAAGCACCCACCCAAAGGCATTACCGCTTATAAATTCTTCCTGAACGAGGGAAAAACTGCAGGTTTCATGCCAGGTCATACAGTAACCGTAAAGTGAACGTTACGCAGCCAAGGGCACTATAATAGCGCAACTAATGCACCATAAAGTTTAAATATACGTAACGAATGCACCCTCTTTGGGCAACATCTGGGTTAGCCCGATGGTGTACCCGGCCCATCACAGGCCGGGTACAGACTACGGGAAACTATCAATCACCGTAAACATTAAAATTAAAGTACTTCTGCGCCAGTCGGGCGTATGTGCCGTCTTTACGCAGATCGTCGAGGGCTTTGCTGAAGGCCGCCGCCAGGGCGGTATCTTCTTTGCGCAGCCCGACACCGGTGCCGTCGCCGAAGTATTTTTTATCTTTCACCGCCGGGCCGGCAAACGCATAATCTTTACCGGCCGGTTGTTTCAGGAAACCTTCGCTGGCGGCCACTTCGTCCTGGAAGGCAGCATCCAGCCGGCCTGCGGCCAGATCAGAATAGATCAGATCCTGGTTTTGATAGGCCACCACATCGACCCCGGCCGGGCGCCATTTTTCATTGGCGTAGGCTTCCTGGGTGGACCCCTGTAACACCCCTACGTGTTTGCCTTTCAGGGATTCCAGGGTTGGCTGGATCGGGGAGCCTTTGGCGGCAATCAGCCGGGAGTCCGCCGCGTAAAGTTTTGAGGAGAACGCTATCTCCTGCTGGCGTTTTTCGGTTATCGACAGCGAAGAGATGATCGCGTCTATCTTCTTCGCTTTCAGGGACGGGATCAGGGAGTCAAAATCGGTGCCTGCCCAGGTGCATTTCACCTGGATGCGCTTGCACATTTCGTTCCCGAGGTCGATATCAAAACCAACAAAGTCACCTTTTGCGTCTTTTGACGAGAACGGGGCATAGGTGGCATCAGTGCCAATCCTCACCGTCTGCGGTAATGCGGCCAGTGCGCTGGTACAGAACATACTGGCCAGCAGCGATAACGCAAGCGTGTGCTTGTTCATAAATTCCCCTCAGCTTCGGTGTGCCATCCGGTTCTGTTGCCTGATGGTCACAGGTTGTATTGTGTTGTGTTGTTGTATGGTGTTGTGCTGTGGCGGCGCGTTGACCTTTTACCCGCAACGGCCTTTAGCCACTGTCTGCATTGCAGGAGTCATGCCAGGCTGGCAACCCGGCCAAAAGCCACCTTAATGTTAATAAAAAGTTGCATTTGTTGCGAAGTTGAAGATAACAGCTTTCCAGAACAGGCTGTAGCGGAATAGCGCAAACGGCGCGAAAAATTATCAGGATATGATCACGGTTACAAAAGGGCGCCGCTATGGGGCAACGGCCGTTAGCCTGCACCGGTCTGGCGCAGCCATAAAAAAACGCCCTGTCGCGGTAACAGGGCGTGATATCAGCGCAGCAACTCGCGGGATCACCCCTCGTTATGCATTTCCAGATTTTCGAGATCGTTCTGGCGCTGGATAGCTTTGCTGTCGTCATTACGCAGGGCATCAAGGTATTCCAGATAGCCCAGGTCAACGTCTTTGGTGACGTATACCCCGTTAAATACCGAGCACTCGAACTGCTGAATTTCCGGATTTTCCGCCCGTACCGCGGAGATAAGATCATCGAGATCCTGGAAAATCAACGCATCCGCGCCGATGATCTGGCGGATCTCGTCCACTTCCCGGCCGTGGGCAATCAGCTCGGTGGCGCTCGGCATATCAATACCGTAGACATTCGGGAAACGGATTTCCGGTGCCGCAGAGGCGAGATAAACCTTTTTCGCCCCGGCTTCACGGGCCATTTCGATGATCTGTTCTGAGGTGGTCCCGCGCACGATGGAGTCATCCACCAGCAGCACGTTTTTATCCCGGAACTCCGCACGGTTAGCGTTCAGCTTACGGCGTACTGATTTACGGCGTAACTGCTGGCCGGGCATGATAAACGTACGCCCTACATAGCGGTTTTTCACAAACCCCTGGCGGTATGGTTTATCCAGAATGCGGGCTATCTCCAGCGCGATATCGCAGGAGGTCTCCGGGATCGGGATAACCACATCAATATCCAGATCGTCCCACTCCCGGGCGATTTTCTCACCCAGCTTTTTCCCCATGCCAACCCGGGCACTGTAGACCGAAATCTTATCAATGAAGGAGTCAGGACGGGCGAAATAGACAAACTCAAACAGGCAAGGATTGCTGACCGGGTTATCCGCACACTGGCGGGTAAACAGCTGGCCTTTTTCGGTGATGTAGATAGCTTCACCAGGGGCGATGTCACGCAGGAACTCAAAGCCCAGGGTGTCCAGGGCGACACTCTCGGAGGCAACCATATATTCGGTGCGGCCGTCGCCCACATCGCGCTTGCCCAGTACCAGCGGGCGGATACCGTGCGGATCGCGAAACGCGACCATACCGTGGCCGATAATCATCGCCACACAGGCATAGGCACCGCGAATCTGACGATTCGTTGCCGCCACAGCAGCAAAGATGTTGTCCGCTTCCAGCGGGTAGTGGCGGAAGTTATCCAGCTCGCTGGCAAAGATATTGAGCAACACTTCAGAATCTGACGTGGTGTTGATGTGGCGGCGTTTTTCTTCAAACAGCATCCGGCGCAGTTCGTGCGCGTTAGTCAGATTGCCGTTATGTGCCAGGGTGATGCCATAGGGGGAGTTAACATAAAACGGCTGCGCTTCCGATGCGCTGGAACTACCGGCAGTAGGATAACGCACGTGGCCAATACCCATATTGCCCTGCAGACGCTGCATATGGCGGGCATCGAATACGTCGTTCACCAAACCATTGGCTTTACGTAACCGGAAGCAATTGTTTGCATCGATGGTAATGATGCCAGCGGCATCCTGCCCGCGGTGCTGCAGCACCGATAACGCGTCATAGATAGACTGGTTGACCGGCATAACACCGGCGATACCGACAATACCGCACATCTTGTTTTCCTCAGTAAGCCACCCCAGGCCACATTACCGGGGTATAAAACTTGACGAGTCTTTCAGATAATCAAAAAACCAGTTGATGATGAAGCTAAAGTTGGGGATCAGCTGGGAGTTATGCCAGTCCTCACTTTTCGACATGTCGGTGAAGGTATCCAGGAAAAACAGAATAGCAGCGACTATCAGCACACCGCGCAGTGCACCAAAACAGATCCCTAATACTCTGTCGGTCCCCGACAGGCCGGTTCTCTCCACCAGCGTACTGATGACAGAATTAACAATAGCACCCACAATCAGCGTGGCAACAAACAGCGCCCCGATGGCAATGCCATTGCGAACCAGTTCATCTTGAAAACCCGTAAACCAGACGGCAAGGTATGTGTAGTAATGGCTGGCGACAAAGAAAGCACACCCCCATGTAACCAGTGAGAGCGCTTCCCGAACAAACCCGCGGATCAGGCTAACCAGACAGGAAAAACCAATAACCGCAATAATCGCGTAATCAATCCAGACCATGAACTCATCCTACGAAAAACCGCCCTGACGTCCGGTCGGGCGAATTCTAACAGAAAAAGAAAACGTTTGCGTAGGGATTTCCTTCCCATGCTCAAATAAAAAATGGCGTTGAAAAAGGCTTCAACGCCATCACTATTTACCGGCAGGCGGGCACAACTGTCGGTAAATCACCGACCTGCTGCACCCGGCCACAGGGCTTATTTTTTACCTGTCCGGCTTAACGCACGCTGTAGCTCATGACCACACCATTAAGCCCGGACAGCTGCTGAAGCTGCCCCAGGGAACCTTTCAGCTTGTCTTTGTTTGCCTCAGGCCCCACCAGAATGCGGGTGATTTTACCCTGAACCGGCGTGGAAGGCGATGTATAAGCCTTAAAGCCAGCCCCGCGCAGTTTGGCAACAATCTCATTCACCTTGTCAGCGTTTTTCAGGGCGCCCAGTTGCACCACGTAGGCTTTCGCCGCCGGGGCGCCACTATCATCCGCCGTCGGCTGCGGTTTTGGCGCAGGCGGCGGTGCGGATTGCTCACTGGCCATCGCCAGCCGTTCTGCAGCCTGGTCAGTGGTTTTCGCTACTGCCGCTGGCGGCTTCGGCTGTGGTTTAGGTTGTGGTTTAGGCTGCGGCTGGGTGGACGGCTTCGGTGGTGCCGGCGGCTGTTGCGGCTTCGCCATTTCACGGGCCGCCGGGGACACTTCATCCAGCCCTGCCCCGCTGTCTACCGGCAGTGACGAGGCATCCAGCGCCGGGTTAGACGCGGTGCTGGCGCGCACTTCTTCAGCGGCCCCTTCCGGCGGCTGGGCCGGTAATGCCTGGGTCGCCACCGGCAGCATATCCGGTTCATCTTTGTCGCCTGGCTTCGGTACCAGTGGGATGGCAGCAAACTCATCCTGATAATGCTTCTTCTGCCCATCCAGCAGCCCGGGCAGAATAATCACCCCCAGCGCCACCAGCACTATCGTACCGACTAAACGGTTTTGAAATTTACTCGCCACCTTATCTCCCCGACTCCATTACTTCCATTACATGTGCCACCGTGTGAAATGAGCCACAAACTAACAGCGTATCCTGTGGTTGGGCATCTGCCAGCGCCGCATGCCAGGCATCCGCAACGCTGGTATAGACCGTCCCCCCGCCGAGATGTTCCGTAAGCTGCTCTGCGCTGGCGCCACGGGGCCCTTCAAGGGGAGCACAATACCAAATATCCACCAAATCAGACAGCTGTGCCAGGGTCCCGGCGATATCTTTGTCGTGCAGCATGCCGATCACCGCCAGTAAACGGCCTGCGGACGGCTGTGAACGAAGGCGCCCGGCCAGATACTGTGCCGCATGGGGGTTGTGGGCCACATCGAGGATCACCCGCGGATGGGCAGAAACTATCTGAAAACGTCCCGGCAGCGTGGCGTTAAGGATACCCTGGTGGATATGCTGCTCCGTCACCGGCAGGCCACTGGCGCGCAGGGCCGCCAGCGCCGTGGCGGCATTGGGTTGAGGCACCAGCGGTAACGGCAGGTTGGTTAATTGCCCTGCGCCATCCTGGAATGACCAGCTGTCATCTTCAACGCGATAATCCCAGTCCACGCCCCGGCGCAGCAGGTATGCGCCTTTCTGATGGGCAACCTCTGCAATGGTGCCGGGCATCTCTGGCTCCCCAACCACCGCCGGTTTCCCGGGGCGGAAGATCCCGGCCTTCTCGCGGCCGATGCTTTCCCGGTCCGGCCCCAGCCAGTCGGTATGATCAAGGGCAATACTGGTAACCACCGCCACATCGCTGTCAACGATATTGGTGGCATCCAGGCGGCCCCCGAGGCCCACCTCGAGGATAACCACATCCAGTTGTGCTTGCTTAAACAGCCACAGTGCCGAGAGCGTACCGTATTCAAAATAGCTCAGGGAGGTTTCCCCACGCTGGCTCTCGATAGCCGCAAATGACGCGGTATGAGCAGACTCCGGTAACTCCTGGCCCGCAATGCGCACCCGCTCGGTATAGCGAATCAGATGCGGGGAGCTGTAAACGCCGACCCGCATCCCCGCCGCGGTGAGGGCAGTTTCCAGGGTCCGGCAGGTGGTGCCCTTGCCGTTGGTGCCCGCCACCGTAAAAACAAACGGCGCCGGTTTGAGGATTGCCATGGTCTGGGCCACTTTGCGTACCCGCTCCAGACCAAGGTCAATGGTTTTACTGTGTAAATGTTCCAGATAAGAAAGCCACGTTGCCAGCGGCGACGTGGCCTGAGGAGGAGTTAATTTATCCATGATGGCCGTTCACACTACATTTGAGATTAGAGCCCGAAGCCTGGAACCAGGCCTCTGTGGTTCAGAGATAAAAAAGGGCAGGTCCGTGACCTGCCCTGCTCTTACTGTCAGGCGTCGTTACCTTGTTCCGGTTCAGCGGATTCAACCGGTACACGGTGCGTGTCGTCGGGGTCCGGTGCCGGCAGGTTCATCAGCCGCGCCAGGATACTGGCCAGCTTGAAACGCATTTCCGGACGGCGCACTATCATATCAATCGCGCCTTTTTCGATCAGAAACTCACTGCGCTGGAATCCCGGCGGCAGTTTCTCACGCACAGTCTGTTCAATAACCCGCGGCCCCGCAAAGCCTATCAGGGCTTTGGGCTCCGCAATATTCAGATCACCCAGCATAGCAAAGCTGGCAGACACCCCGCCCATGGTCGGGTCAGTCAGTACCGAAATATACGGCAGACCGCGTTCCTGCATTTTTGCCAGCGCGGCGCTGGTTTTTGCCATCTGCATCAGCGACATCAGTGCTTCCTGCATACGGGCACCGCCGGAGGCGGAGAAACAGATCAGCGGGCAATTGGCTTCCAGTGCCTGTTCCACAGCGCGGACAAAACGCGCGCCGACAACCGAGCCCATGGAACCGCCCATAAACGCAAACTCAAAGGCCGCCGCAACCACCGGCATGCCATATAATGTGCCTTTCATTACCACCAGCGCGTCTTTTTCGCCGGTTTCTTTCTGTGCTGTTGCCAGACGATCTTTGTATTTCTTCGAGTCTTTAAACTTCAGCACATCTTTCGGCTCAAGCTCGCTACCCAGTTCCACCATGGATCCTTCATCCAGCAGCGTATTCAGACGCTCTCTGGCAGCCATACGCATATGGTGATCACACTTGGGGCAGACCTCGAGGTTGCGTTCCAGCTCCGCGCGGTACAGAACCTGACCACAGCTATCGCACTTAGTCCACACACCTTCCGGGATATTCGCCCGACGGGTGGGGGTTACATTGCTTTTGTTGAGAATTCGTTCAATCCAGCTCATTGATAACCTTTCTGCCTGAACCTGGTCAATGCCAGTTTTTCTGTGGGGGCGCATGATGCCATTTTTGCCCCTCACAGACCACAAATGCTGTTCATTAAAACATAATGGCGCACCACTTTGGATAAAAAAGTGGTCAAAGCGCCGAATTGTTTTATTTTATCTGGCGAGCAGCCCTACGTTTATGGCGGATAATTTCCACGACCCCGGGAAGGACAGACACCACAATAATTGCCACGATCAACAATTTAAGGTTTTCCTGCACCATCGGGAAGTTACCGAAGAAATAGCCAGCATAGGTGAACAGTAACACCCACAGCACGGCGCCAACAATGTTATACGCCGCAAAGTGGCGATATGACATATGGCCCATACCCGCAACAAACGGTGCGAACGTCCGCACAATCGGAACGAATCGTGCCAGAATAATTGTTTTTCCGCCATGCTTTGCATAAAACTCGTGAGTCTTATCAAGATAACTCTGGCGAAAGATCTTAGAATTCGGGTTACTGAACAACTTCTGACCAAATAACCGGCCAATGGTGTAGTTCACCGCATCCCCCAGTACCGCGGCAATCACCATCATGGTCACCATGGTGTGGACATGCAGATCGTTCGACGGTAACGCCGAGAGCGCCCCGGCAACGAACAGCAGCGAATCCCCCGGTAAGAATGGCGTCACCACCAGGCCGGTTTCACAGAACAGGATAAGAAACAGGATCCCGTAGACCCATACCCCATACTGCGCCACCAGCTCCGCCAGATGCACATCAATATGCAGAACGAAATCAATAATAAAATGAATAAAATCCATTAGCGTGCCTGTCTCGATTAGTCGGCTAAAAACAACGGCCCCATTGGCAGTTGCGGTAAACCAAAACGTTCAGGATAGTCCACCGCCACCAGGTACAACCCCTCGGCCCGCGCCGTGGCCGCCGCCAGGGTACGATCTTTAAGCGCCAGCAACTCTGCCATCCAGCCTTCCGGCTGATTCCCGCAGCCCACTTCCAGCAGGCTGCCGACAATATTGCGCACCATGTGGTGTACAAAGGCATTGGCTTTAATATCCACCACAAGATAAGACCCGTAACGGGTGACATGAATATGGTGCACATTGCGCCAGGGTGTACGCGACTGGCACTGCACTGCCCGAAATGAGGTGAAGTCATTTTCACCCAGCAGGCACTGGGCCGCGCGCTGCATCCGATCGGCGTCCAGCGGCAGGTGGAAATGGGTCACCCCCTGCTGTAACACCGCCGGACGCAACCGGTGGTTATAGATAATGTAGCGGTAGCGGCGGGCCGTGGCGCTAAAGCGGGCATGGAAATCCTCCGCCACGCCGGTAACCCAGCGCACGGCCACATCCCCTGGCAGGTTAGCATTCACCCCCATGGTCCACGCGGCATCTTTACGCAGCGCCTGGGTTTCAAAATGCACCACCTGCCCGGTGGCGTGCACCCCCGCATCCGTGCGCCCGGCACAAAATACGGTGATCGGCTCATTCGCAACCTGGCTGAGGGCTTTCTCCAGCTTCTCCTGGACGCTGGGGACTTCCTGCTGGCGCTGCCAGCCATAGTATTTACTGCCATCATACTCGATGCCGAGGGCTATCTTGTAACGTGGCGCTACTGGCTGGTCAGACATCAGTACAGATACTCCTGCAGGAGTTTTTCCGCGGTTTTAATCGCCATCAGCGCGCCGCCAAAGCGGACGTTATCCGCCACCGACCAGAACTGCAGCTGTTCCGGAATGCCATAATCGTTATGAATACAGCCCACAGACAGCAGTGCGTTGCCGGAAGCATCCCCCACCTGGGTCGGGTAGGTGGAGTCATCAGACACGCTGATATCTTCGCTGAGGGTTAATGCATCCCGGGCTTCCTGGGCAGAGAGCGGGCGCATCGCCTCAAAACTGACCATCTGGGCGTGGCCGTAAAACACCGGGGACTGGACACAACTGGCGGAAATCAGCAGGCCGTCGTCCTGCAACACTTTGCGTACCTGGTCAACCACGCTGCGCTCTTCGCGCACGCTGCCTTCGCTATCCGGCAGCAGCGGCAACATGTTAAACGCCAGTTGGCGGCCAAAATGGTCGTCTTCATCGATGGGCATCCCGTTCAGCAGGCGCGCACTTTGGCCCGCCAGGGCATCCACCGCCGCTTTACCGTGGGCAGACGCAGACAGCAGGCTGGTGACCTGGATACGGGACAGACCGCCTTGCTCAATCAGCGGTTTCAGCGCCGACAGCAGCTGGCAGGTCAAGCTATCCGCCACTGCCACCAGATTACGGTTACGGTAGTCCGCCAGCACATGCGGGTTAACGTCCGGCACCACCAGAGGAACATCCGGTTCGAGGGCAAACACGCCGCTGGTGTCGATAACCAGGCACCCGGCATTGGTGGCCTCTTCGGCATAGCTGGCGCTGGCCTGGGGCCCGGCGACAAAGAACGCCAGTTGGGCCTGGGACCATTCGAACGCCGCAGCATCTTCTACGCGCAGCGTTTTACCGGCGAAACGCACCGTTTCCCCGGCGCTGTCCGCACTGGCCAGCACATATAATTCACCCACCGGGAATTGACGCTCAGCCAGCAGTTCAATTAAGGCTTCACCTACAGCGCCAGTGGCGCCCAGTACGGCAATATTCCAGCCTTCAGACATGGTGGTTTACTCCAGAATAGAAATGGAAAAACATCCCGCGCGGTGATACCACGCAGGATGCGGGATGATAGCAAAGGTTACTGTGCTGCCAGATAAACGGCGGTAAAACCCAGTTTGTTTAGCAGCGCGGCGCTGGTGGCATCATCACATTCGACGCGTAACGAGGACCATTCCCGGCGCTCAACATAATTCTTACGCAATTTGTCGAACTCGCCCGCCATAGCCGCAACCCGCCGCAGCGGCGCATCGTCGCGGCGCACATCATACACCAGATGCGCCAGACGTTTTAGCACTGGCTGGGTTATCGGCCCGTGCACCTGCACCGACACAACATCCGGGATGGGCAACAGGCTGTTCAGTTCAATCTGTTGCGGCTGGCCAATAAACTGGCTGAATGCCTCAAACACCTGGGTGGTGCCCCGGGCCTTACCTTCCAGGGTATAACCGGCGATATGCGGCGTGCCAATCTCAACTTTCGCCAGCAGGTCGGTATTCAGGGCGGGTTCAGGCTCCCAGACATCGAGGATCGCGTGCAGATCCTGGCCATCGTTAAGGCAGTTCAGCAGCGCGGCATTATCCACCACCGGGCCACGGCAGGCGTTAATCAGGATAGTGCCCGGTTTTAACTGGCGCAGCAGCGCGTCGTCCGCCAGGTGCAGTGACTTGTATGGGCCGTCTTTAAACAGCGGGGTGTGGAAGGTCAGAATATCCGCCTGCTCAACCAGAGTTTGCAGCGGCAGAAATTCACCGGCGTCGCCGTTGTCCGCCCGGGGCGGATCGCATAACAGCGTGCGAATGCCGAGGGCTTCAAGGCGTGCCTGTAAGCGGCCCCCGACATTGCCAACCCCGACAATGCCCACGGTGCGATCCTGCAACGCAAAACCGTCACGCTCCGCCAGCATCAGCAGGGCGGAAAACACATACTCCACCACCGCAATGGCATTGCAGCCCGGTGCGGCGGAAAAGCCCAGCCCGGCCTGGCGCAGCCAGTGCTGATCAACATGATCGGTCCCGGCAGTCGCGGTGCCGATAAATTTGACCGGTTTACCGGCCAGCAAATCGGCATTCACCCGGGTGACCGAGCGCACCATCAGCGCATCAGCATCGTCCAGGACCCCTTCCGGCAGCGGGCGGCCGGGTACCGCATGTACTTCCCCTAACCGGCTAAAAAGCGCGCGGGCATAGGGCATATTTTCGTCAACAATAATTTTCACGTCACAATACCTGTGTGTACGGGAGGATTATGCATAAGTGTGCCATAATCTCGCCGCCAGGCATACCAACGCCCCAGGCGAATGTTTATTGTTATCGCGAGTGAAGGATTATCATATTATGCACCCCATCCCGGGCTCACCTGCCCAGCCTCCTGGTGATGGCTCCGCATCACTTACCTCTGGAAAAGACACCGGGCCGTTAACCGGGCAGCAACGTACTGTCCTGGAAAGCCTGATTACCAGAATCATGGCCCTCACCCACCAGCAGGCGCCGGAGGTGTGGGCTGGTGTAAAACATGATATGCGCTTAGCGGTTAACACACCGCTGATGTCAGTGCATTTTACTGCCGCAGAGCAGTGCCTGAGCCAACGCTTACGCCAGGCAAAAGAGACCGTCGGTGATCGCCACCAGATGGTGCAGCTGACACAGCTGTTGCAACAGGGAAACAACCGACGGGCTGTCAGCCTGTATATCCGGGAGCATTTCGGGCAATCGGTACTGAGCCAGCTAACCGCCGGACAGATCCAGCAAATCCTGACACTGCTCCAGAACGGCGAGCTGTCCATCCCCGAGCTGCAGGTCCGCCAGGCTTCCGGGCGGCCGCTGCTGCCCGCCGAACACTGCGCCCTGAGCCAGTCGGTCAGCAAGCTGGCGGCGACGACCGGCGAGTCATCCCGGGCTATCTGGCAGACGATGCTGCATATGGCCAGCCGCCGTATCGGCGAGCCGATCCCGGTACGTTACTACCCGCTGTTTACTAACTGGTTACAGGCACGCCAGTCGCTGACCGAGATAACCGCCCCCACCCTGCACAATGTGCAGGGGGTGCTGAAAAAGCCGATGGATGAAGCGGAATGGCAGACCATTAGCCACTATGTCAGCAACCATTTTAAAAAAGACGATCAGGCGGCGCTGACCCAGGCCCAGGCGCTGGTTGCCCTGAATATGCTCTACAAGAAACGCATGGGGCCCGCCCACCTACCGGACGATAACGCCTGGAGCGAGACACCGGAGCCGCCCGGTGCCCTGACCAGGATATTCAGCAGGCCCGCCGTCGGGTTGATCCTGCTGATAATGCTGTGTTTTGTGATGTGGTATTTATGGTAGCCCCCCGGGATTAGCCCCGGGGTGGCTCAGCATCAGACGATGGCGCTTTCCGAAAAGCTATCAGGGTAACCACAATGCCCACCAGGGCGGATATTGCCCCGGCCAGAAAGACCGACGCATAACCAAACGATGTGGCAAGGATGCCCGTCAGCGGACCGGTAACGGCGTAAGAGATATCCTGGAACGCCGCATAGCCCCCCAGCGCCGTCCCCCGCACCTGCGGCTGCACCCGTTTCACCACCTCAACCCCCAGCGCCGGGAACACCAGCGAGCAGCCAAACCCCGTCAGCGCCGCCCCCAGCATCGCCATCCAGGCATCCTGAGACAGCCAGAGCACCAGCAAGCCCGCCATTTCAATCACCAGCGAGCCAATAGCCACCCGCACCCCGCCAAAGCGGTCCGGCATCCAGCCGCCGAGGATACGCATCAGCACAAATGCCCCGCCGAACGCCGTCAGGGTAAATCCGGCCATCGCCCAGCCCCGGGACATAAAGAACAGCGACACAAAGGTGCCAATCACCGCAAAGCCAACCCCCTGGAGCGCCAGCCCCAGGCCAGGCTGCCAGATTTGCCCCACCACCCGGCGCAGCGGCGGCCGCTCGCCTTTCTGGGGGGCAACTTTTTTCACCCCGCCATTAAATAGCCACGCCAGCAGCGGCAGGCACATGGTGACAATGGCCAGGGTGGCAAACCCGTAGCGGTTATGGAGCATCAGCCCCAGCGGTGCCCCCACCGCCAGGGCACCGTAAATCGCCATCCCGTTCCAGGACATGACCTTACCGGAGCGGCCCGGCCCCACCAGACCCATTCCCCAGGTCAGGGTGCCGGTCAGTAGCTGGCTCTCCCCTACCCCGAGGATCAGCCGCCCGAGCAACAGCAGGGCAAATTTTACCGGCATCGAAACCGGTAGCAGTGCCGCCAGTAGCCAGGCGCCCCCCGCCAGGGCACAAGCCACCATGCCCTGCATCACGGTGCGTTTTGCCCCCCGTTGATCCGCCAGGCGGCCGGCATACCCCCGGGTGAGTACCGTGGCCAGGAACTGGATCCCCACGGCGATACCCACCATGGTATTGCCATAGCCCAGCTCCTGGTGGACAAACAGCGGGATCACCGGCAGGGGTAACCCGACGGTTAAATAGGTCAGAAATACCGCAAAGGCAATACGGAAAAGCGCAACATTATTGCCAGACGGTTTTTTGCTGGCGCTAGTGGCGCCGGCAGACAGTGTTTGCTGCGTAGCAACAGACATTCAGCTTTACTCCCATGTTGAGAAGTAAGGCGAGGACAGACCACGCCTTCTCCACCCGATAATCAGGTTTAAGGCGCGTTGGTTGACGTGGAACGCTTACGCAATACCGGGCGGTATTGTTGAGGGCAAGAAGTGTGCCCGCTCCGGAAGCCAGAGTCAATGCACACCGCAACGAAAAAGGGGCTAATTAGCCCCTTTATGTCACAGTTTTCCGCTGATTATGCGCTGTATTTACGCATCACCAGGGTGGCGTTAGTCCCGCCGAAGCCGAAGCTGTTAGACATCACGGTATTCAGCTTACGCTCTGTCGGCTCCGTGATGATGTTCATGCCTTTTGCCTGCTCGTCCATCTCGTCGATGTTGATGCTCGGGGCAATAAAGCCGTGTTCCAGCATCAGCAGCGAGTAGATCGCTTCCTGTGCACCGGCAGCACCCAGAGAGTGGCCCGTCATCGCTTTAGTGGCGGACATTGCCGGAGTGTTGTCGCCAAACACATCACGGATAGCACCCAGTTCTTTCACGTCGCCAACCGGGGTAGAAGTACCGTGGGTATTCAGATAGTCGATAGGGGTGTCCACACCGTCCATCGCCATCTTCATGCAGCGCACCGCACCTTCACCAGACGGCGCAACCATATCGGCGCCGTCAGAGGTGGCGCCATAGCCAACCACTTCAGCGTAGATGTGCGCACCGCGCGCCAGCGCGTGTTCCAGCTCTTCAACCACAACCATACCGCCGCCGCCAGCGATAACGAAACCATCGCGGTGTGCGTCATAAGTACGGGAGGCTTTTTCCGGCGTGTCGTTATATTTCGTTGACAGCGCGCCCATGGCGTCAAATTCGCAGGCCATTTCCCAGCACAGCTCTTCGCCGCCGCCGGCAAACACGATATCCTGTTTGCCCAGTTGAATCTGTTCCACCGCACTACCGATGCAGTGTGCGGAAGTCGCACACGCGGAGCTGATAGAGTAGTTCACGCCGTGGATTTTAAACGGTGTTGCCAGGCAGGCAGAAACTGCAGAGGCCATGGCTTTAGTGACCACGTATGGGCCAACCGCTTTCAGGCCGCGCGGGCTACGCATTGCGTCCGCACCGAAGACCTGAGATTTGGAAGAACCGCCGGACCCGGCAATCAAGCCCACGCGCGGATTATTCTGATAAACCTCTTCCTTCAGACCAGCATCCTGCACTGCCTGCTGCATGGAGAGGTAGGCGTAGATGGAGGCGTCATTCATGAAACGGACCACTTTGCGGTCGATAAGACCCGTGGTATCCAGTTTAACGTTGCCCCATACGTGGCTACGCATACCGGCATCGCTGAATTCCTGAGAGAAAGTGATCCCGGAGCGCCCTTCACGCAGAGACGCCAGGACTTCCTGCTGGTTATTACCGATGCTGGAAACGATGCCCAGGCCAGTAATCACTGCACGTTTCATTCAATACCCTCTATAAGTCGTACATAGAAATTTAAGAATCGGAAGGCACAATAGCGTACAGTTGTACGCCGAACAAGTCCGATCAGGCAAAATCTCTATAAATTTGCGCCCGCCCACATGGCTGGTTAAGATCGCCCTACAGCCTGTCACACGAGCAACTTACGTGAAACAAACCACTATACAACCCGCCAACCTGCGGTTTGACGATGAGGGTACACCTGTATCCCGAGAATTCGACGATGTTTATTTTTCCCGGGATAACGGGCTGGAAGAAACCCGCTATGTCTTTCTCGGCGGCAATCAGATCCCGGCCCGTTTCGCCACCCATCCGCGGGACTCATTTGTGGTTGCCGAAAGCGGGTTTGGCACCGGTCTGAACTTTCTCACCCTGTGGCAGGCATTCGACGCATTTAGCCAGCAGATGCCCGATGCCACGCTACAGCGCCTGCATTTTATTAGCTTTGAAAAATTCCCCCTCACCCCGCAGGATCTGGCCCTCGCCCACAGTCACTGGCCGGAGCTGGCCCCCTGGGCCGGGCAGCTTCAGGCCCAGTGGCCACTGCCGTTGCCCGGCTGCCACCGCCTGCTGCTCGACGGGGGACGGATCACCCTGGATTTGTGGTTCGGGGATATTAACGACACCCTCACTCAACTGGATGACAGCACGCGTCATCAGGTGGATGCCTGGTTCCTGGACGGTTTTGCGCCGTCAAAAAACCCGGAGATGTGGACCCCACACCTATTTAATGCCATGGCCCACCTTGCCCGGGCAGGCGGCACCGTGGCGACATTTACCTGCGCAGGCTTCGTCCGCCGTGGGTTAATAGAAGCCGGTTTCACCATGCGGAAACAAAAAGGCTTTGGCCGCAAGCGGGAGATGCTGGTCGGGGCGCTGGGCGCCGAGGTCCCCCAGCCCGCTACCGCCCCCTGGTATCACCGGGCCCCAGCCAGCGCGCGGCAGGCGGCGATTATCGGCGGCGGTATTGCCAGTGCCCTGCTGGCGCTAAAACTGCAATTACGGGGCTGGAAGGTCACCGTATACTGCGCCGATGATCGGCCCGCCCAGGGCGCCAGCGGCAACCATCAGGGGGCGATTTACCCGCTGCTAAGCCAGCACGACCCGGCCCTGACCCGGTTCTTCAGCGCCGCCTTTACCTTTGCCCGGCGGGAATATGACAGCCAGCCGGTCACCTTTGACCACCAGTGGTGCGGGGTAACGCAACTGGCCTGGGATGAAAAAAGCACTCATAAAATCAGCCAGATGCTGTCGCTCTCGTTGCCGGAAGCCCTCGCCCAGCCACTGCCCGCTGCCGCCAGTGCTGAACGATGCGGCCTCGCCACCGGTTGCGACGGGATCCACTACCCGGCTGGGGGCTGGTTAAGCCCGGCCCAGTTGACCGCGGCGCTGTTTGCCCGCGCCGCCGCACAGGGGGCGATACTGCACTATGGCCATACCGTTAGCGGGCTGCGCCGTGACCATGACGAATGGGAACTGGCCTTCAGCAGTGGGCAGCAGGCGCACCACCCGGTGGTGGTACTGGCCAACGGCTGGCAACTGTGCCAGTTTCCCCAAACCGCCGAACTGCCGCTGTATGCGGTAGCCGGCCAGGTCAGCCATATCCCCACCACCGCGGTATTGACCCGGCTCCGCCAGGTACTGTGTTATGACGGTTACCTGACACCACACAACCCGGCCACCGGGCAGCACTGCATCGGCGCCAGTTATCATCGCGGCAGCAGCGATACCGGCTACCGGGATGAGGACCAGCAGCAGAACCGCCAGCGCCTGGTCAATTGCCTGCCGGAGGCAGACTGGGTGCAAGAGGTGGACATCAGTGCCGGGCTGGCCCGTAGCGGAGTGCGCGGGGCGATCCGCGATCACCTGCCGCTAGTGGGGAATGCCCCGGATTACCGCGCCACCCTGGAGGCTTATGCCGGGCTGGCGAGCGATCGCAGTACCGCCCTCAGCGCGCCAGTCCACCCGGATCTGTTTGTGCTTGGTGCCCTGGGCTCCCGGGGGTTATGCAGTGCGCCGCTGGCGGCAGAGTTGCTGGCCTCCCAGATGCACGGTGAGCCATTACCGCTGGATGCGGATACCCTCGCCGCCCTCAACCCTAACCGGATGTGGGTACGTAAGTTACTGAAAGGCCGCCAGGTATAAAAAAAACGCCAGGGAGACCTGGCGTTTTTATCCGGCGCTAAGGGGATTAGCGCTGGTGGGCCTGCTGATACAGCCCGGCCCACATCTCCTGTACCAGAACACGATCCCGGGGGGTCAGTTCACCGGCCTGGATCGCTTTTTCAATACTGTGGACCACCTGGGCATTCAGGGCTTCCGGGGTTTGCCCCATGTCGTGCTCCAGCTCAGCCACGGCCAGGGTGAGATGGCCACGCAGATAACCGCTGGCAAAGAGTTCATCATCACTGGCGTGTTCCACCATCTCGTCAATCAGCGCCAGTATGTGGCTTTCAAATTCCGCGATCATCGTGTCTCCATCATAGTGCATAGCATCAGTTTATATCTTCCGGCCACGGGAACTGCTCAGCAGCCAGTGGCGGCGTTTTATAATAGTCACGCAGGGCGCTGATTAACCGCGCCGGGCGTGCCGGTATCCCCTGCTCCAGCCAGGTCATCACTTGGGCGTGGACCCGGCGCTGGAAGGCAATCCGGTCTGGTTCAATATCTCCGTTTAAGTTGTCACAGCTGACATTAAACGGGAAACCCGCCGCCACACAGAATAACCAGTCCAGGGCCTGGGGTTTAACTTCAACATTCTCAAACTGGCTCTGGGTTTGCTGATCGCGCCCGTCCGGGCAATACCAGTAACCAAAGTCCACCTGCTCACGGCGTGCCTTGCCGGCAATACACCAGTGGGAAATTTCATGGATGGCGCTGGCGTAGTAGCCATGGGCAAACACGATGCGATGGTAAGGCACCGTCTCATCCGCCGGCAGATAAATGGGCTCGTCGTCCCCTTTGATCAGCCGGGTATTGTATTCATCAGCAAAGCAGTGGTTGAAAATATCAATCATCTGCTGGTAATGGTGTTGCTCACTGCAGGTCATTATATCCATCCCAGCCATTGCAGCAGTTGCTGCCCGTGGCTATCAAATAACAGTTTGGCGCTCATCACGGCGGAGACAATCACAATCATCGGCCGGATTAACTGCTGCCCTTTGCTCAGCACCAGGCGCGAGCCCATGCGGGCGCCGCAAAACTGGCCGGCCATCATCACTAAACCGGTACCCCAAATCACCTGCCCGCCGAGCATAAACAGCAGCAGCCCGCCGAGATTGGAGGTGGCGTTCAGCACTTTGGCGTGCGCGGTTGATTTGGCGAGGTTATACCCGCAAAGCGTAACAAATGCCAGCGCATAAAATGACCCGGCACCGGGGCCAAAAAAGCCATCATAAAAGCCAACACAGCCCCCGGCCACCAGCGCAAAGGGCAAGCCATGTAAGCGGCGCTGGCGATCTTCCTCGCCGAGGCGCGGCATCAGCAGAAAATAGAGCCCGATACCGATAATCAGCAGTGGCAAAATCTGGCGCAGCAGTGACGCCTGGATATGCTGGACCAGTAAGGCGCCGGTCATCGAACCGATAAACGTCATCAGGATATTCAGGCGCTGCTCTTTCAGGTTCACTACCCGCTGGCGGATAAAATAGAGGCTGGCGGAGAGGGAGCCGCCGCAGGCCTGAAGTTTATTGGTGGCCAGAGCATGGGCCGGTGAAAAGCCCACCGCCATCAGCACCGGAACAGTGATCAGCCCGCCGCCTCCGGCAAGGGCATCAATAAACCCGGCCAGCAACGCCGCAAAAAATAACACCACCAGCATCAGTGGCGATACCATAAAAAAGCTGTCCAGAATGTCCACGTGCTCCCCTGTCTGATGATTATTTTTAGCAAAATAAAACCCGAAACCGGCAGTACCGATTTCGGGTTTATGGTTTATCTATACGCCAGGGCCATCACAGCACATGCTCATCCAGCAAGGCCTGACAAGACGGCGGTAACGGCGGTGGCGATTTTTTCACCGGTGGTGTGCTGCCCGGTTTCGGTGGCTCAAACCAGCTTTGCAGCTCCGCACCACAGCCATCCCCTGGTGGCGGTGCCGGCTGATCCTGGCACTCCAGGCTCCCCGCCGGGCAACGCAGCCGCACGTGCATATGGGCACGGTGGCCAAACCACGGGCGCACCTTATGTAGCCAATCCCGATCACTGCCGGCATCTTCACACAGCCGCTGTTTAATGGCCGGGTTAACGAAAATCCGCGTGACCTCGTTATCCTGTGCCGCCAGCTTAATCAGCTGGCCAATCTGGGGCTGCCAGAGACGATCCGAAACATCCTTACCGCTGGCATTCACCAGATCCAGCGCCTGGGGCTTAAGCAATTGCGCCTGGGTCCAGCGGGCCTGAGGTAATTGCAGGAAAATATCCACGTCCAGGCCAATCTGGTGGCTGGCGTGGCCGCTGCTAAAGCGCCCGCCGGCAGCCATGCCCATATCGCCGATCAGCAATGTCCCCAGCCCGCGCTGATGGGTCTGGGCACTAAGGCGGCCAATAAACGCCAGCAGATCCGGGTGGCCGAAATAGCGCCGCTGGTCAGTACGCATCACCTGATAATCCGGTGAATCAAGCGCCAGCGGCTGGGCGCCGATAATACAGCCATTGGCGAAAGAACCGATGGACTGCGGCGACCCCGGAATAGGATGGGATATTTTCTGCCACGGGGTCGCGCCCCAGGCAGCAGCGCTGGCCGCCAGGGCCAGCAACGCACAACACACTTTTTTCATTACCATTACCAGCGCGGAAGCGTGCACGCCACATCCGCATTTTGCGCCCGCTGGCGCAGTAAATGATCTAACAGAACAATCGCCATCATCGCTTCCGCAATCGGCACCGCACGGATGCCAACACAGGGGTCATGGCGGCCACGGGTTACCATGTCAACCTCTTCCCCGGCGCGGTTAAGGGTGCGACCGGGCACCATAATGCTGGAGGTGGGTTTCAGGGCGATAGTGGCGACAATTTGCTGGCCGCTACTGATGCCCCCCAGAATGCCGCCCGCGTGGTTACTCTGGAAGCCTTCCCGGGTGATCTCATCGCGGTTTTCACTGCCGCGCAGCCCGACCACGCCAAAACCGTCACCGATCTCAATCCCTTTTACCGCGTTGATGCTCATCAGCGCGTGGGCGATATCGGCATCGAGGCGGTCAAATACCGGCTCGCCAAGGCCTGGAGGGACATTATCAGCCACCACGGTGACTTTGGCACCAATGGAATCGCCTTCTTTTTTCAGGGCGCGCATCAGCTCGTCCAGTGCTTCTACCTGCGCAGGGTCCGGGCAGAAGAACGGGTTTTCTTCAACGCTGTCCCAGTCGTTGATAGCCAGCGGGATATCCCCCATCTGGGTCAGGCAGGCGCGGATAACAATGCCGTGTTTCGCGGCGAGGTATTTCTTGGCAATCGCCCCGGCGGCAACGCGCATGGCGGTTTCGCGGGCGGAAGAACGCCCGCCGCCGCGGTAATCGCGCAGGCCGTATTTTTGTTCGTAGGTATAATCCGCATGGCCCGGGCGGAACAGGTCTTTGATGGCGCTGTAATCCTGAGAGCGCTGATCGGTGTTCTCGATAAGCAAGCCAATGCTGGTGCCGGTGGTCACGCCATCAAATACCCCGGAGAGGATTTTAACCTGATCCGGTTCCCGGCGTTGGGTGGTATAGCGGGAGGTGCCAGGGCGGCGGCGGTCGAGATCGTGTTGCAGATCGGCTTCGCTAAGCGCAATGCCCGGCGGTACACCATCAACAATACAACCCAGCGCCGGGCCGTGGGATTCACCAAATGTGGTTACGCGAAAAAATTGTCCAATACTGTTCCCAGCCATCACGGCTCCTTTACCGTTGTCGTTATCGTCGTCAGCTGTTCAGACGGGCGCCTGGGCACCCGCAAGGCGTGGTGTTAATCCCGGTAGATGCTGAAATGGCTACGCGCATCCAGCAACTGCTGCCGGGTCAGCATAAAGACGCCGTCACCGCCGTTATCAAACTCCAGCCAGGTGAACGGCACCTCTGGATACCGCTCCATCAGATGTACCATGCTGTTACCGACCTCACAAATTAACACCCCGTTTTCAGCAAGGTAGTCTGGCGCGCAGGCCAGAATGCGGCGGGTCAGTTTTAAGCCATCTTTGCCAGAAGCCAGGCCCAGCTCAGGCTCGAATTTATATTCGTCCGGCAGGTCATCCATGTCTTCTGCATCCACATAAGGCGGGTTGGTGACGATAATGTCGTAGGGCACCTGCGGCAGATCCCGAAACAGATCCGAGCGGATCGGCGTAACGTTATGTTCCATCCCGTGTGCGGCAATGTTCTGCTCCGCAACGGCCAGCGCATCCACCGAAATATCCACGGCGTCGACTTCAGCATCCGGGAAGGCATAGGCACAGGCCACAGCGATACAGCCACTACCGGTACACATATCCAGGATCAGCTGAGGCGGGTTATCCACCAGGCCCTGGAATTGGTTGTTGATCAACTCGCCAATCGGGGAGCGCGGCACCAGAACCCGCTCATCCACATAAAATTCGTGGCCGCAAAACCAGGCTTTATTGGTTAAATAGGCGACCGGGATACGATCGTTGATCCGGCGGATCACGCGCTCGACAATGCGGTGGCGTTCGCTGGAGGTCAAACGGCAGTTGCGCATATCCTCAGGAATATCCAGTGGCAGGTAGAGGGTCGGCAATACCAGTTGGACCGCTTCGTCCCAGGGGTTATCGGTCCCGTGGCCGTACCAGATATTGGCTGCGCTAAAACGGCTCACTGCCCAACGCAGCATGTCCTGAATGGTATGCAGCTCACTGACTGCCTCATCGACGAAAATTTTATCCACTGTGCCCTCCGCAGGCGGTGCGTGCTGATTAATACCGCGCTAGTTTGCCATGAACACGGCGACAAATCAGCAGACACCGTTAATCAGATACGGGGTTTTATTTAGCGCCCGGGCGCAAACTGAGTAAAATGGCCTGCGAGTTACAGGAATTGAGAGCGAGATGAAAAAGAAACCCACCCTAAGCCGTGAAGATCAGACGTTATTCCGCGACTTAATGCGCGGCACCCGGGAGCTGAAGCAGGATACGATTGTCCACCGCCCGCTGCGTAAAAAACTGACTGACGTGCCGGAAAAACGCCTGATCCAGGAGCAGGTGGATAACAGCCACTACTTTTCCGACGAGTTTCAGCCGCTGCTGTCCAGCGAAGGCCCGGTGCGTTACGTACGTGACGGGGTGAGCCATTTTGAACTGAAAAAATTACGCCGCGGTGATTACTCCCCGGAGCTGTATTTAGATCTTCACGGTCTGACCCAGCGCCAGGCCAAGCAGGAACTGGGGGCGCTGATCGCTGCCTGCCGCCGGGAGCATCTGTTCTGTGTGTGCGTGATGCACGGCCACGGGAAGCATATTCTCAAACAACAAACCCCGCTGTGGCTGGCCCAGCATCCACACGTTACGGCATTTCACCAGGCCCCGAAAACCTATGGTGGTGATGCGGCGCTGCTGGTGCTGATTGAGGTTGAAGAGTGGCAGCCCCCGGAACTCCCCTGAAGTAAGGGCCTGCGGATATGCCAGAAACAATAAGGGCCACATGATGTGGCCCTTATTATTTTATTCGGGGATAACCCAAATATTATCGTCGCTATGCTGGCGATGGCATCAAATCGCTTTCGCGACTTTAAGATTACAGGGGTTCATCTGCCAGTTATAAACGCCGTTACCTGCTTCGTCCAGCGTTACGCTGGCGACAGAAGAGGTACAGAACATGGGCGGCGCCTCCTGGGGGCACAGCTCTGAGACCAGATACCCCACCAGCGGTAAATGCGACACCACCAGTACGTTGTTAATCCCTTTTCCGGCAAGGACTTCAAGATAATCCCCAACCTGGCCCACGTCACCGCATGGGGTTAATTCGGCAAGCACATCCGTTTGCGGAGGCAGCGTTAAGGTTTCCCCGACAATTTCCAGCGTTTGTTCCGCGCGCAGAAAAGGGCTCACCAGAACGCAATCGATTTTAACCTGTTGGCTTTTCAGCCAGGTGGCCATCAGCCGGGTTTCGTCACAACCGGTTGCGGTCAGAGGACGAACCGCATCACTGGCGGCATCGAGAGCAGCGTCGCCGTGACGCATGATAAAAACTTGCATATTGCACCGCTTTTGTTAACCAGAAACGCCTTTCGGGCTATGCCACTCTGCCAGCAGGCAGGTGAAGACAGCCCGAAGGCGGCCCGGCATTGTGCCTTATCCGTACGTCGAATGGAACGCTGTTTTTTACCGCATAGCTGCAAGTATAGTCAATATATGCTTACAAAATGTGCAACAGCCGTTCCACGAAACCAGTCTATCACGCTACTTTGACGACTTCATGCTGCGGGGGTTCCCCTGCTTGCCAGAAAGAGCGGTTATCTTCGGCCATCTGCAATAACAGCGGGCAAGGTGCGAAGCGCTCACCGTAACGGCTGCGCAGTTGTTCCAGTTCACGCACCAGGGCCGGGATACCGACACTGTCCATATAGCGGAATGGTCCACCGAGGAACGGCGGGAAACCAATGCCAAATACCGCGCCAATATCCCCGTCCCGTACGCTGCCGATGACCGACTCATCCAGGCAGCGCGCCGCCTCATTGAGCATCATCAGGGCACAGCGGCGGGCTATCACGGTAGCGGACTGATCTTCACGGGGGTCCACCTGCAGCAGGGTGTAAATCGCCGGATCGGCTTTTTTGCCGCCTTTTTTCTTGCCCGCCGGATACAGATAAAAACCGCGCTGGTTCTTCCGCCCTTTACGGTCATCGCGCAAAATGGCCTCAACCGCCGCCGGGGCAGCAAAGCGCTCACCGTAGGCCTGCTCAAGGATCGGGATTATCCTGGTACCGACATCAATACCCACTTCATCCAGCAGCTGAATCGGCCCCACCGGGAAGCCAAACGCCACCAGCGCCTGATCGATATGTTCAATCGGCTCGCCTTCCACCAGACACTGGAGCCCTTCGTTAATATAAGGCGCCAGGATGCGGTTAACATAAAACCCGGCGCAGTCCTTCACCACTATCGGTGTTTTACCTTGTTTTTTGGCCAGTTTTACCGTTGTGGAAATCGTTTCCGCACTGGTCGTTGCGTGGGGAATAACCTCGACCAGGGGCATCTTGTCCACCGGGCTAAAGTAATGCAGGCCAATCACCCGCTCCGGGTGCCGGGCGCGGGCGGCGATGTCGTGGATCGGCAGCGATGAGGTGTTAGAGGCAAAAATAGCGCCGCAGCGGGTCATGGCTTCCACTTCGGCCACCATATTTTGTTTGAGGGCCAGATCCTCGAACACCGCCTCGATAATCACTTCACGATCGGCAAAGCCCTGATAATCCGTCCCCCCGGAGATAAGCGCCATCTGGCGGCTGCGCTGGGCAGCAGTGAGATGACGGCGCAGCACCTTTTTGGTGAGTAAATCCCAGCTATAGCGCATGGCGTTATTCACACCGCTACTGGCAATGTCTTTAATGCGTACCGGAATATTCCCTTTGGTGGCCGTGACATACGCAATGCCGCCGCCCATCAGGCCGCCGCCGAGGATCCCCACGTGGTGTACTGCCCGGGCCGGCGCCGGGCTACCGGGGTCCTTTTTCAACGCGGTGCTGGCAAAGAAAATACTGCGCAGCGCGGCTGACGCGGGCGTCATCACCAGCTCACCAAAAGCCCGGGCTTCCTCCTGATAACCACGCTCCCTGCCCTGCTCCAGACCGGTACGGATCACCCCAATAATGCGCTCTGTGGCCGGATAATTTCCGTGGGTTAACTGGCGCGTTTTGCGGGTTACCATACGCAGCAACAGCCCCTTGACCAGCGGGGCCGCGAGGATCCGTTCGCGCAGCGGTAGCCTGGCCCCTGGCTGGCGGCCACGTTTTACCTGGTCGATAGCGGCTTGCAGCAAAATTGTCTGCGGCACTACCTCATCCACCAGCCCCAGCTTCAGCGCCTGGCGCGGCCGCAGCATTTTGCCGGTTAAAATAATATCCAGCGCCCGGCTGACACCAATCAGGGCCGGTAAACGCTGGGTGCCGCCGGAGCCGGGCAACAGCCCCAGTTTTACTTCCGGCAACCCAAGCTGGGTGTTGTCATCATTACTGCACACCCGCCGGTGGCAGGCCAGCGCCAGCTCCAGGCCGCCGCCCAGGCACGGGCCGTGGATGGCAGCCACCACCGGCACCGGAAGGCTGGCAATCTCGGCCATCATTTGCTGCCCCTGACGGGCAAGGTGTTGTGCCTGCTCAGCGCTCTGGCAACCGGCAATCATGGTAATATCGGCGCCGGCAATAAAATTGTCCGGTTTGCCGGAGATAAAAATCACCCCGGCCAGTTCGCGAGTGGTGCGTAATACAGAGAGGATCTCCTGCACTTCCCGGCCACGCGCCGCCTGCAGGGTGTTCATTTTTTCTCCCGGGACATCAATGGTGATCACCGCAATGTGATCCGGGCGAAGGGTTAGCGTAAATGCGGGCTGCTGTTCCATTATTCCACCTCCAGTACCATAGCGGCACCCAATCCACCGGCCGCACAGGCCGTTACCAGACCAAAACCGCCCCCCCGGCGCTTCAGCTCATTGAGTGTCTGGGTTATCATGCGCGCCCCGGTGGCCGCGAAGGGATGCCCGTAAGCAATAGATCCCCCCAGTACGTTAAAGCGCGCATCGTCCACCTCACCGGTGGCGCGGCTACGGCCCAAAACATCTTGTGCAAAACGATCGCTGGAAAGCATTTTCAAATTTGCCAGGGTCTGGGCGGCAAAGGCTTCATGCATATCGAACAGGGTCAAATCCGCGAGGGTGATCCCCGCCCGCTCGAGGGCCAGCGGCGTTGACCAGGCAGGCCCCAGTAGCATGTCCTGCCAGACATCCACCGCGGTAAACGCATAACTGCGCAGAAACCCCAGCGGCGCCAGCCCCAGGGCTTTAGCCCGGGACTCGGTCATCATCAGTACCGCGGCCGCGCCGTCCGTCAGCGGGGTGCTGTTTGCGGCGGTCACCGATCCATGCTGGCGATCAAACGCCGGGCGCAGCCTGGCGTAATCGGCCAGCGTGCTGGTGCCGCGGATATTATTATCCTCGGAAAACGCCTCCCGGTAGGGCGGGATCCAGGCCGTCATCACCTCATCGGCCAGCTTGCCATCCTGCCAGGCCTGGGCTGCTAACTGGTGGGAACGGTGGGCCAGCGCATCCTGCTGTTCACGGCTGATCCCGTGGGTTTTCGCCATCTGTTCTGCGGTGTCCCCCATGCGTAATCCGGTAGAGTACTCCGCCACTGCCGGGGGCACCGGCAGCAAGTCCCGGGGACGTAAGCGCGAAAATAACTGCAATTTCGCCCCCAGGCTGCGGCATTTACTGGCATCAAGCAGGGTTTTGCTCAGTTTTTTACTGACCCCGATCGGCAGTACCGAGGAGGAGTCCGCCCCGCCGGCAATACCGGCATCAATGGTGCCCGCCATCAAGCTTTCTGCGATGTTTGCCACCGCCTGGAAACTGGTGGCGCAGGCGCGGCTAACGCTGTAAGCATCGGTGTGCACATTCATACCGGTCCCAAGGACTATCTCCCGGGCAATATTCGGGGCTTCCGGCATCTGAACGACCTGGCCAAATACCACCTGGCCTATCACGTCTGGCGAAATACCACTGCGCACCAGCAGCTCCCCCACTACCATTTTCCCCAGATCGACGGCGGGTATGCCGTGAAACGCCGTTGCCTGGCGAGCAAATGGTGTACGTAATCCACGGACAATGGCAATTCTGTCACCCTGACGTGTTGTCAGTGGCAATGGCTGATGCATAGCGCTCCCCCTGTTTTCAGCCCGATAGTGGTCTGACCTGATTAGTAATTTAACGATATTTTTACATTCAGCAAGCGTCGGCGATGAAAATGAGAGCGCGGTACGATTTATCACCGGCGCGCGGAGGGAATAAAACCCGGGCCGGACGGGCGCACCGGCCGTGTCGGGGGTGATATTACCGCGGGTAATTTTCCGGCAAATATCCTCCCCGAGGCTCCCCGCTACGCAGTGAACGGAGCCGGTTGATTGCTTTATGTCCACTTGCGCGCCTGACACAGTTGTTACAACGCGTTATGAGGAGTGACCCCGGTCACAGATTAAAAATGATAAAAAACAAAAAGCTCGCGGCTTTTTACGTGATGCCTACTGCGAATTTGCCAGACAGATCTCGTTTCTAATATCAAATAAGTAAAAATTAAGAAACAAACTTGCAACACCTCATCTGGTCAGACCTATACTCACGCCACTGGTCTGATTTCTTGCTGTAAACCCAGACCCTACACTTCGCGCTCGCTGTTACGGTGTGTAACATTGTTTGAATAAAAATAAATGATGAGGTTTTGGTCATGAGCCAGAAAACCCTGTTAACCCGATCGACTCTTGCTATTGCAGTGGCACTTATCTCAACCCCCACATGGTCTGCTGGGTTTCAGCTTAATGAATTTTCCTCGTCTGGTCTGGGTAGGGCCTATTCCGGGGAAGGTGCCATTGCTGACGATGCAGGCAACGTAAGCCGTAACCCAGCACTGATTATGATGTTTGATCGTCCACAACTGTCGGTCGGCGGCGTATTCGTTGACCCCGGCGTGGATATTTCCGGCCGCTCTCCCAGCGGGAGAAGCCTGGACGCCAAGAATATTGCCCCCACCGCCTGGGTGCCGAATATTCACTTCGTGATGCCGATTAACGATCAGTTCGGTTTTGGGGCATCGGTCACCTCTAACTACGGTCTGGCAACCGAATTTAACGATAACTACGCCGCGGGCTCTATGGGCGGTAAAACCGATCTGGAAACCGCGAACCTAAACCTGAGCGGTGCCTACCGGTTAAACGACCACTGGACCTTTGGTGTCGGGTTTGATGCGGTATACGCCCGGGCCAAAATTGAACGTTACGCCGGGGATGCCGGCGTGCTGGCCGCCTCTCAGTTGCAGCAGGCCGGTATGAGCAGCCTGGCCCAGATGGCTGCCGGGATCCCGGCGGATACCCAAATTGCCAAACTGAAAGGCAATGAGTGGGGCTTTGGCTGGAACGCGGGTATTTTGTATGAAGTGGATAAGAATAACCGCTACGCCTTTACCTATCGTTCTGAAGTCAAAATCGATTTCGACGGTGATTATAAGAGCAGCCTGCCTTCCGCTTATAACGCATTACTGTCCAACTTCGGTTTCCCAATGGGAACAGACGGCCGCACCATTGGCGGTTCCCTTGGCCTGAACCTGCCAGAAATGTGGGAAGTCTCCGGTTATAACCGCGTGGCACCGAAGTGGGCGGTTCACTACAGCATGGCATACACCAGCTGGAGTCAGTTCCAGCAGTTAAAAGCGAAGAACAGCGCCAGTCAGACCCTGTTCTATAAAGATGAAAGCTTTAAAGACTCTTACCGTATCGCGCTGGGTACCTCCTATTATATGGATGATACCTGGACCTTCCGCGCCGGTATTGCCTTTGATGACAGCCCGGTTCCGGCCAGCAACCGTTCCATTTCCATCCCGGATCAGGACCGCCTGTGGCTGAGTACCGGTGCCACTTACGCCTTTAACCAGGATGCGTCTGTGGATGTTGGGGTGTCTTATATGCATGGCCAGCACGTGACCATTAATGAAGGGCCGTACGAGTTTAAATCTGACGGTAAAGCCTGGCTGTACGGGGCTAACTTTAACTACCGCTTCTAATTGCGTCCGGACACGAACAAAAAGGGTGAGACCATGGTCTCACCCTTTTTTGCTTTCTGGCGCGGATGTTACTGAGAGTCGATGTCTTTCAGATCGTCCTGAATGGCTTTCGCATTCGGGTTTTCCTGCGCTTTCAGCTTACCGCCGCTGGCGATAAAGTCATTATGCTGGAAGTATGCTTCGCGAACCATAATGTAAGGATCGGAAGACTGGCGCAGCATACCGTCAGAATCCAGCAGCTGGGCGCGGGTTTCAATACCTTCCAGGGACCATTTGGCGATGCTCATCGGCCAGGTCAGCCAGCTCAGGATCGGGTACAGCGTATCCGCATAATCACCGCCGTCCTGGCGCAGCGTAAAGCTACCGTAGACCGGCAGTTGCATATAAGGACCATAACCCACGCCATAATGACCCAGGGTGCTCCCGAAACGGTGCGGATCTTCACGACGCAATTCCGGATTTGCCATCCCGGCCACATCGATTAACCCCCCTAACCCGAGGATGGTGTTCAGGAAGAAACGGGTAAAGTGGATCATCCCTTTATACGGGTCGCCGCGCAGGAAGTCGTTGACCATCGAGGCGGGTTCTTCCAGGTTACTGGTGAAGTTGCTGATCCCGGTACGGGCGGGCTGCGGCATATAATCACGCCAGCCCACGGCTACCGGGCGCAGGACATAGGGATCCAGCACATTGTAGTTAAAGTTGTACATCGTGCGGTTGAAGCCTTCGAATGGATCCGAACGCCCCTGCGTATCCTCGTTGGCCGAACTGGCACACCCCACGAGTAACGTGGTTGCCAGGGCCAGCCCGGTCAGGCGAAATTTCATAGCTTTCTCCCTGTAAATAGTCATTGCCGCAAGCAAGGCGCGGTTGCAAAACCACATCCGCAGGGTGTAGTCGATCCGTTAACGCAACACTGATACTGCTTTCCGGCTAATCATCTGAGGCTCTGATTTGTAAGGCTCATCCGGATTATAGCTGGGCCAACAGCGTTACGCCGCATTAATGTGGCCGGATATTTTGTCTCCGTCCCCAAAAAGCACGGAGGATATCCCGCGGGCAAGATCGGGCCCGAATGCAGTGCCGCGCCACGCGGCAAAAAAGCCTTAATGGTTGCCTTGCTGATAATTACCGCGGGATTCTACCAGCCCGGGTACCAGAGCCCAAGCGAATCCCGCCGCGCTGGACCAACGCAGCGCCTGTGCAGCCCCATCAATCAGATAGATAACGGTGGTAGCTGCCTGGTTAGCCTGTAGTTTAAGCGCTGCGACACCCCCTCACAGCGCAGTTATTGCTTTCTTGTCTATCCGGGGATAGCCCTGCCGGGCTGACTGGCGTAAAAGCATGCAAAATCGGTGAGTTAATCACCAGTCAGCGGGCCGCAGGCTTAACCTGACGCTAAAAACAGGGTAGTATTGCCGGGCTGTCCCCTTAGTTAAATGGATATAACGAGCCCCTCCTAAGGGCTAGTTGCAGGTTCGATTCCTGCAGGGGACACCACCCTCACCTCTCCTGACATCTACCAAATTCAATAAAACCCACATCCGGTGATAAAGGGTAATCCTCCTATTTTTAACCGGACAGATAAGCATACCGGTTTCTGTTTCATAAGAAGATAGTCCCTTGCCGCCAGCGAAAGGCTGGCATAGAGTTATAGCGGGTGATGACGTTCCACCTGTTTACAACCGCCGGCAAAAACTGCACTGGCTGATGACGTCTGACTGCATCCATCCGATAACCCGGAGGCTGTCTGTCAGGCGAAGAACACACCCTGCCATCCTGCCTGATATCCCCATCCTCCGCTGTTGTACGGACTTATACCGGCTTGCGGAGAACACTTCATGAATGACAAGACGATGCCAGCCTCCCCCGAAAGTAAGGGAGCCATGCGATTTGTGTTACTGATCGGCGTGCTGAGCTTTTTTGCTGACTTTACCCACGAAGGCGCGCGTGGCGTGCTGGGCCCCTATCTTGCATCGCTACAGGCCACCGCATTTATTGTCGGGGCCGTGACGGGATTTGGTGAGCTGATGGGCTATGCCCTGAGATATTTCTCGGGCCGGTTCGCGGAAATAAGCGGTAAATTCTGGCCAGTTACCCTCTGCGGATACCTGTTGCAGATGACCGCAGTACCGGCCCTGGCATTGACTCACTCCTGGCAAAGTGCCGCCGTTTTTATCGTTCTTGAAAGAACCGGGCGGGCGATACGTAACCCGCCCAGAGATGCAATGTTATCGCACGCCGCTAAACATATTGGCGGATACGGCTGGACCTTCGGCATCCATGAAGCCTGCGATCAGTTTGGGGCATTATGTGGCCCGCTAATGATCTCACTGATTCTTGTGCACGGCGGCAGTTTCCATCAAGCCTTTGCCGCATTGCTGATCCCGGCCATGCTCAACATCATCTTTGTGTTTATCGCCAGGCGGTTATACCCGGCACCGGAAAAACTCGAAGCGGGTAATACCGAAACAGCCACCACCACCACATTCAGCCACATTTATTGGGTCTATCTGTCAGGCGCAAGTTTGGTGGCGCTGGGTTTCGCTGACTACCCTCTCCTGGCCTACCATTTTACCCGCGAACATATCATTACCGTTGACTGGGTCCCGGTGCTGTATGCCATTGCCATGGGGGTCAGCGGGGGCTCGTCTTTACTGCTCGGCCGTTTGTTTGATAAGTACGGATTCAGGGTTTTGATCTCCCTGACGTTTATTACCGCCTTCTTTTCCCCGCTCGTTTTCTATGGTGGCGTGGTCGGGTGTGTCGTAGGGGCAATGCTATGGGGAATGGGGATGGGGGTGCACGAATCAATTATTCCGGCGGCGGTATCGCCAATGACACCACCTTCCAGAAGGGCTTCGGCATTTGGTCTGTTTACCGGCGTGTACGGCATATTCTGGTTTATCGGCAGCGCAGTCATTGGTTTTCTGTATGATGACTCACTGCATCTGGCAATGCTATTTTGCCTCGCTACGCAACTAGCCTCACTGCCTGCTTTTATCTGGGTTTATATCAAATCAAAGATGGCCAAATAGCAATCATGGCATCAGCATATGGACTGCCCCAGATTATTAATGCTAGGTCAGTCCATCTTTATGGCAAAAAATAATTACGGCTCCATTTTACTTCTCACCATGCCGCCGTCGATCAATAAATCCTGGCCATTAATATATGACCCGCCGGGCCCGCGGAGATAATACGCCGACAGCGTAATAAAGATTGATCAGTAATAATATTTACATGGCAATTAACTTATTTTACCCGCGAATGCGTACTTATCCGGCATCGAAATGGCTTTTCAGATGGTGATAAAGCTGACGTACCGGCCGGGAGAACTGGCTGCGGTGCGGGCAAATAAAGTTAAGCGGTGCGGCCTCACCCTTGATAGCCGGCAATAGCGGCACCAGACGGCCTTGCGCGATATCCGGGCTGACATCCAGCCATGATTTATAGGCTATCCCCATCCCGGCGACAGCCCAGCGACGGGCGACATCCGCATCATTGGTCACAAAACGGCCGCGGACCGTTACCGTTTCCTTGCGGTTATCATCTTCGAAGGCCCAGACATCGTGGGTCTGCCCATCCAGTAGATAGAGAAGGCACTCCCGCGTCGCAAGCCCAGCCAGGGTTTGCGGCGCACCTTCCCGGGCGATATAGTCCGGGGAGGCGACCAGGCAACGGCGATTATCTGCCGCCAGGGGCAGCGCCACGTAACTGCTGTTTTGCAATACGCCATAACGCACGGCAATATCCAGCGGATCGCGGTAAATATCGCTGATTTCGTCGGAGAACTGCAATTTTACCGACACGTTAGGGTGCATCAGGCAAAAATCAGAGATCAGCGGCAGCAGAATATTGCGCCCGATATCGGACGGGAGCGCGATTTTCAGCTCCCCGTGCAGGCTGTTATCTTCGCTCTTCAGGCTATCGTAGCCGGCCTTGATCACTTCCAGCATTTCCTGGGCGAAGGGTAAATATTTTGCCCCCTGAGCGGAAAGCCGCAGGCTGCGGGTGGAACGAACAAATAACCGCACCGCCAACTCCCGCTCCAGCCGCTGGATAGCCGCACTGGCCTGGGCAGGTAAAATCCCCGCCTCCCGGGCCGCCCGGGAGAAGCTCCCCAGCGCCGCGGCCCGGACAAAAATCCTCACATCGTCAAGACGGACCATGCACCTTCCCCCGTTACTCTCATTGTGGCGCTAGTGTATCAGCCATTTTCACTATCAGAGTGAAAGTGATATCCGTTTTCCTCTGTTTTTCAGCATAGCTGCCAGGATTACTATGGCCTCAACCCGTGCCGATGCGGCATTTTTAATCCGACTGTGAGAGATTTCCATGAAAGCCATTGTCTATAGCCAAAATGACCTGCCGATCGCCGATGACACATCGCTTTACCAGATAGACCTGCCAACGCCGCAACCTGGTGAACACGATCTGTTAGTAAAAATCGCCGCCATTGCGGTTAACCCAGTCGATACCAAAGTGCGCCACAACGCTCCGGTCACCGCGCCGCGCATTCTGGGCTGGGATGCCACCGGTATTGTTGAAGCCGTGGGCGCAAAGGTATCCCTGTTCAAACCCGGTGATGAAGTATTCTATGCGGGTTCCATCGTGCGCCCGGGCTGTTACGCAGAATATGGTCTGGTGGATGAGCGTATCGCGGGGCGAAAACCACAGTCCCTGTCCAGTGCCGAGGCCGCCGCACTGCCGCTAACCTCCCTGACCGCGTGGGAACTGCTGTTTGACCGTCTGGAAGTTGGTGATGGTAACAACGAGGCAATCCTGATTGTCGGCGCCGGTGGCGGCGTTGGTTCGATACTGACCCAGCTGGCCAGCAAACTGACCCATCTGACGGTGATCGGCACCAGTTCCCGCCCGGAAACCGCAGAATGGGTGAAATCCCTGGGGGCGGACCATATTATCGATCACCGTAAACCTTTCGCAGAGCAGTTAACTGCGCTGGGGATCGACAACGTACGCTATGTCGCCAGCCTGACCCACACCGATCAGCACTATGCGCAGATTGTTGATGTATTGAAGCCCCAGGGGCGCATGGCGGTTATTGATGACCCGGTGACGCTGGACGCGATGCCGCTGAAACGCAAAGCGATATCGCTGCACTGGGAATTAATGTTCACCCGTTCGATGTTTCAGACTGCGGATATGCAGCGCCAGCACGACATTCTGATGGAGGTCAGTAAACTGGTGGACGCCGGTAAACTGCACAGCACGCTGGGGGAGCACTACGGCAAAATCACCGCCGCGAACCTGCGTAAAGCCCATGCGCTGATTGAAAGCAATAAAGCCAAAGGCAAGATCGTACTCGAAGGGTTCTGACCGCCGGTGATGGGCTGCTCAGGCTATAAGACGCGTCCCCGGGACTACCGGCGCTTTAGCAGCGCCGGTAGTCATATCGCGGCGAAAGCAGAATAAAGGTAGCAGGCACGACCCAACCCCCTTCCCGATAAGGCAAGGGGATAAACTCAGACCTTGAGCAGTTTCACCGTGGCATCCACGTCAATTTCATCTTCTGAGAAGATCAACGTTGCGCCCTGGAAGGTGGTGATGGCCAGCTTTTTCAGCGAGCGCATTTCACCCGGCTGGGCGGTTGATTTTGGCCTGATGCTGTTCATCAACACCCCGACAGACAGCACGGCGTTTTCTTTATCAATACTGGTGTCCACCGGTACCTCTTCGCTGTACACCAGGTAAGACTTGATCGAGGTAAGTTTAACGCGCTCGCCGGCAATATAGAGATATTTGCTTTCCGGGGTGACTTTTACCGCATAAGCGGACAACCCCTTGTTATTGGTGGTCGGTTCAAAGGTCACCGCGGCATCTTTCTTAATCAGCTCAGGGTTGGCGACCTTAATCACATGAAAATAACGGTTATCACCGTTTTCATCTTTGATAAAGCCAAAACCTTTATCTTTAAACCACGTTGTGATCGTTCCTTTCATCGCCATTACCGTCTACCTAATCGTTTATCAACTCACATTTTTGCAGCGCGCAGTGTAAAGCACAATGCCCGCGCAGACTACGCCTTTAGCCTAAGTCTGAATGATAAATGTCAGATCTACCAGGCAGCCGGGTCGCGCGCGGGGCGGTGATTACCACATCAAATCATCTGGCACTTTAAAGTCAGCATACGGATCGTCCTCATCCTGCGCTTCCTGGCTGAGTGCGCTATTCAAGACAATGCTGCCGGCATCCCGCTGGGCAATTTTATCGGCAACGCTGGCGGGGATAATCGCGTATTCACTCTCGCCGTTGCTATCCACAACCAAACGCGCAATGGCAAGACGGCCATTGATCAGCTGGGTCTGGGTGAGCTTATCCACCGTTATTTTTTTAATCAGGTTATTGTCGGTGAAGTTAAAGCCGATATCGCCTTTTGATACGGTGATACGGTTCATTTCAATCAGCTGTTTTACCTGCGCTTTATACTCTTTAGATAGCGCCGCCTGTTTTTGTTGCTCATTTAGCAGTTTATCGCGCTCAAGCTGGGCTTTTTTATTTTCTTCCACGGACTCTCTTGCCTCACGCGCCTGAACCCGTGATTTTTTCGCCGTTCTCTGGACCTTAGCCATTTTTTTGCTGGTCACTAATCCCGCTTTTAGCATCTGCTCTTGTAAGGTAAGTTTTGTCATTTTAGCTTCTGAATCTGGTGAATAATGCCCGGGATTATACCTGTAAATTTTGCGGCTGTGCCAGATAACAGGCTGAATCGTGGAGTACAGAGGGGTTAGCAGCAGGTAGCGTCTGGCTCAAGTCCCGGTGCTGCAACAAACACCTACCTGTACGCTCCCTGAAGCAAAAAGCGCAACACATACCACTCGTACGAAGGCCTCAGCTACGGGTCACACTGGTATCATGATACCAAATACTTAGGGAAGGTGCGAACAAGTTCCTGATATGAGATCATCATATTCATCCGGAGCGCATCCCAGAGGGACATCATGAGCCATCAACTCACCTTCGCCGATAGT
>NZ_WBXP01000080.1 GCF_016415625.1 Shimwellia pseudoproteus
TTTGAACTTTTGCTTTGTCACAGGATGTCGCTACAGGGTCAGGAGTGTGGTGATCTGATCCTAATTTCGGCTAAAAGTTCGATTTATTCAACAAAGCCAAGTTTCTGATGCAGTAATAGCACCGGCCACCCGATGACAGGGTGGCCCGGTATTCCCCCGGGGATATTCTGCGTTTTTTTTCGTTGCCCCGCGCCTTGCGCCGTCAATATGCTGTGCTTTTGCTCCCCCGTGGTTAATACTCACGGGAAAGCACGCTGCTGCTTATTAATTGATCACCGAAAATGTCAGGGGCTATTTCTCATTTCTGGCTATTATCCGCACTAACTTATTAATACTGCTGATTAAAGCGGCCTGTTTGCTGTGCAGGGAAATCCGTTATCTGGTGATAATTGCGCCGTTTTATTACGGTATAAGGCACATATGTTTTTATATTGCTATTGGTAATAAATCTAAAATTTCCCAAATAACCGCTGACTGAGCCCCATCAGCGGCAGGTGTTGCAATAGGGCAAATAGGCCAATTAAAGCACTTGGTAAAAATTATTAACTAATAAGGTAAATAGATTTTAACAATGTGCTAAATTTACTATCGCTGTTGTTAATCATTTATACGTAAGGAGCAGGCCACTTATGCAGGATAGCGATTTTTTTTGTTGGTGGCGGGAGAGTTCGTTAACCTTCCAGTCAGTGGCGGCATCTGCAGATTTGCAGCGGGTGCTGCAGCACCAGTCGATGCTAATGGGGTTTGACTACTTTTCTTTTTGCCTACGCCATCCTATTCCTTTCACCCGCCCTAATCTGATGGCACTCACGACTAACTATCCCGAGCCGTGGCTGGCGGCGTACCAGATGGAGGACATCACCGCCTGTGATCTGGTGCTCAAAGAGCAGCCCGGCAGCCGTTATTTCTCCTCCTGGGAGGCGATTACCCCGCTGAGCAACTCCGCACAATCGCCCGTGTTACATCAGGGATATACCCAGGGTGTGATTGCACCGAACCGGACGGTAGGCTATTTATCGGTCTCTAATCATGTTGCCCGGCCTGTCACCATGCCAGAAGAGGAGCTGATGCTGCGTATGCTGCATATATGCGAGCTGAGCATGATGGCGTTACGGCGGATTGACTCACCGGCCTTTGAGGCCAGGGAAATGCGGCTCAGCAAGCGTGAGTGTGAGATTTTACAGTGGACGGCTGAGGGGAAAACATCCTCGGAAATTGCGATGATCCTGGCGATTTCGGAAAATACGGTAAATTTCCACCAAAAGAACATGCAAAAGCGGTTTAATGCGCCCAATAAAACGCAGATCGCCTGCTACGCAGCGGCGACAGGGCTAATTTAGTCAGCTATCGGACAGGTGTGACGGTATTGCGGGGCAGGGGAGGCGGCCGGGTAGCCAGCCGCAGTTCAGATTACTGGCAACGGTACGCCTGTTTAATCTGCTTCAGGGTGCCAGTGAAAGCCTCTGCATGATCAGGGTTTTCCATCTGAGAGATTTCTTTTTCCATTTTAATTATTACCTTACCGGCATCAGCCTGTCCCATCGCTTTTAACATCTGGGCGAACAGGGCCTTCATGCAGCTTAATTCAAGCGCCAGCTCTTCTGCGTTTTCACGAGTGGAAAAGTCAGGGGTACTCATTTATTTTCCTCTATCTGATTAGAACACCGTTTATCATGACGGCTACAACGGGACGGCGGAGTATAGCATAGGCGATAGCAAATACGTGCGCGGATAAATTAACAAAATTATACAGCTCACTTTTTAGCCATTGCTGCGTAAGCTGTCGCTATGGCAAGTGTAGTAGTGCTATGTTGTTTAACAAATGTATTGTTGATGTTAATTATAATGGTGTTTTATTGGGCTGTGCTTTACGGTACGGGGACTGAATAGGTACTTAATATATTTACTGCTTTCCGGAAGTGAATGATTATTATTTTGGCTATCGTTCTGGTGACGTAAAACTTTATTTCCACAAAGCGGGTTACAGATCGCAGTAATGCATTTTGTGGTTTCAAACTTGCAATGAAAACCGTTAAGATAATGACGAAATAGCTAGCAGCGTTATCCCTATTCTGGAGAATCATCCATTGATCAACGTCCTTCTTGTTGATGACCACGAACTGGTGCGCGCAGGGATACGACGCATTCTTGAAGATATCAAGGGTATAAAAGTTGCCGGGGAAGCCTGTTGCGGTGAAGATGCCGTCAAATGGTGCCGGACTAACCCTGTAGACGTCGTGCTGATGGATATGAGTATGCCCGGCATCGGCGGTCTGGAGGCTACACGCAAAATTGCCCGTTCTTCATCCGACATCCGGGTGATTATGTTAACGGTACACACAGAAAATCCCTTACCGACCCGGGTGATGCAGGCTGGCGCTGCGGGGTATCTCAGCAAAGGCGCCGCACCGCAGGAAGTGGTGAATGCCATTCGTTCGGTCAATGCTGGCCAGCGTTATATCGCCTCTGATATTGCCCAGCAAATGGCGCTAAGCCAGATTGAACCGGCGAAAACAGAGTCACCTTTTGCCAGTTTGTCTGAACGCGAATTACAGATTATGCTGATGATCACCAGGGGCCAGAAGGTTAACGAGATCTCTGAGCAACTGAATCTCAGTCCTAAGACGGTGAACAGTTACCGCTACCGGATGTTCAGCAAGCTGAATATCAGTGGTGATGTTGAGTTAACCCATCTGGCTATCCGTCATGGTCTTTGCAATGCAGAGACGCTAGCCAGTCAGTGAGCGCCGTGTTTGATTCAAAAGCATTTCTGAAAACTGTCACCAGCCAGCCCGGCGTTTACCGGATGTATGACGTCGGCGGCACGGTGATTTATGTGGGTAAAGCCAAAGATCTAAAGAAGCGGCTGTCCAGCTACTTCCGGGCTAATTTGGCCAGCCGTAAAACTGAAGCGCTGGTTGGCCAGATTGCCCAGATAGACGTCACGGTAACCCATACCGAGACGGAAGCGCTATTACTGGAACACAACTACATCAAACTGTACCAGCCGCGTTACAACGTGCTGTTGCGGGATGATAAGTCCTATCCGTTTATTTTCCTCAGTGGGGAACCCCACCCACGCCTCGCCATGCACCGGGGGGCGAAGCATGCCAAAGGGGAATATTTTGGCCCCTTTCCTAATGGCTATGCGGTACGCGAAACCCTCGCGCTGCTGCAAAAAGTGTTCCCTATCCGCCAGTGTGAAAATAGCGTTTACCGCAATCGCTCCCGTCCCTGTCTGCAATACCAGATTGGCCGCTGCCTTGGGCCGTGTGTCAAAGGGCTGGTAACTGAAGAAGAATACGCCCGCCAGGTTGAGTATGTGCGGCTGTTTTTATCCGGGAAAGACGATCAGGTACTGAACCAGCTGGTCGAACGGATGGAAAAGGCCAGCGCGAATCTGGATTTTGAAGATGCGGCGCGGTTCCGGGATCAGATTCAGGCGGTACGGCGCGTTACCGAGAAGCAGTTTGTCTCTAACACTGGGGATGATCTGGACGTTATCGGGGTGGCTTTTGATGCCGGGATGGCCTGCGTGCATGTGTTATTTATCCGCCAGGGGAAAGTCCTCGGCAGCCGCAGTTATTTCCCCAAAATCCCCACCGGCACTGAGTTAAGCGAAGTGGTTGAAACGTTTGTTGGACAGTTTTATTTACAGGGCAGCCAGGCGCGGACGCTGCCCGGTGAAATTTTGCTCGATTTTGCCCTGGCGGACAAAACGGTGCTGGCGGATTCGCTCAGCGAACTGGCCGGGCGACGTATTCATGTGGAAACGAAGCCGCGCGGCCCCCGGGCACGTTATCTGAAACTGGCGCGGACCAATGCGGCGACAGCACTGGTGACCCGTTTGTCGCAGCATGCCACGGTGAGCCAGCGTTTGACTGAGCTGGCGGCGGTTTTGCATTTACCGACAGTGAAGCGCATGGAGTGTTTTGATATCAGCCACACTATGGGGGAACAAACTATTGCTTCCTGTGTGGTATTTGACGCAAATGGACCACTGCGGGCGGAGTACCGGCGTTATAATATCACTGGTATTACCCCGGGTGATGACTATGCGGCGATGAATCAGGTATTACGACGGCGCTATGGTAAAGCCATTGATGAGAGTAAGATCCCGGATGTGATTTTGATTGATGGCGGCAAAGGGCAGTTACGCCAGGCGAAAGAGGTTTTCGCGGCGCTGGAGGTGAGCTGGGATAAGCAACACCCGCTGTTGTTAGGGGTGGCGAAGGGCAGTGACCGTAAAGCGGGCCTCGAAACGTTGTACCTTGAGCCTGAGGGCAGTGGTTTTTCGTTGCCGCCGGATTCGCCCGCGCTGCATGTGATACAGCATATTCGCGATGAGTCCCATGATCATGCGATCAGCGGCCACCGCAAGAAACGCGCAAAAGTGAAAAATACCAGTTCGCTGGAGACGATTGAAGGCATCGGCCCGAAACGTCGCCAGTCATTACTGAAGTACATGGGGGGATTACAGCCCCTGATGAATGCGAGTGTGGAAGAGATCGCAAAAGTGCCGGGTATCTCTCAGGCGCTGGCAGAAAAGATCTACTACTCGTTGAAACATTAGTTCCTATGTAGCAACATAGGTCAATCTTCATTGACGACAAATAGTTACCGGTGCTATGCGATTTAACATACCAACACTACTAACGCTGTTCCGAGTTATTTTGATTCCGTTTTTTGTCATCGCGTTCTACCTGCCTTTTACGTGGGCGCCGTTTGCCTGCGCGTTTATTTTTTGGCTGGCGGCGATAACGGACTGGTTTGACGGGTTCCTGGCGCGGCGCTGGAATCAAAGCACGCGTTTCGGGGCATTCCTCGATCCGGTGGCGGATAAAGTCATGGTGGCTATCGCGATGGTGCTGGTGGTGGAGTATTACCACAGCTGGTGGGTCACGTTGCCGGCGGCAACGATGATCGCCCGCGAGATTATTATCTCCGCACTGCGGGAGTGGATGGCTGAACTGGGGAAACGCAGCAGTGTGGCGGTGTCCTGGATTGGGAAAGTGAAAACCACGGCCCAAATGCTGGCGCTGATTGCGCTGTTGTGGCGGCCAAACATGTGGATTGAGTCGCTGGGCATTGCGCTGCTCTTTGTCGCGGCCGTTCTGACGCTCTGGTCTATGCTGCAATATTTGAGCGCAGCACGGGGCGATTTGCTTGAACAGTGATCACTTCGCCGTAATTTTCAGCAAACGATACATTGCGGCGAAAAATATCGTTGACTCACCGCGTCAGGTAAGTAGAATGCAACGCATCGAACGGCGGCACAGTCTTCCAGACGATAACGAAATCAAGTAATTAAGTTGTTCGCAATAATATTGCTTGGTTAAGCGGGAATAGCTCAGTTGGTAGAGCACGACCTTGCCAAGGTCGGGGTCGCGAGTTCGAGTCTCGTTTCCCGCTCCAGTTTAATGACAAACGCTTCGGCGGGTGTCCTCCCGAAAGGGATAAAAATTTGGCGCGTTAGCAAAGCGGTTATGTAGCGGATTGCAAATCCGTCTAGTCCGGTTCGACTCCGGAACGCGCCTCCAATTTTCCCCGAGCCCGGATGGTGGAATCGGTAGACACAAGGGATTTAAAATCCCTCGGCGTTCGCGCTGTGCGGGTTCAAGTCCCGCTCCGGGTACCATGGGAAACATCAGAATAATCAAAGCAATAAGCAGTGTCGTGAAACCACCTCCGGGTGGTTTTTTTGTGCCTGAAATTCATGTCCTGTGCATATCCTGTGCTCACGGGGTGCAATGAGCTGCAATCTCCAGCCTGGTAATGTCGAAAAGTACGCGTCACCTCTAACATAGAGAACGGGGCTACTTCGGCTGATTTCCGGTACTTCTCCGGGAGGTAAACTTAGAATGTCCGCTACATTATCTGTAATGCAACAACTAGTGGCCCGGGTTGCAGAGTTGCTTAATGCGCTCAATCACCTCATCTCTGTACTTCTGATGTCCGCGCATAGCCCTTGGATGAGCTATTCTGAAACATATCGCATTACCCGCTTTAAATTCCCATAGCCTCCCAGGCGTGACGGATAATGTCTCATAACCATCCAAATACTCAGTCAGCAACCGTTTGAGGATGTAGTCTGTTCTCCGCACTCCGGATGCAAAGATAATGAAATTGGGCGCCAGATGCTTGATTTGTGCAGTCAACAGCTTCAGTGAGGCAGATATCACTTCCTGTACTTCATTCTCAGGGCGAATGAGTGGTGTCAGTCTGTCGTAATCCCACGCCAGTAGATTGGCATATACGATAGCCTGAGGGGGAATCTCTAACTTCCGGGCCAGCCTGAAATGATATTGCGTGAAGCGGCTACGTGATTTGAGGTTTGGTGTTCCATCGTTTTTAACTGCCAGATGCTGCTGGTAACGAACTATAGCCTCTTTAACCACCTGATCTGCGGTGACGCCGGGTATAATGCCCAGCGCCCTTAACATCGTATTCTTCCCATTCCGGGTATTCCAGCCAGCCGTTTCACGTCCAACCAGCATGATTTTTACCGGAGAGTGCCAGTATTCATCAAAGGGGACAGGTAAAAAGACACCCGAGTATTTATCTTCCTTCAGGTTGAATGACCGAGCGTTAAGCCCCTGTAATATTTGCGTATACTCTTTGAGCAGCGTTTCCATGCGTTACCCCACCTCGAAATGAATGACAATTCAAAGATATATTATTTTCATGTTATCAGTCAGATAGATGAGGATAATTATGCAAAAATCCTTCCGGTTTACCAATGCATCCATCAAAGCCCTTCCGGCAAACACAGATACCAGATCTACAGAGCTTGAGGTATCTGATACCGAAGTTATTGGCCTCAAATGTCTCTCAGGTCGAACGGGTAACAAACGTTTCCTCCTGCGCTACACATTCCACGGTACCAAAAAAAGTATCAGTATTGGCAGATTCCCTGACATTGATGTGGGGACAGCTCGCCAGATAGCTCGCCGTCATAAGGAGGCGATTGCACTGGGAAATGACCCTAAAGCAGAACGCGATAATTATCGTGCGATGCCAACACTTAGTGAGTTTTTTCACCAGACCTATGTTCCGTTCATCAAACGCCATAAAAAGTCCTGGGATAAGGATGTTCAGCGTTTCACGCAATACATTGAACCTCGTCTGGGAAAGATACGTTACTGCGATCTCAGGGCCAGAGAGATACAACAGGTGCTGTTTGACATGCTGGAGGGGCGTATTCACGGGCAGCAATATGCGCCGTCTACCTGTAACAGAGACCTTGCTATTCTGAAAACGATGGGGCGTTATGCGTTGCGACAGGATGTGCTGGAAAAGAATGAAGCCGATAAGATCCCTTTACTGAAAGAGAATAATCAGCGGACGCGCTTTTTTGATGCTGATGAGATCAGGCGCATTCTTGACGCTGCTACCCAATATCCCAACAAAGCTGCCGGGGGATTGATAGCCATGTTGTTGTTAACCGGTACACGCAAATCAGAAATGCTTAATGTCAGGCATGAACATATCGACCGGGCCAATCGTACTCTGTTCATTCCTTATACAAAAAATGGTCGCAGTCGGACGGTATATCTAAGCGATGCCGCATTATCGATTATTGATGCTATCCCACGAGTTGGCAGTAATCCGTATCTGTTCGCCATTAAGGATAATGGAAAACCGATATCGGAACCCCGATGGGCATATGAAAAAATACTGGCACAGTGCGGTATAGACAAGAATGAAGTCTGTTTTCACACCACACGTCATTCTGTTGCCTCTTTACTGGTTTCGAGTGGTCAATTCAGCCTGTATGACGTTAAAGCCCAACTGGCGCATGCCAGTATTCAGAGTACAGAACGTTACGCGAAATTAACACCGGAACGTATGCGTCAGACAGGGCAGGGAGTGACTGACCTGCTTCTGAATACTGCGGCTACGAAGCAGATGTGACTACTTTTTAGCAAACTATAAATATGGAGAATGAGGATGCATTTAAAATGCCCACAGTGTGGCAGTTGTAATACATTGATAAGTTCAGCAGGAAAACTGCCATCGATAACCGATAATAAACGCTCTGGGTATATTAGGGAAGGTGCGAATAAGCAGGTCATTTCTTCCCAAGCTGACTCGCTGATTAAAATTTCGCGGATCTGGGCCGATTTTTTTCCCGCAAACACA
>NZ_WBXP01000081.1 GCF_016415625.1 Shimwellia pseudoproteus
TTGAACTTTTGCTTTGTCACAGGATGTCGCTACAGGGTCAGGAGTGTGGTGATCTGATCCTAATTTCGGCTAAAAGTTCGATTTATTCAACAAAGCCTGTCCAAACAGCAAATCGGCGTTGTCGGTATGGCCGTGATGGGGCGCAACCTGGCGCTCAACATTGAAAGCCGTGGTTATACCGTCTCCGTTTTCAACCGCTCCCGTGAAAAGACTGAGGAAGTGATTGCCCAGAACCCTGGTAAAAAACTGGTGCCTTACTATACCGTCCAGGAGTTTGTTGAATCCCTTGAAAAGCCGCGTCGTATCCTGTTAATGGTGAAAGCGGGTGCTGGCACTGATGCGGCCATTGACTCCCTGAAGCCGTTCCTTGATAAAGGCGACATCATTATTGATGGCGGCAACACCTTCTTCCAGGACACGATTCGTCGTAACCGTGAACTGTCTGCAGAAGGCTTTAACTTTATCGGTACTGGCGTTTCCGGCGGCGAAGAAGGCGCACTGAAAGGCCCGTCTATCATGCCTGGTGGCCAGAAAGAAGCCTATGAACTGGTTGCGCCTATTCTGAAACAGATTGCTGCTGTGGCTGAAGATGGCGAACCTTGCGTGACCTATATTGGCGCTGATGGAGCAGGTCACTATGTGAAGATGGTGCATAACGGCATTGAATATGGCGATATGCAGCTGATTGCAGAAGCCTATGCGCTGCTGAAACAGGGCCTGAACCTCTCCAACGAAGAGCTGGCGACCACCTTTACCGAATGGAATAAAGGTGAGCTGAGCAGCTACCTGATCGACATCACCAAAGATATCTTCACCAAAAAAGATGAAGAAGGTAAATACCTGGTTGATGTGATTCTGGATGAAGCCGCCAACAAAGGCACAGGGAAATGGACCAGCCAGAGCTCTCTGGACCTGGGCGAACCGCTGTCCCTTATCACTGAATCTGTCTTTGCGCGTTATATCTCTTCCCTGAAAGAGCAGCGCGTCGCCGCATCTAAAGTGCTGAGCGGTCCGGCAGCCAAAGCGTTTGCGGGTGATAAAGCCGAGTTTATCGAGAAAGTGCGTCGCGCACTGTATCTGGGCAAAATCGTCTCTTATGCACAGGGGTTCTCTCAGCTGCGTGCTGCATCTGAAGAGTACAACTGGGATCTGAATTACGGCGAAATCGCGAAAATTTTCCGCGCTGGCTGCATTATCCGCGCCCAGTTCCTGCAGAAAATCACCGATGCTTACGCGCAGAACCCGTCTATTGCAAACCTGTTGCTGGCGCCGTACTTCAAAAAAGCGGCTGACGATTATCAGCAGGCACTGCGTGATGTGGTTGCGTATGCCGTACAGAACGGTATTCCGACACCGACGTTCTCTGCCGCTATTGCTTACTACGACAGCTATCGTTCTGCCGTGCTGCCTGCTAACCTGATTCAGGCGCAGCGCGACTACTTTGGTGCGCATACTTACAAACGCACCGATAAAGAAGGCGTGTTCCACACCGAGTGGCTGCAGGACTAAGTAAAATAATAATTCATAAGCCCGGCAATGTGGACTGACCCCATAAAGTTGGACAGTTCATGTTAAGCGGCTATCAGGGCCTGGATTCGGTATTCTACCGGACTCAGGCCTTTTAATTTCAGGCTGATCCGCTCGTTGTTATAGTACTGGATATAGTCCTCTATCGCCTTCCTCAGTTCATTCAGATCGCTGAACTTGTTCAGGTAAAAACACTCCGATTTCAGCGTGCCGAAGAAGTTCTCCATCACCGCGTTATCCAGGCAGTTTCCCTTGCGCGACATGCTTTGTTTCATACCCCGGGCCTTTAACTTTGCCTGATACCCTGCCATCCGATATTGCCAGCCCTGATCCGTGTGCAGCAACGGTGCATCCTCCGGTCCGAGCACTGAGAACGCACCGTGCAGCATCGTATTAACCATCTCCATCACCGGCTTTTCTGACAGGCTGTAGGAGATGATCTCCCGGTTAAACAGGTCGAGAACCGGCGACAGGTACAGCTTTTTACCCTGTACCGAGAACTCTGTAACATCCGTCACCCATTTTTCGTTGGCTTTCGATGCACCAAAGTTCCGGCTCAGGATATTGGGCGCAGCCTTGCCCACTTCCCCTTTCCAGGAACGATATTTCTTCACCCTTATCACAGAGCGGAGCGACAGCTCTGCCATCAGCTGCTGCACTGTTTTATGATTTACCAACAACCCCTGTTTTCTTAGTGAGAACGTGATCCTTCGGTAGCCATAACGCCCTTTGTGATAGTGGTAAATCTCTCTGATTTTGTCTTTCAGCCCGGCATGCCTGTCCACTCGCTTCAGCGCATTCATGTTGTGATACCACGTACTGCGGGACATACCCGCTGCCCGCAGAAGATCGCCGAGCGCATACTCCAGCCTTAGCTCACTGATTATTCCGGCTTTCTGCCGCTTTTCTCGCTTTGAACTAAGGCCTTCAGCTTTTTTAGATAGGCATTCTCTGCACGCAGGTAACGGAGTTCAGCCCGCAGCTGTTCGGGAGATAACTTTTCCAGTTCCGCATCGGTAAGTGGAGGTGTTTTTTGGGATTTTGTCATGTTCCTGCTCCGGCCAGGTTTTATGTTCAGAAGTCCTTGCTCACCCGTGTCTTTGTAAACATTTACCCAGTGCCGGACAACGGATTCATTTGAGATATTAAACCGTGCGGCAGCTTCACGCAGCGAAAGTTCGTCATCGAGAACGGCCTGGACAACAGTCATCCGGAAGGTCGGAGAATGGCGGTCATTTTTCCAGGTAATGCCATCAATACCGTGGAGTTGCCAGGCTCTTACCCAGCGTCGCACTGATGTTCTTTCGACGCCAAAGCGTTCAGCTGTACAATGGGTTCCATCTTTTCCAGCAAGGTAGTGATTAACTACCGCTAATCTGGTTTCGAGGGAATATTTTGGCTTAGCCATAAAAAACTGCACCTTACTCAGTTGGGTGTCCAACTTTTGGGGTGCAGTCCAATGCCGGGCTTTTGTTTTTTTAGGGGGAAACAACGTATAATTGATTAATTCTGTGAGCTATTTACCCTCTGAGGTTCCATGAAAATTATTATTACCGGCGGGGCCGGGTTTATCGGTTCAGCGGTTGCTCGCTACATTATTAATGAACAGCACGACGAGATCCTGATTGTCGACAAACTGACTTATGCAGGAAATCTTGCGTCTTTAGCGCCCGTCAGCCACAGTCCCCGTTATCACTTTGCGCAGGCGGACATCTGTGATCGGGAGGAAATGACCCGTCTGTTTGCCTCATTTCAGCCTGATGCGATCATGCATCTTGCGGCAGAGAGCCATGTAGACCGGTCTATTGATGGCTCCGGGGCATTTATTGAAACGAATGTTATCGGCACCTGGACGTTACTTGAAGTGGCGCGTCATTACTGGCAGAACATGGACACTGACCGCAAGTCTCAGTTCCGTTTTCATCATATTTCGACGGATGAAGTCTATGGGGATTTGCACTCTGCCTCAGATCTGTTTACCGAGCAGACACCTTATGCGCCAAGCAGCCCTTATTCTGCTTCCAAGGCTTCCAGTGATCATCTGGTACGTGCATGGATGCGAACCTACGGCCTGCCGACCATAGTAACCAACTGTTCAAATAATTATGGTCCTTACCATTTCCCCGAAAAGCTTATTCCACTGGTCATCCTGAATGCACTGGCTGGTAAGGCATTGCCTGTTTATGGCGATGGTGGGCAAATCCGCGACTGGCTGTATGTAGAAGATCATGCCCGCGCGTTGTACGCCGTCGTTACGCAGGGGACGGTGGGGGAGACCTGGAATATTGGCGGGCATAATGAGCGTAAGAATATTGATGTCGTCCGAACCATTTGTCGCTTACTGGATGAACTCATTACCGACAAGCCTGCAGGCATCACACACTTTGAAAGCCTGATCACCTTTGTGAAAGACAGACCAGGCCATGATTTACGCTATGCGATTGATGCTGCGAAAATTGCCCGCGAACTGGGATGGAAACCACAAGAAACATTCGAATCAGGTATCAGAAAAACCGTGCTCTGGTATTTAAATAATGAGAAATGGTGGCGCAGCGTGCAGGATGGTTCCTATGCCGGTGAACGGCTGGGGCTGGGTGAACAGGCGGGGAATATATAAATGAAAGGGATCGTACTGGCTGGTGGGTCCGGGACCCGGTTATATCCAATCACCCTCGGGGTGTCTAAGCAGCTTATCCCTATTTATGATAAGCCAATGATTTACTACCCGATCTCGGTCCTTATGCTGGCTGGGATCCGCGATATTCTTATCATTTCGACACCCGGTGATTTGCCCTTGTTCAAACGCCTGTTGGGGGATGGCAGTCAGTTCGGCGTTCAGTTCTCATATAAAGAGCAACCCAGTCCGGATGGCCTTGTACAGGCATTCCTGATTGGTGAAGAGTTTATTAATGGGGAAGCCTGCGCACTGGTTCTGGGCGATAACATCTTCTTCGGCCAGGGCTTCGGTCCTAAACTGGCTCAGGCGGCAGATGCAGCGCAGCACAATTCCACTATTTTTGCCTATCAGGTCAGTGATCCTGAGCGATTTGGGGTAGTAGAGTTCGACAATGAAAAGCGGGTGATCTCCATGGAAGAGAAGCCCCTTAAACCAAAATCCAGTTGGGCCGTTACAGGGCTCTATTTCTATGATAAGGATGTGGTTGAGTTGTCCCGAACCATCCGGCCTTCCGCACGCGGCGAACTGGAGATTATGGATTTAAACCAGCTCTATCTTGATCAGGGCAAACTAAATGTTGAGTTACTTGGTCGCGGTTTTGCCTGGCTTGATACCGGCACCCATGAAAGCCTGATTGACGCTTCTCAGTTTGTTCATACTATTGAGAAGCGACAAGGATTTAAAATTGCCTGTCTGGAAGAGATCGCCTGGCGTAAAAAATGGTTAACGGACGAACAGGTTCTGGATGCTGCTAAGCATTTTTCTAAAACGGCTTATGGTAAATATTTGGAACAGCTGATTTTGTTTAAGTAATGCTGAGTATCTGATTGATATAAAAAGGCCCCGCTATTACAGGGGCCTTTTTTGATCGTGGACTTAATTGCCATACTAATTTGTTATTTTAAAATCACACCTTAAACTCACTAATATATTCTTTCTTACATTATCAATTATTTTTAATGGCTCATTATTTTCTTCTCCAGAAAAATTCTTCTGATGTATTTGTGATAATACTTTATTACTTTATAAGTAAGCCTTTCATTAATAACCCGCATTTTATGCTGAAGTTGGGCTGGTGTCATTGCCCGTCTTTCTTTTTCAATCGTTGACAAGGACTTATCTGTGTCCCTTGAAACAATAAGGTCAGCATTTAATGCATAAACCTTAAGATAAGATAGCTGATAAAAGGAAAGCCAGTGATCAGCCTCTCTAATTAATGGTGTATTTATTCTCAGCAATGTTCTTGCTGCTTTGTTTGTAATGATGTAACCATGCGTACATTTGGGGTTGTACGCTTCGAAAAAAACATACTGATTATTTATTTCAATTTTTACATTATTGAAAATAGTTTGTGTCTTGTGTAAAAGATAAACTTTGTTTTTATCTTTAATATCATGCTTTGAAAATTCAGATATAAAATTATTAATGTCACATAGAAATAATGCATCATCTTCTAATATAAGAGCGCAGCTCAGTTTTTGGTTGATAATTTCACGATAGATTTTTTGATGACTTAGAATCTATCCCAAAAGGATTTTATTCCAGACAATGATGCTGCAAGCAAAATGCAGCATCGCCTCGTAGTTTTCGACTTTCTTCTCCCATCGCGTCAGTATGCGGCGAAAGCGATTCATCCAGCTATGTGTTCTTTCCACAACCCAACGATGTGCCCTGAACTCCCTGTTTTTAATTGCCTCAGACTCCTCTTTCCTCGACTGGATATGAGGTTCATAACGACGAGCTTTCAAACAAACGGTAAGTGTCAAGGTAGTTGGCACCCCCGGTTGATTTAGGCTGCCTGTTTTTCCCGTTCTGGATTCAGCATTACCTTGCCTACCGGATGCCAGTTTCGTGTTCTGCCAGACCAGCGTTCAGGCCGTTCCGCTTTTGCCTTTTTGTACACCTCATCCCGATTTTTCAGCAACACACCGTCTTCTCCACGATGTCGCTGACCCGGCGTCACATACCTGATGCCGCTATGTCTGTGCATTTCGTTATACCACTGAGCAAAAACCTCTATCCATTCACGCGCCTCCTCCAGCTTGCCGAACCCTGATGACGGCCACTGCGGGACATATTTCAGTGTCCGGAACAGCGACTCCACATACGCATTATCGTTACTCACTCCCGGCCGGCTGTGAGAGGGGGTTATCGCCAGCTCGTGTAGCTTCATTTGCAACGTCTGTGACTTCATCGCCGCGCCGTTGTCCGCATGCAGTACCGGCGGGTTTTGCCAGCATCCTTCCCGAAGGACCGTGCGTTGTATCAGGGCTGCCGCCTGCTCACCACTTTCAGTTTCATGCACTTCATATCCCACGATTTTTCGGCTGTAGAGGTCTTCCACCAGATACAGGTAAAACCAGCGCCCCTTTACGGTTGACGGAACCCATGTAATGTCCCATGTCCACACCTCATTCGGCCCGCTGGCCTGCCAACTCGTAGCCGGGGTGACTTTCTGCGCTGCCCGTTGCCGTCCCCGGCGATGCACCTCTCCATGACGACGCAGTACCCGGTAAAAGGTTGACTCGCTTGCCAGATAAATCCCCTTATCCGCCAACGCCGGTACGATTTGTGACGGGGGGAGGCTGGCGTAGTCTGGCTGATGGCACACTGCCAGTATCTGTTGCTCTTCTTGCTCACTTAACTGGTTCACCGGGGAGGGCCTGACCGTGCTGACACGCTTGTCTTCCCACGACGTTTGCCAGCGTCGCCACGTCCGTTCACTTAATCCCGCTTCCGTCAGCGCTATTGACAGCCGAGCTCCTGACGCCATCGCGTCCCGCACGTAACCGATAAGTGCCTGCCGCTCTGTTCCGGGCGTCAGTCGTCCTCGTCGGTTTCCCCGTAAAAATCCCGCAACTGCTTTCGCAGCACCAGTATCGCTGCCGCCTCCGCCAGCGCCTTTTCCTTACGAAGCAGTTCGCGTTTTAGTTGTTTAACTTCTTTCTGGCTTTGTTTGAGCGCCGCTTTGTCAGTGGGCGAAGACACCTGCAAAAAGCCTTGTTTCCACTGACTAATCTGTTCCAGGTAAAGCCCTTTTTTACGGCAGTATTGCGCGAGTTCTGTTTCGCTGAGTGTAGCTGTTTCGATAATCACAGCCAGCCGGGCTTCGGCTGACCATTGGTCTGTAGTTTTGTTTGCACCCGGCACCGGTATTCCCTCTGCTTTCGCCTTGTTACGCCAGTAATAAAGGGTAGCTTCCGATATCCCTTCCATCTGCGCAACTGCGGTGACGGTCATGTTGTAAGGCGGTAGTAATTTAGCCAGTGCAGCCGATTTACGTTCTGGTGAAATTCGTTTCACGATCTGTTCCCATCTTGTCATTAGTATTTTCGATGGGGGTGACAACTATCCTGACAGAGGGGGCAAATTTCCAGCCATTCAGCCTCATAGCCTTTGTCCATACACAGATGCAGCCTGCGACCCGGCCTGCCGGTCTGTAGCGCGTCCAGCGTATCTTCAACC
>NZ_WBXP01000082.1 GCF_016415625.1 Shimwellia pseudoproteus
TCGATGTGTTTGCGGGAAAAAAATCGGCCCAGATCCGCGAAATTTTAATCAGCGAGTCAGCTTGGGAAGAAATGACCTGCTTATTCGCACCTTCCTTAGAGTAATCATTCTATAATAATATTTCCCGCCGTTATGCTTACCGCCAATAAACAGATTCACCGCGCAAATAAGACCCGGTAATTGGCCGCTATTCGGCACGGCACCTGGCGCGGCGCGGGGTGCCTTCATCCTCCCCGCAGCGCCTGGGGCCACGGGGCAGCGCGACCCCGGCGGTGATCACCCGCGCCCCGGCTGATCACCGGGAAACATGGCAACTAAAATTGCCAGTTTTCGCCCCATCACACTTAGCAACATACATCTAAATGTTCATCAATTTGTGGTAGATTTGACTGCATAATCACCAATCATCCAGTGTTATCTTCAGAATCAAGAAACAAAAACCATGCAAAATATCAGTAAATCGCAGCACCAGCATATCATGCTGATGCTGATCCTGCTGGTTGCCGTCGGGCAAATGACGCAAACCATCTATATTCCGGCCCTCGCCGGGATGGCCCTTGACCTTAATGTCCGCGAAGGGGCGGTGCAAGGGGTTATGGCCGCCTATTTGCTGACTTACGGCGTGTCGCAGCTGATCTATGGGCCGCTGTCGGACCGGATTGGCCGCCGCCCGGTTATCCTCGTCGGGATGCTGATTTATATAGCCGCGACGCTGCTGGCGCTGTTTTCCCGCCAGCTGCCGGTGCTGGTTACCGCCAGTGCGCTCCAGGGGATCGGGACCGGGGTGGCTGGGGTCATGTGCCGTACCATGCCCCGTGACCTGTACGAAGGCAGCGAATTGCGCCATGCCAATAGCGTGCTGAACATGGGGATTTTGGTCAGCCCGCTGCTGGCGCCGCTGATTGGCGGGATCCTGGAAACCCTGTGGAACTGGCGCGCCTGTTATGCGTTTTTACTGGCATTGTGCCTGGTGGTTACCTGGAATATCTGGCGCAAAATGCCGGAAACGCGCCCGCAGCACAGCGCGCCGCCAAAACTGCTGGCCAGCTATCGCCAGTTGCTTGGTTCGATGTCATTTAATTGTTATTTATTGATGCTGATGGGCGGGCTGGCCGGTATTGCGGTCTTTGAATCCAGCTCCGGTGTGTTGCTGGGCGCGGTACTGGGGCTGCCCAGTGTGGTGGTCAGTATTCTGTTTATTCTGCCGATTCCCGCAGCGTTCTTCGGCGCCTGGGTGGCCGGACGCCCGAATAAGTCGTTCTCCGCCATGATGTGGCAATCCGTCTCCAGCTGCCTGCTGGCCGGGTTACTGATGTGGATACCGGCCTGGTTTGGCATCATGAATGTCTGGACACTGCTGGTCCCCGCCGCGCTGTTTTTCTTCGGGGCGGGGATGCTGTTCCCGCTGGCCACCAGCGGCGCCATGGAGCCGTTCCCCATCCTGGCCGGTACCGCGGGTGCCCTGGTGGGCGGCCTGCAAAATATCGCGTCCGGTACCCTGGCCTGGTTTTCCGCCATGTTGCCGCAAAACAGCCAGAACAGTAGCGGCCTGCTTATGACGGCGATGGGGTTGCTGATTGTGTGCTGCTGGCTGACCCTGGCCCAGCGGGCGCGCCGCCACCATCAACCGATTTAGCCGCCGGATGATCATGGCCCGGTTTAGGACTGGGCCTGGTCACCTTCGCCGGCGTACTACAGTCCGGGCCTATCATCGCATCCAGTAGCGGTTTCTTCTCTGGCCGCCACGCCCCTTCTTCCCCATCATAGAACCAGCTATCCGGATTAATGGCATAGGGAATATGCGCCTTTTGTAATTCACAGGCCACAAAGGTGGCAAAGGCAATCGGGTTCTGCAATGAAGCCTTTTTGGCAATCTCACCGGCAGACCATGCCCCGAGCCACGCCCGGTGTCCGGTTTTCTGCTGCCAGCGCACAACGGCATGGATCCGCGCCCGGATAGCGGCCTTCTCTACCGCCGTCCCCGTGGTCCAGGGGTACTTACCGTTATTCTTCACCGGCCCCCAGGGGAAAATATGCCATTCGGCAAACACCACACCGTTGTTACCCGCAGGCCACTTCAGGCCGGATAAATCCTCCGGTGCCCCGTGCATCCGCGGGGCAATCATGATAACCCGGTCGGGGCTGATTTTATGGATAGCTTTAACCAGCTTCTCGTAGGCCCGGTTCAGCAGTTGCGGGTTGCGACTGAGTTTGTCGCCGGGATCGTAAATCAGGTCAAAGGCCAGATCCGGGGACTGGCCGGCAAAACTGTTCGCCACCGCACTCCACCAGCGCACCAGCCCCGCTTCGTTTTCGGCATCCGGCTCATTGTGGAAGGCGTCTGCCTGGTAACTGATGATAGGCACAATGCCATATTGCTCGCAGGCTTCGACTATTTTGTGCAGGTGAACAAGGTGCTGGCTGCTGGTGTCAGCGGCCACGCGAATACGCACGTGATGAATACCACGCTGCTGGAAATCCCGTACTGCCAGAGGGTCAAACTCGCGGATGCCGCGATCGGTCAGCGCCCAGTCCACCACCATACCGGTGCCCAGGGTACTGACGTAGCCGGACACCGCCCCGGGCGGCGGTAAGGGAACAGGCTGCTGGGCCAGGGCGGATGCACTGAGGCCACCCAGCAACATCACGGCGGCAAAAATAGGTTTCAAAACAGGCCTCTGCCAGCTGAGCTAAAACCTATTATTTAGCACGCTTTTTCCCGTCAGGTGTAGCAGAAACGCAATTTTACCGCTCATCCGGGGCGCTTTTTCTCACCGATGCCAGCAGCGGTATCAGTTCCACCGGCGATCGGCGCTGGGCGATAAGGTCACGCATCACCCGCATAAAGGGGGCGGAATAGGTGAAAAAGTCCAGATAGCCGCTGCACAGCACGCAGCCAACATCCGGTGTTGCGCTGGGCTGGGCCCGGCACAGCCAGCCCATTTCACAGCGCTGGCAGGCCGGTGTCATCCCCGGCGCCGGCTTCAGCCCGCACCAGGCGCCCAGGGCAGCATCAAACTGCTGAATAAAAATCTGGCCGATGTCATGGTGCACCCAGCAGCGGAACACGGTAGTGAGAAAATGGCCCCACTGCGGGCCATTTAGTATGTCCGACGCGGCACCTTCGATGCGCGGGACAAACTGAATAAAAGGCACACCGGTTTGCTTGAGCCAGTCATATAACCCGCGCGGGTGCTGGCAATTCACCGGGTTAACGTCCACCAGTAACTTGGTATTCACCTGGTGCAGTTTCAGCCGCGCCAGGGTATCCATCACCACCGCGTGGTCAGGGGGTAAGCCGCGCCGGGTGCGCGCCAGATCATGCCACTCTGCCGGCCCCGCAAGGGGAAGCTCCACCAGCCACTGGTGGTGGCTAAGAAACTGTACCCAGCCGTCATCCGGTAAATAGCCGTCAATTAATACGCTGTTATGAATACGTCTCCCGCCGCCCAGTCGCGCCTGCAACCCGACAACATCGCGGAAAAAGGCCAGTTTCTCAGGAGAGGGCTCCCCGCATAGCCAGTCAAATGTCACATCATCTTCAGGCTGGGAGGCGATTTGCCGACCAATGTAATCCTCCAGCGTCGGGCTATCCATTACCTGGACCGGACGCTGGCGGCTGAAATCAATATTGCGATACGGGAATAACCCGTAAGGTTGGGGGGTAATTGCCGTAAAAAGACGACCCAGCATTACATCTCCTGTAGATATTCAATAAGCCACCGCGCATGGACGGCGGAGAACAGCACCGCCAGTGCCAGTATCGCCAGTACAATTCCCAGCCGGGCCCATATCCCGGCGCGGCTAACGATTTGGCCAGGATCAATATCCATAAGATTACGCTGTCGTGCATAGCCATAGATCACAAATCCTGCGAGGGATGTGGCCGCCAGTGTGATCCAGTAAACACGTCCGGAGATTTGCCCGTAATGACGCAGGGCCAGCACCAGTAATGCCCCATAGCCGAGCAGGGTTCTGAACCAGGCCAGTGAGGTGCGTTCCGGTTGCAGGCCGGGGTCGTCAATGCGCCGCTGATGGCGACTATCCGCCATACAGCACCATGATAAGCACCGCCCCGGCAATCAGGGCCATCACAATGCTGAGCAGCAGCAATACCGGGGTGTAGGGCAGATCTTGCCTGAGGCGCATGGCGGTTTCGGTTTTCACCCAGCGCAGGTAAGAAAAGATGGCCAGGCAGCCGGCAAACAGGCACAGCGCCAGGGAGACAATCTCGCGGATTAACGGGGTGGCCAGCTCCGGGGCTAGCTGGTCCAGCCCGACACCGGCGGCCAGCACCCCAAGGGCAGTACGTACCCAGGCAAGAAACGTGCGTTCATTCGCCAGTGAAAAACGGTAATCCGGTGCATCGCCAGGGAGCTTGGTCTTGTTTGCCATGTTATTCATCAGGGTCAGGGATTCGCCATCCCCTGAGAATAACAAATATCCGGCAATGGGGGGTTATCCGATGCCCCAGAACAACACCGCCAGCAATTGCGGGGTGATAATGCGCAGGAACATCACCAGCGGGTAGACCGTGGCGTAGGAGAGGGAGGCAGCGCCACAGGTGCCGTGCAGGCTATTGGCAAACGCCAGCGCCGGGGGATCGGTCATCGACCCCGCCAGCATCCCGCACAGGGTCAGGTAGTTCATCCCGGCCACCATCCGGGCCAGCAGGCCGACAATCAACAGCGGCACCAGGGTAATCACCATGCCATACAGCATCCAGCTCACCCCGTCCCCGCTGACCAGGGTATCAATAAAATCACCGCCGGATTTCAGCCCCACCACCGCCAAAAACAGCACAATCCCCAGTTCACGCAGCGCCAGGTTAGCGCTGGGCGGCATAAACCAGTACAGGGTGCCAATACTGCCGATACGCCCGAGGATCAGCGCCATGATCAGCGGCCCACCGGCCAGCCCCAGGCGCAGGGCCACCGGGAAACCGGGGATAAACAGCGGTACCGAGCCGAGCAACACCCCCAGCCCGATACCAATAAATACCGGCAGCATCTGTACCTGCTGGAGTTTCTGCTGGGCGTTACCCACTTCCGCAGAGACCGCGTCAATCGCCGCCGGTCGCCCCACCAGTACCAGAATATCGCCGAATTGCAGGGTTGCCCCGCTACCGGCAACCAGCTCAACACCGGCGCGGTTTAGCCGCGAGATAACCACGTCATAGCGCTGTTTAAAATGCAACTCGCGCACTTTCTTACCGAGCACTTTTTCATTGGTGACCACCACCCTGGCGACCCGCAGATCGGTCCCCTGGGTAGAGAGTGAGGTCTCCACTGATTTCCCAATCACCAGTTGCGCTTCGTGCAGATCTTTCTCCAGGCCCACCAGGTGCAGCAAATCCCCGGTCTGAATCAGGGTCCCCGGGGAGGGCACCATCAGCACATCATCGCGCTTCAGGCGCGAGCAAATAATCCGGTCATTATTGAGGATCGGAACATCCTGGATGGCGAGTTTATCGAGATTGGGGTTTTCTACCCGAATATTAATGGTGTGCAGCGCCGCATGGTTAACGGCGTTTGCGGTGTCATAGCTCCGGGCTTCGTTATCGACATTAATGCGCAGCAGGAAGCGGATGGCCCACATACACAGCAAAATACCGCAGATCCCGAAGGGGTAAGCCATGGCATAGCTCATGCCCATCTGGTTAATATCCTGGGCCGGGCTACCCAGATCGGTCAGGATTTGCTGGCCAGCCCCCAGGGCCGGGGTATTGGTCACCGCCCCGGAAAAGATACCCAGCGCCACCGGCAGAGGAATATTGAACAACTTATGCAGCAGCGCGGTAACCAGCCCCCCGAGCAGCACAATTAACATGGCGAACAGGTTCAGGCGCAGCCCGGAGACCCGCAGAGAAGAGAAAAAACCCGGCCCCACCTGAATGCCGATGGTATAGACGAACAGGATCAGGCCGAACTCCTGGATAAGGTGGAGCATTTCGGCGTTGAGCACAATGCCCAGCCGCTCCGCATAGTGGCCGACCAGGATGCCCCCAAACAGTACCCCGCCGACCCCAAAGCCGACCCCGCGGAGTTTGATACTGCCGATCCATAACCCGACAATGGCAACCAGTGCTAAAACGCTGACCGTTAGCGCTATTTCGCTCATAGAACATTCCTGAAAAGCCATCTGTATTAGTATGGATTTTGTCAGAACTTGCCGCTAATGACCGGGTGGCAGAGCACAAAAAAGGCTCCCGAAGGAGCCTTATGCAGCGAAATGGCAAGATTAGCTATTCAGCGCCGGACGCTCGCTAATGGCTATCCGGGTCGGTGCGGCGGATTCCGGTACCTGGCGCTCAGTATCAATATGCAGCAGGCCGTTGGTGAAGGTGGCGCCGGTCACCTGCATATGGTCAGCGAGGGTAAAGCTCAGGCTGAACGGCTGCATTACCAGCCCCTGATGTAACCATTTAGGTTCATTTTCCGGGGTTTTTGGCGCACCTTTAATACTCAGCCGGGTCCCTTCAAGGTTGATTTCAATGTCTTGCTGGCTGAAACCGGCCAGGGCGAGCGTAATGCGATAATGGTTATCGTCGCTCTTTTCAATGTTGTACGGCGGGAAGCCCTGGGCTTCCGGGGCGTTTTGCAGCGCACTGGCTAATTTGTCGAAACCAATCCACTGACGCAATAAGGGGGAAACATCGTAGTTACGCATGGTATTTTCCTTCTGAGAAGCGAAAAAGTCTGGCCCGTCACGGTATGACAGGCACGGTTGCTCCCGATAATCGGCAAGCAGGTTATCTGGACCGCCCGCGGCGGCCCGGCACAACAGATCAGTTAATTTCGATACGGCGCGGTTTCATCGCTTCCGGGATAACCCGTTCCAGGTCGATGTACAGCAGCCCGTTGACCAGGTTGGCACCCCGTACGTGAATATTTTCCGCCAGCTGGAATTTACGCTCGAAGTTACGTTCGGCAATCCCCTGATACAGGTAAGTGCGCTCCTGCTGCTCGCCCTCATGGGCGCCTTTCACCACCAGCAGATTGTCCTGGGCGGTGATGTCCAGTTCGCTTTCCGCGAAACCGGCCACCGCAATGGCGATGCGGTAATGGTTTTCATCTACCAGCTCAACGTTATACGGAGGGTAGCCGCCATTTGACTGGGTTTGATTATTTTCCAGTAAGTTAAATAGACGGTCGAAACCAATAGCGGAACGGTACAGCGGGGAAAGATCGAAATTACGCATATAAATTCTCCTGAAATCAGCGAGTTGCATTCAGCCTTCCACAATGGACAGGCTTAATGGCCCGGTCTCCCATTCGGCGAGTACCGCTTTTGGCCACACTGAATAAATGGTGTCGCCCGGCGTTTTTTCAAGTTTATTTCAGCAAAATTTTTACCGCTGACAATTCTTCACTTACACTGAACCAGGGGAAGTTGCTGGCATAGTGAGAGCAGCGCCACAGTGCTAAGGAAGGTGCGAACAAGTTCCTGATATGAGATCATCATATTCATCCGGAGCGCATCCCAGAGGGACATCATGAGCCATCAACTCACCTTCGCCGA
>NZ_WBXP01000083.1 GCF_016415625.1 Shimwellia pseudoproteus
TGACGAAAGCAGGTATGCCTGAAAGTGTGCGTATTGCCTGAAAACACAACCCGCTACGGGGGAGACTTACCCGAAATCTGATTTATTCAACAAAGCCCCAACGTCTTCCACTCAACCTCCCCCTCTTCAAAGCTCAGCAACTGGTCACGATAGTAGTTGTACTGTTTTTTACGTGCGGTAAGCTCAGCGGTAAGCTCAGCGGTAAGGGCGGTAAATTTATCCAGAATTTGGACGATTTCAGACTGGATAGCCAGAGACTTTTCAGGGTTGTCCGGGCAAGGGATGGGGATTGTGATTTTGGCCATGTCAGTAGCTGAGACATCAATTACTTTTGTCCCTTTTGAATACTTTCTTTTATCGCTTGAAAAAACATCGGTTTGTGTAAAGTAAGCGAAATATTTCCCGATAACACCATTACTTGGTTTGAATATTGTAGCGTGCCCACCCGTAACGGCTTGCTCTTTACCTAGATAAACTAACGCTTTACCAACATCAGCAATGTTTTCGCTGGTGTTAGTAATTACAACGTCTCCAGCATTTACTTTTTTGAGCTTTTTCGCAGTTTCATACGAAACAAACGACTTTGTCGATGCGGTTGAAAGCCCATAGAAAGTATAAATCTGTCCGTAGTGAATAGCGGGAACACCTGATTCCGTAAAATCAGTTTTTGGCAATCCATTTCCGCGAACTAGTTCACCCAACTCTCCCAGTGGCGTCCACTCCACCTCAACGCCATCCAGCAGCTTTTCCAGATAACTCATCTCGTTCATAGCTGCGCCTCGCTGCCTTCAATCTCTGCCACAATCGCATCAATGTCTGTGCGTAACTGGTCGATACGGGCGACTGTGGTTTTCAGTTCGGCATTCAGCTCAGTGATATTGACGATTTCACGGGTGTCTTTGGCTTCCACATAGCTGCTGACAGACAGGTTGTAGTCATTTGCGGCAACGCCCTCGAGCGTCACAGATTTCGCCAGATGGTCGATACCCGCCTTGCTGTCGAACACCTGCATAATCTGTTCAATATGGGCATCTGTGAGGATGTTGTTATTGGTTTCTTTTTTGAACAGGCCACTGGCGTCGATAAACTGCACGTTGGTATCAGTCTTATGTTTGGACAGCACCAGAATATTCACGGCAATGGTCGTGCCGAAGAACAGGTTCGGCGCTAATGAAATGACCGTTTCAACATAGTTGTTATCGATGAGGTACTGACGGATTTTTTGCTCTGCACCGCCACGGTAAAAAATCCCCGGGAAGCAGACAATCACTGCACGGCCTTTGGCTGACAGGTAATTCAATGAGTGCAGAACAAAGGCAAAGTCCGCTTTAGATTTCGGGGCAAGGACCCCGGCAGGCGCAAAGCGTTCATCGTTAATCAGTGTCGGGTCATCACTGCCAATCCATGACAAAGAGTAAGGCGGGTTAGATACAATCGCATCAAACGGTCTGTCGTCACCAAAATGTGGCTCTCTGAGCGTGTCACCCAGCATGATGTTAAATTTGTCGTAGTTGATGTTGTGCAGAAACATGTTCATACGGGCCAGGTTAAAGGTCGTATGGTTGATTTCCTGCCCGAAGAAGCCGTCTTCAATGATGTGGTTGTCAAAATGCTTTTTGGCCTGCAACAGCAGTGAGCCAGAGCCTGCGGCAGGGTCGTAGATTTTATTGACGTGGGTCTGACCGTGCATCGCCAGTTGAGCAATCAACTTAGAGACATGCTGAGGCGTGAAAAACTCACCGCCTGATTTACCGGCATTGGCGGCATAGTTAGAAATCAGGAACTCATACGCGTCACCAAACAGGTCAATCTGATTGTCTTCAAAATTACCCAGCTTCAGTCCTTCAACCCCCTTCAGTACGGCGGCCAGGCGGGTATTTTTATCTTTAACGGTATTGCCTAAGCGGTTACTAGTGGTATCAAAATCGGCAAACAGGCCTTTAATATCCGCTTCAGAAGGATATCCGTAGGCAGACGTTTCAATCGCGACAAACGCGCTGTTTAAATCGATATTCAGTCTGGTGTTGATATTGGCCTTTGCAGCGACATTACAGAAAAGCTGGCTCGGATAAATAAAATAGCCTTTGGTTTTAATCGCGTCGTCTTTGATATCATCAGTGATGATACTGTCATCCATTTCTGCATAACTGACACTGTCATCGCCTGCTTCAATGTAGAGAGAAAAGTTTTCGCTGATAAAACGGTAGAAAAGCGCCCCCAGGACATACTGCTTGAAATCCCATCCATCGACCGACCCTCTGACATCATTGGCAATTTGCCAGATTTGACGATGTAACTCTGCGCGCTGCTGAATGCTGGTCATTGATTATGTCTCTTCTGAATACGTTATTTTTTGTGATTTTACGGTTTACCCGGGTGTACGGATATCTTTATCAATTAAGGGCGTGGGGCTGATGTGTGCCTGATTTTTCAGTGCTGGGGCGTATTTAGCGCAATGGGACTTGTGCGCTCAACGTGTTACATAACGAAAAGCCCGCATATAGCGGACTTCAGGGGGTAAGGTAACCAGAAAATCAGGGTGCTGTTGCCAGATGAGAGAACGGGAAACCGGTAGCAGACACAACACGGCGGAGCGTTTTCAACGTGGGATTACCTTTAGGTGAAAGCGTTCGATAAAGTGTTTCCCGGGAAACACCCGCTCGCTCTGCCACCAGACTCATTCCACCTCTGGCCTCAACCACATGACGCAACGCCGCCAGGAAGGCCTGCTGCCCTCCCTCGTCATCGATATCAGCAAAGGCCTGATGCAGATAGTGTTGCGCAAATTCCTGGTCTTCACGGAGAAGCTGCACCATCGCATCGTCATGTAAACGGGATTTAGTCATCAGGTCACCTCATCAAATAGTCGTTCAGGCACACAATCGCCTGGTCTATATCTGCATTTTGGGTTTTTTTATCCCCGCCCAATAGCAGCAGTACAATCTCATGTCCAACCAGGCTGTAATACACCCTGTATCCCGGCCCCTGATCAATACGCAGTTCCCAGACGCCCTCCCGGCAGGGCTTATGGTCGCCAAAGTTACCGGATGCCATCCTGTTCACGCGTGACGCGATTTTTGCCTTGGCTATCGGGTCACGAATGTCTTTTAAAAACTCCATGAATACATCACGTTCATCTGCCGTGAGGTAATGCCTGATCGTAGTCATCGCTATTTTGTATTTTATAGGCTACAGAGCTATATTGTACTGTAAAAGCTACAGGAGTAAATCATGATCATAAATATTCCTGTTTTTAGCATCAGCGTCATTTAGCGTTTCGCGGCCTAGTCAGTCTTTTCATGAGGCGTTGCATTTTTAACGGTTCTTACGGTCGAGGGTTCCCGCTCAATCGAACGAAATCACCCGTTAAGCTTAAATCGCTTAACGTAGGACCATTTCCGCATTTCACGCTAACCCCCTATATAACGTAAGCCGTCCGGGCGCTATGTCGTGTTTCCGCATTGAGCCAGGCGAGCTGTTTCATCCCTCCGGGTTTCCATCGCTGGCATAACAGCATTTCACCACTACGGCATAAGGGGCGCTAAGTCCGGGTATGCTCGCCGTCATTTTCTCCTGTGAGCCTTTCTTCTTCATATCAGCTTCCGGTAATCGTTCCCCGTCACAACCTGGTCAGCAAGGTAATGCATAGCCGCTTCGCGCCCTTGCTGGCCAGAACGACTCCGGGGAGGCCGAACCGTCAGGCGATACGAAGACGAAATTCACACTGACGGAGAAACAACCATGACTATGAACCTGCATACCCAAACAAGCGCCCCTAATCCCGCACCGGCGACCAGCGTATCCCCGCTGGAGCAGTCAGGCTCCTCAAAAACGAAATTTTCTAAGGGCAAGGCCAAACCAGATATTTACCAGGTAGTGACTGACAGCATCATCGAGGCGTTAGAAATGGGGGTTAAGCCGTGGATATGTCCGTGGAAGCGTAACGGTGCGGTGTCAGGTATTCCGTCAAACTTCACCACCGGCACAGCCTACAGCGGGATGAATATCATGCTGTTATGGTGCAGTGCTGCAAAGCAAGGGTTTAATGATTCTCGCTGGTTGACCTACAAACAGGCTCAGGAGCAGGGCGCACAGGTTCGTAAAGGTGAGCACGGTACTACGGCCATCTTTTACAAGACGTTGGAAAAAGAAGCTGATGATGGTGAGATCGAAAAAATTCCCATGCTGAAAACTTTCACCGTGTTTAATGTTGAGCAAATCGACGGGCTAGATATGGGCGCCGACAATGGCACCGAGATTGAACCACAGGCTGTAGGAGAGTTTGATCCGCTGCCGCAGGTTGAAGCACTGTTCCAGCGTACAGGAGCGAATATTACAGAACGTGGCCAGCAGGCATTTTTTAAACCGCTAACGGATGAAATCTGGTTGCCTGAGCGTCATTTGTTTGCCGATGCCGCAAATTTTTACGCTACCGGCTTGCATGAACTGACCCACTGGAGCGGGGCGAAAAGCCGCTTAAATCGTGAAATGAAAGGGAGGTTTGGATCGGAAGGGTACGCCTTTGAAGAACTGATTGCCGAACTTGGAAGCGCCTTCCTGATGGCTGATTTAGGCGTTGTGGGAGAGGTTCAGCATGAAAGCTATATTGCATCATGGCTGAAATCACTGAAAGACGATAAACGCTACATTTTCAAAGCGGCCAGCGCCGCATCTAAAGCGCATCGTTATTTGATGGGATTTTGAGGGGGGCGGGAGAGAGCATTGCCCACATATCCACATGAGATAAGCCAGTGAAGCGGGGAGGCCAACAAGCCGCCCCCGCGAACGGGAGCGCCTCTACCGGCGGGGCAAGCCGGTAGGGGTCGATTGTGGGTATGTGGACAATGCAGAGGGTAGTGCGTAAGTGCTGGCTAAAAATTGCCGACATTTAATATGCCGGTGCTAAAACTTCGCTTTCTGCCCACAGGCGGTTAAATTCTTTCTCATACTGTGCCGCAATCTGCGGAACGCCTCTTAACACTATGCTGTTTTCTGCGTTGCGGCTGTCTGCGCTGGCCGTGTAATTAAATGACCCTGTTTGTACTGTGCTGCCATCTGCGATCATCACTTTGTTGTGCATGATGGCGTAACGACTGTTAAGACGTACCGGAACATGATTATTTGTCAGGTAAGTGACCGCTGAATAACGGTCACCGTTCGCTTTCTTATCGGCGACAACTCGGACATTAACCCCTCTTTTTTTCGCGGCAATAATGGCCGTCGCGATGGGCTTACTGGTGAAGCTATACGCCTCAACATCAAGTGACGTTGAGGCGTCATTGACCACCGACAGAACATTTTGCAGTGCGGTATGTGACGGAGAAAAACCGACGCTGACGGTTGGGGCGGCAAAGGCCGGGAAAACAACCAGGAGAAGGGCAGGCAGAGTAATTTTAAGCATAAGTTGTTAACTCCAGGGCTTTGAGTTCATCCATTGTATAAAAGCGGAATACGTTACGGTGCTTCGCTTCCAGCGTGACTTGTTGGCTGTTTTCGATAACCTGCTTTATCGTGTCGAACAGCAGCATTAATGCCCGTTTCTTTTGCTCATCCGGCACAATGTAGAACACGAAAAACCAGAGGTTTTCCGTTCGCGCTCTCAGGTGACTGGCGATAATTTGCTGATAGCGTGCTTTCGTTTTTAAGCTACGTTCCGTTTCAATGGCGATCCGTTTACCATTTGGCAGCGTGATTAATCCGTCAGGCCGGTGCTTCACCTTAAACTGATTTAAAAAGGTGTTACGGTCGCCGTTAATCCAGTCCGTCGCGCCTTTTTGTGCCAGCGTCAGGTGTACCAGTTGGTTATCCAGATGGTGATCGAGGCTCCAGCCTTTTAACTTTGCCGGGGCTTTGTTGAATAAATCAGATTTCGGGTAAGTCTCCCCCGTAGCGGGTTGTGTTTTCAGGCAATACGCACACTTTCAGGCATACCTGCTTTCGTCATTTTGTTCAGCGCTCGTACTAGGGCCATAGCCTCCCCAACCTGGGCATCGTAATCCCGCAGGGTCAGATGACCACCGAACAGCTGTTTGACACGGTACATCGCCGTTTCTGCCACCGAACGTCGGTTATAAGCTGTGTGCCATTTCCAGTACACGTTGCTCCCCGTCAGCCGTTGCCTCGCTACCGCCTGATTTCTGTCGGCATACTCCATCGGCCAGTAACCGGCACGTTTTCGCGGTGGGATCAGTGCCTTGATGTTCTTACGCCGCAACTCGTCATGGCACCGTTTTGTGTCATAAGCGCCATCAGCTGAAGCGACCCTTATTTTCCGATGGGTCTGGCGGATAAGCCCCGGGAATGCCTCCGCGTCGGTCACGTTGTTCAGGGACAGGTCAGCACAGATAACCTCGTGCGTATCGGCGTCCACCGCCAGGTGCAGTTTCCGCCAGACGCGGCGCTTTTCCTTACCGTGTTTTTTCACCTTCCACTCCCCCTCACCGAAGACTTTTAAGCCGGTGGAGTCGATAACCAGGTGGGCAATCTCGCCGCGTGTAGGGTTTTTGAAAGGGATGCTGACGGACTTAGCCCGCCTGCTGACACAGGAATAATCCGGGCAACGGAGCGGGAGCTTCATTAGGGTAAAGATGGAGTCAATGAATCCCTGCACAGCGCGCAGTGTGAGGCGAAAGACGCGTTTGAGCATCAGTACAGTGGTAATAGCGAGCTCAGAATAACGTTGCGGACGACCACGTGAAGAGGTGTTTGGCTCGTCGTACCAGGCCTTGATTGTCGACTCATCAAGCCAGAAAGTCAGCGAGCCACGATTGATAAGCGCTTTGTTATAGGCTTTCCAGTTGGTGATTTTGAACTTTTGCTTTGTCACAGGATGTCGCTACAGGGTCAGGAGTGTGGTGATCTGATCCTAATTTCGGCTAAAAGTTCGATTTATTCAACAAAGCCCTTTGCCGGTTCAAATCGGGCGGGGAAAATCTTGTCTTCGGGGCTGAGTACGACGGCGATCCCATCCTGGGTTATTCCCCACAGCGTGAGACTGCCAAGGCGAGAGACGAAAACATATTTTTGAATAAGCCCCATTCCTTCCAGTTTATCGAGCAGAAGGTAAAGCGGTTGATGTGCCTTATACCTAAAAAGTTGTTTTAGCGTGTCAAAATCGCTGTAGGTTTCCTCTTTCAAAAAATTAAGAAGCTGTGCCATTTTCTCACTGTTACGGCCTTTGCGTTCTTTATCACTACTTATCAACATGGCATTCCCTTATTCATCGAAATCAAAAGAGGACGTTTCAGCAACCGGTTCAAGAGGAACTATTTCGGCAGGTTTATTTTTCTCTGCCTCCACTAAAACGGGTGTTGTTTGCGCTGCGGGTGCGTCAGTAAAGTCGAGCGGCTTTTTAATCGAGATGGGTGTGATCGGCGTGACGTCATAAACCTGTAACGGCTGTTTTTTCACTTTCAAGGGGCTTTGTTGAATAAATCGAACTTTTAGCCGAAATTAGGATCAGATCACCACACTCCTGACCCTGTAGCGACATCCTGTGACAAAGCAAAAGTTCA
>NZ_WBXP01000084.1 GCF_016415625.1 Shimwellia pseudoproteus
TGACCCCATGCCGAACTCAGAAGTGAAACGCCGTAGCGCCGATGGTAGTGTGGGGTCTCCCCATGCGAGAGTAGGGAACTGCCAGGCTTTAATTAAACGAAAAAGCCCTGTCGCAAGACAGGGCTTTTTTGTGTCTGTGATTTACTGAGTTTTGCCGGTCACCCGGTTCTTCATCAGGCACCGGTGCTCCGCTACGACACCGGCATATATTGCCGTCGTTTACTTGTTCACAAAAATTTAACCTTCATCACAAATAACAAAAACATAAACTTCATAACACTTTATTTACATGGCGTTCTGGCTCACTCTACGGTTTTCCCTTTTCGGGATGACCTGGCAGGAGATGAGTGCATGACTGAAATAGTAGCCGCAGAGCATAAGACGGCAATGCGTAAAGACGGTACCCGGCAGCGCGTGTGGGCAATTGTCGGAGCGTCCTCGGGTAATCTGGTTGAATGGTTCGATTTTTATGTTTATTCGTTCTGCTCGCTGTACTTTGCCCATATCTTTTTCCCCACCGGTAATACCACCACCCAATTACTTCAGACCGCAGGCGTCTTTGCTGCGGGCTTCTTAATGCGTCCTATCGGCGGCTGGCTATTTGGCCATATTGCTGACCGTCACGGACGAAAGCGCTCAATGTTAATCTCAGTATGCATGATGTGCTTTGGTTCCCTGGTGATCGCCTGCCTGCCGGGCTATGCCCAGATAGGCACCTGGGCGCCGGCATTATTACTGCTGGCCCGGCTGTTCCAGGGATTATCCGTAGGCGGCGAATACGGGACCAGCGCCACTTATATGAGTGAAGTGGCGATAGAGGGACGCAAAGGCTTCTTCGCCTCTTTCCAGTATGTGACGTTGATTGGCGGCCAGCTGCTGGCCCTGCTTGTGGTGGTTATCTTGCAGCACACCCTCTCTGATAGTGATTTGAGAAGCTGGGGCTGGCGTATTCCGTTTGCCCTCGGGGCGGTACTGGCTGTCGTGGCCCTTTGGCTGCGCCGCTCGCTAAATGAAACCGCACAGGTTGAAAACCGCACCCTGAAAGAGGCGGGCACCCTGAAAGGGCTGTGGCGCCATCGCCGGGCGTTTATTATGGTTCTGGGATTCACTGCTGGCGGATCACTGTGTTTTTATACCTTTACTACCTATATGCAGAAGTATCTGGTAAATACCTCGGGTATGCATGCCAATACCGCCAGTGCCATTATGACCGGTGCGCTGTTTATCTATATGCTGGTACAGCCGTTTTTTGGCGCGCTGTCTGACAAGATTGGCCGCCGTAATTCGATGCTCTGCTTTGGTGGCCTCTCTGCAGTGTGTACGGTGCCTATTCTGACCGCATTACAGTATGTCACGTCACCCTGGGCCGCCTTTGGTCTGGTGCTCATGGCGCTGATGATTGCCAGTTTCTACACCTCAATCAGCGGTATTCTGAAGGCTGAGATGTTCCCTCCCCACGTGCGAGCATTGGGGGTTGGGCTATCTTATGCCGTTGCCAATGCTATTTTTGGTGGGTCCGCTGAGTATGTGGCGCTGTTCCTGAAGTCCATCGGTTCTGAAACCGCCTTCTTCTGGTACGTCTCCGGGATGGGGCTTATCGCCTTTGTGGTTTCGCTGTCGCTGCATCGCAAAGGCGGGGGAAGTAAGTTGTAATTTGCGGTTTAGCGGGCCAGCTGCCAGACAGTGTAGCCAGTGGCTGCGCCCGCAACATCCCAGGCCAGATCTTTCCAGCTCCAGCCGCTACCGGCCGCCCGGCTGTCCCAGGCTTCTTTGGTGATACCCAACCCGATGGAAAACATAAGTCCGAAGGTGGCACTGCGATCGTTACTCCATCCCTGGTGTTGGCCATATTCGTTGCCGGCGGCAGACAACATGGCCGAAGCGATAAAATGCTGTGCTTTATCCTGGCCGTACCACTGATCCTGCGCGGTATGGCTACAGGCGGTGGTGAGCAGCGGGATCAGACAAATTAAAAGCGCTTTCATGGCGATCTCCCTGAAAAAAAGCCCTGTGATATCACAGGGCCAGAGTATAGCGTCATTTTGCGTTTACAGAATGCGGCTAATCAGCCGGTCCACCCTGATGCGCCGTAAGCGGCGTATTAATTTACGCACTTTAACCGGATATTCGGCAATGCTTTGCAGATCCCGGTAATGGTTCACAATATGGGTGTGAGTACGGATGGTATTGAGTTCTTCTTCCCGGGTGGCAGCCAGCTGATGCTGAGGATCATGGATTAAAATGGCGTTTTCCAGATCCAGACGCCAGGCCCGTGGATTCAGGTTGTTACCGGTCAGCAGGATCCACTCGTCATCGACCCACATCCCTTTCAGGTGGTAACTGTTATCCTCATCTTTCCAGAGCCGGATAATCAGCTGCCCGCTATTAACGTAATACTGCAGACGGCTCATAAAGCGGCGCAGGTTAATTTCATACAGATAGGGCAGGGCACCGATAATTTTAAATGGCTGATCTTGCGGGATATAAAAATCATTCGCCGTTTTATCGCCAACAATAATTTCAACCTGCTTCCCGTCACGTAACAGCTGAATAATATTGCGGACCAGCACCGCAGGCAGATTGAAATACGGCGTACAGATAGTCAGTTTATGCTCAGTACAGGGCATAAGGTGGTAAATAGCTTTATTCAGCGGGCTGGTTTTACCCAGACCAACCAGCGGCGTGACCGACAGCTGATCATTATCAGCATCGCCCTGGAAATCATAACTGCTGGTGCGGAGATCCTGGCGGTACTGGCGGATCTCATTTTTGATTTCCTGGCTTTTTGGCCGGCTGGCATCATCCAGGCGGTGGACTGCCCGGCCCTGGATCAGGTTTTGCTGAACCCAGCCATACATGATATCGCTCAGCTTCTCGTTACGGATCAGCTGATAGCGGTCATAGCGGTATTTATCATGCTGGTTCAGATAGACATCATTAATACTGGCCCCGCTGTAGAGTACGCAGTCATCAATGATAAAGCCTTTGAAGTGCAACACGCCGAGCGCTTCGCGGGTATTAACCGGAACACCATATACGGGAACCGAAACCCCAGGATTTTCCTGAGCCATACGGCAATACCAGTCGGCATTGGTATTGGCTGCGGCGTCGCCAATGCGGCCACGCTGTGCGCGGTGCCAGTCAACCAGTACGGAAATCTCCAGCTCGGGGCGCTGTCTTTTGGCGTCATACAGGGCAGACAATACGGCTTTCCCCGCATCGTCCTGCTCCATATAAAGCGCGACAATACAGATACGGCGGCTGGCTGCGGCGATCTTCTGCAGTAAAATTTCCCGGCAATCCGCCGGCTTGAAAAAGACCGTAATATCATCAACGGACTGAGCAAGCTTCGGTAATAGCGCAAGGTGTTGTTGATGTTTGTTACGTTTAAATTTGGACAACATCACTGTGCTTATCTTCTCTATACATTTGATGGCCTTCTGCTCTGGTGGCTCGACAGAAGTGGTGGATAATACCACTACTACTACGAGTTGTGGGTAAGATTTCCAATACGTTACTCACGTTCCTGGGCTTTATTCAGCTGCAGCGACAGGCTGACAATGCCGTCCTCCAGCTGAACATCGACCAGAAAACCCAGCTTACGGGCTAGCGCAATCATCCCCTGGTTATTCGGCATGGTGATGCCATTGAGTTTTTGCAACCCATGTTCCCGGGTATAGCCAATTAACTTTTCCATCAGGCGGCGCCCAAGGCCCAGGCCTTTGAGGTCCGAACGCACCAGCACAGCAAATTCAGCGTCAATATTATCCGGATCCGAGATAGCCCGCGTTACGCCAAGGATCTCTTGCTGGCCGTCCGGATGATGGCGAACCGCCACAAATGCCATTTCCCGATCGTAGTCGATTTGCGTCATGTTGGCTAAATCGTCGTGGGTAAATTCATTGATTTCACTGAAATAGCGATAGTAAAGATCCTCTTTGGTGACCTGGGCAATAAAGCGCTGCAACTGTGGCTCATCTTCCGGAAGGATCGGGCGAAACAGGCAGCTGTCCCCGTTCTTCATAATGACCGGTTCTTCCAGATGGCGAGGATAGGGACGTATTGCCAGGCGGCTTTCGGGATCCCCCGTAAAGGGAGCCAGTTCCAGAGTGACATCCAGCAGGGTAAATTCCCCGCCCGCGGCCAGCAGTGGGTGAATATCCAGACGACGAATTTCCGGGCAGTTGATTATCAGATCCGACACCTGAACCAGAACCTGGCTGAGCCCGGCAATATCTAGTGGGCGTAGCGCGCTGCGCCCGCGGATCTTGTTGCTCTTGATAGCCTGGATAACCAGATAGCGGGCGAGGTTCATATTGAGGGGCGGCAGCGCTACCGCGGCATGATCGCCAGACAACCACTCAACGCTGCCTTCGCCGAGCATAATAATCGGGCCAAAAATAGGGTCGTGCTCGACAACAATACGCAGTTCCTGGGACCCGGCGCGGTTTGCCATACTCTGGACCAATAGCCCCTGGACCCTGGCCTGGGGCCAGGTCATGGCTACGCGATCAAGAATGGCGTCTGCCGCCTGCTGTACTTCTGCCGGGGTACGTAAATAGAGCATGACCCCCTGGACTTCGGATTTATGCGGAATATCCGGGGAGCGTAATTTAAGCGCCACCGGGTAGCCAATCTGTGCGGCGATATGTACTGCTTCAGCACTGTCTTCCGCAATCCATGTGGGTAAGGTTGTCAGCCCGTAACTCTGCAATATCGGCCGCACCTGATGGGTATCCAGGGTGGTAATACCCAGCGCAATGGCCTGGTTAATCAGCTCGCGGGCCATGGCTGTATTGGCATTCAGGTTGGCGGACAGCGCCGGTGTTTCCCGCAGCTGTTTCTGGTTACGGTGGTACTCCACCATGTGCATAAACGCCGTAATTGTGCCCTCTGGCGTCCGGTAGGTGGGGATCCCGGCATCGCTGAACAGGTGCCGGGCGTCATGGGAAGAGAACTCGCCACACCAGTTGGTGACCACGGTAACCATACGGCCCCGGGGGTGCCGCTTGAGCAGCTCAATGATCTGGCGGGCGCTGTCGGTACCGGGCGCCACTGCGCTGGGGGCGTGGATAATCATCAAGGCATCGACCTCGTGGCTATCCAGCAGGATCTCGAGGGTCTGTAAATAGCGCCCGAGGGTAGCGTCATCGTGGAGATCCAGCGGGTTGCTGATTTCCGTGACCCCGCCCAGTACATCATTAAGCCGCTGTTGGGTCCCGGCGGAAAACTCGGCCAGCTTGCCATTTTTCTGCTCCAGTTCATCCAGGGCGAGGGCCGCAGGGGCCGCACCGTTACTGATGATGACCAGTTTTTCGCCGCGCAGGGTGCGCATATGGCTCAGGGTTTCCACGGCGGAGAACAGCTCATGGGTATCCCGTACCCGCAGTAACCCCGCCCGCTGGATGGCGGCATCCCAGGCGGCATCCAACCCTGGCCGGGTCTTCAGCAAGAGCTGGGCCCGGGGGCTGCGGCCACTTTTGATAACCAGAATCGGTTTATTGCGTGAGGCGCTACGCGCTGCGGAGACAAAGCGCCGGGCGTCGCTGAGCTGCTCCAGATAGAGCAAAATAGCGCTGGTGCGGGTATCCCGGGCCAGGAAGTCCAGCAATTCATCAACATCAATATCGAGGCTGTCACCCAGCGCAATAAAGAAGGAGAAGCCTATCTCCCGTTGCTGGGCCCAGTCGAGGATAGTGTTAGAGACGGCCGCTGACTGGGAGACAAACGCCAGCTTGCCCTTTTTAATCGGGACCGGCGAAAAGCTGGCATTCAGCCCCTGCCAGGGGGCCAGTACCCCGAGGCTGTTTGGCCCCAGTAAGCGCATATTCCAGCGGGTGGCAATCGCCAGCAGCGCCGGATGTTGCTCCGTCTGGGCGGAAAGAATAATACAGGTTTTACAGCCCCGCAGGCCCAGGGCGTCAAGCAAGGCCGGGTTGCGACGGGAGTGGGTACAGAGCACTGCCAAATCCGGCGCGAAAGGCAGGCTGGGGATATCCGGCCAGGTCATCACACCACACACCGCTTTCCAGGCCGGGGTCACCGGCAGTACCGGGCCGTCGAAGCCACCGGCCAGCAGGTTGCGCATCATCAGGTAACCGGCGCGCTGGGGTTTCATGGATGCGCCAATCACTGCAATGGATTTTGGCCGCAGTAGTGCTTCTAACCCGCGTTGACTCATGGCGCTCTCCCTGAACAAAAAGTTAGCGTTAGTTTAAACGCTTTCTTCCGGCGCCGCTGTGATGACCTGCTGAAGGTTGGCTTTACCAGCCAGATAGCGCTCGCGGAATAGCATAAAATGATTGGTCAGGGCGCGTGATGCATCGTTATCGCCCGCCAGCTCCAGCAAGGCGGCGGCCACTTCAGCGGTACAATACTGGCCTTCGGCATGCACTTCTCTTAACTGATAGGCTGACGTTTTCGACAAATCAACGGCGATCAGCGGCAATGTGTCCATCCAGGGGCTCTTGCGAAACATTTTGCGGGCCTCAGGCCAGGTGCCGTCCAGCATAATAAAGAGTGGCGGTTTGCCGGTTTGTGGCGGCTGGCTGAGCACCTCACGATCGGCGTCGGCATAAGAGGCAGGAAAGACCACCATCGGCTGTAGATCTGGATTATTCACCTGGGCGAGGAGGGCTTCCGGTGGCTGGGTTCGCGACCACTGGAATGCAGTGGTGCCGGGCAAGATATCGGCAATCAGACGGCCGGTATTGCTGGGTTTCATCGGTTCTGTGTCGTACATCACCAGACAAAACTGGCTCCGGGCGTGAGCAGGCTTCACCGTGGCGCACAGGCACTGGCGCAGCGGCAGCAAACATGCCTGGCAACGGCGTACGCGATTGCCTCGGGCAAGAAAAGGGCGAGTAGCACGGGCCAGGCGTTCGGCACGTAGCTGCAGGACGGCATTTTCGGTCATGGATTCTTCAGGGCGGGATGGAAAAGCGCTAGTTTACTGCACAGGGGGAGAGGGCACCAGTCACGGTGCCGGGGAGATCACAGGTTTTCGTCAATCCAGCCATCGAAGGGGACTTTAGGCATAGCGCCCCCCAGGATGTCGATCACTTCGCCCTTTTTAAAGATCATAATGGTCGGGATACTGCGGACCCGGAAACGGGCGCTTAGCTCTGGGTCCGCCTCGGTATTCACCTTAACAAAACGGATCTTGCCATTGCGCTCTTTGGCCACCTCCTCAAATACCGGAGCAAAGTTAACGCACGGGCGGCACCAGGGGGCCCAGAAATCGACGATCACCGGCAGATCGTCTGCCAGAAGCGTATCCAGTGTACTGCTGGTGGCGTGGACGGGTTTACCATCGAATAGGGCGCATCCGCAGTGTCCGCATGTGGCACATTCCCCGGTGCATTCATCAGCCACGGGATAAATAGCGAGGCAGAACGGGCAAACAGTATTCATGGCTTTGTTGAATAAATCAGATTTCGGGTAAGTCTCCCCCGTAGCGGGTTGTGTTTTCAGGCAATACGCACACTTTCAGGCATACCTGCTTTCGTCA
>NZ_WBXP01000085.1 GCF_016415625.1 Shimwellia pseudoproteus
GACGAAAGCAGGTATGCCTGAAAGTGTGCGTATTGCCTGAAAACACAACCCGCTACGGGGGAGACTTACCCGAAATCTGATTTATTCAACAAAGCCGGCGGCAATTAACAACCCACTGCCGGGGGCATTTTGAACCACCGTTCTTTATATCAACTAGCGGCAACACTGCCGGACACCTGGCGCTCGCAGATGATTGGCGAGGTAGCCCAGAATCAAACTGATCAGAATGGGCGGGCAGGGGATCCCCGATGAAGTCCATCCCGATTATGACGAGTTTTTGCTGGTCGTTGACGGGCAGCTGGAACTGATTATTGATGAAATACCCACCACATTGCATCGCGGTGAATACATCACCATTCCGGCAGGGGCAACGCACCGGATCAGCCCCGGGAGTGGCGGTATCTTATTGCTGGTTGATACCGATACCGAATAACGCCTCCCGCCACGTGCCACATTGCTGGCAATGCATCCTGACTGGATAAAAAAAACGCACTCAGGCGGGTTCCCGCGATATTGCGTCGTAATTTGGCTGAGCATCCCGGGGGTTAATGCTAGGCTACTGCCATTAAATAGTGCGCTGCGTCACAAATAAAACCTGTCCCCGTAAAAACGCCGCCGCGTCTTAGCAGCACTGATAACGTTGCTTAACTATTCCTGATGGCTAGACTGACTGTAGATATTACGTCAGAAATGATGGAGTTAACTGTGGAGTCACTTCAAGGTTCGCAACTGAATGTACAGGATGCGGTATTCGCGTTACAACTGGATGGCAAGGGGGGCGTGCGCCCGCTGGAGGACAGCGCGCAGGTAGATAAAGATAACCCCTGCTGGCTGCACCTGAATTATTCCAACCCCGATAGCGCAAAATGGCTGGAAACCACCCCCCTGTTGCCGAACTCCGCCCGGGATGCCCTGGCCGGGGAGAGCACCCGCCCCCGGGTGTCCCGGCTGGGTGAGGGGACATTACTGACGCTGCGTTGCATCAACGGCAGTACCGACGAACGTCCGGACCAGATGGTGGCGATGCGGGTGTACATGGATGAGCGGATGATAATCTCTACCCGCCAGCGGCGCGTACTGGCACTGGATGATGTGGTTAACGATCTCAATGAGGGGACCGGACCGCTAAATTGCGGCGCCTGGCTGGTTGATGTTTGCGATGCGATGACCGATCACTCCAATGAATTTATTGAAGATTTGCATGACCGCATTATCGACCTGGAAGATAACCTGCTGGATCAACAAATCCCGCCCCGGGGATTTCTGGCCCTGACCCGCAAACAATTGATTGTGATGCGCCGCTATATGGCCCCCCAGCGGGATGTCTATGCCCGGCTGGCCAGTGAGCGTTTATCCTGGATGGATGATGACCAGCGGCGGCGGATGCAGGACATTGCCGATCGTCTTGGCCGTGGGCTGGATGAAATTGACGGCTGCATCGCCAGAACCGCGGTGATGACGGACGAAATCTCCCAGGTGATGCAGGAATCTCTGACCCGGCGCAGCTATACCATGTCACTGATGGCAATGGTCTTTTTACCCAGTACCTTTCTGACTGGTCTGTTTGGGGTCAACCTGGGGGGAATACCGGGCGGCAGCTGGCCGATGGGGTTCAGCCTGTTTTGCATTATGTTAGTTGTGCTGATTGGCGGCGTTACCTGGTGGTTACATAAGAGTAAATGGTTGTAAGGAATCACATTTTTTGTCTGATAAGCCTGGTAAATCTAAACAAAATTGAGCGACATCAATAAAAAAAACACCGGACTGGCGCAATATCTCTCTTGCAGGTGAATGCAACGTCAAGCGATGGACGTTGCGCTCTATATTGTCTTACTTCCTTTTTTGAATTACTGCATAGCACAATTGATTCGTACGACGCCGGCTTTTTATAGCCGGCTTTTTTTTATCTGTTTTTCGCCCCGTTTTCTCCGTTGCGGCCAGCCGGCGCGCTTACAGCGATGACGCACCAATGGAGGCGCCGCCATCGACATACCATGTCTGGCCGGTAACGTATCTGGCATCCTCCGACAGTAAAAACTGGATAACCGCGGCTATCTCATCCGGCTGGCCGAACCGTTTCATAGGAATACTGCTCAGATAGCGCTGTTCACTCTCGCTGCCCGGCGGGTTACCGGCCCGAAAGAGTTCCGTTTCGGTCGGCCCTGGCGCCACCGCATTGACGGTGATGCCGGTAGTGGCCAGCTCCAGTGCCCAGGTGCGGGTAAAACTGACCAGTGCCGCTTTGGCCGCCGCATAAGCCGTACGCTGCGGTACACCCAGCACGGTCAGACTGGCAATATTGACAACCCGCCCCCAGCCGCGGGCCTGCATACCGGGCAGGGCGGCCTGGGTGGTCAGCAGCGCCGGATGAAGGTTAACCCGCAGTACCTCATCCAGTGCATCGAGGGTAACCTCCGGCAGCCACTGCGGCAGGGCCAGGCCGACATTGTTGACCACCCCGTCAACAGTAAACCGGCGGCTGATATCACTCAGTGTGGCCTTTAGGGCATCACTGTCGCTAAGGTCAAGCGCAATAAAATCCCCCGCAAACCCCTGCGCGGGTGCGGTGCGCGCCATACCAATCACATGATGCCCCTGGTGGGCCAGGCGGGTGGCCAGTGCCAGACCAATACCTTTGCTGGCGCCGGTGATCAGGAAAGTTCGTTTATTCTGCATAACCCATTCCGTGTAAAAAATGAAACATAGCCTGCGGTAGCACCCTGGGGCTACCGGTAGCGTAATGCCAACAGCGCAGTAAACACTTTGTGACATGTTCAGTGTGATGCGTTGAAGCGGATGCAAAGTATCTGTTAATGTCCGCCCGCAATGGCAGACGGCGAAACAACATAATGGTTATTCCCGGGAGGAATAGGGTGGATCTTTTTCAGGCAATGCAGATGTATGTTCAGGAGGTGGACGCCGGGTCCTTTTCTGCGGCGGGGCGGATCCTGAACACCGACCAGCCTACTGTATCGAAAACCATTGCCCAGATGGAAGCACACCTTGGTGTACGCCTGTTGCTGCGCACCACCCACGGGTTATCAGCCACGGAAGCCGGGTTACGGTTTTATGACCGGGTGCGCACAACGTTACAGCAGGCCGAAGAGGCGCAAATGGCCGCCCGGGAGGCCGGGAGCGGGTTGTCTGGCGTGTTACGTGTCGCGGCGGCGCCCACCTTTGCCCGGCTGCATGTGATTCCACAACTGGCACCGTTTATGGCGCAAAATCCGCAGCTGAATATTGATATCGTACTGGATGATCGCACGATTGATCCGGTGGCCGAGGGGATTGATATTTGCCTGCGGCTGGGGGCGCTTCAGGATTCTGGCGCGGTGGCCCGCAAACTGGCGACCACTCAACGCTGCGTATTCGCCAGCCCGGCGTATCTTGCCCGCCATGGCCATCCCCGCCATCCGGCGGAGCTTAGCCAGCACCAGACCCTGGTGGTCAACCATCAGACCCGACAGTGGACATTTACCCAGGCGGGCAGTGAGGTAAGCGTTGCCATCGATAGCCGGTTGCACTTCAGCGCCGCCGAGGGCACCCGGGCCGCGGTACTGGCCGGAATGGGGCTGACGATTGCCTCTAACTGGATGTTCACGCAGGCGCTGGCCGACGGGCGGATTGTCCGGGTACTGGAGGCGTGGCAGCTGCCGGAGGTCGATCTGTGGGCGGTATTCCCCGGTGGCCGGATGGCCAGCGCCAAAGCCCGGGAGTTTGCCCATTTTATGGGTAACTGTTTCTGAACCCGCGCGCCCATTGCCCGACCCGGCACAGCAGCTATGCTTAAAAAAGCGACACTGACTGTGGAGAGCGCCGATGATCAATTTGTTATTATTTACCCGGGCCGCCGTGCCTTCCACCATCCCCGTTGGGCCAGACCCTGTACCGGATCCGTCTCCCCGTCCGCCACCGCGTCCGCATCCTCTGCCGGACCCGTTGCCAGAGGAAGAACCGATTAAATTGTCGCGTTATGGCAGCAGATCTGAGAGGATACGCCCCCCGCTAATCTGATGTGTCTGTGAGAAATAACTGTGACTGCGTTTACTACCCTGAATATGTTGCCCGCCGGGCTGCTGGAAAATCTTGACGCCCTGGGATACCAGGCGATGACCCCGGTGCAGGCCGCTGCGTTACCGGTGATCCTCGCCGGTAACGATGTGCGGGTACAGGCGAAAACCGGCAGCGGGAAAACCGCCGCATTTGGGGTAGGGCTATTGCCGAAAATCGAAGTGGGCCAGTTTACCACCCAGGCGCTGGTGCTTTGCCCAACCCGGGAACTGGCGGATCAGGTGGCCGGCGAATTACGCCGCCTGGCGCGTTTCCTGGCGAACATTAAAATTCTTACCCTGTGCGGTGGCCAGCCGTTTGGCGCCCAGCGCGACTCATTACAGCATGCGCCGCATATTATTGTGGCCACCCCGGGGCGCTTACTGGATCACCTGCAAAAAGGTACCGTGAATCTGGATGCGCTGCATACCCTGGTGATGGATGAAGCCGACCGGATGCTGGATATGGGCTTTAGCGACGCAATTGATCAGGTGATTGCTCATGCCCCGGCGCGCCGTCAGACGCTGTTATTTTCGGCGACCTGGCCGGAAGCCATTGCCGCCATCAGCGCCCGGGTGCAGCGCTATCCACAAACCATCGAAATCGACACGGTGGATGCCTTACCGGCCATCGAACAGCTGTTCTATGAAGTCTCCCGCCGCGGCAAAATTGCCCTGTTACAGAGCTTGCTCAGCCAGCATCGTCCCGCTTCCTGTGTGGTGTTCTGTAATACCCGTAAAGACTGCCAGGAGGTCTGTGATGCCCTGAATGAGGCCGGCCAGGAAGCGCTGGCGCTACACGGGGATATGGAGCAGCGCGATCGTGACCAGACCCTGGTGCGTTTTGCCAATGGCAGCGCCCGGGTGCTGGTAGCGACTGATGTCGCCGCCCGGGGACTGGACATTAAATCTCTCGAAATGGTGGTCAACTATGAGCTGGCCTGGGACCCTGAAGTGCATGTCCACCGGATTGGCCGTACCGCCCGGGCCGGTAACAGCGGGCTTGCGGTCAGCTTCTGCGCCCCGGAAGAGGCCCAGCGGGCCGCTATTCTGGCCGAGATGCTGCATTTATCCCTCGACTGGCATCAGCCGGTGACCCAGCCTGTCGTTGCCCTGAAAGCGGAAATGGCGACGCTGTGCATTGATGGCGGTAAGAAAGCCAAAATGCGCGCCGGTGATGTGCTGGGGGCGTTAACCGGGGATATCGGCCTGGCGGGGGAAGATATTGGTAAGATCAATGTTCATCCGGCCCACGTCTATGTGGCGGTGCGCCAGGCGGTTGCGAAGCAGGCGTGGAAGCAGTTACAGGGCGGCAAGATCAAAGGCAAAAGCTGTAAAGTTCGTCTGCTGAAATAACGCAGTCAATCTCATCCGGCCAGTAAAGCGATGGCGCTTACCGGCCGGATAAATCCCGTTTTATTCCACGGCTTATTTCACTTCGACCACATCAAGACGCATTTCGGTTTGCGGGGCGTCTTCATCATCAGGCTGCCAGCCCGCCGGAGACAGCGGGATATCCTGGCGATCAAACGCAATATCGCCGCCATCAACCACGTCACTGCCGTGTTTGATCCCGGCAAAATCGAACAGGGCGGTATCGCACATATGAGACGGCACCACATTTTGCATGGCACTGAACATGGTTTCGATCCGGCCCGGGTAGCGTTTATCCCAGTCGCGCAGCATTTCTGCGATAACCTGGCGTTGCAGGTTAGGCTGTGAGCCGCACAGGTTACACGGGATAATTGGGAAGTTGCGCGCATCGGAGAAGCGCTGAATATCTTTTTCGCGGCAGTACGCCAGCGGGCGAATAACAATGTGCTTGCCGTCGTCACTCATCAGCTTCGGCGGCATACCTTTCATTTTCCCGCCATAGAACATGTTCAAAAACATGGTCTGCAGGATATCGTCCCGGTGATGGCCGAGGGCAATTTTAGTGGCGCCCAGTTCGGTCGCGGTACGGTACAGAATACCGCGGCGCAGCCGTGAGCACAGGGAGCAGGTCGTCTTACCTTCGGGGATCTTCTCTTTCACGATGCCGTAGGTGTTCTCTTCGACTATCTGGTACTCAACACCGATACTTTTCAGGTACTCGGGCAGGATATGCTCCGGGAAGCCTGGCTGTTTCTGATCGAGGTTTACCGCCACCAGGCTGAAAGAGATCGGCGCGCTCTGCTGCAGGTTGCGCAGAATTTCCAGCATGGTGTAGCTGTCTTTACCGCCGGACAGGCACACCATGATGCGGTCACCGTCTTCGATCATATTAAAATCGGCAATTGCTTCGCCCACGTTACGGCGCAGGCGCTTCTGAAGTTTGTTCAGGTTGTATTGTTCTTTCTTGGTAATGTCTTGATTATCTTGCATTTATAAACTTCTCATTTCTCGTCGGGGGCATATAGGGGGCAATGTGTTGTTTACAGGGCTAACTTTGTGTTCAGCATCTCTACCTGAGAGTCATTCATATCAACAATCCATGTCGCGTAAATTTCATACACCATTTGCGCATTCTCATGCCCCATCTGATTGGCAATAAAAGACGGGTTCGCGCCAGCGGTAAGTAACCAACAGGCAAAAGTATGCCGCGTATGGTACGGATTACGGCGCCGAATGCCAGCGCGTTTTACCACTGCGTCCCATCTTGCGCCGATACTACTCAAAGAGTAGTAGGGCTTTTGCTTCCCGTTACGCACTCTGGGGATGAAGACAAAACGCAGGTGTTGTTGCTCCGTCAGCCCGTACTCCCGGTGATGAAGTGGACTGACCCCACGCCTGCAGACAAATCCTGTCCTCACGACGAGGCCTGTTCAAAGGCCTCCGGACTGACGCCACCGAGATGACTGTGGCGCCGGGCCCGGTTGTAGAACACTTCAATGTAATCGAAGATATCCGCCCGGGCCAGATCCCGGGTTTTGTAGATACGTTTTCTGATGCGTTCTTTTTTCAGCGAACTGAAGAACGATTCGGCCACCGCATTGACGCTCCTATGTCAAGAACGTGCGATTAGCATAGGCTAAATCCGATAAAATCAATGGATAGAGCTCACG
>NZ_WBXP01000086.1 GCF_016415625.1 Shimwellia pseudoproteus
CGAGCTCGGTATCAGCAAGAATACCGTCGCTGACATCGTGCAACGACACAGAGCTAACGCTTAGGGTGTCATTTCGCCCTCAGCCGGAACCGACCCCCTATACAGCGTTTTCAGGGGATTTTGTCTTAATCGGATAACCTAAATGCGATACAGCAAGAGCGACAACCTAAAAGCGATAGCCACTGACGATAAATCAATCACTTACGTATCCGAATTGGTTAAATAATGTGCTTAACGTACAAAAATTTCCGATCTCCAAACTGACCCCATACTGAGCAGCTACAAGCCATTCTTGAGCGCAGGGAGGCTGAAAGGCAGGTGCAGCAGTCCCGTGATGAGCGTGACAGCGTAATTGACGTGACTACCTCGTTACGGGAAGCCCTCAGCGAGCGGGACACTCTGACGCCAAAACAGGAACAGAAGTCAGAGCCTGAGCAGGAAGCCCATTCCGGCAGAACGTTTGATTTTGAAAAAGAGCCAGACAAGCTGAACGCACTGGTCAGTGATGCCATGAAGGACATACAGGAAGAAATCGACCTTCAGTCCCTTGTTAACGATGCAATGGCGGAGTTTCAGGGGATTCATCAGGAAATGGAGCGACTGGCAGAAAAACAGCGTCAGCAGGAGAAAGAACGACAGCGACTCGACGAACAAAAACGACAGAAGCCGGATAAGGGCTGGTCATTTTCACGATAGACAGGATTTTGCATGAGCGACGACATTAAACAAATTGCCGCCCTTATCGGGCATCATCAGGCGCTGGAAAAGCGTGTTACTTCTCTGACAGAGCAGTTTCAGGCCGCCTCAGCAAAATTACAGCAGCAAAGTGAAACGCTGAGCAGGGTCATTCGTGAGCTGGACAGCGCGTCCGGTAATATGACTGACACCGTCAGGAAATCGGTGAGTTCCGCGCTCACTCAGATTGAGAAAGAACTGAAGCAAGCCGGATTAGCACAGCAGAAACCGGCGACAGACGCGCTGAATCAGGCTGCCGATACGGCGAAGGCGATGATCCATGAAATGCGCCGTGAGATGTCGCGCTATACGTGTAAATCCGCGATTTATCTTGTGCTGACGATATTCTTCGTCCTGACTGCCTGCGTGACGGCATTTACGTGGTTTATGAATGACGGGTACAGCCAGATAGCTGAAATGCAGCGGATGGAAGCGGTCTGGCAGAAGAAAGCCCCGCTGGCTGATATATCGCGTTGTGACGGAAAGCCCTGCGTTAAGGTGGACACCCGCACTACGTATGGTGATAAAGGGGATAAAGAGAATACCTGGATGATTATCAAAAAATAAAATAACGGCGCACATGGCGCCGTTATTGGTTATTGTTCTGTAGCGGTTTTCAGAGCGGCAGGGAGAGCGAGGCAGTTTCCAGCGATTCGCCGTCATTCAGCCGGTTCTGCATGTCGCTGACGAAGGCGTCCATCTGACTGTTGGCAAAGAATTTAATCCCGACCAGCCTGACGTTCTCATTTCCATCAAGTACTACTATAACCTTTTGTTTTTCACTAAAATTCTGAAGTAAGGGCACTTACCATTAATAGATAAGTCTTTTTCATCCATTCCCTTTCTAAATTTTATCAATTCAAACTGCTCAGGATTAAACTTATGCAGAAATGTTATAGGCACCCCCATAACCCCATTGTAATCTGAAGGGATATCTTTTGTTTTGTTTACATTTATAGCATCATAATTATCATATTTAGGATATTCAACTTCATTGCCAAAATATTTTTTTGTAAGTGGTATGTCTTTATGGCGAATAAAAGTATCCAAATTAGTTAACCACAGACAGTTATTTGGTGATATGACTCTATTTCCATTTTCATCAATTCTCGCCTCAGTCCCATATAACTCATAATGTTCAGGGACAATAAATCCTGAAACCCCCCTCCCTAGATGAATTCCGAGCCAAAGTTTATTGTCCTTAATAAGTTTAAATACCTCTTTATATGTTATTGAATTAACATTGGCAATTATAAGAAATTTTTTGTCATATTTAATCAATTGTTCGAGGTACTCTCTAAATAACGAGAATGGTGGGTTTGTAACAACAACATCTGATCTTTTTAGTAGTTCTATACTTTCATAACTTCGAAAATCACCATCTCCATTAAAAGATGAAACACTAATGTCATCTAAAGAAAAGCCTTTATCATTTTCTTTGTGAAGCTCATAATAGAAGCCTCTTTTTGCTACGTCGTTGCTAAAGCAACCAACATCTTGTTCTACATAGCAAGATGCTATTAATTTTTTCAAGCCAAGGTTATCAAAATTTACTGCGAAATATTTAAAGAAGTTACTCACTCTGGGGTCGTCACAATTGCAATAAACAACCTTCCCAGAAAAGTGAGAACTGTAATATTGAAGTTCATTTTCAATATCACAGTACTGAGTGTAAAACTCATCACTTTTTGATCTTTTAGCTTTTTGCAGTAACTTGTTTGTTGCATTTCTAGCCATTCAGAAAAACCCTATATAACAATACATTAAGTTAAATCACTTCGATGTAAGCTGATCAAACAAGTCCCGACCCAACACTTTTAGTGAAGTTGTGGAAATATCAAACATTATTTCAAACATAATTTTTGAATCCCATTCACCTCCATTACCTTGAGTATATATAGATGCTGCCTGCAGCATAATATTTTTATCTTTATGCTTTACAAATCTGTTAACGCATAGATTACTATTTATAGGCATTCCATAATTAGCCGCAGTCAGCCGATCTAACCTGTTTAACATCCCAGATCTATATTCAAGATTGACAACTCTTCCATCCGGTCTTGTTATTGAAATATTTTCTGTTAAAAAGTTAGATCCTTCTAAAAAAAGAATGTACGGAAAGTGGCTTTCCGATAGCATAAGGTTTGCTATTTCTGATATATTTTTATGAGACCTTTCAATAGCATTACCAGCGGCCATTAAATCTTGGTCGCCGCCTTTTCCAACCAACACTCCATTCTTTATATTTATAATATCTTTACCTTGATGTTTGGCCTCTGTTACAAGCACAATCCTCCATTCATCATGGTCGTCTTTAACCTCTACGATTCCACCATCAGGCTTGATACTGGAATTTGAAACAAAGAGAGTTCCTCCTAGCTCGGGGTCAATTTTTTTTAAAGCTTCATTTATTTCCGTTTTTCTTATGCTATCTCTATATCGAAAAGATAACTGAGGATAATTTTCACTCAGCGCTTCCTTTACTAATTTTGAAACTTCGCCAACCGCGAGATCATGAGCTTTTGCATAATCCCCAAAAATCCCAATTACACCTTGAGACAACTTATGTTGATCGGTTAACCTATTTGACTGGTTCTTATTAGACATGTATAAATCTTTCCTATGTTATTTTATATAGTTACGTATTTTAGGTAGATTAACATATAATTGATTTACCATAACGTCCTCTTGCGCGCACCGCCCGAACACCACTCGCCACAAAAACCCGCCGGAACGTCCAAAAGTACGGGTTTTGCTGCCCGCAAACGGGCTGTTCTGGTGTTGCTAGTTTGTTATCAGAATCGCAGATCCGGCTTCAGCCGGTTTGCCGGCTGAAAGCGCTATTTCTTCCAGAATTGCCATGATTTTTTCCCCACGGGAGGCGTCACTGGCTCCCGTGTTGTCGGCAGCTTTGATTCGATAAGCAGCATCGCCTGTTTCAGGCTGTCTATGTGTGACTGTTGAGCTGTAACAAGTTGTCTCAGGTGTTCAATTTCATGTTCTAGTTGCTTTGTTTTACTGGTTTCACCTGTTCTATTAGGTGTTACATGCTGTTCATCTGTTACATTGTCGATCTGTTCATGGTGAACAGCTTTGAATGCACCAAAAACTCGTAAAAGCTCTGATGTATCTATCTTTTTTACACCGTTTTCATCTGTGCATATGGACAGTTTTCCCTTTGATATGTAACGGTGAACAGTTGTTCTACTTTTGTTTGTTAGTCTTGATGCTTCACTGATAGATACAAGAGCCATAAGAACCTCAGATCCTTCCGTATTTAGCCAGTATGTTCTCTAGTGTGGTTCGTTGTTTTTGCGTGAGCCATGAGAACGAACCATTGAGATCATACTTACTTTGCATGTCACTCAAAAATTTTGCCTCAAAACTGGTGAGCTGAATTTTTGCAGTTAAAGCATCGTGTAGTGTTTTTCTTAGTCCGTTATGTAGGTGGGAATCTGATGTAATGGTTGTTGGTATTTTGTCACCATTCATTTTTATCTGGTTGTTCTCAAGTTCGGTTACGAGATCCATTTGTCTATCTAGTTCAACTTGGAAAATCAACGTATCAGTCGGGCGGCCTCGCTTATCAACCACCAATTTCATATTGCTGTAAGTGTTTAAATCTTTACTTATTGGTTTCAAAACCCATTGGTTAAGCCTTTTAAACTCATGGTAGTTATTTTCAAGCATTAACATGAACTTAAATTCATCAAGGCTAATCTCTATATTTGCCTTGTGAGTTTTCTTTTGTGTTAGTTCTTTTAATAACCACTCATAAATCCTCATAGAGTATTTGTTTTCAAAAGACTTAACATGTTCCAGATTATATTTTATGAATTTTTTTAACTGGAAAAGATAAGGCAATATCTCTTCACTAAAAACTAATTCTAATTTTTCGCTTGAGAACTTGGCATAGTTTGTCCACTGGAAAATCTCAAAGCCTTTAACCAAAGGATTCCTGATTTCCACAGTTCTCGTCATCAGCTCTCTGGTTGCTTTAGCTAATACACCATAAGCATTTTCCCTACTGATGTTCATCATCTGAGCGTATTGGTTATAAGTGAACGATACCGTCCGTTCTTTCCTTGTAGGGTTTTCAATCGTGGGGTTGAGTAGTGCCACACAGCATAAAATTAGCTTGGTTTCATGCTCCGTTAAGTCATAGCGACTAATCGCTAGTTCATTTGCTTTGAAAACAACTAATTCAGACATACATCTCAATTGGTCTAGGTGATTTTAATCACTATACCAATTGAGATGGGCTAGTCAATGATAATTACTAGTCCTTTTCCTTTGAGTTGTGGGTATCTGTAAATTCTGCTAGACCTTTGCTGGAAAACTTGTAAATTCTGCTAGACCCTCTGTAAATTCCGCTAGACCTTTGTGTGTTTTTTTTGTTTATATTCAAGTGGTTATAATTTATAGAATAAAGAAAGAATAAAAAAAGATAAAAAGAATAGATCCCAGCCCTGTGTATAACTCACTACTTTAGTCAGTTCCGCAGTATTACAAAAGGATGTCGCAAACGCTGTTTGCTCCTCTACAAAACAGACCTTAAAACCCTAAAGGCTTAAGTAGCACCCTCGCAAGCTCGGGCAAATCGCTGAATATTCCTTTCGTCTCCGACCATCAGACACCTGAGTCGCTGTCTTTTTCGTGACATTCAGTTCGCTACGCTCACGGCTCTGGCAGGGAATGGGGGTAAATGATGCTACAGGCGCTTTTCATGGACTCACACGAGGAAATCTACCCATGACACAAGAAAAGCCCGTCACGGGCTTCTCAGGGCGTTTTATGGCGGGTCTGCTATGCGGTGCTGTCTGACTTTTTGCTGTTCAGCAGTTCCTGCCCTCTGATTTTCCAGTCTGACCACTTCGGATTATCCCGTGACAGGTCATTCAGACTGGCTAATGCACCCAGCAAGGCAGCGGTATCATCAACAGGCTTCCCCGTCTGGCTGTCAACCAGACCCGCCAGGATAAGCAGTCCGGCTGACTGGTACAGCGCATGGTCACGGGCTTTACGGGCGGCTCTGGCTTCTGCCCGTTTTTCGGCCTGTATCAGATTCATGACTTTTGCTCTGGCTTCCTGCGCTTTTTCTGCTGCCTGTTCAGCCTTCATCAGCAGGGACAGCGTTTTGATATCCTGCGCTGTTTTATCCGCTTTATCCGTCAGTATCAGCATGAGTTTCTGCTGTTCATTCGGCGACTTTAAGCCGCGAATGTACTGCACTCTGTCTGCTGCCCATTTTTCCTGTTTTTCGCTTTTATTCATGCCCATTTATCCTCTGAATGTTGATGTGGAAATTATGGTCAGGAATGGCGGCCGAGGTCAAATGCAGGTAGAATCACTGATAAGCTTTTTATTATCAGTGCGCACTTAGACGTTTCTTCACTTCGTTCAGAAACGGTGCGCGCCTTCAGCGGGATAAAAACACGATGGCCTCCTATCACCTCAGCGTAAAAACCGGCGGGAAAGGCAGTGCCTCTCCCCATGCCGATTATATTTCGCGTGAGGGAAAGTATGCCCGTGAAAAAGACTCCGACCTTGAGCACAAGGAGTCCGGTAATATGCCTGCGTGGGCAGCGCATAAACCGTCTGAGTTCTGGAAAGCCGCTGACACGTCTGAACGTGCCAACGGCTGTACCTACCGTGAAATCGAGATTGCCCTGCCGCGCGAGCTAAAACCCGAACAACGCCTTGAGCTTGTCCGCGATTTTGTCCGGCAGGAAATCGGCGACCGTCATGCGTATCAGTTCGCCATTCATAATCCGAAAGCGGCGATAGCCGGCGGCGAGCAGCCGCACGCGCATATCATGTTCTCTGAGCGGATGAATGACGGTATCGACCGTGACCCGCAGCAGTATTTTAAGCGAGCTAACAGCAAAGCCCCTGAGCGCGGCGGTGCGAAAAAGGCACGTTTCGGGGAAACGCCGACAGAACGCAAAGAGCACCTCGTCGCCCAGCGGGAACGCTGGGCTGACCTACAGAATAAGCACCTTGAACGGTATCAGCATACCGACCGCGTTGATGCACGCTCACTCAAAGCTCAGGGCATTGAGCGTGAGCCTGAGCGGCATCTTGGCGCGGGACAGGTTCAGCGGTTCGATACTGCGCAGTTACAGGCCATCCTTGAGCGCAGGGAGGGGTCAGTTTGGATATAGAGAATTATTGTACGGTAAGCCTGTTTTTTGAACAGACTTACCTATAGCAATAGGGTGTACTCCCGCGCTATAGGGGTCGGTTCCGGCTGAGGGCGAAATGACACCCTAAGCTTTCGGTTCCTTGGGCCAAAGATATTCGCCAGTCAGTAGAATGTGCGCCCAGCCCAATG
>NZ_WBXP01000087.1 GCF_016415625.1 Shimwellia pseudoproteus
TTGAACTTTTGCTTTGTCACAGGATGTCGCTACAGGGTCAGGAGTGTGGTGATCTGATCCTAATTTCGGCTAAAAGTTCGATTTATTCAACAAAGCCAACAGCAGTATAAAAAAATCCCGTCGCCACCACATGGTGTTATTTGTCGCGAGAGTTCCTGTTTTTTGTCTTTTTAATAAACTGTGACGGATACCGCACGCCGGGCCCGGGGCGGCTGAAGATATCAGGAGAGGCGGAGAACAGGACTCCCCCGCGGATAGCGCGGAGGAGCCGGACGACGGTTAGCCGTTATTCTGGCGGTTGCTGCTGCGGCGGTTGCCGCTGCCGCTGGTCTGGCTGTGGCGTTTCACCGCGCGACGAATCTGGTTCGCCTTCATACGGCGGCGGTCTTTCTCTACCGCCACTTTTGACTCGGTTTCTGCCGGCAGCTCTACCAGCTTACGCAGGTAGTTGGTCTGGGCGAGGTCCAGCTCGGTGTAGCCACCGCGCGGCAGGCCTTTTGGCAGGGTCAGATCGCCATAGCGTACGCGGATCAGGCGGCTAACCTGCACGCCGACCGCTTCCCACAGGCGGCGAACTTCACGGTTACGGCCTTCGGTCAGGGTCACGTTGTACCACTGGTTGATCCCTTCCCCGCCGGTAAATTTAATGGTTTTAAACGCCGCCGGACCATCTTCCAACTGAACGCCCCGTGACAGTTCACGGACTTTGCTGTCGTCTACCTGGCCGAATACCCGCACGGCATATTCGCGCTCAACTTCCCGGCTGGGGTGCATCAGGCGGTTTGCCAGTTCACCGTCGGTGGTGAACAACAGCAGCCCACAGGTGTTAACATCCAGACGGCCGACGGCTATCCAGCGGGCACCGCGCAGTTTTGGTAACCGATCAAACACCGTCGGGCGGCCTTCCGGATCATTACGGGTGCAAAGCTCGCCTTCCGGCTTGTAATACGCCAGCACGCGACAAATTTGTTCGGCGGATTCTTTAATCGCCACCAGATGGCCATCAATACGGATACGCAGGCCGGGGGTTATCTCAACCCGATCCCCCAGAGTGGCTATCTTGCCATCAACACTCACGCGCCCGGCAGAAATGATTGCTTCGATTTCACGGCGGGAGCCATGACCCGCACGGGCCAATACTTTTTGTAACTTTTCGCTCATTGAGCATCCTCGGGTGTCGCCTTCACAGGCGTCTTATATACTTTAAAAACAATGAGTTAAATATGATTCCCTCACTGTTATGTAGGTGTAATTCGCTGCACGGGGTTGTGGTAAGCCCATTTACGGCTGTCATCCCCCTGAATGTGGGGGCGTATGTTACACGAAGTTGGCAATAAATACCTCATTCACGCGCAGACGATCGTGTGAATGTCACCGCACCCACCTTTGCATTTTACGCACAGCAATTGTGCGTACAGGGCTATTTTTCCCCCTGCCGATAGCCTTTAGCATGCGCTCCTCTGTTCTTAACCACAGGTTACAAGTATCGCAATGAAACTGATTGCTATTTTACTGGTGATAATCGCCGGGATGGGCCTTTCGGTAGAGGCCGGTTTGCTCGGCCCCCTGGGCCTGCACGTTGGCCACTATTGGGCCAGCCTCGCCCTGTTTGGGGCCGAAGCGGCCCTGGCATGGTTACTGGTGCTTTTTTTCGGGCCGCGAAATCCAGCGCCTTTCTTGTCCGCCCCGGGCTGGCAACTCACCGGAGGCATCTGGGGGCCGCTGTATGTTCTGATCCTTACCATTGCCACCCCCATTATCGGTATTACGCTGCTGATGACCGGAGTGCTGGCAGGCCAGGTGGCGAAAAGCCTGCTGATCGACCATTTCGGCTGGTTCGGCGCACCGCGCCGCCCGCTGAACCGCGACAAAATTATTGCGCTGGTATTTGTCCTTGTCGCCCTGGCGCTGATTTCTGGAGGTAACGCATAATGTTCCACGTAATAATGATAGTTCTGGCGGTGGCTGCCGGGGCGCTGCTGAGTGTTCAGGCGGCGGTCAATGCCCGGTTGAGCCAGTCTCACGGTGTATTACGCACCACCTTTTTCACCTTTCTGGTGGGGACAGTCTTCTCCGCGCTGATGGTGTTATTCCTTGAGCCCGCACACCCTGTCTCGCTACTGGATGTCCCCAAATGGCAATTGCTGGGATCGTTACTGGGGCTGGTGTATGTGCTGGCGATGGTGTTTGCCGTCCAGCGTATTGGGGCGGCCATTGCCACCATTGCGGTGATCCTCGGCCAGTTGAGTATGTCGGTAATTATCGATACCTTCGGCTGGCTGGGTAACCAGGCCATTGCATTTTCCTGGTCCCGTTTCGGCGCGGCCCTGTGCCTGGCCGCCGCACTGTGGTTTATTTACCGGGGTAATAACCGGCCAGTGGCCAGCCCCCGGCTGGCCGGCAGCACACAATAAGACCTGACCGCGCCTGCGCCGCGGTGGTCAGCGCCGGGCGGGGCTTTCCGACACCGGGATACCGTGTTCAGCCATCGTTTCCGCCAGCCCGCTGGCGGATAACGCATGGTAAAAATACCACCCCTGTACCAGAGGATGCGGCTGTATCGACTGGATATGGCGCAAGTCATCCTCGCTTTCCACCCCTTCAAAAATGATGTTTTTATCCAGTTCGATAATCGACGACACCATATTGCTCAGGATTTTGCGAAAGTTTTCATCGGCCATACGCTGGACATAGAACTTATCAATTTTGACATCATCAAAATTAAGCTCCGGCAACAGATGCAGATTTGATGTCCCGGTACCAAAATCGTCGATGGCGATTTTATAGCCCTGCACATGAAGATAGTGCACAAAACACGACAATTGCTGGTACGCGACATCGGTTCTTTCCGTCACTTCTATTTTAATTCTGCCGCGGCTGATGCCGAATTGATCAACAATCTTATTCAGGCTGGGTACAAATTGCCGGTTAACCACCTCGACGGAACCGACATTAATCGACAAGGTAAATTTATACTGTTTAAGCAGCGGAGCGAGTTCCTGGAGCGCATTGTGCAGAATATTGAGCGTCAGATGCTGGCTATAACCCAGCTTCTCCACCAGCGGAATAAAAAACTCCGGCGAGACCGTATGAAAGACCTCATCCTCCCAGCGCACCAGCACCTCAGCACCGACAATTTTACCCTGCCCGGCATCAACAATCGGCTGGTAGCGGTTCACTATCAGATTGCGTAATACTGCCCGGCGCAGGCGGTTTTCCAGGGAGTAGTGCTCCACCAGGCTATCGAGGATCAGATTGGTTATCATCAGCGCCAGCAGGATAGCGCACCCCAGGACAGCCACCTGCACCCAGCCCTGGTAGCGCAAAATGCCCATACCGGCATCAGTGATATCCACACAGGAATTGTAAACGTCACTACAGGCCGACACTGTCTCCTGCGCCATCAACAGTGACGGGCGTTCGGCGGACATCGTGCGCTGATAAAGAATATGCTGCTTATTTTTGCTGCGAAATGAAATCGACAGATACTTGTCGTTATCGTAGATCCTATCCTGATAAAAAAACGGCGAGGTGACCAGCATGATATTTTTTGCCCGGATAGCATTCAACATGCCAGCGACCCCGGGATAAAACGAGACATAGCGATAAAAGGAGATATCTGGATTAAGCGCAAAAGCCGAAGACGGTAATCCCACTGCCGGTGTCAGCTGGCCTTCCCGCGCAGTACAAGCTATATGGCCGTTATTAACAATGCCCGCGTCATATATATATCTGTATTTATTGGTGATATATCGCAGATCTTCCATGTCATCCGCATTACAATTACCGTTGAGCTGTTGCAGATATGCAATTGCGCTGTAGGAATCGGCGATTAAATATTCAGACTTTTTCATCAGCATTTCAGCCTGTTCAGTATGTTGTTCAAGCTGAAAAAAGACAAAAATCTTTTGAAATACAAATAATAAAATCAAGGTGCCAATAATAGTACCAACCCAAATGCAGGATTTTTTCTTTTCAATTTTCCTCATCACGTCCTCTGCTGAAGATGAGTGCCTGCTGTGTTGCATACTTTATACTCATTAAGAATCCAGCCAATTTGCCTGAAAAATATTCCGGCGCTACTCATTATGCGCCATATATAGTGTACCGGTTATACGCTGGCAAAAATATCCACAACTGAATTAACCATAGCGGATAGTAACCTCAAATTCCCTGGATTCATTAATTTTACCGATTAACAGCGTAAATTATCCCTGGCTATTCTGCCGACAGCCCGGGGAGGGCTGCCGGCAAGGCATCAGCTATCAGAAGCGGTAGCTGGCGCCAACTTGTACCGTGCGGTCACGGCCAATCCAGCAGTTGCCGCTGTCATAACAGGTGAAGGTAGCTTTATTGGTCAGATTCTGGGCGCTGGCTTTCAGCGTTATTCCGGCCAGGGACGGGCTAAGCGGTGATAAATCCCATGAGGCCGCCATATCAAACTGGGTCGTGCCCCCCAGCTTACCGGCGTTATTGGCCGGGTCGACCTCCATCGGCCCCTGGTAACGCGCCCCGCCGCCGATGGTCACCCCGTTGAGCACCGTCTCCGTAAAGGTGTAGTCGCCCCATAGGGTGAACGCGTTCTCCGGGATTTGGGTTGGCCGCTTGCCCTTATAGGTATCATCTTTAGTATTAATGACGTGGGTGTAAGCATAGTTGGCGATAAGGTTAGTATTGTCGGTGGGACGGCTAACAACCGAGACTTCTGCCCCTTTGGATTCAATCTCCCCGGTCTGGCGGTAATTAAGGAAACCGGGATCGTTGGTCACCACATTTTTCTCGCGAATATTAAATACTGAGGCGGTAAAGGTGGTGGCATACTCCGCCAGCAAATATTTGATCCCGCCTTCCACCTGTTTGCTGGTGGTGGGTTTGACCTGGCTGGCGGTGAGATTCCCCCGGGGGGAAACCGGCAAGAAACCTTCCGAATAGCTGATAAAGGGCGACAGGCCGTTGTCGAAGGCATACAGCGCCCCAAGGCGCTTAGTCACCCGGTCCTGGTCAACCCACTCTTTGTTCCCCTGCTGCAAATAATCGGTGGTGGTTGAGCGGTAATCATCATAGCGCACGCTGGCCAGCAGATTCAGGCCGCCCCAGGCCATCTGATCTTGCAGGTAATAGCCATATTGTTTAAAACTCATGCGGTTAAGCTGGGCGGTATACAGCCCCAGATAGTCCGTGTGGATCTGCCCGTAGTTTGGATAACGCATATCAATCCCCGGGGTGGCTTTCCCGGCATAGCGATATTTGTAGTGGGAATCGAGCCGCTGGAAATCAAACCCGGCCAGTAAATGGTGCTGCCAGTCGCCCAGCGTCAGGGTTTTGGTGACCTGGTTATCAATATTAAAACTGCGCAGATCTTCATCCGTGGTATAGGCAAAGCGGTTTAAGTCGTACACCGGCCCGTTATTGCCGGTGGCATAGGCGCTGCGCTGGTGGGTATCGACATCAAAATAGCGCGCCTTCTGCACCATGCCCCAGCCACTGTCAAACTGGTGTTCAAAACTGTAGCCCACCATCCACTGGCGTTGCTTAAAGCCACTCCAGTGATCCCCGGCATAATCCCGGCGTGACTGGTAGTTCGAACGGATATACGAAATCGGTAAAGGGTCGGACGGGGTTAAATTCGGCATATCCTGGTAGATAGCATCCAGGGTCAGCCGGGTTTTATCCGACGGCTGCCAGGTCAGCGACGGGGCCAGCAGATAATTTTCACTCTTGCGGGTGTGGGGCTGATCGTCACCGGCGCTGGCTTTGGCAATCATCCGGTAACGCCAGTCGCTGCCCTCAATGGGCCCGGTAGAGTCCAGATACCCCTCCCGCAGATTGCGGGTCCCGGTGGTAAAACCGAACTCCGTGGCTGCGGTAGCCTGGGGCTGTTTGCTCTGGATATTCACCAGCCCACCCGGGGAGGCATTACCGTAAAGCACCGAAGAGGGCCCCTTGAGAATATCCACCTGCTCGATCAACAGCGGATCGATATTCGCTTTGGTATTCCCGGTGACGTTATAAGGCAGTTGCAGGCCGTTATAATATTCATGCTCAGCATTGAAGCCGCGAATTTTATATTCGCTCATATAGGTAGTGGCGCCACGCATCTCGGTAGAGACCCCCGGCGCATAGCGCAGAATTTCATTCAGCGAGCGGGGATGGCGTTTTTCGATTTCCTGCTGGCTGACAGTATCGATTACCTGGGGTGTTTTTGATTCCGCCACCGCGGATTTTGTGGCGCTATTAGTCCATGCCGCAAGCCCCTGGCCGCTCTCGGCATTAACCACAATGGTGGATTCCGGCGCATCCTGCGCATTAACCGGCGCGCTGAGCGCCAGAGAGATACAACTGGCCAACAAACAGGGGGAATATGTCTTTATAGTCATGATAATTATCGGGTTATTGTAATGCCACCTTAAAAGGAATGATAATTATCCTTATTTTTATTATTAATGCAATGGCTTTGTTGAATAAATCAGATTTCGGGTAAGTCTCCCCCGTAGCGGGTTGTGTTTTCAGGCAATACGCACACTTTCAGGCATACCTGCTTTCGTCA
>NZ_WBXP01000088.1 GCF_016415625.1 Shimwellia pseudoproteus
AGATTGTCTGATAAATTGTTAAAGAGCAGTGCGACGGCGCTGAGCGCTCTGTCGCGAGGTGGCGTATATTACGCTTTCCTCTTTCAGAGTCAACCCTTATTTTCAGGATTTTCCTCTACTGACTCAGCATATTTCGTGAAGTTGTTCACATTTGCCGGGTCAGTGGGAGCGCATTATAGGGCGTGTTTCGAAGATGGCAACCGCTAATTATATAAAATAAGTTTAAGCGTTCTTTTTTTGAGCGCAGCCCCGTAAATCGCAAACGCCCCGACACCATCAAAATATGTAAAACACAATAAAATCAATAAATTAAATAAAAACTACTTTTTAGCTCCGCTGACCACGGTGCTGATATGCCATTTCGCCAGCTGAACCGCATCCTCACTGCGGGCATGATCGGCCAGATGGGGAAAGTCGCGCCAGGTGTAATAACCGCGCTCAGGTTTTGGCAGCGCCTGCATTGAATGCCCGGGCCATAACTGGAGCTCGCCCAGATCAGGCAGTGCGTATCCGAGCACCTCATGCGGGAGCTGCACATTCAGCGACGCGAGCGGCTCCCCGGGAATCGGCGTTGGCACCCGGTTATCACCAGTATAGTAGTTGCGCTTCAACACCAAAAACTTCTCCGGCACATTCTGATGGCTGTCCCACCATTGCCCATCCAGCATATCAAAATGGAAGCGAGTCTCTGGCGCGGTCACTGCCCCCAGTTGAGACAGGACACCGGGCAGCGCCGCAGTCATCGCCACATTATAGATAGCAACAGATTTCGCATGCCCCGACAGGATCAGTGAGGCGGCAGTGCGTGCCCCCAGCAGATTGGAGTAAAGATCCTCAGGGGAATAGGCGGACACCCCTTCAGAGAAGCCAGGTACCGATTCGAAACCATACCACTGCGCAGTTTCATGCCACGCGGCGACCTGGAAAGCCAGATAGGCAGACAGCCAGGTCGCCAGCGTATAGCGATCGGCCGCCGACGCCGGGGGCGTAAACGCCGGCAGCACAATGCGCCGCTCCGCCAGTTCATCATCCAGCGTTAAAGTTTGCGCCCTACCCAGTGAAGGCCAGATATGGCTGAACAGCCAGACTGTCATGTCCGCCGTGTCGCGCACATGGGCGATATCAACAAATCCCCCGCGGATGGTATAGAGAATACCGTCACGCTCAGCGCTTACACCTAACAGCTTCGCACCAGCCCCCAGGAAAGAGTCATTATATTGATGCTCCCCCAGCGCCGTTGCTTCAACCACATTATTAAGCTGATAAAAAGGCACCGGGATACCGAACGCTTCGGCTTGCAGGTTATAACCAAACGCACAGCAAGGGCGCAGCCCTTCCGGCGGCGCCAGCGGGGATGTCACCGCCGGTACCGCGGCCACCGCACCCGGTAACGGGGATAAATCCACAGCCACAGGCAGCGCCGCACCGGCACCAAAAGAGACGGCGGGCACTAACGCCGCCAATAACCATGACCGCAATGTCATACTAAAACGCTTCCCCTACCTGGAAATAGAACCCGGAACTTGATCGCCCTACCCCGTAGTCCAGGCGCACATTCATCCGGGGCTTAAACTCAAACCGGTACCCCACCCCCACAGAAGGAAGCCAGGTACTTTGCCCCAGTTGATGAACCGATGGGCTCATGGTACCGGTACCCACCCATCCCACAATGCCATTACGCCAGTCCAGCTTACGGCGATATTCCAGTTGGGTGCTCACCACATCCCGGTCCCGGTATCGCCCTTCATAATAGCCGCGCATTTGCTGGCCGCTGCCCAGCTCCGGCAACATATTCCACGGCACATGCCCCTGGGTAAAGTGGCCATCCATTTGCCAGGCCAGCACGGTTTTCTCATTAAACGGATAGTAGAGACTATAACGGGTTTCGTACTCATCGAACCGGCTGTCGCTCCCCAGGGCCGGGGAGTAAGCGGTATACCGCACATTGAGGTATTGCCCATGCTGCGGGTTGGGAACAAAGTCCCGGGTATCATAGGTAAAATTGACACTGGCCCCGGAACTCAATACCGATGGGCCCTGGGGAGCATTTTCCAGGGTCCCCCGTGATTTACGATGAATATCCGCAGCGTGTTCGGAGGCAACGGACCAGCCAACGCCAAGGTAGGTTGCCGGTGCGATGCGGTATTGCAGGTTGGGTTTCAGGCTAAATGCCTGAGAGGTATATTGCTGCCGGTTGTGGTTATGCTTCGCGGCGCTGAACCCCTGCCCCCAATAATAGGTCGGCGTATTTGCCAGTGAGCCATCGGCAAAAAAGCGCCACTGATCATTGGCAAAGAAGCTGTAATTCTGCACTGTGAGCCCCAGTGCCCCCGTAGAGGTAAAATAACCGCTCAGGGACACTGTTGAGTTCTGGCTGACATGATCGGTGGCATCCGGGCGATACATCCCCACCACCGCCGTGCCAATCCCCAGCCCCAGCTCCGGGGTATAAAATGGCCCAGGCATCACTCCCCAGTCGATACCTTTCGCCGGATCAAAAGAATTATTTGCCCCGAGCTTACCCAGCCAGCCATCAATACTGGCCCGGGAAGGTAACACACCATCAGCTTGCGCCATACCTGGCAGACAGCCAAACAACAGAAAAATACCGGGCCACTTCAGAGACATCAGAACCGGAACTCCGCGCCAGCATAGAAGCTGTTACGTTTCTGGAAGCCCCATTCCGTTGTGACGTTAAAGTTCTTCGTCACCTGATACTGCATACCGGCCAGCACGTTCCACGGCGAAGTCAGGTGCTGTTTAACATCAAAGCGCCCTTCTCCTTTCTTGTTGGCCATGTCCATTAATCCGGCCAGTTCCGGCGGCATACTCAGGTCGCTCAGGCTGCCTTTAAACTCCTGCTGCACGTCCTGATACATGCTCCCCACCCAAACATTCAGTTTACCGGATGGCAAATGGATAGCATTCCAGCCCGGGGTGTCGAAACGGTACCCGACACGCGGAGATAAGGTAAACGCGTTAATACTACCGTCGAGGATATCGAAATGGGTCTGGGTATAGTTCATATCCACCAGCCCAAACCAGTTGTTATAACCACCCACGAACGTGGTACCGGCACCGTAGGTTGTCCCTTTAAATTTCAGTTTGAAATCAAGGTTCTGAAGCTGACCATTTTTATTCATCCCGTGGACAACGTTAGAGATGATCTTATTTATCCCGCTGAATTGCGAAGCATCAGAATCAACGGAGACTTTAGATAAAGAACTCCCGTTGGTGTGGCCTAATATCCCGTAGACGTTCATGAACGGGAATATCCAGGCATCCAGTTTCATGGTCTTGGTTTCACTGCGCTAGCGGGTTTTGGCTACGCTGATATCAAACAGGCTGGGCGGTAACGGCAACGTCCCGAGGGACAAACCGGTAAAATCAATACTTTTTACATTAATATTCTGCCGAATATTCATGTAGTTAACCCCAATGCCAAAGGGTTCAGGCAGATCATATCCTCTGGCGCGAGCTTCATCGCCAAAAAACGGCAAAATATGGTGTTCTGGTTTTATCGCCGCAGGCTTATCTGCTGTGGATTCATTATGTAATGCCCCGGTGCTGGCAACCGGGCGTTGAGATAAATCACTGGCGAGGTAACTGGGGGTATCTGCTTTAGCAATCAGGTCCTGTGTCGCCTGATCATCTGCTGGAGAAAACGTATCCGCATAAGCAACGGTAGAAACCATTGTAGCGGACAGTAACAACATATTGGTTATCGATTTCATTATAAATTTATAGTTAACGGAATGTAGACAGCGACGCGTTATAATTACAAAGGCCCGTAATGCCGGGATGAATACCAGTAAACTAATACCGTACCCCTATTATTTCATACTTACTTACGCATTAACGTGAAATAATACCGCAGCGCATCGAATACCGCCCAATATGCGAATAATGTTGCAAAATGAAAATTACAATTAATATTTTATTCATCAAAAAACAACGATTTATCAGCAGATTAAGCGCCATCATTAAAAAATAAAAATAATAGCACAGGGCGTTAACATTTGTTATACAAAGAGCATGAAAGGTTAATTACCCTTCCATGCCATCATCGCCAGGTAGCTATTCTTCTGCGTTATGCCCCTTCAAAATGGTATTTAGCATCGGTGGCTTTAGTCATTTTGGTGATCACTTGCTGGGTTAATTTATTGGTCAGATTAAGTGCGTCCTGCATCGTTTTATCTTCAAAATCCTGCAACAGCTTTTGTGCCTGCTGGGGCTGTGATTTGTAGAGCGCCAGGTATTGCTGCTCCATTGACTTCTGCCCTTTGGCCGTCTGTTGCTCAAAGTCCTGGTAAGCTTTCTGCACATCTGGCGCATAGTCTTTGTAATCCTGCATAACCAGGGTTTGCAATGTACGAAACGTCCAGTTCACCGAATCACCACTGGCGCTGTCAGTGCCCTTATCATAGCCGGGTAAATAGTGGGTTATGCCCTGATAATAAGGTACATAAACCCCCAGCGCAGACATGCCAAAAGAGACATATTCCACTTCACCAATCGCCGCCGGTAAGTTTGGCCGCACCTGCAAAATATGGGACTCCTGGGTACGGAATACCGATACCGGCCGCCAGGCCTCCTGCGGGTTTACATTGGCATAGGGATCGTGACTGGTGCCCTGGTACCGGTTACGCAGCGCCTGTTTGACATCCTCAACGCTGATTTTATGGGCCGGTTTGACAAATACCGGATACGCTTTGCCATTGGTGATGGTGGTGGTCAGCCCCGGATTAAACCCGTGCTGCAATGTCCATACCCGCGGGTAGTTATAAGTGGCGTCATTCGCCACATCCTGAGAATAGGCGGTATGGAAGTTAAACTCGCCTTTTTCCGGGTGATACAACCCGTGCTGCTGGGCAAAACTGACCAGGGTCGGTGACGCTAAATAGTTAGCCGTATCTTTGGGATCATAATGCTGTAACCGGCCCTGATTCGCCGAAACAAAATATTGATCATTGGGCAAACGGCTGGCCATCCACTGGTGGCCACTGCCGCTTTCCAGATACCAGACCTCTTTGCTGTCGACAAAGGCGACACCAAAACCTTCACCGGCCCCTTTTTGTTCAATTATGTTCCCCAACAGCTCGACCCCCTCACGGGCGCTGTGAATATAAGGCAGCACGACGGTTTGAATAGCATCTTCGGTAATGCCGGTTTTTTCTACATAGGGATCGGCCTTCAGTGCGGCGGCACCGTTATAAATCGTCTCGGTTGCGGTCAGCCCCACACCCGCCGCGTTAAACCCGGCTTCCCCCATCGATTTATCGGCGGTATCAAAATCATGAATAGCAGAATAACGCAGCGCTTCTTTCGGTAATGGCCAGGTAAAATCATTGCCGTGGGATTTAAAAACACCCTGCTGATTATGCACCGCCGGATGAATCACCATATGCTTGGCATTGGCCGCGGAAAAATCCTCATTGCGGGCAACAATATAAGAGCCATCTGCGGATGCCTGGTTCCCGACCAGCACTGTGGTACAAGCACTTGCCGGTCCAATACTTAAAGCAGCAATAGCGGCTGCCAGCACTGTCGTCTTCATAATCCCCTCGATTTATTTGTATAGTTTTGTAAGTAACCTCTTACTACCCTATGCCGAAAGCAAACCAGACACAAAGACTATTAATAAATAATAAAATAGAATTTGTAAGAAATAATTAAATAAAAATATGGCTGATTATATAAATAAAATGCCATTTATTTAGAATTTAACACCAACACAAATCAGAGCAACTCCCTGCCCCCGGCCCGGTGAATTTCGTGATACAGCGCACAGACAGCAACAAAGCCGGCAGAACAAGCGCAAAACCGATGGCCGGAGACTAAGCTCAACGAGCATCGCAATGCGCAAAAAATCACCACCCACTCTGATGCCAGGCCGCCGCAGGCCCTGTGGTGAACCTTATTCTCTGTGTTAACGATGTCATTATTTTTGGTCATTTTTAATTTGCTAAACGATTTCCCTCCGGCGCCTCCCGGAAATAAATGAATAATCATAAGGAAACGGCACATGGCTCAGGTTTTTTATTCTCTCTGCCACCGCAAATATCGTGGATATATAGCGACAGGGTTTACGTTATTAAGCTGCGGATTATTATCTGCTAATAACGCATCTGGCGGGAATATTTCCCCTTATACGCCACAGCACCTTCGCCAGGCATATATAGATTCGGCGGCAGCCCTGGCAGAAAGTGATCCCGACGCCTTCAACCGTCTTGGCTTCTATTATGATGCCGGGCTTAATCAGGCTGCCGATCGTTTTAGGGAAGGTGCGAATAAGCAGGTCATTTCTTCCCAAGCTGACTCGCTGATTAAAATTTCGCGGATCTGGGCCGATTTTTTTCCCGCAAACACATC
>NZ_WBXP01000089.1 GCF_016415625.1 Shimwellia pseudoproteus
TGACGCGATGGGAGAAGAAAGTCGAAAACTACGAGGCGATGCTGCATTTTGCTTGCAGCATCATTGTCTGGAATAAAATCCTTTTGGGATAGATTCTAAATCGCTGGTTCATCAACTGGCCGATACCACTTGCTCGGTGATGCTTATCCCGGATGTGTTTACTTTCAATATCCTGCATTCGCGCACCATTGAAGTGAATGGCGTGCCTGTCGTTTCCGTGATTGATACTCCCCTGAGCGGGATCAACCGGGTGATCAAGCGCATTGAAGATATTGTGCTGTCGTCATTAATCCTGGCGTTGATTTCACCGGTGCTGTGCGCCGTCGCCCTGGCGGTCAAACTGAGCTCGCCCGGGCCGGTGATTTTCCGCCAGACCCGGTATGGGATTGATGGTAAGGCCATCAATGTCTGGAAATTCCGTTCAATGCGGGTCATGGAAAACGACAAGGTGGTGACCCAGGCCACCAAAGGCGACCCACGAGTTACCCGCGTGGGCAGTTTCCTGCGCCGCACCTCGCTGGATGAATTACCCCAGTTTATCAATGTGTTCACCGGCGGTATGTCCATTGTCGGCCCGCGTCCCCATGCGGTAGCGCACAACGAGCAGTATCGCAGCCTGATTGAAGGCTACATGCTGCGCCATAAAGTGAAACCCGGGATCACCGGCTGGGCGCAAATCAATGGCTGGCGGGGCGAAACCGATACCCTGGAAAAAATGGAGAAACGCGTTGAGTTTGACCTGGAGTACATCCGTGAATGGAGTCTTTGGCTGGACATCAAAATTGTGTTCCTCACGATATTTAAAGGTTTTGTGAATAAGGCAGCCTACTAATGAGCCTGAGAGAGAAAACCATCAGCGGCGCGAAATGGTCCGCAGTCTCCACCCTGACCATTATTGGTCTGGGGATGGTGCAGATGACCGTGCTGGCGCGGATGTTCGACAGCCACCAGTTCGGTCTGCTGACTGTCTCGCTGGTGATTATCGCCCTTGCCGATATGTTGTCGGACTTTGGTATCGCCAACTCCATTATTCAGCGCAAAGAAATCAGCCAGCTGGAGCTGACCACCCTTTACTGGCTGAATGTGGGGATTGGGGTTGTAGTGTGTGTGCTGGCGTTCAGCCTGAGCAATGTGATAGCCGGGGGGCTGCGTAACCCGGACCTGGCACCACTTATTCGCACGCTGGCGTTTGTGTTTGTGGTTATCCCGCACGGCTTGCAGTTCCGCGCGTTAATGCAAAAGGAGCTGGAGTTTAACAAGATAGGGGTGATTGAAACCCTGTCCGTGTTGTCCGGTTTTACCTTTACGGTAATCAGCGCTCACTACTGGCCTGTCGCTATGACCGCCATCTGGGGGTATCTGGTCAATAGCGCGGTGCGCACTGTGCTGTTCGGTTTTTACGGGCGGAAAATTTACCATCCGGGGTTGCAGTTCTCGCTGAAATCCGTGGCGGCTAACCTGCGTTTCGGGGCCTGGCTGACGGCGGACAGTGTGGTGAACTATATCAATACCAACCTCTCCACTCTGGTGCTGGCGCGTATTCTTGGCGCCAGCGTCGCCGGGGGATACAACCTGGCGTACAACATGGCAGTGGTGCCGCCCATGAAGCTGAACCCCATTATTACCCGGGTTCTGTTTCCGGCGTTCGCCAAAATTCAGGATGATATCGACAAGCTGCGGGTTAACTTTTATAAGCTGCTCTCGGTGGTGGGGATAATCAACTTCCCGGCACTGTTGGGGTTAATGGCGGTTTCCAGCACCTTTGTGCCCCTGGTGTTCGGGGAAAAATGGAACTTTATTATCCCGATTCTGCAATTGTTAAGCATTGTCGGGGTGCTGCGCGCCATCGGCAACCCTATCGGTTCACTGCTGATGGCAAAAGCCCGGGTCGATATCAGCTTTAAATTCAATGTGTTTAAAACCTTCTTATTTATTCCCGGCATTATTCTCGGCGGTGAACTGGGCGGTGCGCTGGGAGTGACCATCGCGTTTCTGATTATCCAGATCCTGAACCTGTTCCTGACCTATTTTGTGATGATTAAACCGGTGCTTGGCCCCAGTTATCGGGCCTACATGCTGAGTGTGTGGCTGCCGTTCTACTTGTCGCTGCCCACGCTGGTTGTGAGCTGGTGTCTGGGTCTGGCCATGAAAGGCCATGCGCCGCTGTCTGTGGTTTTTGCAAGCCAGGTGATTGCCGGTGTCGCGGCCTTTGTCGCCATGCTGGTTATTTCCCGTAATAGCCTTGTGGTGGAGCTTAAACGTCAGCTCTGCCGTAACGACCGCCTGAAAACATTATTGCGCGCCTGGTAATGGCGCCTGCCGACTTTATTTCTTCGGAGCAGGGAGGCTCCGTGACTGCTTTTTTTGTGGAAATACCTTTCAGAGGTCTTTATGAAATTGTTGATTCTTGGCAACCACACCTGTGGCAACAGGGGTGATAGCGCCATTTTGCGTGGACTTATCGATGCGATTACCGTTCTTGAACCTGATGCTGATGTACATGTGATGAGCCGATATCCGGTCAGTTCCGCCTGGTTGCTGAACCGCCCGGTATTTAGCGACCCCCTGTACAAGCAGATGAAGAAGTTCCTCAATGCCAGCGGGCTTCTGGGACGGGTGAAGAAGGTGCTGCGTCGTCGTTATCAACACAAAGTGCTGCTGGCGAAAGCCAGTAACCGTGGGCGAATGCGCAACATTAAACTGCCCAGGGGGTATACGGATTTTGTCGAAACCCTTAAGCACTACGACGCCATTATCGGCGTGGGCGGGTCGTTCTATGTGGACCTGTACGGCGTGCCGCAGTTTGAACATGCCCTGTGCAGCATGATGGCGAAAAAGCCCGTCTATATGATAGGCCACAGCGTGGGGCCGTTTCGCGATCCGCAGTTTAACCAGGTGGCGGATTATGTGTTTGGTAACTGCGAGGCATTGATCCTGCGTGAGCCGGTCAGTCTGGACCTGATGCAAAAAAGCCACATTGATACGCAGAAAGTTGAGTCCGGGGTGGATACGGCCTGGCTGGTGGACCACCAGGATGCGCAATACAAACCCAGTTATGTGGTGCGCCACTGGCTGGATGTGATTGCCGCGAAACCCACGGTGGCGATTACGCTGCGCGAGCTGGCGCCTTTCGACCAGCGCCTGGGCACCACCCAGGCGGCCTATGAGGAAGCCTTCGCCTCCGTGGTGAACCAGGTGATTGACGAGGGGTATCAGGTAGTAGCGCTGTCTACCTGTACGGGCATTGACAGTTACAACAAAGATGACCGCATGGTGGCGCTGCGGCTGCGTAAGCTTATCCGCCAGCCGGACCAGTATCACCTGGTGATGGATGAACTGAATGACCTGGAGATGGGCAAGTTGCTGGCCGCCTGCGACCTGACGGTGGGGACCCGTCTTCATTCCGCCATTATTTCCATGAACTTTGGTACCCCGGCCATCGCCATTAATTATGAACACAAATCCGCCGGCATTATGCAGCAACTGGGCATGCCTGAAATGGCGGTGGATATCCGGCAGTTGCTGGATGGTTCCATGGTCAACCGGGTGACGGATACCCTGCACGACCTGGACCACATTAACCCTCGCCTGGCACAGGCGGTAAATGAGGAGCGAACGGCGGGCATGGCTATGGTGAGATCCGTGCTTGACCGTATTCAGGAGGCAATATGAAGGTCTGTTTTTTTCTGCTCAAGTTTCCGGTGGCATCGGAAACCTTTGTGCTGAATCAGATCGTGGCATTTATTGACATGGGTTATGAGGTGGAAATTGTCGCGCTGGCAAAAGGAGGTATGTCTCATACCCATGGGGCGTTTACCCGGTATAACCTTGCGGCGAAAACCCACTGGCTGCTGGATGAGCCTGAAGGGAAGAAGGCCCGCCTGAAATATCGGGCCTTGCGTACCCTGAAAGGGCTGGGTCGGCCCGCTACCTGGCGGGCGCTGAATATGGCCCGTTATGGCGATGAAGCCCGTCACCTGATTTTGTCCGCCATTTGCGGCGGGCAGACAACCCCGCTGCAGGCCGATGTGTTTATCGCCCATTTTGGCCCGGCGGGGGTAACGGCGGCGAAATTACGCGAACTGGGCGTGATTCGCGGCAAAATCGCCACGGTATTCCATGGGGTGGATGTGTCGCACCGCGAGGTGCTGGCCCACTACACGCCGGAATATCAACAATTGTTCAATCGGGGCGATTTAATGCTGCCCATCAGCGCGCTTTGGGCCAGCCGTTTACAGTCCATGGGGTGCCCGGAAGGAAAAATCGCGGTATCGCGCATGGGGGTGGATATGGATAAATTCTCCCGCAGGCCGTTAAAGGTGCCGGGTTCGCCCCTGGAAATTATCTCTGTGGCGCGCCTGACAGAGAAAAAAGGGCTCCATGTGGCGATAGAGGCGTGCCAGTTACTGAAAAGCCGCGGCATTCCGTTTCGCTACCGGATTTTGGGCATCGGCCCCTGGGAGCGCCGCCTGAAGACATTGATAACGCAGTTCGGGCTGGACGACCAGGTGGAGATGTGCGGTTTTTGTCCCAGCGAGGTGGTGAAGACCATGCTGGATGAAGCCGATCTGTTTTTATTGCCTTCCGTCACTGGCACGGATGGCGATATGGAAGGGATCCCGGTGGCGTTAATGGAAGCCATGGCGGTGGGGATCCCGGTGGTGTCGACGGTGCACAGCGGCATACCGGAACTGATTGAGTCCGGAAAATCCGGCTGGCTGGTGCCCGAGAATGACGCTGTCGCCCTGGCTGATCGTTTACAGGCGTTTGGCCATGTGGATGCAGCGGAACTGTCGCCGTTGCTGACGCAGGCGCGGCAGAAGGTTGAGCAGGAATTTAATCAGCAGGTGATTTATCGCCGCCTGGCGAACCTGCTGCAGGCGCTGTAAACGGAACTGAGGAACTATGTCTACCTTAAAACCTGAGTCTGATATTAACCCGATGTTGTCCCGCCGCCGGTTGTTACAGACCGGCGCGGTGTTCGCCACGGTCCCCTTTATGCAGGGTATAGCCCGGGCGGCGGGCGCGGGGGCGGTGAATGTCCAGCAGTACCACCAGACGGACTGGCCCGATGCGTTTAACCGCGCATTCAGCGCCGCCAGTGTGGTATCGGTGCCTGCCGGGCTGGTGTGCGATGGGTTTAACAGTATGGTGACCATCCCCGCCGGGAAAACACTCCAGGTCGCCGGGGAAATTAAAGGGGAAGGCAAGGGCGGTTTTATTTTGCAGGACCACAGCCAGGTGCTGGGCCAGAGCGGGGGCCATTGCCATAATCTGGTGCTGGATGTGCGGGGCTCTGATTGCACCATCAGCGGTCTGGAGATGACCGGTTTTGGTCCGGTGGCGCAGATTTTTATCGGCCCGAACGCTCCGGCGGAAATGCGCAACCTGACCCTGGATAAGCTCCATATTCATCACGCTAACTACGCCATTCTTCGCCAGGGGTTCCACAATAAAATGACTGGCGTGCGCATTACCAACGGGCGGTTTACCGACCTGCAGGGCGATGCGGTTGAGTGGAATGTGGCCATCAATGACAGCGACCTGGTTATCTCTGATCATGTTATCGACAATATCAATTGTACGAACGGCAAGATCAACTGGGGGATAGGCATTGGGCTGGCGGGGAGCACCTATGATAATAGCTATCCTGAAGGCCAGACCGTAAAGCGTTTTGTGGTCGCCAATATTACCGGCAGTAATTGCCGCCAATTAGTCCATGTTGAGAATGGGAAACATTTCGTTATTCGCAATATTAAAGCGAATAACATCAGCCATACCTTTAGCCAGAATGCCGGTATTGATAACGCCACCATTGCTATTTATGGCAGTGATAATTTTCTGATAACCAATGTGGATATGGTGAACAGCGCCGGCATGCTTATCGGTTACGGCGTGGTAAAAGGCAATTATTTATCCATCCCGCAAAACTTTACCCTGAGTGATGTCCGGGGCTTTGTTGAATAAATCGAACTTTTAGCCGAAATTAGGATCAGATCACCACACTCCTGACCCTGTAGCGACATCCTGTGACAAAGCAAAAGTTC
>NZ_WBXP01000009.1 GCF_016415625.1 Shimwellia pseudoproteus
ATGACGAAAGCAGGTATGCCTGAAAGTGTGCGTATTGCCTGAAAACACAACCCGCTACGGGGGAGACTTACCCGAAATCTGATTTATTCAACAAAGCCGCGTTATCGCGTAATTGCGCTCGATCTTGACGGTACCCTGCTCACGCCGGGGAAAACTATCCTGCCAGAATCCCTGGCGGCCCTGGCGCAAGCTCGCCAGGCGGGGTACCAGGTGCTGATCGTTACCGGTCGCCATCACGTCGCTATTCATCCTTTTTATCAGGCACTGGCGCTGGATACACCTGCAATTTGCTGTAATGGCACTTATTTGTATGATTATCACGCTAAAAAAGTGTTAGCCGCCGACCCGCTGGCGGCGGATCAGGCACTGCAACTGATTGACCTGCTGGACGATCACCATATCCACGGCCTGATGTACATTGATGACGCGATGGTTTATGAAACCAGTACCGGCCACGTAGAACGCACCCGGAAATGGGCCGAACAATTACCGCAAGCCCAGCGCCCGGTATTCCGCCAGGTGGACTCCCTGCGCCAGACGGCACGGGACGCCCAGGCCATCTGGAAATTCGCCCTTACCGACCCCAGCAATGACAAGCTCAACCACTTCACCAAGAACGTTGAAAGCCAGCTCGGGCTGGCCTGTGAATGGTCATGGCATGATCAGGTTGATATTGCCCGCCAGGGCAACAGCAAAGGCAACCGCCTGGCCCAGTGGGCCGCCGCAGAAGGGATAGGGATGGATGAGATTGTCGCCTTCGGTGATAACTACAACGACATCAGCATGCTGCAACATGTCGGCCTCGGGGTGGCAATGGGCAATGCGGACGACGCGGTCAAAGCCCATGCGCAAGTGGTGATCGACGATAATACCCAGCCCGGCATTGCCACCCTGCTGCGCCAGCGCCTGCTGTAATCAGGGCGCTATCGACACGCTTTTAATTTGGGCGTAAAGCGCCAGGCCCGGGGTGATATTCAGTTCATCCCGGGCCCAGGGCGTGATTCGTCCCCACAGGGCCACCCCGCCAATATCCAGGTTCACATCCACCTGGCCACCCTCCTCATAGCACGCCACCACCCGGGCCGGGAGCACATTACGGATACTGGTCTGGCGGGGCACCGTCAGCGCCAGTGAAACATCCGTAGACTGGATACGTATCCGCACGGTACTGCCCAGGGGCTTATCCAGGCGCGGCACCCACAACTGCAGCCCCCCCACCGCCAGCGCGGTCATGGCATAGCTGTCATGCTGGGCGGCCAGGGTGGTCTTCAGTACAGTACTTTGCTGCTCTTTGGGCAGCCACGGATGCATCACCCGGCTGCCCCAGACGGTTTCCAGCGGGCCAAACGCTTTCACCGCGCCGTTATCCAGCACCAGAACGTTATCCGCCAGGTGGAGGATCTCCTCCAGAGAATGGCTGACATACAGCATCGGGATATGGATCTCCCGGGCCAGGGTTTGCAGGTAAGGCAGTAGTTCACGCTTACGCGGCACATCAAGAGAGGCCAGCGGCTCATCCAGCAACAGCAACTCCGGGGCGGTCAGTAACGCCCGGCCAATGGCCACTCGCTGCTTCTCCCCCCCGGACAAACTCCAGGGGAAACGGCCAAGCAACGGCGCAATGCCCAGCAGCGCCACCAGCTTATCGAACTGTGCCGCCATCTGCGGCGCCATGCCGTAGCACAGGTTGCCCCGCACCCGGTAATGGGGAAACAGCCGGGCATCCTGGAAGACATAACCAATACGCCGCTGTTCCGGGGGGAGTATCACCCCGGCGGCGGTGTCGTTCAGCACCCGGCCATTCAGCCGGATGGTGCCCTGCTCGGGCCGGGTCAGCCCGCTGATGGCATTGATCAGCGAGGTTTTACCGGCACCGGATACCCCAAAAACCGCCGTGATCCCGGTGGCCGGCAGGGTTTCATTAACCCGCAGGCAGTGGTTGCCCAGGGTTTGGGTAAAATTCAGTTCCAGCATCAGGACACTCCGGTTATCCGTTTGCGGCTCAGCCGGGCCAGCCATTCAGAGACCAGCAGCGAGACCAGAGCGAGAATAATCGAGATAACACACAGCCGGGCGGCCGCGCTCTCCCCGCCGGGGATCTGAATCAAGGTATACATGGCGGAAGGAATGGTGCGGGTTTCTCCGGGAATATTCGAGACAAACGTAATGGTGGCGCCGAACTCCCCGAGGGAGCGGGCAAACCCCAGCACGGTACCGACAATAATCCCCGGCAGGGTCAGCGGTAAGGTGATGGTAAAAAAGACCCGCCAGCGCCCGGCCCCCAGGGTACGGGCCGCCTGTTCAAGACGGATGTCTACCCCCTCCAGCCCGAGCCGGATAGCCCGCACCATCAGGGGAAAAGACATCACCGCCGCCGCCAGCACCGCCCCGCGCCAGGAGAACGCAAAAGTTATCCCAAACCAGTCATACAGCCAGCTGCCGATAACCCCTCGCCGCCCCATCACCACCAGCAACAGATAGCCCACCACCACCGGCGGTAGCACCAGCGGCAGGTGAATAATGCTGTCCAGTAAAGATTTACCCGGGAACCGGCAGCGCACCAGTACCCAGGCAATCAGGATGCCGAAGGGCAAACTGGTGACCACCGCCAGAGAGGAGACTTTCAGGCTCAGCAGTACCGCCTGCCACTCCGGGTCCGTGAGTATCATTGCTGGGTGGTAAAGCCGTATTGTTTAAAAATCGCCGCCGCCTGTGGCCCTTTCAGATACTGATAAAACCCTTCCACCGTGGCATTGGCGTGATCTTTGGTGATAGCCATGGGGTATTCCACTTTCGGATGAGAATCTTCCGGGAAGGTCCCCACCACTTTGACACCTTTACTGGCTACCGCATCAGAACCGTACACCACGCCGAGGGGCGCTTCATTACGTTCCACCAGCGCCAGGGCACCACGAACATCTTCTGCCGGTGCCAGTGACGGCGCGACGCTGTTCCAGGCGCCCAGTTTTTCAAACGCCTGTTTAGCGTAGATCCCGGCGGGAACATGCTCAGGATCACCCACCGCCAGGCGGCCACCGTTAAGCAGTGATTGCCAGCGGGTAGAGGTATTAATCACGATATCATGCTGCTGGCTCGCTTTCGGCGCCACCAGTACCAGGCTGTTACCCAGCAGGGTTACCCGGGTATCGGTTTTGATAGCGTCTTTGCTGACCGCATAATCCATCCATTTTTGGTCCGCAGAGATAAACAGATCCGCCGGGGCACCGGCCTCAATCTGGCGGGCCAGGGTTGAAGATGAGGCAAACGACGAAACCACATCGACCTGTTTTTCTTTCTTATACTGTGCCGCAATATCCTGCATGGCATTGGTCAGCGACGCCGCCGCAAATACCGTTACCTTCCCCTGATCAGCCACTGCCTGGCCGGCGAAAAACACCGCGAGAACCATGCCTGATGCCATCAAGCCACGTGAACGTGCCATCCTAACCTCCTGTAATATCGTTATGTGCCGATAAATATAGCGGTATCCCACCAGCATGAAAAGCGACAAATTATCCCGCGAAACAATTACTCACCCGCAGCAGGCGTCTGGCCACTGTCGGTGCTAAATAGATTGATGTCGGTCAAAAAAAACGCTGGCGGCGGTGATGCTTTGTCGGCGGCACCCGGCGATAGCAGCGGTGATATTTTAGCCAAAATATGCTGGTAAAGATGCGTAAATCGTGAAATTATCGCGAATGATAACTAATAGCATTTACACCAAATAACCACTTGATTTGTATGACTATGATAACCGCCATCGTGTATCCAACAGCCAGCTCGGGCCTGATGGCCCCTGTCCACGTTGCTCGTCGTACATCGCCACCGGCCACCGCGCCGCGTCAATATACTTACCACCAGGGAAACCACGACCATGAACCAGCCAGTTAATACCCCACTGCCTGCTAAATACGCCCGGGATCTTGCCGCCGAACAAGGGATCAGCGAAGCCGAATACACCGCTGCCCGGCAGGGCAAGGACGCGGTAAGGCTGATCGGAGAGATCCCGGCGATCATCGCCGCCCTCGAAGCCGTGGGAGAAACAAAATGCATTTGCCGCAATGCCTATGCGGTCCACGAGCAGGTTGGGGCATTTACCAATCAGCATATCGGCAGCCGTGCCGGGCTGGTGCTCAACCCCCGGGCCCTGGATCTGCGCCTGTTTGTTACCCAGTGGGCCAGCATATTCGCCCTCCACGAACATACCCCGCGGGGTGAGCGGCGCAGTATTCAGTTTTTTGATAACCAGGGGGATGCGGTGCTGAAGGTTTATGCCACCGGGCAAACCAACCTCACCGCATGGGAGGAGGTAGTTACCCGCTTTACCGCCGCCACGCCACCGCCGTTATCCGTTACCCCGGCCCGGCCGGTGGAGTACGCCGCCTGCGCGGATAGTGCCGCCCTGGAAAGCGCCTGGCGCGCCATGACCGATGTACACCAGTTCTTCACCCTGCTGAAAAAACACAACCTGTCGCGCCAGCAAGCCTTTCGTCTGGTGCCGGACTATCTGGCCCGCCAGGTCAGCAATGATACCCTCCCCCGGCTACTGGACACGGTTTGGCAGGACGCCAATGAAATCATGATTTTCGTGGGCAATCGCGGCTGCGTACAAATCTTCAGTGGCCCGCTGGAAAAGCAGGTATCCGGGGAGGGCTGGCTGAATATCTTTAACCCGCAATTCACCCTGCACCTGCGGGAAACGGCGATTGCCGAAAGCTGGATCACCCGTAAACCCACCATTGACGGCCATGTCACCAGCCTGGAATTGTTTGCCGCCGACGGTACGCAAATTGCGCAGCTGTACGGCCAGCGCAGTGAGGGCATGCCGGAACAGGCCCAGTGGCGCCAGCAGATCGATGCGGTCCCCTCTGCGGGTAAAACCGCATGAAAAGGTGGTGGCTGTTGCTGGCAGCACTGCCCCTGTTCACCGCAGCCGCCAGTGACCGGGTGGTCTCACTGGGCGGGGATGTCACAGAGATTGTCTATGGCCTTGACGCCCAGAATACGCTGGTGGGGCGCGACACAACCAGTACCTGGCCTGAGGCGGCCAACAGCCTGCCGAATGTCGGCTACCTGCGCCAGCTAAACGCCGAGGGGATCCTTGCGCTGCGCCCGACGCTGGTGCTGGCCAGCGCCCAGGCCCAGCCCTCCCAGGTGCTCACTATTGTGGCCGACAATAACGTCAGGCTGGTGACCGTGCCCGGTGGCTATAGCCTGGCAGCTATTGGCCAGAAAATTGACGTGATTGCCGCCGCCCTGGGGAAAGCGGACCGGGGTGCGGCGCTGCACCGCCAGCTGGAGCGCGAGATAGCCGCGCTCCATGCCCCTGCGCTTAATAAACGGGTGATGTTCCTGCTCAGCCACGGCGGTATGGGGACCCTGGTCTCCGGCCAGCAGACCGCTGCGGATGCCGCCATTCGGGCCGCCGGCCTGCGTAATGCGATGCAGGGCTTTGACCACTACCGCCCCATGTCCCAGGAGGGGGTGATTGCCAGCCAGCCGGATCTGATTGTTATCTCTGCCGACGGGGTCAAGGCCCTTGGTGGTGAGGCGAATATCTGGCGGTTACCCGGCCTTGCCCAGACCCCCGCCGGGCGTAATAAACAGGTGATGATTGTTGATGACGTGGCCTTGTTGAGCTTTGGCCTGCGCACCCCTGGCGCTATCCAGGCACTGCGCCATTACGCGGAGCGCCTGCCCTGATGCCCTCCACCGTAACCCGTTACTTATGGGCCCTGCTGGCCGTATTGCTGGGGGCGACGGCCCTGGCCTCCACCCAGGGTGCCATACACCTGCCGCTAACCAGCCTGTGGCTGCCGGAAAATGACGCCCTGCGCCGTATCTGGCTGACTGTCCGCCTGCCCCGGGTGCTGCTGGCGTTGCTGGTGGGGGCTGCCCTGGCGCTGTCCGGCTGCGTGATGCAGGGGCTGTTCCGCAACCCGCTGGCGGACCCGGGGCTGCTGGGGATCAGTAGCGGTGCGGCCCTGGCGGTGGCCTGCTGGCTGGTGCTGCCGCTGTCGCTACCGGCCCTGGTGGCGCTGTACGCTCCGATGGTGGCGGCGTTTTTCGGCAGCCTGGTGGTGATGGTGGTGATATTTATCCTGAGCCGGGCCGGGAACAGCACCCTCACCCGGCTGTTATTGGTGGGGATCGCCATTAACGCGCTGTGTGGCGCCGCCATCGGGCTGTTGTCGTGGCTCAGCAGTGATACCCAGCTACGCCAGCTTTCGCTATGGGGAATGGGCAGCCTGGGCCAGGCCCAGTGGTCTACCCTGGCGGTAGGCGCCACCCTGATCCTGCCGGCAGCTGCGGCGATAGGACGGCTGGCCAGCCAGCTCAATGTGCTGCAACTGGGTGATGAAGAGGCCCACTACCTGGGGATCAATGTGCGTCGCCTTCAGCGCCTGCTTTTATTGTGCAGTGCGCTGCTGGTCGCCGTGGCCGTGGCCATTAGCGGCATTATCGGGTTTGTTGGCCTTGTGGTTCCCCACCTGATGCGCCTGTGGCTGGGGCCGGATCACCGGGGGGTTATCCCCGGCTCCCTGCTGGCGGGGGCGATACTGCTGTTGCTTGCCGATACAGTAGCCCGTACCGCCGTGGCCCCGGCAGAAATGCCGGTGGGATTGCTGACCAGCCTGCTGGGGGCCCCCTGGTTCCTGTGGCTGATTTTTCGCCAGGGGGATCGTTAATATGTCCGCCCTGAGCGCCACCCATTTACAGTTACAGCGAGGGGGCCGCCCGCTGATTGATGACGTCTCCCTCAACTTGCCGCCGGGGGAGTTACTGGCCCTGATTGGCCCCAATGGCGCAGGGAAATCCACCCTGTTACGGTTACTCAGCGGCTACCTGCCCCCGGACAGCGGCCGCTGTTTACTGGAGAACCGCCCGCTGGCCCAGTGGCCTGCGCAGGCGTTGGCCCGCCGCCGGGCGGTGATGCTGCAGCAAACCCGGCTGGCATTTGACTGGCCGGTGGCCGCGATTATTGCCATGGGCAGGGCCCCCTGGGGCAACCAGCAAAACCGCGATATTGTTGAGCATGTTAGCGCGCTGACCGGCTGCCAGGCGCTGCATCACCGCCGCTATATCACCCTCTCCGGGGGGGAACAACAGCGGGTACAATTGGCCCGTAGCCTGGCACAGCTCTGGCAGGATGACGGCCCCCGGGGCTGGTTGTTCCTCGATGAACCCACCTCCGCCCTTGATCTCTACCACCAGCAGCAGTTGTTACGGCTGCTGAAATCCCTGACCCTCCGGGGGCAGCTGCATGTTTGTGTGGTGTTGCATGATCTTAATCTGGCGTCGCGCTGGGCGGACCGTATTCTGCTGCTGCACAGCGGTAAACTGGTGGCCCAGGGAGCGCCACAGGCGGTGATTCGGGAAGACGTTATCCGGCGCTGGTACGGTGCGGAAGTGTCAATTACCCCCGGGCCCGATAACCGCCCGCAGGTATTTTTATGCGCCTGACGGCGCGGCTGGCTAACGACAGAGACAAAAATGCCCGGTATTCAGACCGGGCATTTCAGCGCATTAACGCTGCTGGCTGCTGGAATCACGGTGTCCGATTTTAGACAACACGTTAAACACTTCCCCCAGACCATAAATCAGCCCCAGGATAATCGCCATCACGATGGGCACCATGATGACAGCAGTAACCATACTTTTTAATAGTTCTAACATGGATGCCTCCGGCAACAATATACAAGGGCGTTATTTTAACGATTATAACAGGAAACGCACTCTCCTTTTGTGCGCCCCCTCCCGGCCCGCTGGACGCCCTGCACCGGTCAGGTAAAATAGCGTTTTTGCGTTACCGGGAACAACACCATGCAAGCCGAAATTCTTCTCACCCTGAAACTTCAGGATCGGCTGTTTGCCGATCCGCGCCGCATTGCGCTACTCAAACAGATAGACCATACCGGGTCCATCAGCCAGGGAGCGAAACTTGCCAGCATCAGCTATAAAAGCGCCTGGGACGCGATTAACGAGATGAACCAGCTGACCGAGCAGCCGATCGTTGATCGCGCCACCGGCGGTAAAGGCGGCGGCGGCGCCGTATTAACCCCTTACGGGCGACGCTTGATCCAGCTTTATGATCTGCTGGCCCAGATCCAGCAAAAAGCGTTTGACGTCTTACAAGACGACGCACTGCCGCTGGATAGCCTGCTGGCGGCGATTTCCCGGTTCTCATTACAGACCAGCGCCCGCAATCAGTTATTCGGTACCGTACTCGAACGGGATAACCAGCAGGTCCAGCAGCATGTTGAGATCCTGCTGGCGGACGGCGCCACCCACCTGAAAGCCGCCATTACCCAGCGCAGCGGTGAGCGACTGGGGCTGAATGCCGGTAAAGAGGTGCTGGTGCTTATCAAAGCCCCCTGGGTACAGGTCTGCCGGGATACGCACCAGGCCGTACTGGCGGATAATCAGCTCCCCGCGCTCATCACCAGCATTCAGGCCGGTGATGAGCAGTGTGAGGTCTTGCTCGCCCTGCCCGATGGCCAGACCCTGTGCGCTACGGTCCCGGCGAGCCGGGTAGAACAGGAGCAACTCGCCTGTGGCCAGCAGGTCACCGCCTATTTTAATGCCGACGAAGTGATTATCGCGACACTCTGCTAACGCCTGTGCCACCATTGACAAAGCGCCTGTGGTCACGTATCCCTGTCATTCTGTGATGCATAAAATGGGATACATAATGGCTACATTGCAAATTTCGCAAGGCACGTTGCGCATTAGCGACACCCGCGTGCTGACCATTGCCGACTTACAGATTCATCAAGGCGAAAGCTGGGCGTTTGTCGGCAGCAACGGCAGCGGGAAGTCCGCCCTGGCCTGCGCGCTGGCCGGTGAACTGCCGCTGCTGCGCGGGGAGCGCCAGTGCAGCTTCCAGCGTATTGCCCGCCTGTCCTTCGAACAGTTACAAAAGCTGGTGAATGATGAATGGCAGCGTAACAATACCGACCTGCTCAGCGCCGGGGAAGACGATACCGGCCGCACCGCCCGCGAAATTATTCAAGAGTACGCCGCCGATCCGGTGCGCTGCCAGCACCTGGCCGACCGTTTTGGTATTGCGCACCTGCTGGACCGCCGTTTTAAATACCTCTCTACCGGAGAAACCCGTAAAACCCTGCTGTGCCAGGCCCTGATGGCCCAGCCAGATTTGCTGGTGTTTGATGAACCTTTTGATGGCCTCGATGTGGGCTCCCGCCAGCAACTGGCCGCCCTGTTACAGGAACTGCATCAGCAGGGCTACACCCTGGCGCTGGTGCTGAACCGTTTTGATGATATCCCGGATTTTATTCAACACGCCGGTGTCCTGGCCGAGTGTACGCTGGTGGAGACCGGCAGCAAAACAGCCCTGCTGGACCAGGCGCTGATTGCCCAACTGGCCCACAGCGAAAAGCTGGCCGGGACAGCTATCCCGGCGGCCGACAACCCTCAGCAGGTCTACCGCCAGCAGCCAGATGAACCGCGCATTATCCTGCGCGACGGGGTGGTGTCTTACAACGACAGCCCGGTTCTGCATCACCTGAACTGGACGGTCAATCCCGGGGAGCACTGGCAAATTGTCGGCCCTAACGGCGCCGGGAAGTCCACCCTGCTAAGCCTGGTCACCGGCGATCATCCCCAGGGGTACAGTAATGATTTGACCCTGTTTGGCCGCCGCCGCGGCAGTGGCGAGACCATCTGGGACATTAAAAAACATATTGGCTACGTGAGCAGCAGCCTTCACCTCGACTACCGGGTGAGCAGCTCAGTGCTGAACGTGATAATCTCCGGTTTTTTTGACTCCATCGGGATTTACCAGGCCGTCTCGGAGCGCCAGCAACAGCTGGCCCGCCAGTGGCTGGCGCTGCTTGGCATAACGGACGCTAATCAGCCTTTTCAGCGCCTTTCCTGGGGGCAACAGCGGCTGGTGCTGATAGCCCGGGCGCTGGTAAAACACCCGACCTTGCTGATCCTCGATGAGCCATTACAGGGGCTGGACCCGCTCAACCGCCAGCTGGTGCGGCGCTTTGTGGATATCATGATTGGTGAGGGGGATACCCAGCTGCTTTTTGTCTCCCACCATGCGGAAGACGCCCCTGCCTGCATCACCCATCGGTTAACATTTGTACCGGATAACCAGTGTTACCGTTACCAGCAGGAAACCCTCATCCCCTGATAAACACGGGGTTCGCTGAACCCCATGATTTTCGGAAAAAACGCATCACGCCAGTAAATTATCCCGCTATACTAGGACGTTATCTGATTTTTTATCCTGATCACAGCTAGTGTAAACGATTTCACTAATATGCTGCATATCACACTTTTGCCCATTCTGTTATGCTATGGTTATTTCAACCCATAAGCCTAATGGAGCAAATATGAAAGTTCTGGTAACGGGTGGTAGCGGTTACATTGGTAGCCACACTTGTGTACAACTGCTGCAAAATAACCATGACGTTGTCATCCTCGATAACCTGTGCAACAGCAAGCACAGCGTTCTGCCAGTCATCGAACGCCTCGGCGGCAAAAAACCGCTGTTTGTGGAAGGTGATATCCGTGATGAAGCCCTGCTGGGCCGCGTCTTCAGCGAGCATAACATCGACGCAGTGATCCACTTCGCCGGCCTCAAGGCGGTGGGTGAGTCAGTCAGTAAGCCGCTGGAATACTACGACAACAACGTTAACGGTACCCTGCGCCTGGTGTCCGCCATGCGGGCCGCCAATGTCACCAACTTTATTTTCAGCTCCTCGGCCACGGTATACGGCGATCAGCCACAGATCCCGTATGTCGAAAGTTTCCCGACCGGTCAGCCTGCCAGCCCTTATGGCCGCAGCAAGCTGATGGTGGAACAGATCCTGACTGACCTGCAACACGCCTGCCCGGAATTCAGTATCGCCCTGCTGCGCTACTTTAACCCGGTTGGCGCGCATCCGTCAGGAGACATGGGGGAAGATCCGCAAGGTATCCCGAACAACCTGATGCCATATATCGCCCAGGTTGCCGTAGGGCGTCGCGAATCGCTGGCGGTGTTTGGTAACGATTACCCTACCGAAGACGGTACCGGTGTTCGTGACTATATCCACGTGATGGACCTGGCTGATGGCCATGTTGCTGCCATGCAGCAGTTAGCCAATAAAGCCGGTGTCCATATCTACAACCTTGGTGCCGGTATCGGCAGCAGTGTGCTGGATGTGGTGAATGCCTTCAGTAAAGCCTGTGGCAAACCGGTGGCCTACCACTTTGCCCCGCGTCGCGATGGCGACCTGCCGGCTTACTGGGCGGATGCCAGTAAAGCGGATCAGGAACTCAACTGGCGTGTTACCCGTTCGCTTCAGGAAATGGCTGATGACACCTGGCGCTGGCAATCACGTCACCCACAAGGTTATCCCGATTAAAGATTAAGGAACTACAATGGCGCGTTTTAATCCCGTCGATCACCCACATCGCCGTTACAACCCCCTCAAAGGGGAATGGATTTTAGTTTCACCCCACCGCGCCAAGCGCCCCTGGCAAGGGGCGCAAGAAGCCCCGGCCACACAATCCCTGCCGTCCCACGATCCGGACTGTTATCTGTGCCCGGGCAACCTGCGGGTCAGCGGGGACCGCAACCCGGATTACACCGGAACATATGTGTTCACCAATGATTTCGCCGCCTTAATGACCGATACCCCGGATGCGCCGGAAAGCGACGATCCGCTGATGCGCTGCCAAAGCGCCCGCGGAACCAGCCGGGTTATCTGCTTCTCTCCGGATCACAGCAAAACCCTGCCGCAGCTCTCTGTACCGGCCCTGGAAGAGGTGGTCACCACCTGGCAGCAACAGACGGCCGACCTCGGCCAGCACTATCCCTGGGTACAGGTATTCGAAAATAAAGGCGCGGCGATGGGGTGCTCAAACCCCCATCCCCACGGTCAGGTCTGGGCCAACAGCTTCCTGCCCAATGAGATAGCCCGGGAAGACCAGCACCAGCGCGACTATTACCGCCAGCACGGCGCCCCGCTGCTGATGGACTACGTACAGCGCGAACTGGCCGACGGTAGCCGTACCGTGGTGGAAACCGAATTCTGGCTGGCGGTGGTGCCTTATTGGGCTGCCTGGCCGTTCGAAACCCTGCTGTTACCGAAAATGCCGGTACTGCGTATTACTGATCTGACGGCGGCCCAGCGCCACGATCTCGCCATTGCGCTGAAGAAGCTGACCACCCGTTATGACAACCTGTTCCAGTGTTCCTTCCCTTACTCCATGGGATGGCACGGCGCCCCGTTTAACGGTGAGGACAACGCACACTGGCAGTTGCACGCCCACTTTTATCCGCCGCTGCTGCGCTCGGCAACGGTACGTAAATTTATGGTCGGGTATGAGATGCTGGCGGAAACCCAGCGCGATCTGACTGCAGAACAAGCCGCCGAACGCCTGCGCGCGGTCAGCGAGATCCATTATCGCGAATCCGGAGAACAATAATGACCCTGAAAGAGAACACCACTGCCCTGTTTGCCGACCATTTTGGTTACCCCACCACCCACACTATCCAGGCCCCTGGCCGGGTAAACCTTATCGGCGAACACACTGACTATAACGACGGTTTTGTCCTGCCCTGCGCCATTGATTACCAAACGGTGATCAGTTGTGCCGCCCGCGACGACCGCGAAGTGCGGGTTATTGCCGCCGATTATGATAATCAGTCAGATAGTTTTTCTCTGGATGCGCCTATCCTGAGCCACGACACCCAGCAGTGGTCGAACTATGTTCGCGGGGTGGTAAAACACCTGCAAAAACGTAACCCTGATTTTGGCGGTGCTGATCTGGTGATCAGCGGTAATGTCCCGCAAGGGGCCGGGCTAAGCTCTTCGGCCTCTCTGGAAGTGGCCGTAGGTAAAGTCTTCCAGACTCTGTATCACCTGCCCCTCGACGGCGCCCAGCTGGCTCTGAATGGCCAGGAAGCGGAAAACCAGTTCGTGGGCTGTAACTGTGGGATCATGGACCAGTTGATTTCCGCCCTGGGCAAAAAAGATCACGCCCTGCTGATCGACTGCCGCACCCTCGGCACCAAAGCCGTCCCGATGCCAAAAGGGGTCGCGGTGGTTATCATTAACAGTAACTTTAAACGCACCCTGGTGGGCAGCGAATACAATACCCGTCGTGAGCAGTGCGAAACCGGTGCCCGGTTCTTCGAGGCAGCCGCACTGCGTGATGTGACCCTCGAGCAATTTAACCGCGTGGCCCACGCGCTGGACCCGGTTGTGGCCAAACGCGTACGCCACGTACTAACCGAGAACGCCCGTACCGAGCAAGCAGCGGTTGCCCTGGCTAACGGCGATCTCAAACTGATGGGCCGCCTGATGGCCGAGTCCCACGCCTCTATGCGCGATGATTTTGAAATCACGGTTGAGCAAATTGATACCCTGGTGGACATTGTGAAGGCGACCATTGGGGATGAAGGCGGCGTGCGCATGACCGGGGGGGGTTTTGGGGGCTGTATTGTCGCCCTGGTGCCGGAAGAGAAAGTCGACAGCGTGCGTCAGGCCGTGGCTGAGCAGTATCACGCCAAGACCGGTATCAAAGAGACATTTTATGTCTGCACCGCATCAGAAGGAGCCGGACAGTGCTAAAAGAAACACCACAGCTCGCCCCGGATGGGCAGCCTTTCCGGCTGTCGACCCTGCGTAACCAGGCGGGTGCTGTTGTTACCATGATGGACTGGGGAGCGACCCTGCTCTCCTGCCGTATTCCGCTGCGCGACGGCAGCGTACGCGAGACGCTGCTCGGCTGCCCCAGCCCGGAACACTACCTGGCACAAAGTGCGTTTCTCGGCGCCAGCGTTGGCCGCTATGCCAACCGTATTGCCAACAGCCAGTACACCCACCAGGGGGAGACTGTGCATCTGGCCCCCAGCCAGGGCGATAACCAGCTACACGGTGGCCCCGAAGGTTTTGACAAACGGCGCTGGCGTATTCTGCGCCTCAACACCAGCGAAGTGCTCTATACCCTCGACTCGCCGGATGGCGACCAGGGCTTCCCGGGTAATTTCCGCGTCACGGCGCTGTATCAATTGACCGAAGATAACCGCATTCGCATTCAGTTTACTGCCTGGTGTGATAAAACCTGCCCGGTTAACCTGACCAACCACGCGTATTTCAATCTCGACGCAGAGCCTGGCGATGCCCGGGAGCACCAGCTCCAGTTACTGGCGGATCAGTATCTGCCGGTAGATGCTGGCGGTATTCCCCGGCGCGGGCTGGCAGACGTGGCCAACACCAGTTTTGATTTCCGGACGCCAAAAACCATCAGCAGCGCATTTTTATCGGATGCCGATCAGCAGGCGGTAAACGGCTATGATCACGCCTGGCTGTTGAATGCCCGGGGTGATGCCACACAGCCCGCGGCTCATCTGTGGTCCCGGGATCGCCGCCTGAAGTTAAGCGTCTACACCAGCGCCCCGGCGTTACAGTTTTACGCCGGGAACTTCCTCGCGGGGACCCCGGCCAGGGAACAGGGTCAATACCAGAACTGGCAAGGACTGGCGCTGGAAAGCGAATTTTTGCCGGACAGCCCGAACCACCCGGAATGGCCTCAACCAGACTGTTTCCTGGCGCCGCAGCAGGAATATGTCAGCATCACCGAGTATCAGTTTACTGAGCAGTGACCTTACCGGCCCCCCGCCCTCCGGGGGGCACAATGTGCGCAAATCGCTGGAAATAACGCCACCTGCCAGCAAAAATCTAACCATCGCTTCACATCGGCCTTACAGTTCGGCGCTATTTTCGCTATGTTAATGGTTTATCGTTGCCACCCGCCGTACCGCGGCAATGCAATGATAACAGTTATCATTCACAACGGGTTATGAAGGAGTAATACTATGGCTGTTACTAAGCTGGTTCTGGTTCGTCACGGTGAAAGCCAGTGGAACAATGAAAACCGCTTCACCGGTTGGTACGATGTGGACCTGTCTGAGAAAGGCGTTGGCGAAGCCAAAGCCGCCGGTAAGCTGCTGAAAGCTGAAGGCTACAGCTTCGATTTTGCTTATACATCTGTGCTGAAACGTGCCATCCACACCCTGTGGAATATTCTCGATGAACTGGATCAAGACTGGCTGCCGGTTGAAAAATCCTGGAAACTGAACGAACGTCACTACGGCGCATTGCAGGGCCTTAACAAGGCGGAAACCGCAGCGAAATACGGCGATGACCAGGTTAAACAGTGGCGCCGTGGCTTTGCCGTGACCCCACCGGCACTGACCAAAGACGATGAACGCTATCCTGGCCACGATCCGCGTTATGCGAAGCTGACCGCCGAAGAGCTGCCGGTTACCGAAAGCCTGGCGCTGACCATTGATCGCGTGGTGCCGTACTGGGAAGAAACCATTCTGCCGCGCCTGAAAAGCGGTGAGCGCGTGATTGTTGCCGCCCACGGTAACTCCCTGCGCGCACTGGTAAAATATCTGGATAACATGGGTGAGAAAGAGATTATCGATCTCAACATCCCGACCGGGGTACCGTTGGTTTACGAATTTGACGAAAACTTCAAACCGGTAAAACACTACTATCTGGGTAACGCCGACGAAATCGCGGCCAAGGCCGCAGCAGTGGCGAACCAGGGTAAAGCAAAATAATGGTTTTTACTGGCTAAACAATGGCGATAAAAAAAGCGTGGCCCAGGTGGCCACGCTTTTTATATGCCTGACAGGCAGTACCGGGCGGCCGTTAGCCGCGACGCGCCTTGATTGCCGCCGCCAGCTGGCGCAGGACCCGATCAGTATCGTCCCAGCCGATGCAGGCATCGGTCACGCTCTTGCCGTAGACCAGCGGCTCACCGCTTTCCAGGGACTGATTGCCCTCGACCAGGTTACTTTCAATCATCACGCCAATAATGCTTTTTTCACCACCGGCGATCTGCTGGCTGACATCCTGCGACACGTCAAGCTGCTTTTTAAATTGCTTACAAGAGTTCGCGTGGCTGAAGTCTATCATCACCTGGGCCGGTAACTGGGCTTTTTCCAGCCCCTGTTTAACCGCCGCCACATGGGAGGCGCTGTAGTTTGGTTCTTTACCGCCACGCAGAATAATATGGCAGTCGCCGTTACCGCTGGTGTTCACAATCGCCGAATGACCCCATTTGGTGACCGACAGGAAGCAATGCGCGGCCCCGGCGGCATTGATAGCATCAATGGCCACTTTGATGGTGCCGTCAGTACCGTTTTTAAAACCGACCGGGCAGGAGAGCCCGGATGCCAGCTCCCGGTGCACCTGAGATTCGGTGGTGCGCGCACCAATGGCGCCCCAGCTCATCAGATCCGCCAGGTACTGCGGGGTTATCATATCGAGGAATTCACCGGCAGTCGGCAGGCCGAGATCGTTAATATCCAGCAGCAGCTTACGCGCAATACGCAGGCCATCATTAATCTGGTAGCTGCTATCCAGGTGCGGATCGTTAATCAGCCCTTTCCAGCCCACGGTGGTGCGCGGCTTTTCAAAATAGACCCGCATGACGATTTCCAGCTCGCCGGCCAGCTCCTGGCGCAGGGCCATCAGCCGGGTAGCATACTCTTGCGCCGCTTTGGTGTCGTGAATCGAACACGGGCCGATAATCACCAGTAAACGGTCATCATTCCCTTTGAGGATATTGTGAATCGCTTTGCGGGCTTTAGAGACGGTCTGTGCAGCGTGTTCCGTAGCGGGGAATTTCTCTAGTAATGCGACAGGCGGTAACAGTTCGTTAATCTCTTTGATGCGTAAATCGTCGTTCTGATAATTCATGATAATTCCAGTGGCCATAATACTGTTCTCAGTGCAATCCCTTCAATCTATCTCGCAGCGGACAAACTGTAAATGTGAATTTACACTTGAACGAGCTTATTCACGAAAAACGCGAAAATTCGCCATAAAATAGCGAAAAGTGAGAGTCAAGACACAATTATCAACGATAAATTTTATTACTTGTTGATTTTGCAATATCTGACTCTAAATCATCGAAATTCAATAATATCTTTCGCTATCTTCCGGCCCTCTACGCGCGATATCCTGTGGTTTGTCCCCGCCGGGAGGCATCGCTGCTCTCTCCGGCCCGGGCATTTTTATGTTATAAAACAATCCACCTCCTGTTTATTGGCTACCGAGATCATGGCGCATTCACATTCTCACCGCCCGGATAACAGTAACGCGCAACGTTTACTGATCGCATTTCTGATCACCGCGCTGTTTATGGTTGCCGAAGTTATTGGCGGGCTGCTTTCCGGCTCACTGGCCCTGCTGGCCGATGCCGGCCATATGCTCACCGATACGGCAGCACTGCTGGTGGCGCTGATGGCGGTACGCTTCGCCCAGCGACCGGCCAGTGCACACCGTACCTTTGGCTGGTTACGGCTCACCACCCTGGCGGCCTTTGTCAACGCCCTGGCGCTGGTGGTCATTACGGTGATCATCGTCTGGGAGGCCATTAACCGCTTCCGACACCCGCAGCCGGTGGCCGGACTGGGGATGATGGTGATTGCCGTAGCGGGGCTACTGGCGAATATCGCCAGCTTCTGGATCCTGCATCGCGGCAGCGAAGAGAAAAACCTCAACGTCCGGGCCGCTGCGCTGCATGTCATGGGGGATTTACTGGGCTCTGTGGGGGCGATTATTGCCGCCGCGGTGATAATGACCACCGGCTGGACCCCGATAGATCCGCTGCTGTCGGTGGTGGTGTCTTGTCTGGTGCTGAATAGCGCCTGGCGATTGCTCAAAGAAAGCGTTAACGAATTACTGGAAGGCGCACCGGGGGCCATTGATATTAACCAGTTAACCCGGGAGATGACCCGCGCCATCCCGGAGGTTCGCAATGTCCATCATGTGCACCTCTGGCTGGTGGGTGAAAAACCGGTGTTGACGCTCCATGTCCAGGTGATCCCGCCCCATGATCACGATGCGCTACTCGGGCGCCTCCATGCCTTTCTGGCGCAGCGTTACAGTATTGCGCACGCCACGGTACAAATGGAGTACCAGACCTGTTGTGGGCCAGCCTGTGAGCTGACATCCACCGCCACCGCGCAGGCCCACCATCATGATCATCACCACTAAGCAACCGCGTGTGAGGTGCTCACACGCGTTATCCAACGCGCGCTCAGGCGTTGCCTTTTACCGCCATCTTTAAAGAGGCGGCAAAATCCAGCATCCGGTTAAGCGGCACCAGCGCCCCCGCACGCAGTGCGCTATCCACATGGATCTCGTGGCGCGCCCCGCCCTGCTCCAGCCCCTCAGCAATGGCCTGTAAGCCATTCATTGCCATCCACGGGCAGTGTGCACAGCTGCGACAGGTTGCCCCTTCACCGGCGGTGGGGGCTTCCAGCAGGATCTTGTCCGGGCACGCCTGCTGCATCTTGTAGAAGATCCCGCGATCGGTGGCCACAATCAAATGGCGGTTGGGTAAGGTTTTGGCGGCGGCAATCAGCTGGCTGGTGGAGCCAACCGCATCAGCCATATCCACCACCGCCTGGGGTGACTCTGGGTGCACCAGTACCGCGGCATCCGGGTAGAGCGCTTTCATCCGGGCCAGGGCCTGGGTTTTAAATTCATCATGCACAATACAGGCCCCTTGCCAGCACAGAACGTCTGCCCCGGTCTGTTTGCGGACGTAGTTACCTAAGTGGCGATCCGGTGCCCAGATGATTTTTTGCCCCAGACTGTCCAGATGTTCAATCAGCTCCACCGCAATGCTGGAGGTGACAACCCAATCCGCCCGGGCTTTAACGGCGGCGGAGGTATTGGCATAGACCACCACGGTGCGATCCGGGTGTGCATCACAGAAGGCGCTAAATTGGTCCACCGGGCAGCCAAGATCCAGCGAGCATTCCGCCGCGAGGGTTGGCATCAGAATGGTTTTTTCCGGGCTGAGAATTTTGGCAGTTTCCCCCATAAAACGTACCCCGGCCACCAGCAGCGTAGCGGCAGGATGGTTGGCACCAAAGCGCGCCATTTCCAGCGAGTCCGCCACACAGCCCCCGGTCTCTTCCGCCAGCGCCTGTATCTCCGGATCGGTATAATAATGGGCAACCATCACCGCATTCTTTTCCCGCAGCAGGCGTTTGATTTTTTCGCGGTACCGCTGTTTCTGGTCCGCATTCAGTGGGGCGGGTTTAGCAGGAAAGGGATAAATCGCCGCCTGGGGATCAAACATTACGCTCATGGTGCTTTCTCGTTTTACTCGCTTAACGATTGAAGCCGGAAAACACGCTAAAGGCGCGATGACCGACCACAGTTGTTTTCTATACTAAACAAGAGTAGCCGATTGTGAAAAAAATGTCGCCAGTTATTTCGCCACTGTGAAAACGCGAGAACGGCGGTAAGGTTGCGCAATGGGCGGTGTGGGGTGATGGGAGAACACGGGAAATGCAGACAGCAAAAAGGCGCCTTTAGGGCGCCTTTCTACATAATGGTGGGTCGTGCAGGATTCGAACCTGCGACCAATTGATTAAAAGTCAACTGCTCTACCAACTGAGCTAACGACCCGCACCAGAACAACATCAGCTAAATAATTTACGCTCTACAGCCACCACCGACATCCGACAAACAAAAGAGGAATAGTGAAAGTAATCTACTCTTTCACTGCATCACGAACCCGTTCGTTATCAGGAATGGTGGGTCGTGCAGGATTCGAACCTGCGACCAATTGATTAAAAGTCAACTGCTCTACCAACTGAGCTAACGACCCGAAGTGGTGGGTGATGACGGGATCGAACCGCCGACCCCCTCCTTGTAAGGGAGGTGCTCTCCCAGCTGAGCTAATCACCCACTTCGTACTGTTTTCAGAAACAAACCTTATCAGGAATGGTGGGTCGTGCAGGATGATTCGGCCAGGCCTCACCCTTACGGGCCGTTGCTAATGCAACGTTATCCTTCACTACATCACTAACCAGTCCGCAATCAGGAATGGTGGGTCGTGCAGGATTCGAACCTGCGACCAATTGATTAAAAGTCAACTGCTCTACCAACTGAGCTAACGACCCATTCTGATATCACCACCGGCCTACTCGGTATCCTGTGGCAACGGCGGCATATATTACTGATTTAAGCTGATGACGCAACAAAAATTTTCAGACAAACCGCTCGACTGTACAGGAATTACGCGGCCAGACCAGAAAGCCAACAAGATCTGATCAAGCCGCGTACATTACTGGGCATTCAGGCGTTTTTGCGCCTGCTTTGCGGCATCGGTTCCGGGATACTTTGTCACCACCTGCTGGTACACCGCTTTGGCTTTTGCAGTATCGCCTTTGTCCTGCATAATCACCCCCACCTTAAACATCGCATCCGCTGCTTTCGGTGACTTCGGGTAATTTTTCGCTACGCCGGCAAAATAATACAGCGCATCGTCTTTCTTCCCTTTGTTGTAATTCAACTGACCGAGCCAGTAATTTGCATTTGGCTGGTAAGTTGAATCCGGATAGCGCTTCACAAAGTTCTGGAAAGCCGTCATTGCGTCATCCTGGCGGGATTTATCCTGCACCAGGGCAACGGCTGCATTATAGTCGGTATTGGCATCACCAGGCTGCACAGGCGCAGCCGGGGCCGCAGCGGCACCGGCATTGCTCTGTGTTGCTGCCGCTGAAGCATCGCTGCTTCCCTGGGCTGCACCACTCTGGGCGCCGCTACTCAGGCTATCCATTTGCAGCAGGATCTGCTTCTGGCGCTCCACAACCTGATTCAGTTGGTACTGATTCTCCTGGATTTGACCACGCAGAGTATCAATATCATTCTGGTTTTCGTTAAGTTGCTGCTGGAGTTGGGTTAAAAGTTGACTATGAGCGTTAGAAATACGCTCGAGTTGCGTGACCCGATCTTCAACCGAGCCAGAGCCTACATCACTGATTGGCGCCTGGGCATTAGCGGCCCAGGGGGCCGCTACGCCAACCAGTAACGACAGACTCAACAGATGAGTTCTGAAGTTACTGATCATGACAGTCTCTTAGTAAACCAGTACGGCACGACGGTTTTTAGAATAGGCTGCTTCGTCATGGCCCAGAACCGCAGGTTTTTCTTTACCGTAAGAAACGATAGAGATCTGGTCAGCAGAAACGCCTTTACCCTGCAGGTACATTTTAACCGCGTTCGCACGGCGTTCGCCCAGTGCGATGTTGTATTCCGGCGTACCGCGTTCATCCGCATGACCTTCAACGGTCACTTTGTAAGACGGGTTGCTGCGCAGGAAGTTAGCATGAGCATCCAGCATAGTGGCGAAGTCAGAACGGATATCGTATTTATCCAGATCGAAGTAAACGATGTTGTTCTGCTGCAGCTGCTGCATCTGCAGACGAGCCTGTTCTTCAGAAGACAGGTTGCCACCGTTAGCACCGCTGTTAGCACCCATACCAGTGCCGGCGCCCAGCATGCCTTCACCACTCTGGTCATTGCTGGCGTTCTTATTAGAACTACACGCAGCGATTGCCATCACAGGCAGTGCCAGCATCAGCCCTTTCAGCACTTTGTTCAGTTGCATTTCTTAATCCTTACTCATCAATATTTTATTATTAAAGATACGGAGACCAGGCAGGGAATTTAACCTGTCCATCAGTCGCCGGAAGACGCGCTTTGAAACGTCCGTCAGTGGATACCAGGTTCAGCACGGATCCCATCCCCTGAGAAGAGCTGTAGATAACCATAGTGCCGTTAGGTGCCAGACTTGGCGTTTCATCCAGGAACGTTGACGACAACACTTGCACGCCACCCGCTGCCAGATCCTGTTTGGCGATATGCTGAGCGCCATTAGTGGAGCTTACCATCACCATAAATTTCCCGTCAGCGCTGACATCCGCATCCTGGTTCTGATTACCTTCCCAGGAAATACGCTGCGGTGCGCCGCCGTTTACATTCACTTTATACACCTGAGGACGGCCCGCCTGGTCAGAGGTAAATGCCAGGTTTTGGCTGTCCGGGAACCAGCTTGGCTCGGTGTTGTTGCTACGGCCATTGGTCACCTGACGGATCTGGCCAGAGCCGAGGTCCATCACATACAGATTCAGGCTACCGGTCTTCGACAGGGCAAAGGCCAGTTTGGTACCGTCCGGAGAGAACGCCGGTGCACCGTTATGCTGCGGGAAAGAGGCAATCTGGCGTACCGCACCGTTAGACAGGGTCTGCACGACCAGCGCAGAGCGACCGCTTTCGAAGGTAACATAAGCCAGTTTGCTGCCGTCCGGGGACCACGCCGGAGACATCAGCGGCTGCGGAGAACGGTGTACCACAAACTGATTGTAGCCATCATAGTCAGACACGCGCAGTTCGTACGGGAACTGGCCGCCTTTATTCTGGACAACATAAGCAATACGCGTGCGGAAAGCCCCTTTAATTCCGGTCAGTTTTTCGAACACTTCATCACTGGCGGTATGGGCGGCGTAACGCAGCCATTGTTTGTTAACTTTGTAGGAGTTCTGGGACAGAACCGTACCCGGTGCACCGCCGGTATCAACCAGCTGATACGCCACGGTATAGCTACCGTCACCGTTCGGGGTCACCTGGCCTACCACTACAGCATCGACACCCAGCGCTGCCCATGCGGCAGGCTGAACTTCCTGGGCGGAAGCGGGCTGTTGCGGCAAACGAGAACGATCCAGCGGGTTGAATTTACCACTGTTGCGCAAGTCAGCAGCGACAATGCCACCAAGATCTTCCGGTGCCGCACCTGGGCCAGCCCATTTAAACGGCGCCACACCAATCGGACGCGCTGAGTCTACCCCTTGGGTAATTTCAATGCGCACTTCTGCGTGCAGGACAGCGGCCCACAACATCAGAAAACTTAAAGCTACTTTAAATGCCTGCTTCATCATATCTCCCATACCCAGGCAAAACGCCCACGATAATTTAGCAGAATGTTAACAAACTGAAATAAACAAAACTACCAAAACCCGGGGACTCAACATACGTCGTTTCCTCCCCCACCACGGGGAAGGAAAACGTCATTATGGTTTAAAGTCCAGCGGTGCATTCTTAAAGGTTTCGTACAAAGCCTGGCTAGGCGGTTTCGGTATCCTCGCCTGACGCGCAGCAGCAATAGCAGCCTGGCAGAGTGCCGGATCGCCACCTTCTGATTTCACGTCAAGTAGCATGCCGTCCGGGGCCAGTCTGATACGCAACGTACAGGTCTTACCCGCATAAGAAGAAGCATCATAGAACTTGCTCTCAATAGCGGCCTTAATCTGCCCGGCGTAGCTGTCTATTTCACCTTTAGTCGCCCCGTTTTTACCCCCACCAGAACCTGCGGTGGCAGCGTTGGCGCCTTTAGCACCGCTACCGCTTTTCGGCGCATTTTTGCCGGAGCTCAGATCGCCAAGCAGATCGTCAACCCCTTCAGCCTGCGCTTTAGCAGCAGCGGCCTTTTCCGCAGCGGCTTTCTTCGCCGCGGCGGCTTTTTCAGCTTTCTCTGCGGCAGCGGCTTTCGCGGCGGCGGCTTTATCGGCAGCAGCCTTATCTGCGGCAGCCTTTTCCGCAGCCGCGGCTTTCTCTGCTTTTTCGGCGGCGGCTTTTTCAGCAGCGGCCGCTTTGGCAGCAGCGGCTTTCTCTGCTTTCTCGGCGGCGGCTTTTTCAGCGGCAGCCGCTTTGTCAGCAGCGGCCTTCTCTGCTTTCTCGGCGGCGGCTTTTTCAGCGGCAGCCGCTTTGTCGGCGGCGGCTTTTTCGGCAGCAGCCGCTTTATCAGCAGCGGCCTTCGCGGCTTTATCGGCGGCGGCTTTTTCAGCAGCAGCCGCTTTGTCAGCAGCGGCTTTCTGAGCCTGCTTTTCAGCGTCCTGTTGTGCTTTCTTCTGCGCATCCGCGGCTTTAGCGGCCGCTTCTTCCTGGGCTTTCTTCAGCGCCAGCGCGTCGGCTGCGGCTTTCTTCGCCGCCTCCTGAGCCGCTTTTGCTGCGTCAGCCTGCGCTTTGGTCGCGGCCTGTTTTGCTGCCTCTTCAGCCTGTTTTTGCTGCTCAGCAGCCTTCGCGGCAGCGGCTTTCGCGGCCTGCTCAGCTTGCTTCGCGGCGTCGGCAGCCTGCTGTTGTGCTTTTTCCTGGGCCTGCAGACGCTCTTTTTCGAGCTGTTTCAGGCGCGCCTGCTCGGCAGCCTGTTTTTCCTGCAGTTCTTTTGCCTGCTGTTCAGCCTGTTTTTCCCGTTGCTCCGCAGCACGCTTGCTGCTTGACTGCTGATGTTGCTGTCGATTGTACTGTTGTACAACGGCACCGGGATCCACCATGACCGCATCAATGGAAGAGCCACCTCCCCCACCGGCGCCAGCGTCAATGTGCTCGTCGAACGAACTCCAGACCAGCACTGCAATCAGAATCAAGTGCAGTACGCCTGAAATAATTATCGCCCGTTTGAGCTTATCGTTTTCTTCGGTTGCCTTTGACACTCTTGGTTCCCAAAAACAGTTAACCCTTCACCTGCAATTAAATAGGCTGTGTCATCAAACCTACTGATTTCACACCCGCCTTATGCAACAGGTTCAGCGCTTTAATAATTTCATCGTAAGGTACTTCTTTGGCGCCACCGATCAGGAAAACCGTCTTCGGGTTAGCCTGCAGACGGCGTTGCGCCTCAGCAATAACCTGTTCCGCAGGAAGCTGGCTCATACGGTCATGATCCACCACGACGCTGTATTGCCCAACCCCGGACACTTCGATAATCACCGGCGGCTCATCATTGCTGGCAACCGTCTTCGACTCGGTAGCATCCGGTAAGTCAACTTCCACGCTCTGGGTGATGATCGGTGCGGTAGCCATAAAAATCAGTACCAGCACCAGCAAAACGTCCAGTAGCGGAACGATGTTGATTTCGGACTTAACCTCACGCCGGCTCCGCCCACGCACTCTGGCCATGACTTACCCCTTGTTACTGTCGCTGGAGCTAAAAGCCTGACGGTGCAAAATAGCCGTGAACTCTTCCATAAAGTTGTCGTAGTTAAGTTCCAGCTTATTCACCCGCTGGCTCAGACGGTTGTATGCCATGACCGCCGGAATCGCGGCGAACAGACCAATCGCGGTGGCGATCAGCGCTTCGGCAATCCCCGGCGCAACCATCTGCAGGGTGGCCTGTTTTACCGCACCCAGGCCGATAAAGGCGTGCATAATCCCCCAGACAGTACCAAACAGGCCGATATACGGGCTGATGGAACCAACAGTACCGAGGAACGGAATATGGTTTTCAAGATTTTCCAGCTCACGGTTCATTGAAATGCGCATCGCACGGGATGCCCCTTCAACGATGGCTTCCGGGGCGTGGCTGTTCGCTTTATGCAACCGGGCAAACTCTTTAAAACCGGAGTAGAAGATCTGCTCAGTGCCCGCAAGACTGTCACGGCGGCCCTGGCTCTCCTGATACAGGCGTGACAGTTCAATACCGGACCAGAACTTGTCTTCAAACGCTTCAGCATCACGAGAGGCAGCGCTTAAGATGCGCGTTCGCTGGATGATGATGGCCCAGGATGCAATGGAAAAACCAATCAAAATAAACATGATGAGTTTGACCAGGAGGCTTGCCTCGAGGAACAAATCAATAATATTCATGTTAGTCACTGCTTAAACTCCGCGACAATAGACTTGGGAAGCGCTCTGGGCTTCATGACATGTGGATCAACACAGACAATGGTCACCTCGGCTACATTGAGGATTCGATTTTCGGCGTTGACGATTCGCTGCGTAAAGATCATTGAGGTCCCACGCATTGATGTGATTTCCGTCTGGATTTCGAGCAAATCGTCGAGTCTGGCAGGCGCAAGATACTCTAGGGTCATTTTGCGGACTACAAATGCAACTCGCTCCGCCATCAGCGCCTGCTGGCTGAACTGATGATGGCGTAACATCTCAGTACGTGCCCGTTCATAAAAGGCCACATAACTGGCGTGGTAAACCACACCACCGGCGTCGGTATCTTCGTAATAGACACGAACCGGCCATCTGAAAATATTTGTACTCACTCTACATCCCGGTAATGCAAATAAACGTTGCTACTATACGCAAGCTGATGGGGGTTGGGAATGGGAAGGAACGAGCTTCAGATAAATATTTATGGGCGTAGGTCAGCCCATAAATATATGAGTAAGGTAATTGTCAGGAAAAGAAAAAAATCAGCCCCGCGAGCAGGACAATATCCGCCAGCAGCGGACAAAATATTCCCTGCCAGTGCAGCGCTTTCGGACGAAACCCCACACCGTGGATCACGCCTGCGCACACCGCCCACATGATGAACAATCCGTGCCAGATTGACAGTGTACTGGTCCGGGCGGCGAACCGCGCCGGATCCCAGAACATGCAACCGGCCAGTACCAGAGCCATAAGCAGCGAAAGGGCCCGCAATGGGCCCTTGTCCATTACCGCATACAGCGTTGCGATAATATTCTTCATTAATGCTCTTCTTTAGCGGCGTTGGTGGCTTCCGCCTGTTCCAGCGCCAGCGCGGTAATGATCCCGAAAGCACAAGCCAGCAAAGTGCCCAGAATCCATGCAAAGTACCACATTGTTAACTCCTTACTTAGTACAGAGAGTGGGTGTTGCTTTCGATATGCTCTTTGGTGATGCGCCCGAACATTTTCCAGTAGCACCAGGTGGTGTAGCACAGAATAAGCGGCACAAACACAATGGCAACGTAGGTCATCACGCTCAGCGTCAGCGGGCTGGACGTTGCATCCCACATGGTCAGACCGGCATTCAGCATCGTGCTGGACGGCATCACAAACGGGAACATACTGATACCGGCAGTCAGGATCACGCAGGCCAGCGTCAGTGATGAGAACAGAAACGCCCACGCGCCTTTATTCACACGGGACATCAGCACCGTCAGCAGCGGCAGCACCACCCCCAGCACCGGGATCGCCCACAGCGCAGGAATATGGTTAAAGTTTGCCATCCATGCCCCGGCTTCCCGGGCGACTTCTTTGGTCAGCGGATTAGACGCCGCATGATGATCCATCGCAGAGGTCACCACATAGCCATCAATACCGTAGACCACCCATACCCCGGCCAGCGCGAAGCACACCATCATCACCAGCGCCGAAATCTGCGCCGTCGTGCGGGTACGCAGATGCAACTCACCAGTAGTACGCATTTGCAGATAGGTCGCCCCCTGGGTAATGATCATCGCCACGCTCACCACCCCGGCCAGCAGACCAAACGGGTTGAGCAACTGGAAGAAGTTGCCGGTGTAGTAAAGGCGCAGATACTCATCAATATGGAACGGCACGCCCTGCAGCAGGTTACCGAAGGCCACACCTATCACCAGCGGCGGTACAAAGCTGCCGATGAAAATGCCCCAGTCCCACATATTGCGCCAGCGCCTGTCTTCAATCTTCGAGCGGTAGTCAAAGCCTACCGGGCGGAAGAACAACGATGCCAGCACCAGGATCATGGCCACGTAGAAGCCGGAAAACGCCGCAGCGTACACCATCGGCCAGGCGGCAAACAGCGCACCACCGGCGGTGATTAACCAGACCTGGTTACCGTCCCAGTGCGGGGCAATGGCGTTAATCATGATCCGGCGTTCAGTATCCGTACGGCCAAGAATACGGGTCAGCATGCCGACCCCCATATCAAAGCCATCCGCCACGGCAAAGCCAATCAGCAACACGCCAATCAGCAGCCACCAGATAAAACGTAATACTTCATAATCAATCATTTCTGGACTCCTGTCTTAACGTGCCGGCTGAGAAGCCACACTGGACTGCTCAAAGTGATAACGGCCAGTTTTCAGGCTGCTCGGCCCCAGACGGGCAAACTTGAACATCAGGAACATTTCAGCAACCAGGAACAAGGTATAGAGGCCACAGATCAGTACGATTGAGAAAATCAAGTCCCCGGTGGTCAGCGATGAGTTAGCCACCGCGGTTGGTAACACCTCACCAATTGCCCAGGGCTGGCGGCCATATTCGGCCACGAACCACCCGGCCTCCACCGCAATCCACGGCAGCGGGATACCGAAAAACGCCGCGCGCAGCAGCCACTTTTTCTGGCCAACGCGGTTACGAATTACCGACCAGAATGACAGTGCGATAATCGCCAGCAGCAGGAAGCCACAGGCCACCATGATGCGGAACGCGAAATAGAGCGGCGCAACCCGCGGGATGGAGTCTTTTGTCGCCTGCTGGATTTGTGCTTCTGTCGCGTCAGTCACGTTTGACGTGTAGCGTTTTAGCAACAACCCGTAGCCGAGATCTTTCTTCACATTATTGAAGTCCGCCCGGATAGCCGGATCGGTGGCGCCATTACGCAGTTCTTCCAGCAATTTATAGGCCGTCATCCCGTTACGGATCCGCGCCTCATGCTGCGCCAGCAGATCTTTCAGGCCGGTCACTTGTTTATCCACCGAACGGGTGGCAATCAGGCCCAGCGCGTAAGGGATCTGGATAGCAAAGTGGTTTTCCTGGGCATCCTGATCCGGCAAGCCAAACAGCGTAAACGCCGCCGGGGCCGGCTGGGTATCCCATTCCGCTTCAATGGCTGCCAGTTTGGTTTTCTGTACGTCACCCATTTCGTAGCCGGATTCATCACCCAGCACGATAACGGAGAGCACCGCCGCCATGCCGAAGCTGGCCGCAATAGCAAAAGAGCGCTTCGCAAAAGCAAAGTCGCGCCCTTTCAGCATGTACCAGGCACTGATCCCCAGTACAAACATCGCGCCGGTCACATAACCCGAGGCCACGGTGTGAACAAATTTCACCTGGGCTACCGGGTTAAGGACCAGTTCGGAGAAGCTCACCATCTCCATTCGCATGGTTTCGAAATTAAAATCAGAAGCGATGGGGTTCTGCATCCAGCCGTTGGCCACCAGGATCCACAGCGCGGACAGGTTGGAGCCCAGCGCCACCAGCCAGGTAACCGCCATGTGCTGAACTTTGCCCAAACGATCCCAGCCGAAGAAGAACAGACCCACGAAGGTGGATTCAAGGAAGAATGCCATCAGACCTTCGATTGCCAGAGGGGCACCGAAGATATCGCCGACGTAATGTGAATAGTAAGACCAGTTAGTCCCGAACTGAAACTCCATCGTCAGGCCAGTGGCGACACCCAGCGCAAAGTTGATCCCAAACAACTTGCCCCAGAACTTAGTCATATCTTTATATATTTGCTTGCCAGACAGGACGTACACCGTTTCCATAATTGCCAGCAAGAACGCCATACCCAGCGTCAGCGGCACAAATAGAAAGTGGTACATCGCAGTCAAGGCAAACTGTAAACGCGACAGTTCGACAATATCTAACATCTTGACTCCTTGCTCCTCGCTCGTGGGTTGTCACCTTTTTTACTCCGTGGGTGACGCCCGATGATACATGCCCCAATACCAAATATTTACATGAAGCCTGGCAATCTTTGAAAATCACGCTCTTAAAGGTAATAGCTCAAAGATTGACGGTTGCAAATACGTTAATGAAATTACAAAAGACTCCGCAATATATTACGCCGCAATGACCTTACAATAAATAGGTTTTTGCTTACCTTAATTTGCGTTTCTGAATGCGCGTCAATTTATAGCTAATTTAGCACCTCAGCGCTAGTTTGATCTGAGACAAAATTCCAATTTACAGCATTTAAATCCCATAGTTAGATATTGATCTAAATCAATTTTTTACTGCATTGTTAAATAACGTGGCATTAAAAATCAATTAGTGATTAATTTGTTATTAATATGTATTAAAAATAACATAAAAAGAACAAAAGGGACGCACTAATATAGTCCGGTGATATAATTCAAATTATGATGAATTTGCGTCATTATCCCTGTCCGGAAATGCGATCCGGGCGTTTGCATTACTGTTGCTGCATTTTTTGATCAATGTCTAAAATAATACCTGGCCGTAATAACGGCTAAATAAGACATATAATACATAAGGTTAGTTATTCTTATTCTCTGGCGATATATAAGGCGAAATAACAAACGGTAATGGCATTTCTCCCTGCGCAGAAAAAACACACGAAATGTGATCCCCTCCCCTACTATCCCCCGGTACAGCCCCCCGAAAACAGGCAAAAAAAGGCCACCCATAAGGGTGGCCAACCATGTCGAACCGTTATTATCTTTTGATTATTACTGCGGCAGCACCGTTTTCAGCGCTTCGCCAATGTCTGCCAGGCTGCGGACGGTTTTCACGCCTGCGGCTTCCAGGGCGGCAAATTTCTCATCAGCCGTCCCTTTACCACCGGCGATAATCGCCCCCGCGTGGCCCATACGTTTGCCTTTCGGCGCGGTCACACCCGCGATATAGCCCACTACCGGTTTGGTCACGTGCGCTTTGATGTAAGCCGCGGCTTCTTCTTCTGCGCTGCCGCCGATTTCACCGATCATCACGATGGCTTCCGTCTTCGGGTCTTCCTCGAACATTTTCAAGATATCGATGAAGTTAGAGCCCGGGATCGGGTCACCGCCGATGCCCACACAAGTGGACTGGCCGAGGCCGATATCGGTAGTCTGTTTAACCGCTTCATAGGTCAGGGTACCAGAACGGGAGACAATCCCGACTTTACCCGGCAGGTGAATGTGGCCCGGCTGGATGCCGATTTTGCACTCGCCCGGGGTGATAACGCCCGGGCAGTTTGGCCCTATCATGCGCACACCGGCTTCGTCCAGTTTCACTTTCACAGTCAGCATATCCAGGGTCGGAATGCCTTCGGTGATGGTGATAATCAGTTTAATACCCGCATCGATAGCTTCCAGGATCGAGTCTTTGCAGAACGGCGCCGGAACATAAATAACCGAGGCGGTCGCGCCTGTGGCTTCTACCGCTTCACGCACGGTATTAAAGACCGGCAGGCCCAGATGCGTGGTGCCGCCTTTACCTGGCGTAACACCGCCGACCATCTGCGTGCCATAAGCAATCGCCTGCTCAGAGTGGAAGGAGCCCTGGCTGCCGGTGAAACCCTGGCAGATAACTTTGGTGTTTTTGTCGATCAGAATGGACATTATTTACCCTCCACAGCGGCTACAACTTGCTGAGCTGCATCCGTCAGACTTTTCGCTGCAATAATATTCAGGCCGCTTTCTGCCAGTTTGCTGGCGCCCAGCTCGGCGTTGTTACCTTCCAGACGCACCACCACCGGTACGCTAACGCCCACTTCGGCAACGGCACCAATGATACCGTCAGCAATCAGATCGCAACGTACGATGCCGCCAAAGATGTTCACCAGAACGGCTTTAACGTTTTCATCGGAGAGGATAATTTTAAAGGCTTCCGTTACACGCTCTTTGGTTGCGCCGCCGCCAACATCCAGGAAGTTAGCCGGTGCACCGCCGTGCAGTTTAACGATATCCATGGTGCCCATTGCCAGACCGGCGCCGTTAACCATGCAGCCGATGTTGCCATCAAGGGCAACGTAGTTCAGTTCCCACTGCGCCGCATGGGCTTCACGCGGGTCATCCTGGCTGGCGTCGTTCATTTCACGCAGTTCCGGCTGGCGGAACAGGGCGTTACTGTCGATGGTGATTTTACCATCCAGGCAAACCAGATCGCCCTGGCCGGTGATAACCAGCGGGTTGATCTCAACCAGTGCCAGGTCACGCTCGAGGAACATGGTCGCCAGGCCCATAAAGATTTTAGCGAACTGCTGAACCTGTTTACCTTCCAGACCCAGTTTGAACGCCAGCTCACGCCCCTGATACGGCATCGGACCGGTTAGCGGGTCCAGCGCAACTTTGTGGATCAAGTGCGGGGTTTCTTCCGCTACTTTTTCGATCTCTACCCCACCCTCGGTGGAGGCCATAAACACCACGCGACGGGAAGCGCGATCAACAACCGCCCCCAGATACAGCTCTTTGGCGATATCAGTGGCGCTTTCAACCAGCACCTGGTTTACCGGCTGGCCGTTAGCGTCTGTTTGGTAGGTGACCAGGCGTTTGCCCAGCCAGGCTTCGGCAAATGCGCGAATATCTTCTTTCTTGCTGACAACTTTAACGCCGCCCGCTTTACCACGACCACCAGCATGAACCTGGCATTTTACCACCCACGGGCCTGCGCCAATTTTGGATGCCGCTTCTTCTGCTTCGCGGGGAGTAGTACAGGCATAACCCACCGGTGCCGGCAGACCATACCGGGCAAACAGTTGTTTAGCCTGATATTCATGTAAGTTCATATGTTCTTTCCATTAAGGCAGGGAGCGCACGGCTCAACACTTAACTGGCCGCTCCGTTACAGAGCGGCATGGGTCTTTAGGGGGAGAGGCTTGCGCCTCTCCGGCCCACTATACGTCCAGTAACAGACGAGTCGGATCTTCAAGCATCTCTTTGATGGCCACCAGGAACCCAACGGATTCGCGGCCATCAATCAGGCGGTGGTCATAAGAGAGCGCCAGGTACATCATCGGCAGGATCTCTACTTTACCGTTTACCGCCATTGGACGATCTTTAATCGCGTGCATCCCGAGGATGGCGCTCTGCGGCGGGTTGATGATTGGCGTAGACATCAGGGAGCCAAACACCCCACCGTTCGTGATAGTGAAGTTACCACCGGTCAGCTCTTCAACGGTCAGCTTACCGTCGCGGCCTTTGATGGCCAGCTCTTTGATGCGTTTTTCAACATCGGCCATGCCCAGCAGATCCACATCTTTCAGCACCGGGGTCACCAGGCCACGGGGGGTGGATACCGCCATGCTGACGTCGAAATAGTTGTGGTAAACCACATCTTCGCCATCAATAGACGCGTTCACTTCCGGGAAGCGTTTCAGGGCTTCCACCACGGCTTTGACGTAGAAAGACATAAAGCCCAGACGGATACCGTGGCGTTTTTCGAACGCATCACCGTACTGCTTACGCAGATCCATGATCGGCTTCATGTTGACTTCGTTAAAGGTGGTCAGCATGGCGGTGGAGTTTTTCGCTTCCAGCAGACGCTCAGCCACGCGTTTGCGCAGTCGGGTCATCGGAACACGTTTTTCTGAGCGCGCAGCCAGCGCCGGCTGTGCTGCCGGGGCAGCGGCTTGCGCCGCCGGTTTCACGGCTTTCGCCAGATGTTTTTCGATATCTTCGCGGGTAATACGGCCACCTACACCCGTGCCTTTCACCGCGCTGGCGTCGAGGTTATGCTCTGCCAGCAGCCGGCGGATTGCCGGGCCCTGCGCGTCGCTGGACTGCTCTTCCAGATCCGCGGTGTGGCGCTGCGCCGGGGTAGATTCTTTCTCATCGGCTTTCGCGCTGGTGGCTTTACCGGCGCTGTTGCCTTCACGCAGGCGGCCGAGGATCTGGCGAGAGGTCACGGTAGTGCCTTCATCTTCCAGCACTGCATCCAGAATGCCATCCGTCGATGCCGGTACTTCCAGTACCACTTTATCGGTCTCGATCTCGACCAGCACTTCGTCACGCTGGACAGCATCGCCCGGTTTTTTGTGCCAGGTTGCTACTGTGGCGTCAGCCACTGACTCAGGCAGGTCAGGAACCAGAATATCTACGCTACTCATTATTTATCCTTTTCTTCTTAATCGACGTTCAGCGCGTCATTAACCAGATCTTGCTGCTGTTTCTGGTGGACAGACATATAACCCACAGCCGGAGAAGCCGAGGCCGGACGGCCCGCATAACGCAGTGCGGAGCCAAACGGAATCACTTCGCGAAGGTGGTGCTGGCTACAGTACCAGGCGCCCTGGTTGAGCGGCTCTTCCTGGCACCATACAAAATCGTGGACATGGGCATAAGGTTTTAACGCCTCTTGTACCGACTGGTGCGGGAACGGATACAGCTGTTCAATACGCACAATCGCCACGTCCTGCTGTTCATTTTTACGGCGCTGCTCGAGTAAGTCGTAATAGACCTTACCGGAGCACAGCACCACGCGTTTCACCGCTTTCGGGTCCAGCGTGTCAATCTCACCAATGGCCGGCAGGAATGTCCCGTTCGCCAGGTCGTCGAGGCTGGAAATCGCCAGCGGATGACGCAGCAGTGATTTCGGTGACATCACCACCAGCGGGCGGCGCATACCGCGCAGCGCCTGACGGCGCAGCATATGGTAGACCTGGGCCGGGGTAGACGGCACACAAACCTGAATATTCTGCTCAGCGCATAATTGCAGGTAACGCTCCAGACGGGCGGAGGAGTGCTCCGGACCCTGGCCTTCGTAACCGTGCGGCAGCAGCATCACCAGGCCACACATCCGGCCCCATTTCTGCTCACCGGAGCTAATAAACTGGTCAATCACCACCTGCGCGCCGTTAGCGAAGTCACCAAACTGCGCTTCCCAGATTGTCAGGGTGCGCGGCTCTGCGGTGGCATAGCCGTATTCAAAGGCCAGTACCGCTTCTTCAGACAGCACCGAATCCCAGACTTTGAAATCACCCTGGCCATTATGTACATGGGCCAGTGGGGTATAGGTAGAGCCGTTACGCTGGTTATGGATCACCGCATGGCGATGGAAGAAGGTACCGCGGCCGGAGTCTTCCCCGGAAATACGTACCGGAACCCCTTCATCCACCAGGGTAGCATAGGCCAGGTTCTCTGCCCCACCCCAGTCAAAGGCCTTCTCACCGCTGGCCATCAGCTGACGGTCACCGTAGATTTTCGCCACCCGGGACTGCATCTCGACGGATTCCGGCGCGGTGCTGATGCGCTTAGCCAGCTCCTGGAGACGTTTCATTTCTACCTTGTTAGGGTAGCTTTCGTCCCATTCGTGGTTCAGATACGGGGACCAGGTAAAGGAGTGCATGTTCATCGGGCGCCACTCTTTCACCACACATTCACCGGCATCCAGCGCGTCGCGGTACAGGTTAACCAGTTCAGTGGCATCTTCCAGGGTGGACACCTTGTCCTGCTCCAGCTTATCGGCATACAGCTTGCGCGGGGTCGGGTGTTTTTTGATTTTCTGGTACATCAGCGGCTGGGTAGCACTTGGCTCATCCGCTTCGTTATGGCCGTGACGGCGATAACAGACCAGATCGATAAACACATCGCGTTTAAAGGTATTGCGGAAGTCCAGCGCCAGGCGGGTAACAAACGCCACCGCTTCCGGATCGTCAGCATTGACGTGGAAAATCGGCGCCTGCACCATCTTACCAATATCAGTACAGTACGGCGTCGAGCGGGCATCCAGCGGGTTAGACGTGGTAAAGCCCACCTGGTTGTTGATAACAATACGTACCGTCCCGCCCACTTCATAACCCCGGGCTTTGGACATGTTCAGGGTTTCCTGTACCACGCCCTGGCCTGCTACGGCGGCATCACCGTGGATAGTGATCGGCAACACCTGATTACTACTGCCGGGTTGATCCAGACGATCGAGGCGCGCACGTACCGATCCCATCACCACCGGGCTAACAATTTCAAGGTGCGACGGGTTAAACGCCAGCGCCAGGTGTACCAGGCCGCCTTCGGTTTCGACATCAGACGAGAAACCCATATGGTATTTCACGTCACCGGTGCCAAGGTGCTCTTTGTGCTTACCGGCAAACTCGTCAAACAGCTCCTGGGGTTTTTTACCCAGTACGTTAATCAGCACGTTCAGACGACCGCGGTGCGCCATACCCAGCACCACTTCGCGGGTACCGTTTTTGCCACCGTGACGGATCATCTCTTTAAGCATCGGGACCAGCGCATCCCCCCCCTCCAGGGAGAAGCGTTTGGCACCCGGGAATTTCGCCCCCAGGTAACGCTCCAGACCTTCTGCAGCTGTCAGCTCGCTGAGAAACCGTTGCTTCTCTTCGCTGCTAAAACTGGCTTTCCCCACCACCGATTCGATACGCTGCTGAATCCAGCGTTTCTCTTCCGTGTTGGTAATGTGCATGTATTCCGCGCCAATCGAGCCACAGTAAGTCTGTTTGAGGGCCTCAATCAGATCGCCGAGCTTCATGGTCTCTTTGCCGATAGCAAAAGAACCCACGTTGAAACTTTCCTGGAAATCGGCTTCCGTCAAATGGTGGAAGTCAGGATCCAGATCCGGTACCGCATCCTGTTTCCAGAGCCCCAGCGGATCAAGATTTGCCTGCTGGTGGCCGCGGAAACGGTAGGCGTTGATGAGCTGCAGGACTTTAACCTGCTTAACATCGGTGTCAGGGTCGGTAATCGAAGAAGTATAACGTGAGGCATCCTTCGCCAGACGACGGAAATAATCACGTGTTTTGGAATGGAATTGATCCGATCTTGCTCCCGTACCAGGCAACTGCTGGAACAAAGAACGCCAGTGAGCATCCACTGAGTCAGGATCGGTTAAGAAGTCTTCATAGAGCTGCTCTATGTAGGACTGGTTTGCGCCCGCCAGCCAGGAAGAGTCCAGCCAGGGCTTCATCGCGCCGTTCTGCATCGTGATCCCTTAAGCATCTGTATGCTTATTTCGCCGTAGAAACTACCACGCACACCGGGGTGTACGTACCGGGGTTCACTTTTGTCGGGCTATTATTGTTATGGCCCGCAAAGGAACCTTTAAAAACTGCCACTCACCTGCTGCAACCGGCATCTGCTGGTTGGGTCCATGCCCGCGCCCTGAAGGGCTATTGCGGGGCGTTCCGCCATCTGTTATGGCATAAAGAACGCGCGGTGATTGATCCTGATTGGCGGTTTTTAGAGGTTTCCTGCTACTTTCTGCGATGTATCACACTCCCGCCCTGAAGCCAGAGCGGAAGCGCATTACATCAGCGATTTACCGTCAGGCACTGCGCTGCAACAACATTGATTTAATATGACCAATGGCGCGCGTCGGGTTTAACCCCTTCGGGCACACACTGACACAGTTCATAATGCCGTGGCAGCGGAATACGCTGAACGCATCGCTCAACCCATCAAGGCGGCTCGCGGTTTCCGTATCGCGGCTGTCAATCAGGAAACGCCATGCTGCCAGTAACCCGGCAGGCCCGATAAATTTATCCGGGTTCCACCAGAAGGACGGGCATGATGTTGAACAGCACGCGCACAGGATGCACTCGTATAATCCATCCAGTTTTTCCCGTTGTTCCGGGGATTGTAAAAACTCACGCGCTGGCGGATTTGTTCCATTATTCAACAAGTAAGGCTTAATCTTTTCATATTGAGCGTAGAACTGGCCCATGTCTACAATCAGATCGCGGATGACCGGTAATCCGGGCAGCGGGCGAATGACAATTTTCTTGCTGCCATCGCTCAATGCAGAAATCGGCGTAATACAGGCCAGGCCGTTTTTACCGTTCATATTGAGACCGTCGGAGCCACATACCCCTTCACGGCAGGAGCGGCGGAACGCCAGTGTAGGATCTTTTTCTTTCAGCAGGATTAACGCATCCAGCAGCATCATATCCCGGCCTTCCTGCGCCTCCAGGGTGTAATCCTGCATCCGCGGGGCATCGTCCACATCGGGATTGTAACGATAGACAGAAAATTCAAGTTTCATTACCAGACTCCGCGAATTAGTAAGAACGCACTTTCGGCGGGAACGCCGGACGCAGTTTCGGTTCCATGTTCACGCTGCGGCGTGTCATCGAGTCGCTCTGCGGCAGATACAGGGAGTGGCACAGCCAGTTCGCATCATCACGATCCGGATAGTCGAAACGGCTGTGGGCACCACGGCTTTCGGTACGGAAGTTAGCGGATACCGCAGTGGCGTAAGCCGTTGCCATCAGGTTATCCAGCTCCAGGCACTCCATACGCTGGGTGTTGAACTCGCTGGACGTGTCATCCAGGCGGGCGTTATTCAGGCGCTCGCGGATCTCTTTCAGCTGTTCCAGCCCTTTCGCCATGGCATCACCTTCACGGAATACCGAGAAGTTATGCTGCATACACTCCTGCAGTGCTTTGCGGATCTGCACCGGATCTTCACCCTTACGGGTATTGTTCCAGCGGTTGAGGCGCTCCAGCGAACCTTCAATGTCAGACTCACTGGCATCACGCAGCGCGCCCTGCTCGGCAATGGACTCTTGCAGATGCAGGCCCGCCGCCCGGCCAAATACCACCAGGTCGAGCAGTGAGTTACCGCCCAGACGGTTGGCGCCGTGTACCGATACGCAGGCAATCTCACCCACGGCAAACAGCCCCGGGATCACCACGTCTTCGCCTTTCTCATTCACGGTCAGGGCCTGGCCGGTTACTTTGGTCGGAATGCCGCCCATCATATAGTGGCAGGTCGGGATAACCGGGATAGGCTCTTTCACCGGGTCCACGTGCGCAAAAGTACGGGACAATTCGAGGATACCCGGCAGGCGGGATTCGAGCACTTCCTTGCCGAGGTGGTCCAGTTTCAGTTTGGCGTGCGGGCCCCACGGACCGTCGCAGCCGCGACCTTCACGGATTTCAATCATAATCGACCGGGCAACCACATCGCGGCCGGCCAGATCTTTGGCATTCGGTGCGTAACGCTCCATAAAGCGCTCGCCGTGCTTGTTAAGCAGATAACCGCCTTCACCACGGCAACCTTCCGTCACCAGCACCCCTGCCCCGGCAATACCGGTGGGGTGGAACTGCCACATTTCCATATCCTGCAGCGGCACACCGGCGCGCAGCGCCATACCGACACCGTCACCGGTGTTGATGTGGGCGTTAGTGGTGGACTGATAAATACGGCCAGCACCGCCGGTAGCCAGTACCGTTGCCCGGGCTTTAAAGTAGACCACTTCGCCAGTTTCAAGGCACAGTGCCGTACAACCCACCACGGCGCCATCCTGGTTTTTCACCAGATCCAGGGCATACCATTCGGAGAAGATAGTGGTGTGGTTTTTCAGGTTTTGCTGATACAGGGTGTGCAGCAGCGCGTGGCCGGTACGGTCAGCGGCGGCAGCGGTACGTGCAGCCTGCTCGCCACCGAAGTTTTTCGACTGGCCACCAAACGGACGCTGATAAATACGGCCATCATCCAGGCGGGAGAACGGCAGCCCCATATGTTCCAGCTCGAGGATCGCCTCCGGGCCGGTCTTACACATATATTCAATGGCGTCCTGGTCCCCGATATAGTCGGAGCCTTTCACCGTATCGTACATGTGCCATTGCCAGTCATCTTCGTGGGTATTCCCCAGCGCCACGGTAATACCGCCCTGGGCAGATACCGTATGAGAACGGGTCGGGAACACTTTGGAGAGCAGCGCACAGGTCTGGCCGCTCTGGGAAATTTGCAGTGCAGCGCGCATACCTGCGCCACCGGCACCAATAACAACAGCATCAAACTCTCTGACTGGAAGATTCATTACACACCCCATACCACGACAAATCCATAAATCACATAAACCAGCAACGCCGCGACAATCGCCAGCTGTAATACCAGGCGGATAGCGAGCGGTTTAATGTAGTCCGTTAACACCTGCCACATGCCAATCCAGGCATGAATCAAGACGCTGAACAGCGCCAACAGGGTGAATACTTTGGTAAAAGAGGAGGAGAAAAAGCCGGTCCATATTTCCCAGGTCAGCTCGCCGCTGGTAGCGAAAAAGCCGATCAGGTAAACGATATACAGGGCCAGGATGATGGCAGAAGCACGGACCAGCAAATAGTCATGTACGCCATTACGACCCAGTGCAGATGCGTTGCTTACCATACGAGAACTCCTGCAAGAAGCGAAAGCACGACAGTTACCCCAAAGGAGATCACTGCGGAGCGTTTACCCGCTTCCAGGGTCTCTTCGAGATAGCCAAAGTCCATCAGCATGTGGCGAACACCGACCACCACGTGATACGCCAGGGCGGTCAAAATGCCCCAGATGATGAACTTAACAATGAAACTTCCCATAATAGAGGATGCCACCTGGAACCCTTCCGGGGAGGAAAGGGATGTCCCCAACAACCATAACAAGATCCCGATCGCCACGAAGGTGATCACGCCGGATACACGATGGAGGATGGAGGCAATAGCGGTGACGGGAAACCTGATTGTCTTCAAATCAAGATTCACAGGTCTTTGTTTCTTCACGTCTTTTATCATGAATAGCGCCCACATGCTGTTCTTATTATTCCTTCCTCCGGGTTTGCAGGCGGGTCAGACAGCGTTTTTCTATAACTCTGCGTCATGTAAAACAAACTGCTTCCAGATGTCCAAAATGGCAGGTTATTACGCTGGTGGCTCGCGGTTGCAAGGTATTCCGGAGACCTGGCGGCAGTATAGGCCGTTCACAAAATTATTACAATTAACACACAATTAGTTTGGCGCCTTTTGATCCGAACAGTGATCCGCGTCGCAAAAATAACTATTTATTAAACTTTAATCATTTGATTTGACAAATATTAAACATTTTTATTACATACATCACTTAAAAGACCGTATAATTCGCAAAAGTTATAGGGTCACCCTTTTACCTGAAGATTAGTTATGTAACAGTGTGACGCTATTGACCTGAGTAGTCTGGACAGTTAATAGTGATATACCGTACTGAAATAATGGACTGCTAACATCCTGATTTGCTGCTGTTTCGCTATGGTTCGGGTAGTTATTTATACTCTGCCCATCGCTCTGTACCCTGTTGCTTTCTGTCAAACAGAGCTGTGCGCCATATAACATTCTGGTAACTACACCCAGACACCAATGCAAATCCGGACGCCGCAGTCCCCAGCGAAAATGGCGCTAAGGAGATAGTAAATGGCTGATAAGAAAGCAACCATCACCTGCCCGGGTGAAACTGCTGTCGAACTGGACGTGCTACAAGGCACGCTAGGTCAGGATGTCATCGACATCCGCAGTCTTGGATCTAAGGGGGTATTTACTTTTGACCCTGGTTTTACCTCTACGGCATCGTGCGAATCGAAAATCACCTTTATCGACGGTGATGAAGGCATTCTGCTCCACCGCGGTTATCCCATTGACCAGTTAGCCACCAGCTCTTCTTACCTCGAAGTCAGCTACATTCTGCTGTATGGCGAAAAACCGACCCAGAAAGAGTTCGAGGAATTTAAAACCACCGTCACCCGCCATACCATGATCCATGAGCAGATAACCCGTCTGTTCCACGGCTTCCGTCGCGACTCTCATCCGATGGCGGTGCTGTGTGGGGTAACCGGTGCGCTGGCGGCGTTCTACCACGACTCCCTGGACGTCAATAACCCGCGCCACCGGGAAATTGCCGCATTCCGTCTGCTGTCTAAAATGCCGACAGTGGCCGCAATGTGCTACAAATACGCCCTGGGTCAGCCGTTTATCTACCCGCGTAATGACCTCTCCTATGCGGGTAACTTCCTGCATATGATGTTCGCCACCCCCTGTGAAGAGTACGTGGTTAACCCGGTACTGGAACGCGCGATGGACCGTATTCTGATCCTCCACGCGGATCACGAGCAGAACGCGTCAACCTCAACCGTGCGTACCGCTGGCTCTTCCGGCGCTAACCCGTTTGCCTGTATCGCGGCGGGGATAGCCTCCCTGTGGGGACCGGCCCACGGTGGCGCTAACGAAGCCTGCCTGAAGATGCTGGAAGAGATTAACCACAAAGAGCATATCCCTGAGTTCCTGCGCCGGGCGAAAGACAAAAACGACTCTTTCCGCCTGATGGGCTTTGGCCACCGGGTCTACAAAAATTACGACCCGCGCGCCACGGTAATGCGCGAAACCTGCCATGAAGTGTTACAGGAACTGGGCATGAAGGATGACCTGCTGGAAGTGGCCATGGAGCTGGAGCACATTGCGCTGCACGACCCGTACTTCATCGAGCGCAAACTGTATCCAAACGTGGATTTCTACTCCGGTATTATCCTGAAAGCGATGGGGATCCCGTCCTCGATGTTCACGGTCATTTTTGCCATGGCCCGTACCGTCGGCTGGATTGCCCACTGGAACGAAATGCACGACGACGGCATTAAAATTGCCCGTCCGCGCCAGCTGTATACCGGCTACGCCCAGCGCGATTTCACATCAGACCTGGCAAAATAATCCCCCAGGAATGACAACACGGCCAGCCATCGCGCTGGCCGTTTTTTTATCTGCCGCTCAGCCAGAGCGCGATGACAAGGCCCCCACCGGGGGCTGGCACTGGGGGCAAAACCAGAACGGCCTGCCGGACAACGTGGTTTTGATAATCGCACTGCCGCAGCGTTCACAGGCCTCCCCTTCCCGCTGGAACACCCGAAAATGAAACAGCGCCCCGTGATGGTGATTTTCATTCACCTGGCCCCGGGTCTGGTACGACAACCGCGCCACGCTGAGGCAAGCATCGGCCAGGGCGCTAATCGCCGCGGGCGCCAAATTCTGCACGGCATCCAGCCCACTCACCCGGGCCTGCCAGAGAATTTCCGCCCGCAGATAGTTACCCAGCCCGGCGAGGAATCGCTGGTCCAGCAGTACGCTGCCCAACTGGCGGCGCCGGAAACGGGCTGAAACCAGTCGCTCCCGCACGGTTTCTGGGGTCAGGGCATTGTCCAGCACATCCGGGCCAATCCGGCTCAGAAAGGGATGGTCCGCCACGCTGTCACGATTAAGCATCTCGATATCCGAAGCGCTGTACAACAAGATGGCGCTGTCGGCGGTTTCCAGCCGCACCCGCAAGCTGCGCGCGCTGTCGGCGGCGACCCCCGGGACGGCAACCCGCCAGACCCCATACAGCTGGTTATGGCTGTAGAGGATCAACCCGCCGGAGAAACAGGTCAACAACGCTTTACCGTGGGTTTCAAAACGCACAATAGTCTGCCCCACCAGCTGTGGGGCATAGTGCGCCAGTTCAGGAAAAGCAAACCAGACGTGGGTTAATGGCTTATCCTGCACCGCACGCGCCAGCATATCGGCGGCGCGGCGTATTTCCGGTCCTTCTGGCATATCCGTCGCTACTTAGCCTTCACCGGCTCCTGTAAATGCCAGGCAATCTGGCTGATAAATAACTGCTGTTCATGGCGGGCTTTGAGTGCCTCTTCATGGGTGCACTGCACGAAATGAATCGGCTCCCCGAGGCGCACCTGGGCGAGGTGGTATAAATCGGCCTCGATAACCACCGCGATACGGGGATACCCCCCGGTGGTCTGGGCATCGTTCAGCAACACAATCGGCTGGCCGTTATGGGGCACCTGCACCACGCCGGGTAACAGACCGTGGGAATAAAGCTCCCGCGGGTTTTCACGCACCAGCCCCGATCCCTGCAAACGGTAGCCCATGCGGTTACTCTGGGGGCTAATATGCCAGGGCAGGCGCCAGAAGTTCTCCTGGGACACCCGGGTAAACTCGTGGTATTCCGGCCCCGGCAACGCCCGGATACGGTTACCCCACAATAACTGCCTGACCCCACGGGACTCAATAAAGCGCTGGCCGCCGGCCTGCACCGGGACCTGGTCACCATCCTTCAGCAGGCGACCAAAGTACCCCCCAAAGTGTGCTTTCAGATCTGTACTGGCAGAGCCCATCACCCCGGGGACATCAATGCCGCCCGCCACGGCAAGGTAGCTGCGCATCCCGTGACGGGGCGCTTTTAACACCAGCTGCTGGCCACGCTTATAGGGCAGCCGCCAGCCGGTCCAGACGGCCCGGCCATCAATATGCGCATCACACCCGGCGCCGGTAAGGGCAAACCAGCCATCAGAGGCGAACTCAATCACCACCTGGCCGAGGGTTATCTCCAGCGCGGGGGCATTCTCATCATTGCCCACCAGTAAATTGGCAATTCGCAGGGCCGGTAAATCCAGCGCACCGCTGCGGCTGACCCCAATATCGCGAAACCCGTTGCGCCCGGCATCCTGTACCGAAGTGTGCACCCCGGCACGAATAATATTTAACACACGCCCTCCTTCTGGGGCACAAAACGCACCCTGTCTCCCGGTTGCAATAAACCCGCCGGGGTATTGTTAATATCAAATAAACGCACGGAGGTGCGGCCAATCAGCTGCCAGCCACCGGGGGTATCCAGCGGATAAATACCGGTCTGGCTACCGCCAATACCGACACTGCCGGCGGGCACCACCAGGCGCGGTTCTGCACGCCGCGGGGTTTCAAGGCGGTGTGACATCCCGCCGAGGTACGGGAACCCGGGCTGAAAACCGATAAAACAGACAAAATAATCCCCGCTGGCGTGCAGCGCTACCACATCCCGGGGTAATAAGCCGGTATGCCGGGAGACAGTATCCAGATCCGGCCCGGCGGCACCGCCATAAATCACCGGGATCTCTACCAGTCGGGAGGGGATATCCAGGGCATCGCTCTCTTCCCACCAGCGCTGAATACGCTCTATGGCATCCAGGGCACGGCTTTGCGGGTCCGCCAGTACCACGGTGACGTTGTTCATCCCGGGGATCACATCAAGGATCCCCGGCACCTCTGCCAGGCGTGCCTTGAGCCCCCAAATTTTTTGCTGGCTGGATAACGTAACCGGCGGTTCAAGCTCCAGGACAACCGCGCTCTCGCCTAATAAATAGCAGCGTGCTCGTTGCAAGACGTCTCTCCTTTAGGTGTCAGGCAGGATTAGGAATATCAATAAAAGTCACATCCAGGTCAGTATGTTGGCTCAGCCACTCTCCCAGAGCGCGAACCCCGCCGCGTTCAGTGGCGTGATGCCCGGCGGCGAAAAAGTGGATCCCCTGCTCCCGGGCTGAATGGATAGTCTGTTCTGAGACTTCGCCAGTAATAAATGCATCCACGCCGTAGCGCGCCGCACTGTCGATAAATCCCTGACCGCCGCCGCTGCACCAGGCCACCCGGCGAATAGCTGCCGGGCCGGTATCACCGCACCACAACGGCTTGCGCCCGAGGCGGGTTTCTATCCATGAGGCCAGCTCCGCGCCAGGTACCGCCATCGACAGCTCCCCCCAGGGCACCAGCGGCTCAATCTCGCCTTTTACCTCAATCCCCAGCAACTGGGCCAGTTGGGCGTTATTACCCAGTTGCGGGTGGGCATCGAGGGGTAAGTGCCAGCCATAAAGGTTAATGTCATTGGCCAGCAGCGCTTTCAGGCGGTTACGTTTCATGCCGCGGATCAGCGGTGATTCGTTCTTCCAGAAATATCCATGATGCACAATGATAGCATCGGCATTACGGCTCACCGCTTCGTCAATCAGTGCCTGGCAGGCGGTGACGCCGGTAATGATGGTGGTGACGGACGCGCGGCCTTCCACCTGTAACCCATTCGGCGCGTAATCGCTAAACGCCGCGCTGTTCAGTTGGTCATTGATCAGGGTTTCCAGTTCGGTGTTTTTCATTGTGCCTCTCCCGTTGGCTGACGCGCGGCCTGGTATGCTTCCAGGGTAGCGGCGCGGGCCAGTTTATGTTCAACAATCGGCGGAGGGTAATCCAGTGTCACCCCCTGTTGCTGTGCCCAGCGCCAGGGCTGGTGAACCTCACTCCCCGGCACATGGGCCAGCTCCGGTAGCCAGCGGCGAATAAACACCCCCTCAGGATCAAAACGCGCCCCCTGAGTGGTCGGATTAAAAATCCGAAAGTACGGTGCCGCATCGGTACCGGTCGAGGCGGACCACTGCCAGCCGCCATTATTCGCCGCCAGATCGCCATCGACTAACGTTGAGATAAAATAACGCTCTCCGGCCCGCCAGTCGATAAGTAAGTCTTTGACTAAAAAGCTTGCGCTGATCATCCGCAACCGGTTATGCATCCAGCCGGTGTGGTTTAACTGGCGCATGGCGGCATCCACAATCGGGTAACCGGTGTGGCCAGATTGCCATGCTTTCAGACGTGTCTGATCGCGGCTCCAGACAATGTTATCCGTCCAGGGAATAAACGGCCGGTGGCGGCACAAATCAGGCCAGGCCACCAGCAAATGGCGGTAGAACTCCCGCCACAGCAATTCAGTGACCCACACCAGCCCCGGCCCGCCGCTCAGGGCATCCGGCTGGGCGAGCAATGCCTGATGCAAACACTGGCGCGGCGACAGCGCCCCAATCGCCAGCCAGGGGGATAAACCACTGACACCATCAAGGGCCGGGTAGTCACGCGCCCCGGGATAATCCGCCAGCCGCTGCTGGCAGAATACCGTCAGCCGCTCGCGGGCCGCCGCTTCCCCTGGCGCAAATAGCTGGCCATCAACCGGTTGAGAGGGGGCGCTAAAAGGTAGCGGTGGCGCAACGGGCTGTGGCAGGTGGCCCTGGCGACCCCCGGGCGCGGCCACGGGATAAGGCACATCAACCCGTAAGCGCTGTAAACAGGCCCGGCTAAACGGGGTGAACACTTTATACATCCCGCCACTGCCAGTCGTGATACTGCCCGGGGCCAGCAACACGCTGTCGTCAAAGCCCTGGCAGACCACCTGCCCGGCCAGCAGGTGTTCTAGTTGCGCATCCCGGTCGCGTTCATTTACTTCATACTGGTAGTTGTAAAACAGCCGGTCAACGCGGTGCTGGCGGCAAAATGCCACCAGCCGGTGGGTACCATCCCGGTAATCACTGGCGGTGATGCAGTGTAACGGGATCTGGCGCGCCGCCAGCGCCTGGTGTAACCCGCGCACATGCTGTTCAATCCACCAGTGCTGGCGGGGGGCCATATGGTGTTGCTGCCACTGCCGGGGGGTGACAATAAAAACCGCCATCACCCGGGCATCCGGGTCCCGGCAGGCCGCCGCCAGGGCAAGGTTATCTTCAATCCGTAAATCCAGCCGGAACCAGACCAAATGGGTGGCCATAATACTCCCTGAAGTTAATAGCCGTAACGCAGCCGCAGCGCGGCGGGGTATGGGTCAAAATAGCGCTGCTGCGCCAGATAATCGTTGGGGTATTCCGCCATGTAGTGGCGCAGTAATGCCAGGGGCGCCAGCAGTGGCTGGAGCCCCTGGCGGTAGTGATCAATCAGGGTCGCCAGCTCCTGGCGCTGGCGGCTGGTAAGCTGGGGGCGAAAATAGCCCTGAACGTGCATCAGCACATTGGTATGGTTACGCCGGGTGGCATGATGGGCCAGCAGCGCCATCACCCGCAGCCGGTACTCAGCAAAAAAGAGGGCCATATCCGGCCACTGGTGCATCTGCGCCACAAAACGCCCCAGCGCCCGGTAGTCAGGCTGGGAGTGTGCCAGCAATAACAGCTTGTAACGGCTGTGAAACGCCATCATGGCCCCCCGGCTGACGCGGCCTGCGGCATCCGGGACCTGGTTCAACTCATACAGTGCGCAGATTCGCTCAACAAAGTTTTCCCGAATCGCCGGGTCGGTTAACCGCCCGTCCTCTTCGATAGGCAGCCAGGGTAACGCCTGTTGCAGTTCGGCGGTAAAAATCCCGGTGCCGGCTTTGCGATTATTTTTCCCGTCGGGATCATAAATCCGTACCCGCTCCAGCCCGCAACTGGGGGATTTGGCACACACAATATAGCCACACAGATGGTGGAGTTTACGGGTCTGCTGGCGGGCAAAATGCTGCATTTGCTGGGTGAGATCCCCGGGGCTGCGGTTACTGTATACCAGCCGTATCGCGCTATCTTGTTCAATCAACCGCAGCGCAGGACGCGGCACCGGCAGGCCAATCGCCATCTCCGGGCACACCGGTTCAAAATGCACCCAGGGTGCTAAGGCGTCCCGGGCAAAAGAGAGGCTCTTATGGCCACCGTCAAAACGCACCGCCTGCCCCAGCAAACAGGCACTGATACCAACAGGAATCGGCCCGGACATAACATACCTCACTGATATCGTCGTCATCCGTTAAGTGTAGTCAGCCTGAGGCGGGGATCGGTAGCCATAAAAAAACTGCCGCGTGGTTGTTGGTATCCAACATTCAGGCAGGCAGTTCAGAAACGCGGTGGGTGACGGCTGATCAGTAGAAATCGCAGGTAACTTGTTCCGCCTGTTCCATCCATACCGGTTTATCCCCGGTTTTCGCCCATACCCGGTGCAGGTAGCTGTAAAAACGGGCGCGATCTTTCCAGAACAACATCACCGGCAGCGCCACAATCCCGAGGGTGAGCGCAACGGTGCGGCGTAAAAAGATATGCAATGCGGAATAGTGTTTATAGGTGGTCATCATCTTCTCCCTCTTTTACCCGCATGATCCTGAAGGCGAGCAGCCTGGGTCGAATCTGACGGGTCGTACATAGCGGCAAATGGTGCCGTAAAAGTAACCGTATTATCTGGTCAAAATATTACCGCTTTTGTTGAAATTTTACTACTCATCCGACCACTAAAACGCACTTTTTTGCGCCATTTTTCCTCCTGACGGCCCCGTTACGGTAACTTTGTTACATCTTAGTTAAATTAATACTAATCAATAGTTAATTTATGGCCTTTCGTTTTTATACTTTTTTTATATTCCCCGCGGCTATTTTTGCAACTTCTTTGCACGCCAGTTGAGAGGATCGGTTATCCCAAAACTGTCACCTGAGGTGGACTGTGAATACTGGCGTCATAATCGGCGTGATCCTGCTTTTTCTGCTGCTGGGCTACCTGCTGTATGCCCTGCTAAAGGCGGAGGATTTCTGATGATCACTTCAGCCTTACTGTTACTTTCCTGCTATCTGGCCGTGCTCATGGCCCTGGCAAAACCGCTGGGTAGCCTGCTGGCGCGCCAGATAGATGGCCTGCCGCTGCCGGTGTTGAGCACCCTCGAACGCCCGCTGCTGCGCATGGCCGGTATCCACGGGGAAGAGATGACGTGGTACCAGTACCTGATGGCCATTCTGCTGTTTAACCTGCTGGGGCTGGTGCTATTGCTGGCTATCCTGCGCTGCCAGGGCAGCCTGCCCTTTAACCCGCAGCATTTCCCCGGCCTGCCCTGGGATCTGGCGCTGAACACCGCCGTTAGCTTTGTCACTAATACCAACTGGCAGGCCTATGCCGGGGAAAGCACCCTGAGCTACTTCAGCCAGATGGTGGGATTAACGGTGCAAAACTTTCTCTCCGCCGCCACCGGCATTGCCGTCGCCTACGCGCTGATCCGCGCCTTTACCCGCCAGTCCGCCACCACGCTGGGCAATGCCTGGGTCGACCTGTTGCGCATAACCCTGTGGATCCTGCTGCCGGTTTCACTGGTGATTGCGCTGTTTTTTATCCAGCAAGGCGCTATCCAGAATGTTCAGCATTACACCCCGGCCCTGAGCCTTGAAGGGGTAAAAATGCTGCTGCCCGGTGGGCCGGTGGCCTCCCAGGAGGCTATCAAAATGCTCGGGACTAACGGCGGCGGTTTCTTTAACGCCAACTCCGCCCATCCGTTTGAAAACCCCACCGCCCTGACCAACGCCATCCAGATGCTGGCGATCTTTTTACTCCCCGCCGCCCTGTGCTTCGCCTTTGGTGAGGTGAGTAATGACCGCCGCCAGGGCCGGGCGCTGCTGTGGTGTATGGCGATTATTTTTAGCGTCAGCGTATTACTGGTGATGTGGGCAGAGTGGCGCGGTAACCCGCACCTGCTGGCACTGGGTGCCGACAGCAGCGCCAATATGGAAGGCAAAGAAACCCGGTTTGGCATCCTCGCCAGTAGCCTGTTTGCCGTGGTGACTACGGCGGCCTCTTGCGGTGCAGTGAATGCGATGCACGACGCATTCACCGCCCTGGGCGGCATGATACCGCTATGGCTGATGCAAATTGGCGAAGTGGTGTTCGGCGGTGTCGGATCCGGGCTGTATGGCATGATGCTGTTTGTGATGCTGGCGGTATTTATTGCCGGCCTGATGATTGGCCGTACCCCGGAATATCTGGGTAAGAAAATTGATGTCCGGGAAATGAAAATGACCGCCCTGGCGATCCTGGTCACCCCGAGCCTGGTGTTGCTGGGCACCGCCCTGGCCATGATGACGGACGCCGGGCGCAGCGCCATGCTCAACCCCGGTTCCCACGGCTTTACCGAGGTGTTGTACGCGGTTTCATCGGCGGCCAACAACAACGGCAGTGCTTTTGCCGGGTTAACGGCCACCACCCCGTTCTGGAATCTGCTGCTGGCGCTGTGCATGTTGCTGGGCCGCTTTGCGGTTATCGCCCCGGTGATGGCGATTGCCGGTAGCCTGGTGGGGAAACGCGCCCAGCCAGCGTCTGCCGGAACATTGCCCACCCACGGCCCGCTGTTTATCGGCCTGCTGATCGGCACCATTCTGCTGGTGGGCGCCCTGACATTTATCCCGGCCCTCGCCCTCGGCCCTGTGGCCGACTATCTGGTTCACCGCTAACGATCCCCGAGGATGTTATGAGTCGCAAATCCGTTAATTTATTTGCCCCGGCCCTGGTGAAACAGGCGCTGCTCAACGCACTGAAAAAACTCAACCCTGCGGTGCAGTGGCGTAACCCGGTGATGTTTATTGTCTGGTGTGGCAGCCTGCTCACCACCCTGCTGGCCCTGGCCATGGCCCTGGGGCTGATGCCCGGCAGTGCCGGGTTCACCGGGGTTATCAGCCTGTGGCTGTGGTTTACCGTGCTGTTTGCTAACTACGCCGAAGCCCTGGCAGAAGGCCGCAGTAAGGCCCAGGCCAACAGCCTGAAAGGGGTACAGAAAACCAGCTGGGCCCGTAAACTGCGCGCCCCTCAGCATGATTCCCCCATGGACCATGTTCCGGCGGCGGATTTGCGCAAGGGCGACGTGGTGCTGGTGGAAGCCGGGGATATTATCCCCTGTGATGGCGAGGTTATCGAGGGCGGCGCATCGGTGGACGAGAGCGCCATTACCGGGGAGTCCGCCCCGGTTATCCGCGAGTCCGGCGGGGATTTTGCCTCAGTCACCGGCGGTACCCGTATCCTCTCTGACTGGCTGGTGATCCGCTGTAGCGCCGATCCCGGGGATACCTTTCTCGACCGGATGATAGCCATGGTGGAAGGGGCCAAACGCCGGAAGACCCCCAATGAAATAGCCCTGACCATCTTACTGATCGCCCTGACAATTGTCTTTCTGCTGGCCACCGCCACCCTGTGGCCATTTACTGCCTGGACCGGCCATCCGGTAAGCATCACCGTACTGGTGGCGCTGCTGGTGTGCCTGATCCCCACCACCATCGGCGGGCTGTTATCCGCCATCGGGGTTGCCGGGATGAGCCGGATGCTGGGGGCCAATGTGATTGCCACCAGCGGCCGCGCGGTGGAGGCCGCCGGGGACGTCGATGTCCTGCTGCTGGATAAAACCGGGACTATCACGCTGGGCAATCGCCAGGCATCGCGCTTTCTGCCCGCGCCGGGGGTGAGTGAGCAGGCGCTGGCGGATGCGGCGCAACTGGCATCGCTGGCCGATGAAACCCCGGAAGGGCGCAGTATTGTGGTGCTGGCAAAGCAGCAATTCGCCCTGCGTGAACGGGATGTTCAGCGCCTGAACGCCACCTTTGTGCCCTTCACCGTCAACACCCGGATGAGCGGGATTAACCTCGGCAACCGGATGATCCGTAAAGGTTCTGTTGACGCTATCCGCCGCCATATTGAGGCCAACGGGGGGAATTTTCCCCCGGAGGTCGACACGGAGGTTAATGCCGTAGCCCGTAAAGGCGGCACCCCGCTGGTGGTGGCCGAGGGCAAACAGGTGCTGGGGACCATTGCCCTGAAAGATATCGTTAAAGGCGGTATCAAAGAGCGCTTTGTTCACCTGCGCCAGATGGGGATCAAAACCGTGATGATCACCGGGGATAACCGGCTTACCGCCGCCGCCATCGCCGCCGAAGCCGGGGTCGATGATTTCCTGTCCGAGGCCACCCCGGAAGCCAAGCTGGCTCTAATCCGCCAATACCAGTCCGAGGGCCGCCTGGTGGCGATGACCGGCGACGGTACTAACGATGCCCCCGCCCTCGCCCAGGCCGACGTGGCGCTGGCCATGAACTCCGGCACCCAGGCCGCCAAAGAGGCGGGCAATATGGTGGATCTCGACTCTAACCCAACCAAGCTCATCGAAGTGGTGCATATTGGCAAACAAATGCTGATGACCCGCGGCTCGCTAACCACCTTCAGCATTGCCAATGATGTGGCGAAATATTTTGCCATTATCCCGGCGGCGTTTGCGGCCACCTTCCCGCAACTTAACGCCCTGAACATTATGCACCTTCACTCACCGGCCTCGGCCATCCTCAGCGCGGTTATCTTTAATGCGCTGATCATTATTGCCCTGATCCCGCTGGCCCTCAAAGGCGTGAGCTATAAACCACTCAGCGCCGCGGCCATGTTGCGCCGCAACCTGTGGATCTACGGCCTGGGTGGGCTGATTGTCCCCTTCCCCGGCATCAAAATTATCGACCTGGTGCTCAGCGCTACCGGACTGGTTTAGGAGTGTTATCAAATGGCTATGTTACGTCCCGCTGTACTATTATTGCTGATACTGGCCCTGCTCACCGGCGGTGCTTACCCGCTGGTGACCTCGCTACTGGGCCAGTGGTGGTTCCCGGCCCAGGCGGCGGGTTCGCTGATCGATCAACAAGGGCAGGTGCGCGGCTCGCGGTTACTCGGCCAGGCCTTTACCCGGGCGGACTATTTTCATGGCCGCCCCCCGGTCAACGAAAAGACGCCTTATGATCCACTGGCCTCCGGGGGGAGTAACCTCGCAGGCAGCAACCCGCAGCTGGATCTGCGGGTTGCCGGGGAGATTGCCCGGCTGCGCCGGGAAAACCCACAGGCCACCCCCCGGGTGCCGGTAGAGCTGGTTACCACCTCTGCCAGCGGGCTGGATGCCGATATCTCGCCGCGGGCTGCCCGCTGGCAGGCGCCCCGGGTCGCCCAGGCCCGCGGGCTGCCACTGGCCACGGTCAATACCGTGATCAGCCGGCTAACCCGTACCCCACTGCCGGCGTTTATCGGCCAGCCGGTGGTCAATGTGGTACAACTCAATATGGCGCTGGATGCCCTCCGGCACCCTGAATAACAAGGGAAAGCACATGACAGGGGAACCCACCCGTCCGGACCCGGACCACTTACTGCACCAGATGAGCCGCCCCTCACGGGGTAAGCTGAAGATCTTTTTTGGCGCCTGTGCCGGGGTGGGAAAAACCTATGCCATGCTCCAGGAGGCCCAGCGCCTGCATCAGCAGGGGCTGAACATTCTGGTGGGGGTGGTAGAAACCCACGGCCGCCAGGAGACCGCCGGATTACTGGCGGGGTTGCCTCTGTTGCCCCCCCGGCGCATTTATCACCGGGGCCGCAGCGTACAGGAGTTTGATCTCGACGCCGCCCTGGCCGGCAACCCGGCACTGGTGCTGGTGGATGAGCTGGCCCACAGTAATGCCCCTGGCTCCCGGCACCCCAAGCGCTGGCAGGATGTGGAAGAGCTGCTGGCGGCGGGGATCGATGTTTTTACCACGGTGAATGTTCAGCATCTGGAAAGCCTCAATGACGTGGTGGGCAGCGTCACCGGTGTCCAGGTGCGGGAAACCATTCCGGACCCCATTTTTGACGCGGCCGACGAGGTGGTGCTGGTGGACTTGCCCCCGGACGATCTGCGCCAGCGGCTCCACGAGGGCAAAGTGTATATCGCAGGCCAGGCGGAGCGGGCCATTGATCACTTCTTCCGCAAGGGGAATTTGATTGCCCTGCGTGAACTGGCATTACGCCGCACCGCGGACCGGGTAGACGATCAGATGCGCGCCTGGCGGGCCGAACGCGGGCGGGAGAAGGTCTGGCACACCCGGGATGCGATACTGCTGTGCATTGGTCATAGCGGCAACAATGACAAACTGGTGCGCACGGCTGCCCGGCTGGCGGCCAAACTGGGCAGCGCCTGGCACGCGGTGTATGTCGAAACCCCGCGATTGCATCAGCTCCCGCCAGCGCAGCGGCGGCACATCCTCAGTGCCCTGAGGCTGGCCCAGGAACTGGGAGCAGAAACCGCCACCCTGTCCGATCCCGACCAGGAGAAAGCCCTGGTGCGCTACGCCCGGGACCATAACCTCGGCAAGATTATTACCGGCCGCCGCACCACACTGCGCCGCTGGTGGCCACGCGCGCCCTTTGCCGATCGCCTGGCGCGGCTGGCGCCGGAGCTGGATATCATGGTGATCGCCGTGGAAGACCGGCCCCCGGAGGTTAACCTCAAATCCCCGGATACCCGCCCGTTTACCGAGAAATGGCGGGTACAACTGCAGGGGATGGTCATGGCGGTGGTGCTGTGTGCCCTGATAACCCTGATAGCCCGGCAATTCCTGATGGCCTTTGATGCCGCCAACCTGGTGATGGTCTATTTACTGGGGGTGGTGATAATCGCCCTGTTTTACGGGCGCTGGCCCTCGGTGCTCGCCACGGTCATTAATGTGCTCAGTTTCGATCTGTTCTTTATTGCCCCCCACGGAACCCTGGCCGTGTCCGATGTGCAGTATTTGCTGACATTCAGTGTGATGCTGGTGGTGGGGCTGACCATCGGTAATTTGACTGCCGGGGTTCGCTATCAGGCGCGTATCGCCCGCTACCGGGAGCAGCGCACCCGCCATCTGTATGAGATGTCCCGGGCGCTGGCCACCACCCGCTCGGTGCGGGATATCGCCGCCACCAGTGAACATTTCCTCAGTAACAGCTTCCAGGCCCGTTGCCAAGTGCTTACCCCGAATGAACAGGGCCAGCTGGTGGCCCTAACCGCCCCGGACAGCGAGCCGTTCTGGGACGATGCCATCGCCCGCTGGAGTGTAGACAAAGGTTTACCCGCCGGGGCCGGCACCGATACCCTCCCCGGCATGCCCTGGCAACTGGTGCCGCTGCGCACCGCCAGCCAGACCCTCGGCCTGGTGGTGATCGAACCGCAAAATCTGCGCCAGTTGATGGTGCCGGAACAGCAGCGCCTGCTGGAGACGCTTACCCTGCTCTGCGCCACCGCGCTGGAGCGCCAGCTGCTGGCCACCAGCGAAGAACAGGCGCGGATCGCCAGTGAGCGTGAACAGATCCGTAATGCGCTGCTGGCGGCGCTGTCCCACGATCTGCGCACCCCATTAACCGTGCTGTTTGGCCAGGCCGAGATCCTGACCCTTGACCTGGCCAGTGCCGGATCGCCCCATGCCCATCAGGCCAGCGAGATCCGCGAATACATTCTCAACACCACCCGGCTGGTGAATAACTTGCTCGATATGGCGCGGATCCAGTCCGGGGGCTTTAACCTGCGCAAAGAATGGCTTACTCTCGAAGAAGTGGTCGGCAGCGCCCTGAAAACCCTTGAACCGCTCACCGGTACGCACCCGGTAGCGCTGGATATGGTCGATCCGCTGGCGCTTATCCAGGTGGACGGTTCGCTGTTTGAGCGGGTGCTGATCAACCTGCTGGAAAACGCCATGAAATACGCCGGGCCGGGGGCGCGAATTGGCCTTCACGCCCGCCGCCAGCAGGCTATGCTGGAAGTGGATATCTGGGATAACGGCCCCGGTATTCCCCCCGGGCAGGAGCAGACCATTTTTGATAAATTCGCCCGGGGCAGTAAAGAATCCGCCATCCCCGGTGTCGGGCTGGGGCTGGCCATTTGCCGGGCGATAATTGACGTCCACGGCGGCACTATTACGGCAGATAACCGCCGGGAGGGTGGCGCGGTATTTCATCTCCGGCTCCCCCAACCGCCCGCCCCCGAACTGGATGACAATGAGGTAACGTGACCAGCGTATTGATAGTCGAAGATGAAAAAGCCATTTTGCGCTTTCTGCGTACCGCGCTGGAAAGCGACGGCCTGCGGGTGCATGAAGCTGAGACTCTGCAACGGGGGCTAATTGAAGCGGCCACCCGCAAACCGGAACTCACCATTCTGGATCTCGGTTTGCCGGACGGCGACGGCCTTGATTTTATCCGCGAGGTGCGCCAGTGGTCGACGATGCCTATCATTGTATTATCCGCCCGCAGTGACGAGCAGGACAAAATTGCCGCCCTGGATGCCGGGGCGGACGACTACCTCAGCAAACCTTTTGGCATCGGTGAATTACAGGCCCGGCTGCGGGTGGCGCTGCGCCGCCACACAACCCCGGACGGCAATGAGGGGCAATTCCAGTTTGCCGACACCTATGTCTCTCTGGCGGCCCACCGCGTCACCCGGAGCGGGAATGAAATCCACCTGACCCCCATCGAGTTTCGCCTGCTGGCGGTACTGCTGAACAACGCCGGTAAGGTCATGACCCAGCGCCAGTTGCTCAATCACGTATGGGGGCCTAACGCCGTGGAGCACAGCCACTATTTGCGAATCTATATGGGCCACCTGCGCCAGAAGCTGGAGCACGATCCGGCCCGCCCCCGCCATTTGCTCACCGAAACCGGCATCGGCTATCGTTTTATGCTCTGACCGCCCGGCGATTGACCTGCGGTTTATTGCTACATCCCGGGCATCAGGGGGTAGAATTATTCTCTTTAATATTATTAACGGACAATGTTTATGAGCGCCTGGCTTCTCTATGCGCTGCTCTCTGCCGCCAGCGCGGCACTGGTGGCTATCTGCGGCAAGATAGGATTGCAACATCTGGATGCCAATACCGCGACGGCAGTACGCGCGGTGGTGATGGCCCTGTTTCTGGTGGGGGTGGTGGTGGTCCAGGGAAAAGTCAGCCTGGTGAGCCAGGTACTGGCGGATCGCAAAGCCCTGTTGTGGATTGTCTGTAGCGGGATAGCCGGAGCGCTCTCCTGGCTGTTCTACTTTATGGCCATTAAAACCGGCCCGGTGTCCCGGGTGGCCCCCATCGACAAGCTGAGTGTGGTGTTTTCCGTGGTGCTGGCGGTTATCTTGTTTGGGGAAAAACTGTCCCTGGTGGCCGGGGTGGGCGTGGCGCTGATTGCCGGTGGTGCGCTGATGGTGGCGCTGGGCTGATTCGCGATTCCCGGTGGGCAGACCTGACAATACCAGACGATAAAAAAGGAACGCCGGGGCGTTCCTTTTCGTTATCTGTCAGTAAGCGGGCGCTTATTTGGCGTTCTTCAGCACTTCGCTGACAATTTCTACCGCTTCTTTTTCGATCTGCTTGCGGTGTTCATCACCGAGGAAGCTTTCACAGTAGATTTTGTAGGCGTCTTCGGTGCCTGACGGACGGGCAGCAAACCAGCCGTTGTCGGTCATCACTTTCAGGCCACCAATAGAGGCACCGTTACCCGGCGCCGCCGTCAGGCGTGCGGTGATCGGGTCACCGGCCAGGGTGCTGGCGCTAACCATTTCCGGGGAAAGCTTAGACAGCGCCGCTTTCTGTGCCGAGGAGGCCGACGCCTGTAAACGGTTATAGCTCGGCGCGCCGAAACGGGCGGCCAGCTCATCGTAATGCTGTTGCGGGTTTTTACCGGTGACCGCCGTGATTTCCGCCGCCAGCAGGCACATGATGATACCGTCTTTGTCGGTAGACCACGGGGTGCCGTTAAAGCGCAGGAAAGAGGCCCCGGCGCTTTCTTCACCGCCAAAACCAAAGCTGCCATCGAACAGGCCATCAACAAACCATTTAAAGCCAACCGGAACTTCAACCAGTTTACGGCCCAGGTCGTTTACCACCCGGTCAATCATGGCTGAGGAGACCAGAGTCTTCCCTACCGCCACGTCGCTGCCCCACTGCGGACGATGCTGGAACAGATAATTGATCGCCACCGCCAGATAGTGGTTCGGGTTCATTAGCCCTGCCGGGGTAACGATACCGTGGCGGTCATAATCCGGGTCATTGGCGAAGGCCAGATCGAACTTGTCACGCAGCGCCAGCAGGCCCGCCATCGCACATTCAGAGGAGCAGTCCATGCGGATAGCGCCGTCTTTATCGAGGTGCATAAAGCGGAACGTCTGATCAACCTGATCGTTAACAATGGTCAGATCCAGTTTGTAGAACTCGGCAATACGCTTCCAGTATTCAATACCGGAGCCGCCCAGAGGATCAACACCCAGTTTCAGGCCGGCGTTCTGGATGGCTTTCATATCAACGATATCAGCCAGTCCTTCAATATACGGCTGCACCAGATCCACTTCTTTTACGTGACCACTGGCCAGGGCTTGCGCCAGCGGTATACGTTTCACGCCGTTGAGGCCATTGGCCAGCAGCGCATTGGCGCGTTCTTCAATCACTTTGGTGACGTTAGTATCAGCCGGGCCACCGTTCGGCGGATTGTATTTGATACCGCCATCTTCTGGCGGGTTATGGGACGGCGTAATGACAATGCCGTCCGCCTGCGGGCCAGCTTTCTGGTTATGAACCAGAATCGCATTGGACACCGCCGGGGTCGGCGTAAAGCCGTTATCCTGCTGAACAATCACATCCACACCGTTAGCGGCCAGCACTTCCAGTACCGAAATAAACGCCGGTTCAGACAGTGCATGCGTATCCTTACCGACATAGCACGGCCCGGTAATCCCGTTGTTAGCGCGGTTTTCTGCAATCGCCTGGGCAATTGCCAGAATATGCGGCTCGTTAAAGCTGCGGCGCGCTGCGCTGCCGCGGTGCCCTGAGGTACCGAATTTAACGGCATGTTCTGGATTAGCGGTATCAGGTGCCAGTACATAATACTGGGAGGTCAGTTGAGCAACGTTAATCAAGTCGCTCTGCTGCGCCGGAAGACCGGCACGAGGATGGTTAGCCATTGTCTGTTCCTTTCCATAATTGACGCGAAAATCAGATAGTGCCGCACACTTTCTCGATCAGTTCCGCCGGGAACTGCATGGACTGCATGATGTGTTCAACCATCGCGCATTTGCGGCCAGTATTGGTGTTAGTAATCACCCAGTACGGGGTAGCCGGAACCTGTTTCGGTTTGGTCTGGTTACCACTTTTCAATAATGTTTGCGCGTCAGAAGCGAAATATACGCGGGTCCGACCGTGCAAGGATTCCGTTGCGGCGCCAAAGGCGCTTCCGTCCAGGGAATAAAGGGTCGTTAAAATTAATAAGAAACGATTAACAGCTTTCTTCTGTTCGGCATACTCATCGGAGAGCATCAGTTCACGCATGGCGCGGACGCGATCCCGGGATTTATTCACCGGTTTTTCTGCCGGTGCCGCCGCAGGGGCCGCTACCGTGGCTTTAACAGGCACCACGCTGCCAGAGGCAGACTGAGCAGCAGTGATTTTCAGCATACGCCGTAAAATGTCGGACGCGCTCTCACCAATATGCAGAGTGTGGCTGGCAATATAGCGATACAGCTCGTCATCAACTTCAATCGTTTTCATCTTTATCCGGTGCAATAATCTTTCTGAATACAAGTTGTCAGGCGCTTACTTGCCCTTTCAGGCGCGGCGTCCTGGCGTGTCACCTCACCCCAGTCACTGTTTTTTCAGAGTCTGGAATTTACGGCATTCGCCCAGTCCCGCAAGCCGAAAAATCTGAGAGTAAGCTTAACCCAACCTCCCGTAGCGCGAAACCCGGCCAGTAATAATGTTAATTAATCGTTACTTTGCCGCCGGGCAGTAGGTAGAATGCGGAACATGATACCCTAACCTGACCTCAGCCAAAAAAGAACTTTGCCATGAAATTACATGCCCGGGTGCAAACTGCACAACAGATCAACAATAACCTGCCCCTCGTTCTGATCCACGGCCTGTTCGGCAGCCTGGATAATTTAGGGGTGTTGGCCCGGGATCTCGTGCGCGATCACCCGGTGATGCAAGTTGATCTGCGCAATCACGGGTTATCCCCGCGCAGTAGCGATATGCAGTGGGCAGCGCTGGCGGCGGATATTCTCGACACCATGGATAGCGCCGGATTTGATAAGGCGACGCTGATCGGCCACTCCATGGGCGGTAAGACCGCGATGGCGGTTACTGCCCTGGCGCCGGATCGGATTGATAAACTGGTGGCCATTGATATCGCCCCGGTGAATTACCGGGTGCGCCGCCATGACGATATTTTTGCCGGGATTCAGGCTGTCACCGCCGCCGGGGTCACCAGCCGTCATGACGCCACGGCAATTATGCGTGACAGTATAAAGGAAGATGGGGTTATCCAGTTTCTGCTGAAGTCATTTGTCCAGGGCGAGTGGCGCTTTAATGTGCCGGTGCTGTGGGAGAATTATGCCGGTATTGTCGGCTGGGATGAAGTTCCCCCCTGGTCACACCCGGCGATGTTTATCTGCGGCGGCGACTCTCCTTATGTGAAGCCGGAATACCGGGAGGCGATTTTACGCCAGTTCCCCCAGGCCCAGGCCCGCGTGATAGCCGGGACCGGCCACTGGGTGCATGCTGAAAAACCCGACACCGTACTGCGGGTTATTCGCCAGTTCCTCTCTTCCGGGGAGGCTTCCGGCCGGGAATCTGCTTAAAAACCCATCGACTGATTTTCAGATTAGCCTTACGCGTTGGCGCGCCCTGTTCCCTGTTGTATTATGGCGCGCTAATTAATACGCCCGGACTTACTGTTCCGTCGCCTGTTTCCTCTGGCAATACTCTTTATCATGGCAAAAGAACAAACGGACCGTACGACACTCGATCTGTTCGCAGATGAACGTCGCCCGGGTCGACCGAAAACGAATCCGTTGTCACGTGACGAACAGTTACGCATCAATAAACGGAATCAGCTCAAACGCGATAAAGTCCGCAGGCTTAAGCGTGTGGAACTTAAACTGAATAGTGACGCCGTGGATGCGCTGAATCAACTGGCGGAAGCGCGTAATATCAGCCGCAGTGAACTTATCGAAATCATGTTGATGGACTTACTCAGCGACACCCTGGCAGGAAAGTCCCCCCGCTAACCGAGAATCTGCCGTTCCCCGTGGTGTATCAACACCAAAGGGGAGCCGCCACTTCCATGTCGCAGACTGTGCACTCGGTACTGATAGCAGTTTCCGCAGCGGGAGCTGTTCTGCTATCATTGTCCGAATCCATGGCATCAAGCAGCCACCCTATTTTAAGATTCAAGAGGTTATCTTACTCATGGCGATCGTAGGCATTTTTTTCGGCAGCGACACCGGCAATACCGAAAACATCGCAAAAATGATTCAAAAACAGCTCGGTAAAGATGTTGCTGAGGTGCACGACATTGCTAAAAGCAGCAAAGAAGATCTGGCCGCTTTTGATATTCTGCTGCTCGGTATTCCGACCTGGTACTACGGTGAAGCTCAGTGTGACTGGGATGACTTTTTCCCGACCCTGGAAGAAGTAGATTTCACCGGCAAGCTGGTGGCCCTGTTTGGCTGCGGCGATCAGGAAGATTACGCAGAGTATTTCTGTGATGCGCTGGGCACGATTCGCGACATCATCGAACCGCGCGGCGCTACCATTGTTGGCCACTGGTCTACCGAGGGTTACCACTTTGAAGCCTCTAAAGGCCTGGTGGATGACAACCACTTCGTGGGTCTGGCTATTGATGAAGACCGCCAGCCGGAGCTGACCCAGCAGCGTGTTGACGCCTGGGTTAAACAAATCTCCGCAGAAATGCAGCTCAGTGATATCATCAACGCCTGATGATAGCCCGGTGCAGGCTCAGGGCTGCGCCGGGTCATCGGTTTCACCTATAAAAAATATCGATAACAAGAATTGCTACAAGTTTTTAACTTTATATCAGAACGCGGTACACTAAAGGCCGCTTTAATGAATGTTTTTTCTTGTGATGCAGTGCTGACATTCGTTCACTAAAGGCTCTATTTGTGTGATGTTTCGTAGTTTTCATTTAGAATCAGCGGTTCTATAATGAGACGCATTCATCTTTTGTTGTACCCGTTTTTAACTCCCTCAGGGGGCTAAATCGCTAAGCAACAGGATAACTCCCGCATGACTGACAATAACAACGCGTTAAAGAAGGCTGGCCTTAAAGTCACACTTCCCCGGCTGAAAATCCTTGAAGTGTTACAGGTGCCGGCTAACCATCACGTCAGTGCGGAAGAGCTGTACAAACGACTGATCGATATGGGTGAAGAGATTGGGCTGGCCACCGTGTACCGTGTGCTGAACCAGTTTGATGATGCTGGTATCGTCACCCGGCATAATTTCGAAGGTGGCAAGTCGGTATTTGAACTGACCCAGCAACATCACCACGATCACCTGATTTGCCTGGACTGTGGCAAAGTGATCGAATTCAGTGATGACTCCATTGAAGTTCGCCAGCGTGAAATCGCGACCCGTCATGGTATTCGCCTGACCAACCACAGTCTGTATCTGTATGGCCACTGCGCTGAAGGGGATTGCCGTGAGAATGAACATGCTCACGACGACACTAAGTAACATCAGTCCCCACTGAAAATTAACCGGGTTATGCCCGGTTTTTTTATCGCTGTTCATCCGGAGGAAATGCAGCGCCGGAAATACGCTAACCATGTCGCCGCATAAAAAACGGTGGCCCCCGCCACCGTTTTTAAGCATCCCCTGCCGCGGCAGGTTATTTCGCCGTTGTCACCCGGCTGGTGCGCTGGCCATCAGGGCTCCGGGTGCGAACCTGTACATCCCCGCTCACCTGTGGGCGCGCGCTGTCCTGATAGCGCTGCCACTGTTTACCGTTATCCAGTGAGTATTCAATGGCGATACCCGGCAGGCTGACATTGGCTTCCAGTACACCATTGGCCACCCGGGCACCGGGCACCGGCAGGCGATAAGCGATGGCGGTTTTATCCACTTTCGCCAGTTCACGCTGACCCAGCAGGTTGGCAAACCGCTCCCAGTCTTTATGCAGCGCTTGCGCATCCACATGATGGGTAACCCCGCCCTGATACTCACGTCCGGCCTGGAACGGTTGCTCCCAGCCCGCTTTATGCCAGGCGCGTTCTGCCATCACGATAATCCGCGGGAACAACCGGTATTCCAGCTCATCGTCGGTGCGTACCACCTCACTCCACACCTGGGCAGACATCCCGTACGCCCCCGGCCAGGGTTTATCAGACTTGGCGGTAAAGGCCATCCCGTCACGATCCACGGAGGTTTCCGCATTCTGCGGCAGGTTGTTCGGGGCAAAACTGAACAGTTTACGTTCGTCGGTAAAACGGGTGCCCCAGTAGTACCCCGGCTCCATCGGATCGACTTCATAAGGGAAGTCGAGATAGACATAATCCGGGTTGGAGATGGTGACCTCATAGCCTTTATTGGCCCAGTCATTGGCGGAGTCCGCCCCACCCCAGTACAGGGTATCCCAGAAGTTGACCCCCACCCGTTTAGTGGCAAATGCCTGCGCGTCTTTGGCATCTTTCAGGCCATCCTGCCAGGCCTGCATTTTCTCAATACCGTGCTTGTCGACAATTTTACTCACTTCCACCGCGAACCAGCTCGGCAGATGATCCATATCCTCGACTTTGCCCGCTTTCAGCATTGCCTGGCAAACCTGAGACTTCGCCCAGGGTTTATCCTGCTTGCTAAGATCCAGCTGGCCTTTGCCCGCTTCCGGTTTGTTTTTATCGGTATAGCCAGGGCCGAGGTAGATATTCTTCGCTTCATCCCCCCCAAAGTGCCAGGTGCTCAACGGCAGCCCGGCCTCTTTGTGCATCTGCTGGATCTCACCGATCACTTTATCAATAAAGTTACGGGACGACTCCAGACACGGGTTGAGGTAGCCTGTGCGATCGTAGAACTGCACCCCGCGGGTATTGGAGGTATCTGTCGGATCCAGCAGGCGATACGCGCTGGCCTCCTGGGTTTTACCGGCTTTCATCAGCCGATCATAACGCGCTTCCATGGCGATCACCGCCGCCCGGGCGTGGGCCGGTACGTCTATCTCCGGGATAACCTCGATATGGCGGGCTTTGGCATATTTCAGGATCTCAATATAGTCTGCTTTGGTGAAGAACCCACTGCCGTTGGTGGAGGTATCCGGGCCGGACCCCAGCTGCGGCAGCAGACAGGTTTTTTCGCTCAGATCGTGGCAACGCTTACTGCCTATCTCGGTCAGCTCCGGCAGGCCGGGGATTTCGATACGCCAGCCTTCGTCGTCCGTTAAGTGGAAGTGGAATTTATTCAGCTTGTAGGCGGCCATTTGATCCAGCGCACGCAGGATCACCGCTTTACTGTGGAAGTTGCGCCCGACATCAATAAACATCCCGCGATACGGGAAGCGCGGGGCATCCTGAGCGTCCAGGGTGGCGATTTTCATCGCGCCCTGGGTGGGGATCAGCGACAAAATAGACTGCATCCCATAGAACACCCCGGCCTGATCATAGCCGGTCACCACGGCCTCTTTGGCACCGATATGCAGGCGATATGCCCCCGGAACCGCATCGTCACCGTTAAATTCACCGCTGGCAATCTGGGCGTTAACCGGGTAACTGCCGTCGGTTTTAACCCCCAGCAGCGCAAAGCGATCGGTTATCGCCTGGGCAGAAGGCGCCGACAGCGCTGACAGATCCAGTTTTACCCCTTTACTGAGATCAACATCCTGGCCGTGAACCGTAACCCGGGACGGACTGGGCAGGATCTGCCCGCGCAGCTGCTGGGCGTTAATCAGCTTCACATCGCTGTTCTTCTCAAAACGCGCTTCGGCCGTCATCAGGATATTTTTATCGTCCGGGGTCCGCTTCCACTGATCGCCGGTAATGGGTGATACAAACTGGGTGACATCTTCGGTATTGGTGCTGGCAATCACTTTCGGGGTCGCATCGCCGGAGGTCACATACCAGCGCGGGATGACATCCGTCATAAACAGCTGCCAGTATTCATTCACAATCGGGATGGTTACCGACTGCCCGGCGGGGAAGCCGGTAAATTTTTTGGTCGGCGACAATTTGTGAAGATCACCGACAATATGGGTGACCGTAAACTGATCGTTATCGATTTTCAGGATCTGGCGAATACTTGGGAAATAAATCGCCCAGTCGCTGTCGGTAATCGCCTCACCGTGATTGGTCAGGGTAATGGTCGCCTTATTACAGGAGGCCCAGTCAGCCCCCAGAGCGGCGCAGTCCACGCCATTCTGGGCCGCATGGTTGTCATTAATGGTGTAGTTAACCGCCAATTGGCTGATGCGATCCACGGTTTGCTGGCCGGCAAATGCCGCGCCGCTGGCGATCAATCCGGCAATGACCGTTGCCGGTATGCTTGCTTTAAACATGCTGATTCCCTCGTCCCTTATTGTGGTTGATTGCTGGCGTGGAGCTCCTGCCAAATGCGGGTACAGATAACGTTAGCCTCTTCATCATTCCCGGATTTACGGGCGTTAATGCAGTGCTGATAATCCAGCACTTTGACCTGCTGCTGTTCGGCAAAGGCCTGATGTTGCGTCTCGGTACGTAATACCTTCAGCACCTCCTGGCAGGCGGCAACCTTGTCAGGGTTGCCGTCGGCGCTGCGAATGCAGGCGCTGTAGGCCTCTTTCAACCGGCTATCCTGCTGTGGGGCGGGTGTGGTGGTACACCCGGCAATCGCCAGCCCAGCCAGCAATAAACAGATCTGCTTTTTCATTGATTCACTCCATTAATGGCGGGCAGCCCGGCTGCCCGGCTGGCTTCAGAACACGGTAAACGGGGCAATGACGATAAACTTCACGTCACGTTCATCCTGGAAAATATTGCCGTATCCGCCGCCATAGCTGGGGATATCCGAGTGGTTGTCATACTGGGTGAAGTGCAGTTTAAACAGCGTGCCTTTGGCCCGCCCTTCCTGCACGGTGTACATGGCATCGAGGCTGTAGGCGGACTCTTTCAGATGGCGATTGGCGTTGTAGAAGCCGTCGTCCGTTGGCCGGGAACTGGGCTTGGCGCCCCAGCCGTAGACATACGAGGCCCCTACCGCCCAGCCTGGAAGGTTCCAGTTGCTGAGGTCATACATGCTGCCGAAGAACACCGCTTTTTCGCCGTTGGCGTTAAAGTCGGAGCGGTTATCCCACCAGATATCCAGCCGCCCGTTAGACGACGCATAGGTGGGGGTCATACGCTGTAAGAAGTAGCCCTGGGGGCCATCGGATTTGACCCAGGTCCCTTCCAGGCGCAATTCAACCTGGCCAATGGTGTAACCGAAGGTCAGCGCCTGTAACCAGGCCGTGCCGTCGTAGGCATCGGTCGGACCGCTGCTGATTTTATCCCGGGCGCCGTAGAACTGATAGCTGGTGCTCAGGGGGCCGCCGGGGATATCAAATTTATAGCTCGCTTTGGCAAAATACTGATCGATATAGCCTTTCGACTGGCCAAATGCCGCTTCCAGTACTAAATCATTTTTAAAGTCGTACCGGGCGCCCAGCGAGTGCAGATAATCGACTTTGGTGTGGCCATCAATCTGATAAAAGCGATCCATTTCAATATGCCACGGCGCTTTATATTGGTTGGTCCACATATAGGAGAAACTCAGCAGGCCATTTTGCTCGAAGTCAAATTTCGCCCCGGCTTCCGCCCCCTGATAAGTCCCCGGCATAAAACTCCAGTGCGGCGCTAATAATGTCTGGCCGGTAGGCTGAATATAACCGGCCCGGGCCCAGACGGGGCCGTACTGGAATTTAGCCGCGGCTTTATACAGACTCACGCCGCTTTTATCGCCGCTCCAGTCCTCTTTATAGGCTTTATTACTGGAGGAGAACGCGATTTCATTAGGGTGGCCGCTGGCTGAGTTTTCGGCCATTTCCACCGCGGTAAACACCGCCACATCGAGGCCAAACATATCCGCCGCATAGCCAGACTGGAAATCAAGATTGGCGTTCCAGGTTGAGTGCGACAGGTTAGTTTTATATTTCCCGTTATCGGTGACATCTTTACGGTCACGTTCACGTTGCCAGTAATAAATGCCGCCCGTCATGGTTGAATCATCAATAAACCCGGCGGCCTGAGCCACGGGGGCGGCCCCCCAGCCGGATAGCGCCGTTACGCTGGCGATAGCTAAAGCTAACGCACTACGTTTACCCCTCAAGGTACGCATATGGAAATTCCTCTTTGACGAATAAAAGTGCCCGTGCAATACACAAGGCAAAAAAATAAATAATAAAAAATATCTGCAGTTCGGGACGCAAACCGCCTGACACCACAGGTGCTAGATTATTTTTCGCGACGCGAATTATCAATCAAGAATTGCCGGGGATTATCAGAATTATGACGAGGGACACACAATTGGTGATATTTTGTTACATGAAATTATTTTCGCGACAGGCGCTTGATTTACGCGCTATAAACGGTCGTCACAGCGGCACAATGCATACTAGTCCACCGTTTTCCGATGACATTATCACCAGAACACATAATAGAACCTTATTAGCGTCATTCACTTCATCAGGGTATTATTTCGCGACGCGAATGATTACATTCACTACTGGATAAGCACAGCGGGTTTCCGCCGCACCGGGCGGATAACTCAGTAAAAAATGCCAAAAAAACGCCGCATATATGCGGCGTTTTCTCAGCAAGCGCGGCGGCGATTACCCGGCCACTTTTGCCCAAGTGTCACGCAGGCCAACAGTACGGTTAAATACCGGTTTTTCCGCAGTGGAATGCACGCTGTCGAGGCAGAAATACCCTTCACGCTCAAACTGGAAGGCATTACCCTGCTCTGCATTGCTCAGGCCAGGCTCCGCATATCCCTGACGGATAACCAGGGATTCCGGGTTAATGGTGGCCAGGAAGTCGTCTGCGGCGCCCGGGTTCGGCACGCTAAACAGACGGTCATACAGGCGGATCTCTACCGGCAGCGCGTGTGCGGCGCTAACCCAGTGGATAACCCCTTTCACCTTGCGCCCGTCAGCCGGATCCTTGCTCAGGGTGTCCGCATCGTAGGAGCAGTAAATCGTGGTGATGTTACCGGCATCGTCCTTCTCAACGCGTTCTGCCTTGATGACATAAGCGTTACGCAGGCGCACTTCTTTGCCCAGCACCAGACGTTTGTACTGTTTGTTGGCTTCTTCGCGGAAGTCGGCGCGATCGATCCAGATTTCCCCGCTGAACGGCACATCGCGGCTGCCCATTTCCGGTTTATTCGGATGGTTCGGCATGGCGATAATTTCACTGCTGCCCTGCGGGTAGTTTTCAAGGACCACTTTAACCGGGTCGATAACTGCCATTGCGCGCGGGGCGTTTTCATTCAGGTCTTCGCGGATGCAGGCTTCCAGCGCGGCCATTTCCACGTTGTTGTCCTGTTTGGTAACCCCAATGCGTTTGCAGAACTCACGGACCGCAGCTGCGGTATAACCGCGACGGCGCAGGCCAGAAATGGTCGGCATACGCGGATCGTTCCAGCCTTCGACGATATGGTCGGTCACCAGCAGGTTCAGTTTACGCTTGGACATCACAGTGTATTCGAGATTCAGGCGGGAGAACTCATACTGGTGCGGGTGCGCATCAATGGTGATGTGCTCCAGAACCCAGTCATACAGACGACGGTTATCCTGAAACTCCAGCGTACATAGTGAGTGGGTTATCCCTTCCAGGGCATCGGAGATGCAGTGGGTGAAATCATACATCGGGTAGATGCACCACTTATTACCGGTCTGGTGGTGTTCGGCGAACTTGATTCGGTACAGCACCGGGTCACGCATCACGATAAACGGTGACGCCATATCAATTTTGGCACGCAGGCAGGCCGCCCCTTCCGCAAAGCCACCGGCGCGCATTTTTTCGAACAGCGCGAGGTTTTCTTCAATGGTGCGATCGCGGAACGGGCTATTTTTACCCGGCTGGGTCAGGGTGCCGCGGTATTCACGGATCTGCTCAGCAGAAAGCTCATCAACATAGGCCAGGCCTTTATTGATTAACTCAATGGCATAGTGATACAGCTGGTCGAAGTAGTTTGATGAGTAACGAATATCGCCACTCCAGTGGAAACCCAGCCACTGCACGTCATTTTTGATCGACTCAACGAATTCGATATCTTCTTTCGTCGGGTTGGTATCATCAAAACGCAGGTTGCACAGCCCCTGATAATCCCGGGCAATACCAAAGTTCAGGCAAATTGATTTGGCGTGGCCAATATGCAGGTAACCGTTGGGTTCCGGCGGGAAACGGGTGCAGATTGTTGTGTGCTTACCACTGGCCAGATCTTCATCAATGATCTGACGAATAAAATTAGTTGGGCGGGCTTCAGCCTCACTCATCGCAAAGTCCTCAAAGCGGAAACATCGGTTAACGGTACATGATCTTATAAGCTGCGGCGTGACACAACCTTTTCATTGCACAAAATCATATACCGCCAGTGTTATTGAGGGAATAGCGAAGAGCAGCCAGTGCGATCGGTTATGCCGGGGAACCATCATCCCCGGCAGGCCAGCGATTACGGCTGACGCTGGGCGAACTCCTGTTTCGCCTTTTGCAGCTGTTGCTGGAAGTTGGGGTTGTTATGCAAGGTGGCCACAATCGCGGAGCCCACAACCCGGGCAGCATCAACATCGCTCTGCCAGTGATAACCGCAAATGACCCGGCTCTGGCCCAGTTCATAGCCCCGTTTCAGAATAGCATTCTGGCGCTGGGGGTTAACTTCAGCCAGCACCAGTGCCGTGGCCCAGCCAATGGAGGTATGGCCAGAAGGATAGGAGCCATTTTTCGACAGTTTATCCTGTTCGGTGGTATTACAGGTCGGCACCCCGTAGAACGCAAATGGCCGGATGCGCATGTAATGATCTTTGGCGCTGCGGGTGGCCAGGTCCCCGGCATCTTCAATCATATTGGTCAGCAGCTTGTGGAGCGCCGGGGCGTCTTTGGCGGTAATCGGGCTGCCAAATGCCCCGGAGAACGCGTTTGCCACCCCGCCACTGCTCAGGTTAGCGTCTTCTGCCGCCAGTTTGCCCCGCGGCGTGTTGCGTAGCAGCCTTCCCTGCTCATACATCGCCTGATCGTTCAGGAACGCAATGCTGCCCACTTCTGGCGGCGGCGGTAACAGCGCCAGGCTGTCGATGGATTCGCTGTTTTTCAGGTAGTAGAGATCGGGTTTGGTGGTGGTGTCATTTCCGGGGGCCGCCAGGGCAAATGCCTGAGCAGAGAACAACGCGGTAAAACAAAGCGCGAGAACACGTTTTTTCATCTGTATACCTTTACTGTGCGTGTTGATCCTGTGAGCGATAAGTGTTGTCTGTTATCAACAGTTTGCCAGTATGTATGCCAGAGCCAGGTGAATAACCGGGGCTGTATCACAAATCTGCACGGTACACGATAAACCATAAAAAAAGCGGCCAGGGGAAACCCCGGCCGCTCAGGCATAACGACTACTCAGGAATTATCGTAAATTACTTGCCTTTAATCTCATACAGCGGCGTCTGGCCCGCAACCACGGTGCCTTTCGCCTGGAATACCAGACCGCTAAAGTCATCGATGTTGCTGCACACTACCGGGCTTATCATCGAACGGGCATTGGCATTCAGATAATCCAGATCCATCTCCAGAACCGGCTGACCTGCGGTTACCTCGGCACCTTCTTCCACCAGCCGGGTAAAGCCCTTGCCATCCAGTGCCACGGTATCGAGCCCCATGTGCACCACAATCTCTGCGCCTTTCTCAGTTTCCAGGCAGAACGCATGATTGGTATTGAAGATTTTCACAATGGTCCCGGCAGCCGGGGACACCACGGTTTTGTCAGTCGGCTTAATCGCTACACCATCGCCCACGGCTTTGCTGGCAAAGGCTTCGTCCGGTACGGTTTCCAGATCCACCACTTCACCACTTACCGGCGCCACCAGTGCGGCAATCACCGGTTTACCGCTGACAGGCACCGCCTGTGGTTTTGCCGCTGCCGCCGGGGCTGCCGGAGCCGCTGCCGCAGGCGCCGCATCCACATGACCGGTGGTTTTCATGGCGTTGGCAATTTTCTCGGCCACGAAGCCAACAATAATCTGCACACTGGTTTTGTTGAGGCGAATCACCCCGGACGCACCCAGACGTTTCGCCAGCGCGTCGTTAACCATCGCGCTGTCTTTTACGGTCAAGCGCAGACGGGTAATACAGGCGTCGATACCGGTCAGGTTATCGGAGCCACCAATCGCGGCAATATACTGTTTTGCCAGCGCAGCAGAGTCCTGCTCACCACCGGCAGCACCGCCGCCGACATTCTGATCCTGGCCATCGCTTTCGCTGCCGCTTACCGCCAGCTCACGACCCGGGGTCATCATGTTGAATTTGGTGATAGCAAAGCGGAACACCACGTAGTAGATAACAAAGAACACCAGACCCTGCGGGATCAGCATCCACCAGTGGGTGGCCAGCGGGTTGCGGGACTGCAGCGCCATATCCACCAGACCAGCACTGAAGCCGAAGCCGGAAATCCACTGCATGGCCGCAGCGATATAGACGGAGATACCGGTCAGCACCGCGTGAATGAAGTACAGTACTGGCGCCACGAACATAAAGGAGAATTCCAGCGGCTCAGTGATACCGGTGAAGAAGGCAGCAAAAGCACCCGCCATCATAATACCGGCCACTTTGGCTTTATTCTCCGGGCGGGCACACTGGTAAATCGCCAGCGCTGCACCCGGCAGGCCGAACATCATGATCGGGAAGAAGCCCGCCTGATAACGCCCGGTGATCCCCACGACCGCTTTGCCGGCTTCAATAGACTGCGCACCGCCGAGGAAGTTAGGAATATCGTTAATACCGGCAACGTCAAACCAGAACACCGAGTTCAGCGCATGGTGCAGACCAACCGGGATCAACAGACGGTTAAAGAAGGCATACAGACCGGCACCGGCAGAACCCAGTTTCTGGATATGTTCACCGAAGGTTACCAGGCCCGCAAACACAACCGGCCACAGGTACATCAGGATGAACGCCACCAGGATCATCACGAAAGAGGTGATAATCGGCACCAGACGGCGGCCGCTGAAGAAAGAGAGTGCTTTAGGCAGCTCTACCGCGCTGAACCGGTTATACAGTTCGGCGGAGATAATACCCACCATGATGCCCACGAACTGGTTCTGAATCTTCGCGAACGCCGCGGGAACCTGATCCAGTGGGATCTTTTGAATCATTGCCACTGATGCTGGCGCACAGAGTGTGGTCAGTACCAGGAAGCCGACGAAACCCGCCAGGGCGGCGGCACCGTCTTTATCTTTAGACATACCGTATGCGATACCCACCGCAAACAGCACACCCATATTATCAATGATGGCGGAACCAGATTTAATGAAGAAGGCCGCAAGGGCGTTATCTCCCCCCCAGCCAATCGGGTCAATCCAGTAACCAACCCCCATCAGTATTGCTGCTGCTGGCAGTGTGGCAACTGGCACCATAAGGGCCCGTCCCACGCGTTGTAAATAACCAAGAATACTCACTTTATTCCCCCTATGAGACCCTATTAGCGGCCTGCAGGCCATATTTTTTATAGTGTCACGCTATCGAATGTCAGTTAGCAAATCTACTCACAACCGAAGTGTGTGAAAAATTAATTCGTATCGCAAATTAAAAGCGCCCCTTTTGTGATTACAATCACCAAATATCCTCTCGCAACCCTCCAGTCACTGGCCAATACAGAAAACTTATTTTATCATTCAAAAAATCAAAACAGAGGAAGCTTTACCACTCTGTCCTGGAATCCATTTACACTTAGCCAGGCACTCCTCTGACACATATTTCAAACTTAACTATAGAGGTGAATGATGAGACTGATTCCCCTGGCGACGGCTGAGCAGGTAGGCACATGGTCCGCCCGGCATATCGTTAATCGCATTAATGCTTTCAAACCCACCGCGGATCGCCCATTCGTGCTGGGCCTGCCTACTGGCGGTACGCCGCTGGCCACCTATAAAGCACTGATCGAGATGTACAACGCCGGGGAGGTTAGCTTTAAAAACGTCGTCACCTTTAATATGGATGAGTACGTTGGGCTGCCGGAAGATCACCCGGAGAGCTACCATACGTTTATGCATCGAAATTTCTTTGATCATATTGATATTCCCGCTGAAAATATCAATCTGCTCGATGGAAATGTGGCCGATGTCGATGCAGAGTGTCGCCGCTATGAAGAGAAAATCCGCGCCTACGGTAAAATCCATCTGTTTATGGGCGGCGTCGGCAACGACGGTCATATCGCCTTTAACGAACCGGCGTCCTCCCTCTCCTCCCGCACCCGCATTAAAACCCTGACCCATGACACCCGGGTAGCAAACTCACGTTTCTTCGGTGGGGATGTCAATAAAGTGCCAAAATACGCGCTGACGGTGGGTGTGGGTACGCTGCTGGATGCCGAAGAAGTCATGATCCTGGTGCTGGGCCACGTCAAAGCCCAGGCGCTGCAAGCGGCTGTCGAAGGCAGCGTTAACCATATGTGGACCATCAGTTGCCTGCAGCTGCATCCTAAGACACTGATTGTGTGCGATGAGCCGTCCACCATGGAGTTGAAAGTGAAAACGCTGAAGTACTTCACTGAGCTGGAAGCGGAAAATATTAAAGGTTTTTAAGTCTGTTTGATACCGGGGGTATTTATGTATGCATTAACTCACGGCCGTATCTATAGCGGCCATGAAGTCCTGGACGACCATGCAGTTGTAATTGCGAATGGCCTGATTGAGCGCGTTTGTCCTGTTGCGGAACTACCGGCTGGCATTGAACAACGTGACATGGGGGGCGCCATCATTGCCCCCGGATTTATTGATGTACAACTGAACGGATGCGGTGGCGTACAGTTCAACGATACGGCGGAAGCCATCTCGGTTGAAACGCTGGAAATTATGCAAAAAGCCAATGAGAAATCGGGCTGCACCAGCTACCTGCCGACCCTGATCACCACCAGCGACGCCCTGATGCAACAAGGCGTGCGGGTAATGCGCGAATATAAAGCCAAACACCCGAACCAGGCCCTGGGCCTGCATCTGGAAGGGCCGTGGCTGAACATCATCAAAAAAGGCACCCACAACCCGGACTTCGTGCGCAAACCGGAACCCCAACTGGTGGATTTCCTGTGCCAGAATGCTGATGTGATAACCAAAATCACCCTGGCGCCAGAAATGGTGGAACCGGAAGTGATCGAAAAACTGACCGCCGCCGGGATAGTGATCTCCGCCGGGCACTCGAACGCCACCTGGAAAGAAGCAAAACGCGGCTTCCGTGCCGGTATCCGTTTCGCCACTCACCTGTTCAATGCCATGCCGTATATTACGGGCCGCGAGCCAGGCCTGGCGGGGGCGGTATTTGATGAGCCGGATCTGTACTGCGGGATTATCTGTGACGGTCTGCACGTGGATTATTCCAATATCCGCATGGCCAAACGCATTAAAGGCGACAAGCTGTGCCTGGTGACCGACGCCACTGCACCGGCCGGGGCGAACATTGACCAGTTCATTTTCGCCGGGAAAACAATATACTACCGTAATGGACTTTGCGTGGATGAAAACGGCACCCTGAGTGGCTCGTCGCTCACCATGATAGAAGGGGTTCGCAACCTGGTAGAACATGTCAACCTGGCGCTGGATGAAGTGCTGCGGATGGCAACCCTCTACCCGGCACGCGCCATGGGTGTGGATAATACCCTCGGCAGCATTGCTGCGGGTAAAGTTGCGAATATCACGGTATTCAACCGCGATTATCATATTATCAGGACCATCGTTAATGGTGACGAGGTCGTAACCGGATAAGTAATGCATGACCACTGGCGGACAAGCTCAAATAGGCAATGTTGATCTGGTAAAGCAATTAAACAGCGCGGCCGTTTACCGCCTGATTGATCTGCATGGGCCGATCTCGAGAATTCAAATCGCGGAACAAAGTCAGCTTGCCCCCGCCAGTGTGACCAAAATAACCCGCCAACTCATTGAGCGCGGGTTAATTAAAGAAGTGGATCAGCAGGCCTCTACCGGGGGCCGCCGCGCTATTTCGATTGTCACGGAAACCCGTGGCTTTCAGGCTATCGGCGTGCGCCTTGGGCGCTACGATGCCACCATCACCCTGTTTGACCTGAGCGCAAAACATCTCGCCGAGGAGCACTACCCGCTGCCACAGCGTACTCAGGAAACCCTCGAAACCGCGCTGATCAACGCCATCAGCCATTTTATTGAAAACTGCCAGCGCAAAATTCGCGAGCTGATTGCCATCTCGGTTATCCTCCCGGGCCTGGTTGACCCGGACAGCGGTATCGTGCGCTATATGCCCCATATCCAGGTCCATAACTGGGGGCTGGTCGGGTTACTGGAGCAGCGTTTTAATATCACCTGTTTTGTCGGCCACGATATTCGCAGCCTGGCCCTGGCCGAGCACTATTTCGGCGCCACCCAGGATTGTGAAGATTCGATTTTGGTGCGTGTCCACCGGGGGACCGGGGCGGGGATTTTATCCAACGGCCAGATATTTATTGGCCGTAATGGCAATGTCGGTGAAATTGGCCACATTCAGATTGACCCACTGGGGGAGCGCTGCCACTGTGGCAACTTCGGCTGTCTGGAAACCGTCGCCGCCAATGCGGCCATTGAACACCGGGTGCGCCAGTTAATGGAACAGGGCTATCCGACCCGGCTGACCCCGGACGAATGCAAGATAGAGCACATCTGCAAAGCCGCCAATAAAGGCGACGCGCTGGCCTGTGAAGTGCTGGAGTACGTTGGCCGCCAGTTGGGTAAGGCCATTGCCATTGCGATTAATTTATTTAACCCGCAAAAAGTGGTGATTGCCGGTGAGATAACCGAGTCTGCCAAAGTGATCCTGCCCGCCATTGAACGTTGCATTGCGGCACAGGCGCTGAAGGCGTTTCGCCACGATTTACCGGTGGTTTGCTCCCAACTGGATGACCGTTCCGCGGTGGGGGCATTTGCCCTGGTGAAGCGTTCGATGCTTAACGGCGCCCTGCTACAGCGTCTGCTGGAAAGTTAGCAAGCAATCCATTAATCCAGGCTATAGTAACCGCCTGCTTATATTTATGTCACCGAGTTGTCCATGACCCTTAAGAATGTAATTTGTGATATCGACGGCGTACTGATGCACGATAACGTGGCAATACCCGGTGCCGCCGCCTTCCTTAATGGCATCCTTGAAAAAGGACTGTCTTTGGTTCTGCTGACAAACTACCCGTCCCAAACCGGCCAGGATCTGGCGAACCGTTTTGCCTCCGCCGGTCTTGATCTGCCGGACAGCGTTTTTTACACCTCGGCGATGGCAACCGCCGACTTCTTACGCCGCCAGGAAGGTAAAAAAGCCTATGTGGTGGGTGAAGGGGCCTTGATCCACGAGCTGTATAAAGCCGGTTTTACCATCACGGATATTAACCCGGACTTTGTTATCGTCGGGGAGACCCGCTCCTATAACTGGGAAATGATGCACAAAGCCGCGTTCTTTGTCGCCAACGGCGCCCGGTTTATTGCCACCAACCCGGACACCCACGGCCACGGTTTTTCTCCTGCCTGCGGCGCGCTGTGTGCCGGTATTGAAAAAATCGCCGGGCGTAAACCGTTCTACGTGGGGAAACCGAGCCCGTGGATTATCCGCGCAGCGCTGAATAAAATGCAGGCGCACTCCGAAGAGACCGTGATCGTCGGGGACAATCTGCGTACCGATATTCTGGCGGGCTTTCAGGCCGGCCTGGAAACGATACTGGTGCTTTCCGGTGTCTCGACACTTGAAGACATTGACGATATGCCGTTCCGCCCTAGCTGGATCTACCCGTCAGTGGCCGAAATCGACGTTATTTAATCCCTCCTCGTACCGGTTAGCGGTACGAGAGATTCTCCCGCCTGCGGTTATCCCTCTCATCAAACAATCCCTGATAAAATTGCCGATCCGCTAATTTCTCCGCTTGTTAATTGGTCTTTTTTCAACAATCTGTAATCGGTGTTGTTTTTTTTGCGGTAACCGGGCAAAAGGCTTGCACAACCGGCAACAAATGGGGCATTTTCTTATCCATGACGTGCAGACAGAGGCAAAAAAACAGCAAAGCGCCCCTGCACAACAAACAACATCACGCTCAGTCTCATGGAGAAGTTTATGTGCTCAATTTTTGGTGTTCTGGATATTAAAACTGACGCAGGTGAGTTGCGTAAAAAAGCGCTGGAGCTTTCCCGCCTGATGCGCCACCGTGGCCCGGACTGGTCCGGTATTTACGCCAGCGATAACGCCATTCTGGCGCATGAGCGCCTGTCAATTGTTGACGTCAACGCCGGTGCCCAGCCGCTGTACAACGTCGCCAAAACCCATGTGCTGGCGGTCAACGGTGAAATCTACAACCACCAGGCGCTGCGCGCCGAATACGGTGACCGTTATCAGTTTCAGACCGGGTCCGACTGCGAAGTTATCCTCGCGCTGTACCAGGAAAAAGGCCCGAACTTCCTCGACGATTTACAGGGCATGTTTGCGTTTATTCTTTATGATGCCCAGCAAGACGCCTACCTGATTGGCCGCGACCATGTCGGTATTATCCCGCTGTATATGGGCTACGACGAGTTCGGCAACTTCTATGTGGCATCAGAAATGAAAGCCCTGACCCCGGTATGCCGCACCATCAAAGAGTTCCCCGCCGGCAGCTACCTGTGGAGTAAGGACGGTGAAATCCGCGAATACTACCAGCGTGACTGGTTCAGCTATGACGCGGTAAAAGATAACGTGACCGATCGCAACGTGCTGCGCCAGGCGCTGGAAGAGTCCGTCAAAAGTCACCTGATGTCCGACGTCCCCTACGGCGTGCTGCTGTCCGGTGGCCTGGATTCATCCATTATCTCTGCGGTAACCAAGAAATTTGCCGCCCGTCGGGTAGAAGATCAAGAGCGCAGTGAAGCCTGGTGGCCACAACTGCACTCCTTTGCGGTGGGCCTTGAGGGTTCCCCGGATCTGAAAGCCGCCCAGGAAGTGGCGAACCACCTCGGTACGGTACACCATGAAATTCACTTCACGGTCCAGGAAGGGCTGGACGCCATCCGTGACGTGATTTATCACATCGAAACCTACGATGTGACCACGATCCGCGCCTCAACCCCGATGTACCTGATGTCCCGCAAAATTAAAGCGATGGGGATCAAAATGGTGCTCTCCGGGGAAGGCTCCGACGAAGTATTTGGCGGCTATCTCTATTTTCATAAAGCCCCCAATGCCAAAGAGCTGCATGAAGAGACAGTGCGTAAATTACAGGCGCTGCATATGTATGACTGCGCCCGGGCCAACAAAGCCATGTCGGCCTGGGGTGTCGAAGCCCGGGTACCGTTCCTGGATAAAAAGTTCCTTGATGTGGCGATGCGCATCAACCCGGAAGACAAAATGTGCGGCAGCAACGGCAAGATGGAAAAACATATCCTGCGCGAATGTTTTGAATCTTACCTGCCGGCCAGCGTCGCCTGGCGCCAGAAAGAGCAGTTCTCTGACGGGGTGGGCTACAGCTGGATTGACTCGCTAAAAGAGGTCGCTAACCAGCAGATAACCGATCAGCAGCTGGAAACGGCGCACTTCCGCTTCCCGTATAACACCCCGGCATCGAAGGAAGCCTACCTGTATCGTGAGATCTTTGAAGCGCTGTTCCCGGTGCCGAGTGCAGCGGAATGTGTCCCTGGTGGCCCTTCAGTGGCCTGCTCGTCGGCGAAAGCCATCGAATGGGACGAAACCTTCAAAAAGATGGACGATCCCTCCGGCCGCGCAGTAGGCGTACATCAGTCCGCCTACCAGAAGTAAACTGCCGCTGAAAATAGCTTAACAAACGGGCCTGCGGGCCCGTTTTTTGATAGACTCTGTCGCCGTTGAGCCACCATATTCCGGTTAATTAACCAGAAGTTGTCGATAAAATCAGCAAGCTGTTCGTAAGTCAGACAAACACGCCATTCACACCGACTTTTGGCAAAAAACTTGTTGACGCTGCAAGGCCCAATACGCATAATGCGCCCCGCACCGCCGATAAGGTAACGCGAAAAAAAGATGGCTACATAGCTCAGCTGGTTAGAGCACATCACTCATAATGATGGGGTCACAGGTTCGAATCCCGTTGTAGCCACCATCTTTTTTGCGGGAGTGGCGAAATTGGTAGACGCACCAGATTTAGGTTCTGGCGCCGCAAGGTGTACGAGTTCAAGTCTCGTCTCCCGCACCATTTCACTTTAGCGCGTGCACGGATGGGGTATCGCCAAGCGGTAAGGCACCGGTTTTTGATACCGGCATTCCCTGGTTCGAATCCAGGTACCCCAGCCACTTATTTTGCGACATGAGTCGTCGTTTTGACTCAGGTCTTGGGGTATCGCCAAGCGGTAAGGCACCGGTTTTTGATACCGGCATTCCCTGGTTCGAATCCAGGTACCCCAGCCAGTCGTCGCGGGCTGGTGAAAATAAAATTTGGCTACATAGCTCAGCTGGTTAGAGCACATCACTCATAATGATGGGGTCACAGGTTCGAATCCCGTTGTAGCCACCATATTTCGGTTAATTGCCAACGCGCAATTCACCACACAAGTTGATTGGGGTATCGCCAAGCGGTAAGGCACTGGATTCTGATTCCAGCATTCCGAGGTTCGAATCCTCGTACCCCAGCCACTTAAAATTAAAGCATGTTACTCACGCCGGTGATGTTGGTTAGTTTCCTGTCTTAGCCACGCAATAACGACCTGAGAAGTAAAAAACCTGCTTTGATAAACAGGAACGGCTTATAGCCTGTTGGGGTATCGCCAAGCGGTAAGGCACTGGATTCTGATTCCAGCATTCCGAGGTTCGAATCCTCGTACCCCAGCCAACTTACTACATTGACGATCGCGGTCGGCAATGACAATTGGGGTATCGCCAAGCGGTAAGGCACTGGATTCTGATTCCAGCATTCCGAGGTTCGAATCCTCGTACCCCAGCCAATAAGAAAGGCTCGCTTCGGCGAGCCTTTTGCTTTTCTGTAATTATCCATCGTAACGATAACAGGCCAGATACCGGGTTGCCCCGGCATCCGTCATCCTGTTTTCCGTGGCGCTATAATCCCAGAGCGTAGCGTAACGCCTGGCGTTTCAGCACCCCGGCGCGCTGGGCCGCCATTAATCCCAGGTTCCGCAGCACCTTAACCGGTGTCAGGCTATTACTGAACCCGGCATAAAATAGGTCCATCCCGCTTTGCATCAGGAAATTATCCGGCTGGCGCCGGTGCTGATAGCGCTTCAGTACCGGCGCGCTGTACCAGCGCTCCCCATACCCCCGGGCAGTGGCCAGCACATCGATCAGCGCTTCCGCATCCCGGTAACCGAGGTTAACCCCCTGCCCCGCCAGGGGATGAATGGTATGGGCCGCATCCCCCACCAGGGCAATTCCGTCCTGCACGTAGCGCAACGCATGGCGCCGCACCAGCGGAAACCCGCCGCAAGCAACCGGTGTCACCTTACCGAGCCGGGCCGGAAAGGTCTGGGCAATCTCACGCTGCAACTGCGCCATCGGCATACTCTGCAACTGGCGGATCCGCGCCGGCGCATCATACCAGGCCAGGGAAGCCCAGTTATCAAATAACGGTAAGAACGCCCGGGGCCCACGGGGGCTAAATTCTTGCCAGGTGGCCTCCCCGGGAGAGCTGTCACACTGCACGCTGATCAGCATACAAGACTGGTTATAGTCCCAGGCGTGGATACCGATCCCCGCCCACTGGCGGATCCGGGAATGGGCGCCGTCTGCACCAATAACCAGCTGAGCGTCAAGGGTCTGGCCATCGGCAAACTGTAGCTGATGGCGGTGATCCGGCCCGCGGGTCATCGCGCGCAGGGTCGCCGGGCACAGGCAACGCACCCGGGGGTGTGCCTCCAGGGCCTGCCACAGCGCCAGCTGCAGGACGTTGTTTTCCACCATATAGCCCAGCTCCGGGAGCTGTAATTCACTGGCATCAAACACAACGTGCGCCTGTTGCCACTCCCAGGTTTCCAGCCGGGTATAGGGGTGGCTACGCATCGCCTGTACCCGGCGCCAGATATCAAGAGAACGTAAAAACCCCACCGAGGCGCTACTGATGGCCGAAATCCGCACATCCGGGGGCTGGCTGGCGTCAAAGGCGCCGGGGGGCTGCTGCTCAACCAGTGTCACCTGAAAGCCTTCCCGGGCCAGTCCTAACGCCACGGCGGCGCCCACCATTCCGCCGCCGACAACGGCCACATCCGTCTGATGATTATCCATGGTTATTCCCCGTTTGTTTTCATCGGGTAAGTTTACCGGATTTTTGATTTAATTGATGGTATGCGCTGTCTACTGGTCACGAACCCGGCAAAGCATTACAATACGCGCCCTGCATTCCTGGCGTTAACTGAGAAATGGCAAGTCAATGACAAAAAAACTCCATATCAAAACCTGGGGCTGTCAGATGAACGAGTACGATTCATCAAAGATGGCCGATCTGCTGGAAACCACGCATGGTTTTACCCTGACTGACGTGGCTGAAGAGGCGGATGTTCTGCTGCTGAATACCTGTTCTATTCGCGAAAAAGCGCAGGAGAAGGTTTTCCATCAGTTAGGCCGCTGGAAAACACTGAAGGATAAGAACCCTGAGCTGATTATTGGGGTCGGCGGTTGTGTCGCCTCTCAGGAAGGGGACCATATTCGCCAGCGCGCCCACTACGTGGACATTATTTTTGGGCCACAAACCCTGCACCGCCTGCCGGAGATGATTAACCACGTGAGCGGCAATCGCAGCCCGGTGGTGGATATCAGCTTCCCGGAAATCGAAAAATTCGACCGTCTGCCGGAGCCCCGCGCCGAAGGCCCTACCGCCTTTGTGTCTATCATGGAAGGCTGTAATAAATACTGCACTTACTGCGTGGTGCCTTATACCCGCGGTGAAGAAGTCAGCCGCCCGAGCGATGATATCATTCTGGAAGTGGCGCAACTGGCCGCCCAGGGCGTACGTGAAGTTAACCTGCTGGGCCAGAACGTTAACGCCTGGCGTGGCGAAAACTACGACGGTACCCAGGGCTCCTTTGCTGACTTGCTGCGCCTGGTGGCCGCCATTGACGGTATTGACCGCATTCGTTTTACCACCAGCCACCCCATTGAGTTCACCGATGATATCGTGGACGTCTATCGGGATACCCCGGAGCTGGTGAGCTTCCTGCACCTGCCGGTACAGAGTGGCGCCGATCGGGTCCTGAATCTGATGGGCCGTACCCACACTGCCCTGGAATACAAAGCGATTATCCGCAAGCTGCGCGCCGCGCGCCCGGATATCCAGATAAGTTCTGACTTTATCGTCGGCTTCCCGGGGGAATCCCAGCAGGACTTCGAACAGACCATGAAGCTTATCGCCGACGTTAACTTTGACATGAGCTACAGCTTTATCTTCTCTGCCCGTCCGGGTACCCCGGCCGCCGACATGGTTGATGATGTGCCAGAAGAAGAGAAAAAACAGCGGCTGTATATTCTGCAGGATCGCATTAACCAGCAGGCCATGGCCTGGAGCCGCCGTATGATGGGCACTGTCCAGCGTATCCTGGTGGAAGGCACCTCCCGCAAGAGCATTATGGAGCTGTCTGGCCGCACCGAAAATAACCGGGTGGTCAACTTCGAAGGTAACCCGGAGATGATAGGCAAGTTCGTGGATGTCGAAATTACCGACGTATTCCCCAACTCGCTGCGCGGTAAAGTCGTGCGTACCGAAGATGAAATGGGCCTGCGGGTGGCTGAAAGCCCCGCCGCAATCATCGCCCGCACCCGTAAAGAAGATGAACTGGGTGTTGGTGTCTGGCAGCCCTGATAGCGCATAAATCAAGGCGGCGGGCAGGCATCCCCTGTCCGCCGCTTTTTTATTACCGCCCTTGCATTCTGAAGACAGCACCCAAATATCAACACCAGGCCTTGCGCCTTCTCTGCGCGCCATGAATAATTTTCTCAACGGCCGGGACCATCCCCGTGATGTTAACCACGCTTATCCACGTAAGAGGTCCCTGTAAGAGGTCACTGTAAGAGGTAAGAGGAATAGTTTGAATATCGAAACCCGTGAATTAACCCTGGAACCCGCCGATAACGCCCGTTTACTCAGCCTGTGCGGCCCGTTTGATGACAACATTAAGCAGCTGGAGCGTCGGCTGGGTATCGAAATCAACCGCCGCGACAATCATTTTACCCTGACAGGCCGTGAGCTGACGGTCAATGCTGCCGCGGATATCCTGCGCCACCTGTATGTCGACACCGCCCCGGTGCGCGGCCAGCTCAACGATATTGAGCCAGAACAGATCCACCTCGCCATCAAAGAGTTCCGCGTGCTGGAGCAAATCGCCGACAGCGTGCCGGAGTACGGGAAAGCGGTCAATATCAAGACCAAACGCGGGGTTATCAAACCACGGACTCCTAACCAGGCCCAGTATATTGCCAATATCCTCGACAACGACATCACCTTTGGTGTCGGCCCTGCGGGGACCGGTAAAACCTATCTGGCGGTGGCTGCCGCCGTGGATGCCCTGGAGCGCCAGGAGATCCGCCGTATTCTGCTCACCCGTCCCGCCGTGGAAGCCGGGGAAAAACTGGGCTTTTTGCCCGGGGATCTGAGCCAGAAAGTGGACCCGTACCTGCGGCCACTGTACGATGCGCTGTTCGAAATGCTCGGCTTTGAAAAAGTCGAAAAACTGATCGAGCGTAACGTGATTGAAGTGGCTCCGCTGGCCTATATGCGCGGCCGCACCCTGAACGACGCGTTTATCATTCTTGATGAAAGTCAGAACACCACCATCGAGCAGATGAAAATGTTCCTGACCCGCATCGGGTTTAATTCCAAAGCGGTGATCACCGGGGACGTTACCCAGATTGACTTACCGCGGAATACCAAGTCCGGCCTGCGCCATGCTATTGAAGTGCTGGCGGATGTCGAAGAAATCAGCTTTAACTTTTTCCATAGCGAAGACGTGGTGCGCCATCCGGTGGTGGCCCGCATTGTAAACGCGTACGAAGCATGGGAAACCGCAGAGCAAAAACGTAAAGAGCAACTGGCGGCCGAGCGCAAACGCGACGCGCAGGCGTCAGAAGCGAGCCAGGAGAGTAAATGAGTCAGGTCATCCTCGATCTGCAACTGGCCTGTGAAGACAACACAGGCCTGCCAGATGCAGCCCAGTTCCAGACATGGCTGAATGCCGTGATCCCGCCGTTTCAGGAAGAGTCCGAAGTGACCGTGCGCCTGGTGGATGAAGCCGAAAGCCACGAGCTGAATTTAACCTATCGCGGGAAAGATAAATCCACCAACGTACTCTCCTTCCCTTTCGAAGCCCCTCCGGGCATTGAGATGCCGCTGCTGGGCGATCTGGTGATTTGCCGCCAGGTGGTTGAACGGGAAGCCGCCGAGCAAGACGTCTCTCTGGATGCCCACTGGGCGCACATGGTGGTACACGGTAGCCTGCACTTATTAGGCTATGATCATATCGTTGATGACGAAGCCGAAGAGATGGAGTCTCTGGAAACAGAGATAATGCTTGCCCTTGGCTACGACGATCCGTACATTGCCGAGAAAGAGTAGACTGTGCGGCCACTTACTGGCCCCGGAATATTTTGTAGCGCCAGGGGAGCCACTCGCTCCCCGTGGCAGATAATTGACTAACATGAGAACCCAATCAAAACGCCATGAGCGACGACAATTCACACAGTAGCGACACTCCCCACAGTAAAAAGGGTTTTTTCTCCCTGATCCTGAACCAGCTGTTTCACGGCGAACCGAAAAACCGTGATGAGCTGCTGACGCTAATTCGTGATTCAGAACAAAACGAGCTTATCGATCAGGACACCCGCGATATGCTTGAAGGGGTAATGGATATTGCCGACCAGCGCGTCCGCGACATCATGATCCCCCGCTCCCAAATGATCACCCTGAAACGTAACCAGCCCCTTGATGAGTGCCTTGATGTGATTATCGAGTCTGCCCATTCACGTTTCCCGGTGATCAGCGAGGACAAAGATCACATCGAAGGGATACTGATGGCCAAGGATCTGCTGCCGTTTATGCGCAGTGACGCCGAGCCATTTAGCATGGAGAAAGTGCTGCGTACCGCCGTGGTTGTGCCGGAAAGTAAACGTGTTGACCGGATGCTCAAAGAGTTCCGCTCGCAGCGTTACCATATGGCCATCGTGATTGATGAGTTTGGTGGGGTCTCTGGCCTGGTGACCATTGAAGACATTCTCGAACTGATTGTTGGCGAAATCGAAGATGAGTACGACGAAGAAGAAGATACCAACTTCCGTCAGCTCAGCCGCCATACCTGGACTGTGCGTGCCCTGGCCTCGATTGAGGATTTTAACGAGGCATTCAGTACCCATTACAGCGATGACGAAGTCGACACCATCGGCGGCCTGGTGATGCAGGCATTTGGCCATTTGCCGACCCGCGGGGAAACCATCGACATCGACGGTTACCAGTTTAAAGTGGCAATGTCAGACAGTCGCCGTATTATTCAGGTTCATGTCAGAATACCGGACGATTCTCCACAGCCCCATCTGGAAGATTAATTAATCATGGATTTACGCGCTCTGCTTCAGCGCCAGCGAGTACGATTACCGCTGGCGTTACTGTTCGGTGCCTGTGGCACCCTGGCATTCTCACCCTACGATATCTGGCCCGCAGCCCTGCTCTCGCTAATGGGTCTGCTGGGGTTAACCCTGAACCGTAAGCCGCTGCAGAGCGCCGGGATTGGCTTCGCCTGGGGGATGGGCCTGTTTGGTAGCGGGATCAACTGGGTCTACGTCAGTATCGCCACCTTTGGCGGTATGCCCGGCCCGATAAATATTTTCCTCGTGGTTCTGCTGGCGGCGTACCTCTCGCTGTATACCGGCCTGTTTGGCGGCCTGCTGGGGCGTCTGGCCCCGCAGGCGCGCTGGTGGCGTTTTGTGTTAATAGCCCCGGCGCTCTGGCAGATCACCGAATTCCTGCGCGGCTGGGTGCTCACCGGCTTCCCGTGGCTGCAGTTTGGCTATAGCCAGATTGACGGTCCCCTGAAGGGCCTGGCGCCCGTCACCGGAGTGGAAGGGATTAACTTTCTGCTGATTATCATTGCCGGGTTGCTGGTGATGGCCATCCGCCAGCGCCGCTGGCAGCCGCTGGCCATCAGTGCCGCCTTACTGCTGCTGCCCTGGCCACTGCGTTATATCGCCTGGTCCCAGCCACTAAACGATCGCACCACCCAGGTGTCACTGGTACAGGGGGATATTCCCCAGTCCATGAAGTGGGACGATAAAGAGCTGCTTAATACGCTGCATACCTATCTGGATCTCACCCAGCCGGAAATGGGCAAATCCGGGCTGATTATCTGGCCAGAGTCTGCTATCCCGGATCTGGAGATGAACCAGCAACCGTTCCTCACCATGATGGACGATCTGCTGCGCGCCAACCACAGCACCCTGATCACCGGGATTGTTGACGCCCGGCTGAATAAGCTGAATCGCTACGATACCTACAACGCGATTATCGTCCTCGGGGAAAACAGCCCTTACAGCTACCAGTCTACCGACCGCTACAACAAAAACCATCTGGTGCCGTTTGGCGAATTTGTGCCGCTGGAATCGATTCTGCGCCCGCTGGCGCCGTTCTTTGATCTGCCGATGTCGTCATTCAGCCGCGGTAATTATCGCCAGGCGCCACTACAGGCGCACGGTTACCGTCTGACGGCGGCCATCTGCTATGAGATAATCCTTGGTCAGCAGGTGCGGGATAACTTCCGCCCGGACAGCGATTTTCTGCTGACCATTTCTAACGATGCCTGGTTTGGTAAATCTATCGGCCCGTGGCAGCACTTCCAGATGGCGCGTATGCGGGCCCTGGAACTGTCCCGTCCGCTGTTACGCAGCACCAACAACGGTATTACTGCCGTGGTTGCACCGGACGGTAGCATCAGCGCGCAAATCCCGCAGTTTACCCGCCAGGTGCTGACCACCAGCGTCACGCCGACCCGGGGGCTAACGCCTTACGCCCGGATGGGTAACTGGCCAGTCTGGATTATCACCCTGCTCACCGGCTGTGCCGGTCTCCTGCTGGCGGTAAAACGCCGCAAATCCGCCTGATCCACGGCGCACCGGGCAACCGGTGCGCCCCTGCCGTTATTATCACCTTTCGTCACTCTGGCACAGCAATTGCTTGATCACAGGCAGATTGTTGGTTGCCAGCGATATCGCGTACTGCCGTAAACGGGCTGCGCACCATCAGGTCGCAGCCGCTGCGCTGAAATAGTGCAATCTCATTTTTTTGCCTTATTTTGGTGCGGGTGACTTCGTAAAAAACAACAAAATAAAACCAAAGCATTTACAAAATGCCAAATAGAATGCTAACAAATAAGCAATAATCGGGCGCCATTCAGCGCACGATATAAACACACGACAAACCATAAACACACAATAAGTAAAGCCACACCACATTCACAACATGGGTATCGGCACCTCCGGTGCCAGGAGAAAGGAGTTGGATATGCATTTACGTAAGCTGGCTGCGGCGGGGCTACTTGCCGGACTGGGAGCCACCAGCGTGGCGCAGGCGGAAGACGCCAAGCCTGTTATGACCCTGGATAAAATCAACAACAACGGCGTTATCGTGGTGGGCCACCGGGAGTCATCGGTACCGTTCTCATACTACGACAACCAACAGAAAGTGGTGGGCTATTCACAGGATTACTCCAACGCCATTGTTGACGCCATCAAGAAAAAGCTCAATAAGCCTGATTTGCAGGTCAAGCTGATCCCGGTCACCTCCCAGAACCGTATCCCGCTGCTGCAAAACGGCACCTTCGATTTTGAATGCGGCTCCACCACCAACAACCTTGAACGCCAGAAACAGGCGGCCTTCTCCGACACCATTTTTGTGGTGGGCACCCGTCTGCTGGTGAAAAAAGGCGGCCCGATCCACGGTTTTGAGGATCTGAAAGACAAAGCCGTGGTGGTGACGTCCGGCACCACGTCCGAAATCCTGCTCCACAAGCTGAATGACGAGCAGAAAATGAACATGCGCATTATCAGCGCCAAAGATCACGGTGACTCCTTCCGTACCCTGGAAAGCGGGCGCGCCGTGGCCTTTATGATGGATGATGCCCTGCTGGCCGGTGAACGCGCCAAAGCGAAGAAACCGGATCAGTGGGAAATCGTCGGCAAGCCGCAGTCGGAAGAAGCTTACGGCTGTATGCTGCGTAAAGACGACCCGGCATTTAAAAAGCTGATGGACGACACCATCGCCCAGGTCCAGACCTCTGGCGAAGCGGAAAAATGGTTCGAAAAATGGTTTAAAAACCCGATTCCGCCGAAAAATCTCAACATGAATTTTGAACTGTCTGACGAAATGAAAGCGCTGTTCAAATCACCGAATGATAAGGCACTTAACTAACCACAGCCGCGATACGCTATTTACACAATGAATAAGGGGCGGGTTACCCTGCCCTCCCGATTGATCAGTACCCGCCCGGACAGACAGTACACCGGCCGGTCGTTCCCCGGCAGGTGTAACACCAGAACGCGATTGATCAATCTTCGAGGGTAGCACTGCTACCCTCTTTTTTTTCGGAGTACGTTATGTCTATAGACTGGAACTGGGGTATTTTTCTACAGCCCGCCCCATTCGGTAATACCACCTATCTGGGCTGGTTATGGAGTGGCTTCCAGGTCACCGTGGCCCTCTCCATTGCGGCCTGGATTATCGCCTTTTTTGTCGGTTCGTTTTTCGGCATCCTGCGCACCGTCCCTAACCGTTTTCTTTCCGCCATCGGCACCGGCTACGTGGAGTTGTTCCGTAATGTGCCGCTGATCGTACAATTCTTTACCTGGTATCTGGTTATCCCGGAACTGCTGCCGGAAAATATCGGCATGTGGTTTAAGTCTGAACTGGACCCCAACATCCAGTTTTTCCTGTCATCCATGCTGTGCCTGGGGCTGTTTACCGCCGCCCGGGTCTGCGAGCAGGTGCGTGCGGCGATCCAGTCACTGCCCCGGGGGCAGAAAAATGCCGGTCTGGCAATGGGCTTAACCCTGCCCCAGACTTACCGCTACGTGCTGCTGCCCAACGCCTACCGCGTTGTGGTCCCGCCGATGACCTCAGAAATGATGAACCTGGTCAAGAACTCGGCCATTGCCTCAACGATTGGCCTGGTCGATATGGCGGCCCAGGCCGGGAAACTGCTCGATTACTCTGCTCACGCCTGGGAATCCTTTACCGCCATCACCCTGGCCTATGTGCTGATTAACGCCGTCATTATGCTGGTGATGAACCTGGTAGAACGCAAAATACGCCTGCCCGGCAACCTGGGGGGCAAATAAATGTACGATTTTGACTGGAGTTCAATTATCCCCTCCCTGCCGTTCCTGCTTGAAGGGCTGGCAGTCACCTTCAAAATAACCGTTATCGCCATTCTGGTGGGGATCATCTGGGGGACTATTCTGGCGATGCTGCGCCTGTCGCCGGTGAAAGCCCTGAGCTGGTTTGCCACCCTGTACGTGAACGTCTTCCGCTCGGTACCGCTGGTAATGGTGCTGCTGTGGTTTTACCTGATTGTTCCCGGCCTGTTACAGCAGGTACTGGGGTTATCCCCGAAAACCGACATCCGGCTGATTTCTGCCATTGTGGCCTTTTCATTGTTTGAGGCGGCCTACTACTCCGAAATTATCCGTGCCGGTATTCAGAGTATTTCTCGCGGCCAGTCCAGTGCCGCCCTGGCGCTGGGGATGACCCACTGGCAGTCCATGAAGTTGATAATTCTGCCCCAGGCCTTCCGGGCCATGATCCCGCTGCTGCTGACCCAGGGGATTGTTCTGTTCCAGGATACCTCACTGGTGTATGTCCTGAGCCTGGCGGACTTCTTCCGCACCGCGTCCACTATCGGTGAGCGCGACGGCACCCAGGTCGAAATGATCCTGTTTGCCGGTGGTGTCTACTTTATTATTAGCCTCAGCGCCTCCCTGCTGGTCAGTTGGTTGAAGAAAAGGACCGTATAATGATTTCCCTTAAGAATGTCTCAAAATGGTATGGCCAGTTCCAGGTACTGACTGACTGCTCCACCGAAGTGAAAAAAGGCGAGGTTGTGGTCGTTTGCGGCCCGTCGGGGTCCGGTAAATCCACCCTGATCAAAACCGTCAACGGGCTGGAGCCGATTCAGCAAGGTGAGATAGTGGTTGACGGCACCAAAGTCAATGACAAGAAAACCAACCTCGCCCAGTTGCGCTCCCACGTGGGTATGGTGTTCCAGCACTTTGAACTGTTCCCGCACCTGTCTATCATTGACAACCTGACCCTGGCGCAGGTGAAAGTGCTCAAGCGCAATAAAGCTGCCTCCCGGGACAAAGGGCTGAAACTGCTGGAGCGCGTGGGCCTTTCCGCCCACGCCAATAAATTCCCCGCCCAGTTATCCGGCGGCCAGCAGCAGCGTGTGGCCATTGCCCGTGCCCTGTGTATGGACCCAATTGCCATGCTGTTTGACGAGCCGACTTCTGCGCTTGACCCGGAAATGATCAACGAAGTGCTGGATGTCATGGTCGAGCTGGCGAATGAAGGCATGACCATGATGGTGGTCACCCACGAAATGGGCTTCGCCCGTAAAGTGGCCAACCGGGTGATTTTTATGGATGAAGGAAAAATTATCGAAGATGCCGATAAAGAAGCCTTTTTTGCCAATCCGCAGTCGGAACGCGCCAAAGACTTCCTCGCCAAAATCCTGCATTAATTAACCGTTACGGTGAATCCACTGACAGTGCGCCGCCCGCGGCGCACTGTTTATTATTAAGGTTCAAAAGGACGACGCTGGAACTGGGTATGGCCGCATTTTGGGCAGTGCGGTAACAGCTCCGGGGTGTAGAACGCCAGATGGTGGTTGCAGTTTTCGCACACCAGATTTCCCAGCCCCACCACTTCACCGCTGTGATAGACCCCGTGGTGGTTAAGATCCTGGAAGACCTCACGCCACTCCAGTTGGGTTTTGTCGGTAATATCCGCCAGCTCCTGCCAGAGGCTCTCCTTGATAACCCGCATAAACACGCTATCGTTAAGCTCTTCCTGGCTCTCGCTGTAGCTCAGGGCAAACTCTTCTAAATCGCGACGCACCGCGCGGCTGACCTCGTCAATCTCCCGACGGGTCAAATCGCTGGTTTGTTCCATTTTCGCCCGGGCGCTGTCTACCAGGCTATCAATATCCCTTTCGCCATTACGTAACCGTTCACTCAGTGAAGCGACTAGCTCACGATAAAACTGCGCCACCTTGTTCATGCTCTTTCCTCCTGAATCTGGCTAAGCTCTTCTTATAGTAGCCGTTAATTTGTGATTACAGTGTTACCCTCACCACAGCACCGGTAAATAAGCGCAAAGTGTGAAAGCACGGTTTTGTCCCTCAGAGACAGGGAAAGACTGTTGTGCTGCTGGTTAATCGGCTATGCTATGCCGATCGAAAAATCTATACCGTAATACAGCTACATCGTTGTAGCTGTTTTCATCAACAGGACTACTGGCTGCCATGCAAGAGCAATATCGCCCGGAAGAGATAGAATCCCATGTTCAACAACAATGGGAAGAAAAGCGCACTTTTGAAGTAAAAGAAGACGAGAGCAAAGAGAAGTATTACTGCCTGTCAATGCTTCCCTATCCTTCTGGCCGACTACATATGGGCCACGTCCGCAACTACACCATCGGTGATGTGGTTGCCCGCTATCAGCGGATGCTGGGTAAAAACGTACTGCAGCCCATCGGCTGGGATGCGTTCGGCCTGCCGGCGGAAGGCGCCGCGGTAAAAAACAACACCGCGCCGGCCCCCTGGACTTACGACAATATCGAATACATGAAAAACCAGCTGAAAATGCTGGGCTTCGGTTATGACTGGAGCCGCGAAATCGCGACCTGCAAACCGGAATACTATCGCTGGGAACAGAAATTCTTTACCGAGCTGTATAAAAAAGGGCTGGTATACAAGAAAACCTCGGCGGTGAACTGGTGCCCGCACGACAAAACCGTACTGGCCAACGAACAAGTTATCGACGGCTGCTGCTGGCGCTGTGATACCAAAGTAGAACGTAAAGAGATCCCGCAGTGGTTTATTAAAATTACCGACTACGCGGAAGAGCTGCTCAATGATCTGGATAAACTGGACCACTGGCCGGATCAGGTTAAGACCATGCAGCGTAACTGGATTGGCCGTTCTGAAGGGGTGGAAATCACCTTTGATGTTAAAGACAGCGACCAGAAACTGACCGTCTACACCACCCGCCCGGACACCTTTATGGGTGCCACATATCTGGCAGTGGCCGCTGGCCACCCGCTGGCAAAACAGGCGGCGGAGACTAACCCGGAACTGGCGGCATTTGTTGACGAATGCCGCAACACCAAAATGGCCGAAGCCGATATGGCGACCATGGAGAAAAAAGGTGTTGCCACCGGTTTCTATGCTATTCACCCGCTGACCGGGGACACTATCCCGGTCTGGGCGGCTAACTTCGTACTGATGGAGTACGGCACCGGGGCGGTTATGGCTGTGCCCGGTCACGACCAGCGCGATTACGAATTTGCCACGAAATACCATCTGCCGATCAAAGCCGTAATTCTGGCGGCGGACGGCACTGTGCCGGACCTCTCCAGCCAGGCCATGACCGAGAAAGGCGTGCTGGTTAACTCCGGTGAGTTTGACGGTCTGGACTTTACCGCCGGCTTTAACGCCATTGCCGACAAACTGGCGGCCATGGGCGTGGGCGAGCGTAAAGTAAACTACCGCCTGCGCGACTGGGGGGTTTCCCGCCAGCGTTACTGGGGCGCACCGATCCCGATGGTGACCCTGGAAGACGGTACCGTGATCCCGACCCCGGACGATCAACTGCCGGTTATCCTGCCGGAAGATGTGGTTATGGACGGTATCACCAGCCCAATCAAAGCCGACCCGGAATGGGCGAAGACCACGGTTAACGGCCAGCCTGCGCTGCGCGAAACCGACACCTTCGATACCTTTATGGAGTCCTCCTGGTACTACGCGCGCTATACCTGCCCGCAGTATGACAAGGGGATGCTGGACGCTGACGCGGCCAACTACTGGCTGCCGGTCGATATCTACATTGGCGGAATTGAACACGCCATTATGCACCTGCTCTACTTCCGCTTCTTCCACAAACTGATGCGCGATGCGGGCATGGTGAACTCTGACGAGCCAGCCAAACAGCTGCTCTGCCAGGGGATGGTACTGGCCGATGCGTTCTACTACACCGGGGTTAACGGCGAACGCAACTGGGTTTCTCCGGTTGAGGCCATCACCGAGCGTGATGACAAAGGCCGTATTACCGCTGCCCGTGATGCAGCCGGCCACGAGCTGGTCTATGCTGGCATGAGCAAGATGTCAAAATCGAAAAATAACGGTATTGACCCGCAGGTGATGGTTGAACGTTACGGTGCCGATACCGTGCGTCTGTTTATGATGTTTGCTTCCCCGGCGGATATGACCCTGGAGTGGCAGGAATCGGGTGTTGAAGGGGCGAACCGCTTCCTGAAACGCGTCTGGAAACTGGTGTATGAGCACACCGCAAAAGGTGCCGCTGCGGCGCTGGATGTTGCGGCCCTGAACGAAGACCAGAAAGCACTGCGTCGCGATGTCCACAAAACTATCGCCAAAGTGACCGATGATATTGGCCGCCGTCAGACCTTTAACACCGCGATTGCGGCAATTATGGAACTGATGAACAAGCTGGCCAAAGCACCGCAGGAAAGCGAACAGGATCGCGCGCTGATGCACGACGCGCTGCTGACCGTGGTCCGCATGCTGTATCCGTTCACTCCGCACGTCTGCTTCACTATGTGGCAGTCACTGGCGGGTGCCGGCGACATCGATAACGCGCCGTGGCCGCAGGCTGACGAATCCGCCATGGTGGAAGACTCTGTTTTGGTGGTCGTTCAGGTAAATGGTAAAGTACGCGGCAAAATTACCGTTGCAGCAGACGCCACCGAAGAACAGGTTCGTGAACTGGCAGGCCAGGAACATTTGGTTGCCAAACACCTGGAAGGTAAAACCATCCGTAAAGTGATTTACGTTGCGGGCAAACTGCTGAACCTGGTTGTGGGCTAAGCACAGGAGGAAGTGTGCGCTATTTGTTCACCTTGTTTGTAAGCATGGCGGTGCTGGTCACCGCCGGATGTGGTTTCCATTTACGTGGCTCCTCAACGGTGCCGCCGCAAATGCAAACCCTGATTCTGGATTCCGGTGACCCTAACGGGCCGCTAACCCGTGCCGTACGCAACCAGTTGCGTCAGGATGGGGTGACTATTGTGGAAAACAGCACCGTACGTAAAGACATTCCGTCATTACGCATGGGGGCCATGAGTATCGGCCAGGATACCGCGTCTATCTTCCAGGACGGGTATACGGCGGAATATCAGATGGTGATGGTGGTCAACGCGCAAGTGCTGATCCCGGGCCACGATATCTACCCGATCCAGGCCAAGGTTTACCGCTCCTACTTTGACAACCCGCAGCGTGCGCTGGCGAAAAATGCCGAGCAGGACATGATTGTCAATGAAATGTACACCCAGGCTGCCCAGCAGCTGGTGCGTAAACTGGCAGCGGTCCATGTTGCGGACGTAAAAGAAACCGAAGATAGGGAAAGCAATACCAGTAATCCGGCCTCGGTTTCACAGCCGCAGGGACGGCTTTCCACCACACTTCCCGCAGACTCCAGCAGCCGATGATAAAGCTGTACCCGGAGCAATTACGCGCGCAGCTCAGTGATGGGCTGCGCGCCGTTTATCTGTTGTTGGGTAATGACCCGTTGCTGTTACAGGAAAGCCAGGATGCTATTCGGCATACTGCGGTTTCCCACGGGTTTACCGAGCACCACACCGTGACGCTTGATCTCAGCACTGACTGGAACGCGCTGTTCGCCCTGTGCCAGGAATTAACCCTGTTCGCCAGCCGCCAGACGCTTCTGCTCCAGTTGCCGGATAACGGCCCCAATGCCACCATTGCCGGCCAGCTGGAGACCCTGGTCAGCCTGCTGCACGACGATCTGCTGGTTCTCTTTCGCGGTAACAAGCTGAGCAAGGCCCAGGAAAACCAGGCCTGGTACAAAGCCATTAACGACCGGGCGGTCCAGATCCCCTGTATCACCCCTGAGCAGGCCCAACTGCCCCGCTGGGTTCAAAACCGCGCCAGCCAGATGTCGCTCTCCATTGATGACCCGGCGGTGCAATTACTCTGCTACTGCTATGAAGGCAATCTGTTGGCCCTTGCCCAGGCCCTGGAGCGCCTGGCGCTACTCTGGCCGGACGGCAAACTTACCCTGCCCCGGGTAGAACAGGCCGCCAACAGCGCCGCGCACTTCTCCAGCTGGCACTGGGTTGATGCGGTACTGGCCGGGAAAACCAACCGCGCCCTGCATATCCTGCGCCAGCTCAGGCTGGAAGCCAGTGAGCCGGTGCTGCTGCTGCGCGCCCTACAGCGTGAGCTATTACAGCTGGTCAATCTCAAGCGCCAGTCCACCCGGATGCCGCTCAAGGCATTGTTTGACCAGCAGCGGGTGTGGCAAAACCGGCGAGTGCTGTTAACCGAAGCCCTTAACCGGCTCAGCAGTGAACAGCTGACCCAGGCAGTCCAGCTCCTCAGCCATGCTGAGCTGACCCTCAAACAGGATTACGGCCAGAGCGTACAGGATGAACTGGAGAGCCTGACACTGCTGCTGTGCAATGCCGGACTACCGGAAATATTTATCCATGGGTGAGGGTCAGGCGTCATTACTGGCGCTGTTCGGCGGCACCTTTGATCCCATCCACTACGGGCATCTGAAACCGGTGGCGGCCCTGGCGCAGCAAATCGCCCTGCGCCATGTGATTATCATGCCTAACAATGTGCCCCCTCACCGCCCTCAGCCCCAGGCCAGCAGTGAGCAGCGCAAAATGATGGTCAGCCTCGCCATTGCCCGTAACCCGCTCTTTCAACTGGACTGCCGGGAGCTACAGCGCAGTGCGCCTTCTTTTACGGCAGATACCCTGGAAGAGATCCGCCAGGAAATAGGCTACCGCCGCCCGCTGGCGTTTATTATCGGCCAGGATTCACTGCTGACGCTGCCGACCTGGAACCACTATTCACGCATTAATGCGCTGTGCCATTTGCTGGTCTGCCGTCGCCCGGGGTACCCGGTACAAATGAAAACCCCCGCCGATCAGGCGTGGCTGGATGCGCGCCTCACCCGCAACATTGACGATCTGCACCGCTTACCCGGCGGCAAAATTTTCCTTGCCGACACCCCGCTGTATGATATTTCTGCCACCACCATCCGCGAGCGCCTTGAGCATGGGCAATCCTGTGCCGACCTGCTGCCCCCGGCGGTGATGCACTATATTATTGCCCAGGGCCTGTACCGCTAAGTACCTGCTGTAACGCCGCGATCAACCGCTGGTTCGCCACCGGGGACTTCACCGCCACCCGGTAGTAGCGATAATCCAGCCCGGGATAATTCCCGCAGTGGCGGATCAAAATCCCCTGGGTTAACAGCGCCTCCTGCAGGGCCAGCCCCGCCACATCACAGCGCATAAATAAATAGTTGGCCACCCCTGGCCATACCGTCAGCCCCGGTAACCCGGATAATGCCTGATACAGCGCCGGGCGGGCGCTATTCAGCCAGTCAAATGTCGCCTGCTGGTAAGCGCCATCGCTGAGAATCACCTCCCCGGCCAGGGCGGCAAACGCATTGATGCTCCAGGGCTGCTGGCGCTGGCGCATCGCCGCCACCCCGGCAATATCGCCCGCCACCAGATAACCAAGACGTAACCCGGGGATGGCAAAAAATTTCGTCAGTGAGCGCAGCACCCAGACATGGGGCATCTGCGCCAGATGGGGGATCATCCCCGGGCACTGGGGCAGGAAATCGAGGAAGGCTTCATCCATCACCAGAGCAATATCCAGCGCAGCGCAGCGCCGGGCAATGGCCAGCAGCAGATCCGCCTGCGGCAGCAGGCCGGTGGGGTTATTCGGGGTACAAAGGAACAGGCAATCCAGCCCGGGGTGCAGCGCATCGAGAATGCGCCCGGTCAGTTGCCAGCCGTCGGCTTCCCGCAGCAGATATTCGCTGATCCGACAGCCAGTATGCGCCAGGGCGCGCCGGTACTCGGCAAACCCTGGGATAACCACCATCGCGTGGCGCGGTGCCAGATGAGCCGCCAGGGCGAAAATCAGCGCCGTCTCCCCATTACCGGCCATCACCTGGCGCACATCCACCCGGTGATGGGCCGCCAGGGCCCGGTGCAATGCCTGGTATTCCACATCCGGGTAGCGCTCTCCCAGGGCGAGATTTTCGGTAATTGCCTGGCGCAGCGAATCCGGCATTCCCAGGGGGTTTATATTGGCGCTGAAGTCAAGAATCGCCTCTGGCGCCAGGCCATAGACGTCGGCCGCCTCGCGCAGATTACCGCCATGCAGGCTGGTTAGCCTTGCCATATCAGACCTCACAGAAACAACAGATAAAATGATAAACTGCCCGCGCAACGTTAGCGAATCACACCACCGAATAACTCCACGGGACAATCCATGAACCTCTGGCTAATACGCCACGGTGAAACCGAGGCCAATGTCGCCGGGCTGTATAGCGGCATCAGCGAAACCCCGCTCACCCCCCGGGGTGAGCAACAGGCCAGCGCGTTACGCGCGCTGCTGGCGCCAATTCCCTTTGACCGGGTGATCACCAGTGAGCTCTCCCGGGCCGGGGCAACCGCCCGTCTGGCGCTGGCCGGCCGGGATCTTACCATGCAGCGCAATGGCCAACTGAATGAAATGAATTTCGGCCACTGGGAAATGCGCCATCACCGGGATCTGATCGCTGAAGGCAGTACTGAATACCAGGCGTGGTGCGATGACTGGCAGCATGTTATTCCCCCCGGGGGCGAAGGCTTTCAGGCATTCAGCCAGCGGATCCAGCAGTGTGTGGAGGCTCTGAAAGCCGAAAGCCAGCAGCATACCGCCCGCCATATTTTGCTGGTGAGCCATAAAGGCGTATTCGGGCTATTGCTGGCCCATCTGCTGGGGTTGCCCCCGGCGGCGATGTGGCGCTTCGCGATTGAGCAGGGCTGCTGGTCCCGGGTGGAATTGCACGGGGATTACGCGGTTTTGCGCACATTAAACAGCCAGTGCCCCGCCAGCGCGTAAGGCTAAGCACAAGCCGGGGCACAGGTCATTCACACTTAGCCACCTTAACCCATTGACACCACTTCTCAGGCTGTTATTCTCCGCTGCCATAATGTGGTCCTTGTGCGCGTTTGAAACTGTTTTACAAAAATGGCGATGCAAACCAACGCCCGGGGTGGGATGATACCCCACCTCAGCAGCAGCCAGCATCTGGCTGTAGCGAACCGCTGTTCGTTGATCCGCTGAACCACACCACGCCAACTATTTATACCTGAAGGGGGAACACTTGCAGGGTAAAACACTCCAGGATTTTGTAATCGACAAAATTGATGATCTTAAAGGCCAGGACATTATTGCTATTGATGTTCAGGGGAAATCCAGTATCACCGACCGTCTGGTTATCTGTACTGGCACATCAAGCCGCCACGTTATGTCTATTGCTGATCATGTGGTACAGGAGTGCCGGGCAGCCGGGTTATTACCGCTGGGTGTTGAAGGCGAGAGCGAAGGCGACTGGGTTGTCGTTGACCTGGGCGATGTCATGGTCCATGTCATGCAAGAAGATAGCCGCCAGTTGTACGAGCTGGAAAAACTCTGGAGTTAAGCGGTGAAACTGCAACTGGTCGCCACCGGCACGAAAATGCCGGACTGGGTGCAAACGGGGTTTTCTGATTATGTCCGCCGTTTCCCTAAAGATATGCCGCTGGAGCTGGTAGAAGTCCCGGCGGGGAAACGGGGTAAGAACGCCGATATCAAGCGCATTCTGGATAAAGAAGGGGAACTGATGCTGGAGGCTGTCGGCAAAGGTAACCTGATAGTCACCCTGGATATTCCCGGGAAACCCTGGGATACCCCGCAGCTCGCCGGGCAACTGGAGCGCTGGAAGCTGGACGGCCGGGATGTCAGCCTGCTGATTGGCGGCCCGGAGGGGCTTTCCCCGGCCTGTAAAGCGGCGGCGGAGCAAAGCTGGTCCCTCTCGCCGTTGACCCTGCCCCACCCGCTAGTGCGGGTGCTGGTGGCCGAGAGTTTATACCGGGCATGGAGTATTACAGCTAACCACCCCTATCACCGTGAGTAACGCATCAGGTAATTAAGCAGCGGATGAAATTACAGAATTCTTTTCGCGACTATTCAGCTGAGTCGGCACTGTTTGTCCGCCGCGCTCTGGTTGCTTTTGTGGGCATCTTGCTGCTTACCGGGGTGCTTATCGCCAATTTGTACGCGCTGCAAATTATTCGCCACGACGACTACCAAACCCGTTCCAACGAAAACCGCATTAAACTGGTGCCTATCCCGCCCAGCCGCGGCATTATCTATGATCGCAACGGCACGCCGCTGGCCCTGAACCGTACTATCTATCAGATAGAAATGATGCCGGAGAAGGTCGACAACGTGCAGGCCACCCTTGACGCCCTGCGCCAGGTGGTGGACATCACTGACGATGATCTGGCTAATTTTAAAAAGGAGCGCGCCCGCTCCCACCGATTTACCTCAATACCGATAAAAACCAACCTCAATGAAGTGCAGGTGGCCCGCTTCGCGGTGAACCAGTACCGTTTCCCGGGGGTGGAGGTTAAAGGGTATAAACAGCGCTATTACCCGTATGGCTCGGCGCTGACCCACGTTATTGGCTACGTCTCGAAAATTAACGATCGCGATGTGGACCGCCTCGACAAGGCTGGAAAGCTGGCTAACTACGCCTCAACCCACGATATCGGTAAGCTGGGCATTGAACGTTATTACGAAGATGTGCTCCACGGCCAGACCGGTTATGAAGAGGTTGAGGTCAATAACCGCGGCCGGGTGATTCGCCAGTTAAAAGAGGTGCCCCCCCAGGCAGGCCACGATATTTATTTATCGCTCGATCTGAATCTTCAGGCGTATGTTGAGACCCTGCTCCAGGGCAGCCGCGCCGCCGTGGTGGTGTCAGACCCACGCACCGGGGCAATCCTCGCACTGGTGTCCACCCCGAGTTACGATCCGAACCTGTTCGTCAACGGTATCTCCAGCAAGCAGTACTCGGCGCTGCTCAAAGATCCGAATACCCCGCTGGTAAACCGTACCACCCAGGGGGTCTACCCGCCGGCATCCACCGTGAAACCTTATGTATCGGTATCGGCCCTCAGTGCCGGGGTTATCACCCGCAATACCTCGCTGTTTGACCCGGGCTGGTGGCAATTGCCTGGCTCTGATAAGCGCTATCGCGACTGGAAAAAATGGGGCCACGGCCGCCTTAACGTTACCAAAGCCCTGGAAGAATCGGCGGATACCTTTTTCTATCAGGTGGCCTATGACATGGGGATTGACCGGTTATCCACCTGGCTGAGCAAGTTCGGCTACGGCAAGCTGACCGGGGTGGATTTGTCGGAAGAGTACCCCGGCAACATGCCCACCCGGGAATGGAAACTGAAACGCTTTAAGAAACCCTGGTATCAGGGGGACACTATTCCGGTGGGTATCGGCCAGGGTTACTGGACCGCCACGCCGATCCAGATGAATAAAGCACTGATGATCCTGATTAATGACGGGGTGATCAAGGTGCCGCACTTGCTGCAAAGTACTGTGATTGACGGCAAAAAAGTGCCCTGGATCCAAAAAGATGAGCCGCCGGTGGGTGATATTCACTCCGGTTACTGGGAAATTGCTAAAGACGGGATGTTCGGGGTAGCCAATCGCGGCAACGGTACGGCGCATAAGTATTTTGCCAGTGCCCCCTATAAGATTGCCGCGAAATCCGGTACTGCTCAGGTCTTTGGCCTGAAAGCCAACGAAACCTATAATGCGCACCGCATCTCAGAGCGCCTGCGCGACCATAAACTGATGACCGCCTTCGCCCCGTATGATAGTCCACGGGTTGCGGTCGCCATTATTCTGGAAAACGGCGGCGCTGGCGCTGCCGTAGGGACCATCATGAGACAAATCCTCGATCATATTATGCTGGGTGATAACAACACCGTGCTGCCGGTAGAAAACCCGGCGCAAACCGCCGGAGAGGATCAGTAATCGTGACCGATAATCCAAACAAACGCTCATTCTGGGAAAAGATCCACATTGACCCGCTCTTTATGCTGACCATCCTGCTGCTGCTGCTGTACAGCGCCCTGGTGGTCTGGAGCGCCAGTGGCCAGGACCCGGGCATGATGGAACGTAAAATTGGCCAGATCATGGGTGGCCTGGTGGTGATGATAGCCCTCGCCCAGGTGCCGCCGCGGATTTACGAAGGCTGGGCCCCCTGGCTGTATATTATCTGTGTGATACTGCTGGTGGCGGTTGATGCCTTCGGGGCAATATCGAAAGGCGCTCAGCGCTGGCTCGACCTCGGGGTGGTGCGCTTTCAGCCATCAGAAATTGCGAAAATTGCCGTGCCGCTGATGGTGGCGCGCTTTATCAACCGCGATGTCTGCCCCCCAACCCTGAAAAACACCGCCATTGCGCTGGTGCTGATTTTCGTCCCTACCCTGCTGGTGGCCGCACAGCCTGACCTCGGTACCGCTATCCTTATCGCCGCATCCGGGCTGTTTGTGCTGTTCCTGTCCGGCATGAGCTGGAAGCTTATCGCCGTGGCGGTGTTGCTGGTGGCGGCGTTTATTCCGGTGCTGTGGTTCTTCCTGATGCACGACTACCAGCGCGCCCGGGTAATGATGCTGCTGGATCCAGAATCAGACCCGCTGGGAGCCGGTTATCATATTATTCAGTCAAAAATTGCCATTGGGTCTGGTGGCCTGCGCGGCAAAGGCTGGCTACACGGTACCCAGTCACAGCTGGAGTTCCTGCCGGAACGCCATACTGACTTTATCTTTGCGGTACTGGCGGAAGAGCTGGGGCTGGTTGGGGTTCTGGTGCTGCTGGCGCTCTATTTGCTGCTGATTATGCGCGGCCTGTGGATCGCCGCCCGGGCGCAAACCACCTTCGGCCGGGTGATGGCTGGTGGCCTTATGTTGATACTCTTTGTCTATGTATTTGTTAATATTGGTATGGTTAGTGGTATCTTGCCTGTCGTGGGTGTACCTTTGCCCCTGGTCAGTTATGGCGGATCGGCACTGATAGTGTTGATGGCCGGGTTTGGTATCGTGATGTCGATCCATACCCATCGAAAAATGTTATCCAAAAGCGTATAAGAGGTGCGCAATGCGTAAACAGTGGCTTGGAGTTTGCGTGGCGGCAGGGTTACTGGCGGCATGTAGTTCAAATGATGACGGGCAGCAACAGGTTAGCCAACAGCCTCAGCCAGTGGTGTGTAACGGTCCGGCTGTGGAAATCAGCGGTGCCGATCCGCACTACGAGCCTCTTAATCCTTCGGCAAATCAGGATTATCAGCGCGACGGCAAAAACTATAAAGTGGTCCAGGATCCCAGCCAGTTTACCCAGAGTGGCCTGGCCGCTATCTATGATGCGGAGCCGGACAGCAATTTGACCGCGTCCGGAGAGGCGTTTGACCCCACCCAGCTGACGGCGGCCCATCCGACCCTGCCGATCCCCAGTTATGCCCGTATTACCAATCTGGCCAATGGCCGGATGATTATCGTGCGTATTAATGACCGCGGCCCCTATGGCAACGATCGGGTCATTTCATTGTCCCGGGCAGCGGCGGACCGGTTAAATACCTCCAACAACACCAAAGTGAAGATTGACCCGATTATCGTCGGCCAGGACGGTTCGCTGTCCGGCCCCGGTATGGCCTGTGTTGCCGTGGCCAAACAGACTTACGCACTCCCGGCGCGGCCCGATCTGAGCGGCGGCCTGGGTAGTGCCTCTTCCGCCCCCCAGTCTCCGGCACCCCAGGGGGATGTGCGGGCGATCAGTAACGATACCCTGACAGCCGATAATGCCCAGGGCGCGCCGGTAAATAGCGGCGGTTTCCTCGGCGCACCGTCGGCCCTGCGTGATGGTGTTATCGAAAATAACGCCGCTGCCGCCGCAGGTAACACCAGTGCGGCTGTGGCCACAACGGCGGCCGCTACCGCGGCTACCGCTGCGGCGGTTACCCAACCGGCCAACAGCGGCGCAGTAAACTCACCGGTTACCGCACCGGGCTCGGTGCAGGGCAGCGTAGCCGCCCCGGCGCCAGCAGCAGCGGGCACCTCCGGCCAGTATGTGGTTCAGGTTGGCGCAGTCAGTGATGCAGGACGGGCAGCAATGTGGCAACAAAAGCTGTCTCAGCAGTTTGGTGTTCCTGGGCGCGTTTCCCATAATGGGGCAGTGTATCGCGTACAGATGGGGCCATTTACCGGTAAAACCGAAGCTATGGCCCTGCAGCAACGTCTTTTGAGTGAGGCGCAACAACAGTCCTTTGTGACCGCCGCTGCGCCGCAATAATCCGGGCTTTGTGGCACCCGGCTTATGTATGTTTATGTAAATCACATTAACAATATCATGAGCAAAGTCGGGTGCCAGTAAAAATAGCATTTGCTATAGTAAAGCTCTTTTTTTAACCCCATCACGGATGTCGTCGTTCGACCATGAAAAAAGTTCTTCCCGTTCGTATCGCCAGGGGCGCTACACTCTCACTGGCCATCGGCCTTGTCGCCATGTCTGCCGCACGAGCTGACGATCTGAATATAAAAACCATGATTCCGGGTGTGCCGCAGATCGACGCTGAAGCGTATATCCTTATCGATTACAACTCCGGTAAGGTGCTGGCCGAACAGAATGCCGATGCCCGCCGCGACCCGGCGAGCCTGACCAAAATGATGACCAGTTATGTTATCGGCCAGGCCATGAAAGCAGGCAAATTTAAAGAATCAGACGTGGTTACCATTGGCCGGGATGCCTGGGCTACCGGCAACCCGGTATTCAAAGGCTCATCGCTGATGTTCCTGAAACCGGGGATGGAAGTGCCGGTATCGCAGCTGATCCGCGGGATTAACCTGCAGTCCGGTAACGACGCCTGTGTGGCCATGGCCGATTATGTCGCCGGGAGCCAGGACGCCTTTGTGGGCCTGATGAACAGCTACGTGAATGCCCTGGGGCTGAAAAACTCCCACTTCCAGACAGTTCACGGCCTGGATGCGGAAGGCCAGTACAGCTCGGCCCGCGATATGGCGCTGATTGGCCAGGCGCTTATCCGTGATGTGCCTGCCGAATACGCTATCTACAAAGAAAAAGAATTTACCTTTAACGGCATCCGCCAGCCGAACCGTAACGGTCTGCTGTGGGATAACAGCCTGAAAGTTGACGGCATCAAAACCGGCCATACCGACAGCGCCGGTTTCAACCTGGTCGCCTCCGCCACTGAAGGTCCGATGCGTCTGATCTCTGCGGTAATGGGCGGCCACACCTCTAAAGGCCGTGAAGCCGAAACCAAAAAACTGCTCACCTGGGGCTTCCGCTTCTTTGAAAGCGTGAACCCGCTGAAAGCCGGGAAAGAATTTGCCTCCGAACCGGCCTGGTTTGGTGACAGCGACCGCGCCTCCTTAGGGGTAGATAAAGACGTCTGGCTGACCATTCCCCGTGGCCGGATGAAAGATCTCAAAGCCAGCTATGTGCTGAATAACACCGAGTTACATGCCCCGCTGCAGAAAAATCAGGTGGTGGGTACCATTAACTTCCAGCTGGATGGCAAAATTATCGATCAGCGCCCGCTGGTGGTCTTACAGCCGATTGAAGAAGGTAACTTCTTTGGCCGTATCATTGATTACATCAAACTGATGTTCCACCACTGGTTCGGCTAATCACCGGGCACTTGAAAGTGCCGGGAAAGGCCCCATATACTTGGTATCAAAGCAAGCTCCCGCCCCTGGCGGGAGTTATTATTTATGTCCTGCTGGAGCACCCATGAAAACCAATCTGAAAGCGTTACTTGAATTCCCCTGCCCCTTTACTTACAAAGTAATGGGCCTGGCGAAGCCAGAGCTGGTCGATATGGTGGTTGAGGTGGTGCAACGCCATGCCCCTGGCGATTACATCCCTGAGGTGAAACCGAGCAGCAAAGGCACCTACCATTCTGTCTCTATCACCATCAATGCCACGCATATTGAGCAGGTGGAAACCCTCTATGAGGAACTGGGCAATATTGAAATTGTCCGCATGGTACTGTAATGACTAACCCGGCTGCCGCCGGGTTTTCTTTATCCGCTGATGATAGCCGCCCCAGGCCGGTTTTATCGGACGTTAATTTTTTGTACGCCATGTTATAATAGCGTCACCTTTTCTACAGGAGACGCGGTCTTGTCTCAAGATACCATTCTGATCCGCCAACTTGGCCAGCAACCCTACGGCCCGGTTTCCCAGGCAATGCATGATTTTACCGATAACCGTGACGACACCACCCCGGATGAAATCTGGCTGGTTGAGCATGATCCGGTCTTCACCCAGGGCCAGGCCGGTAAAGCCGAACACCTTTTGGCTACCGGAGACATTCCGGTAATCCAGAGCGATCGCGGTGGTCAGGTCACCTATCATGGTCCAGGCCAGCAAGTGATGTACGTGTTGCTCAATTTAAAGCGCCGTAAGCTTGGGGTGCGCGAACTGGTTACCGTACTGGAACAAACCGTGGTCAATACCCTGGCCACCCGGGGGATCACCGCCCACGCCAGAGCCGATGCGCCGGGGGTTTATGTCGGTGAGCAAAAAATATGCTCCCTGGGATTACGTATCCGCCGCGGCTGCTCCTTCCACGGCCTGGCGCTGAATATTGCCATGGACCTGGGGCCGTTCAGGCGCATCAACCCGTGCGGCTACCCCGGAATGGAGATGACCCAGGTCAGCGCACTTTCCCCTGGCGCCACCCCCGGGCAGCTGCAGCCGGTGTTAATCAGCCAGTTTTTAGCGCTATTGGGTAACCCGCCCAGCGACATGGTCGCCCAGTAACATTCTGTGCGATCCACCCGGCCAGATGATACCGGGCGGTAACATTTCAGTTAACATGAAAGCGGTGCGCGCGGGCGCTGGCCGGTAAAACGCCCTGCCGCGCCGCACCTGGGGTATCATCTCGCCACAGAGTATAATAACGGTCATTGTTACCAGCCGATCCCGGCAAAGGGCACATAACAACAACTGTTTTACAAAAAATTCCCTTTTTCCTGCCCCGTCTGGCTGATTTAACAGGCGGATAAATGGTATACTGCGGGTCAGCAAATTCAAAAAAAGTTGATAAATACAACATTTACTTGAATTAAAAGCTCTCCCTTCATTATCAGCAACTGGAATACGCACGCTATGAGTAAACCCATTCTGATGGAACGCGGTGTTAAATACCGCGATGCCGATAAAATGGCCCTTATCCCGGTGAAAACCGTTGTTACGGAGCGCCAGGAGCTGTTAAGGAAGCCGGAGTGGATGAAAATCAAACTCCCGGCAGACTCCTCCAGAATTCAGGGCATCAAGGCCGCCATGCGCAAAAACGGCCTGCACTCCGTCTGTGAGGAAGCCTCCTGCCCTAACCTGGCAGAGTGCTTTAACCACGGTACCGCCACCTTTATGATCCTCGGCGCTATCTGTACCCGCCGCTGCCCGTTCTGTGACGTTGCCCACGGCCGCCCGGTGACGCCGGATGCCGGAGAGCCACAAAAACTGGCCCAGACCATCGCCGATATGGCGCTGCGCTATGTAGTTATCACCTCTGTTGACCGTGATGACTTACGCGATGGCGGCGCACAGCACTTTGCGGATTGCATCAGCGCCATCCGTGAGAAAAGCCCGTCGATTCGTATTGAAACCCTGGTGCCAGATTTCCGGGGCCGTATGGATCGCGCACTGGACATTTTAACGACGACCCCGCCAGACGTTTTTAACCACAACCTGGAAAACGTTCCGCGTCTCTATCGTCAGGTGCGGCCAGGGGCTGATTATGCCTGGTCCCTGAAACTGCTGGAGCGGTTTAAAGAAGCCCATCCAGAGATCCCCACCAAATCCGGCCTGATGGTTGGCCTGGGGGAAACCAATGCCGAGATCGTTGAAGTCATGCGCGATCTGCGCCGCCACGGTGTCACCATGCTGACCCTGGGGCAATACCTGCAGCCCAGCCGTCACCACCTGCCGGTGCAGCGCTATGTCAGCCCGGAAGAGTTTGATGAAATGAAAGCGGAAGCGATGGCAATGGGCTTTACCCACGCCGCATGCGGGCCGTTCGTGCGCTCATCTTACCATGCAGATTTGCAGGCGAAGGGTATTGAGGTTAAATAACCAGCAACATTTGGTTACACTATCGCCGCCGCCATCACGACGGATCGGTGGTTCAGAAGATAAAAAACCGGCTGAAGGCCGGTTTTTCTGTCTTTGCAGCCGAATCAGTCTTTGTGAGACAGACGATCGGTGGATGTGTCATCCGCAGTGGTAGATTTGGCACTGGCTTCATCATCATTCATGGCTTTTTTGAAGCCTTTGATTGCCGCGCCGAGATCGCCACCTAAGGTGCGCAACTTTTTGGTACCAAACAACAATACAATCAGTGCGCCGATGACTAAAAGTTTGGTAATGCTGATCTCGCCCATACGTAACCTTCTTAATCTGAATTGCCGGGGACCGGCATAAAAGCCTGGTGCTATTAACGGTCATTTTCCGCGGCGACACAATAGCAATCTGTAACAAGGTGAATCAAGTTTTCTGAGCGGTTGTTTGCAGAATCGGTGACATAAACCGCCGATTAGCCAGCACCGGTAGCTGTCGGCGCACCTCTGCCACCCGGCTGGCGTCAATATCCCCGACAATCAGCGCCGGTTGCTCTGCGGCGGCGGCCAGTACCACCCCCATAGGATCAACGATTCGGCTCTGGCCGATATTGCGGTTGCCGCACTCCCCGGCGCCAATAACATAACAGGTAGTATCCAGCGCCCGGGCGGCCAGCAACGTTGCCCAGTGCTGCTCCTTAAGGGGCCCCTTCAGCCAGGCAGCGGGGACCACAAGCGCCTGGGCGCCCTGTAACGCAAGGTGCAGCGACAATTCCGGGAAGCGCAGATCGTAACAGGTCATTACGCCAATCGTTATCCCGGCCACTTCAATCAGTGCCGGTAAGCTCTCCCCGGCATCCACCAGGGCGGACTCCTGAACAGTAAACGCGTCATAAAGATGGAGTTTGCGATAGCTGAGCAGGATCTCACCGGCGCGGATAGCAAACAGGGTATTTGCCGCCCGCTGCGGCACAGTGCGCATATGCAGCGTCAGAACCGTCGTCAGGCTATTTCCTTTACTGTGGGCCAGCAGCCCCTGCATAAAGCCACCATCGGGCGTCTGAGCCGCGTTAACCGATAACTGTGGATCATCATCTGACCGGGCCAGTAACGCCTCGGGAAGCACCAGTAAATCCGCCCCGGCGCTAATGGCCTGGTCCATATAATGAAGACAGGTGGCCAGATTCTGTTGCCAGTCCGGCCCGACAGCAAATTGCCCAACAGCGATGCGCATTATTCCCCCTTACCGATGGATTATCAGAGGCTATTATTCCTGTAAACTGCGGTTCAGCGTTACACTTAACCGGATAACAAGCAACTGATAAAGGAGTGGCAGTGTGGGTCAATTGATGCTGGCAGTATTTTTAGGTGGCGGAGTGGGAAGCGTCAGCCGCTGGCTTATTAGTCTGCGTCTCAACCCCGTTCATGCGTCTGTCCCGCTCGGAACCCTGGCGGCTAACCTGTTGGGGGCATTTATTATCGGTATCGGCCTGGCGTGGTTCAATCGCATGCCGTCTATCGATCCGATGTGGAAGCTCGTCATCACCACCGGGTTTTGCGGGGGACTGACAACGTTCTCGACGTTTTCGGCGGAGGTGGTTTATCTGTTTATGGAGGGCAAAATAGGCTGGGCAATCATCAATATTACGCTCAACCTGGTCGGTTCGCTGCTGATGACGGCATTCGCGTTCTGGCTGATCCAGCATACGGTAGGCCGTTAAGCAAACCGATCACAAATAGAGAAAACCGTTAAGGTTAATTTAATTTTTTCCTGTCATGCTCTGCGTTATTCCCTTGTTACCACGTTCCAGAGCAGCAGATGACGAAAGCGCGATTAACCGAATCAGGCACCCTGTTACTTTGTATGCTGATTGTTGCCAGTTTCCTGAAGAGCTACCTGTTTAACTAGCCCGGCCGCACGGCGCACCAGACCCTAACCAACCGCTGTACAAAACGGCGGTTTTTTTTATCTCTTTTTTATTGTCGTACTTATTTACCGGACGCAAAACGAAAAAAACCCGCAACTAAGCGGGTTTTTGAATTCTGGCTGTAACTTAGATAGCAATTACGTTAGCAGCAGAAGGGCCTTTGGCACCGTTAGTGATTTCGAACTCTACACGCTGACCTTCAGCCAGAGTTTTGAAACCATTGCTCTGGATTGCAGAGAAGTGTACGAACACGTCTTTGCTGCCATCTTCCGGAGTAATGAAACCGAATCCTTTGGATTCATTAAACCACTTAACGTTACCTTTAATCTTAGACATCAAAATTACCTTTACATGAAAAATCGACACTAATGTTGTGTCGGGGACCAGTACAACAATTGTCGCTGCTTTTGTCCAGTCTAACTTTGCTAAAAAGTGATAAAAGTCCCTAAGTTTTTCAGTTCTGTGACCTTACTCATTGTTTTAACAGCCAAAGATTAACTGCTGCTAAAACCGCCATTCTGGTCAAAACTGAAAGCGGAACCAGGCGAAGTAAACGTTACCGTTGTTATAGGTTCCCGGGATCCAGGTCATCTGAAAAGTGGCCGGCCCGTACCCGATTGACGCCAGCGGCAGTACAATCGGGATGGGAATATAGCGGTAATTATCCCGTGCGGTTACCGCCGCGGTATAACCAAGGCCAACATGGAAATTATCATCCCGCAGCGGGCGCCAGGTTGCCTCCCAGCCGTAACCGCCAATCGGCTCCCACTTATTGAAGGAGTCTTTAAACGCCATCAGATAAATGCCGTGCCAGTTGCCTTTCTCATCCCAGCGGGATATCCCGCCCCCTGCCCCCCAGGGCCGCTCGTTATAGCGATCGGTTTTCTCTTTGTCATAGGCAAAGCGCGCGTGCCAGGTGATCGCCGGCACATAAATATCCCCATGTTGAGGTTCACGCCAGGTGGTGGCTACCTGATCGGTAAATGTATTGAACCAGCCCTTGCCGTCAGCGTCGGCCATTGCGGGCGTTAATACTGAAAATGAAAGAATAAAAACGAAAAATTTCGCTAACTGTTTAATCTTACACATATTAAATTAAATATCTTATTTCAACGTCGCCATCTTAATATGGTCAGTTTCAATTAACCCTAAACACGCTAGTGTTAGGGAAGGTGCGAACAAGTTCCTGATATGAGATCATCATATTCATCCGGAGCGCATCCCAGAGGGACATCATGAGCCATCAACTCACCTTCGCCGAT
>NZ_WBXP01000090.1 GCF_016415625.1 Shimwellia pseudoproteus
CGAAAGCAGGTATGCCTGAAAGTGTGCGTATTGCCTGAAAACACAACCCGCTACGGGGGAGACTTACCCGAAATCTGATTTATTCAACAAAGCCCTTTCCAGGGCGACGAGACGCGTTTTTTCCGTCTTAACGTCAGCGGTTCGTGGGGGGAGGCAGAGCACCAGGCAATAGTTACGTTGTCACACTTAATCGGTGAGCTTATTGATGAACATAACCCATCCGCAGACAGCGCGCCTGAGGCTGCGCCCCTGGACCACACACGATAGCGCTGGATTTGCCCGCCTCAATGCCGATGCGCGCGTAATGCGCCATTTCCCCGCGGTACTTACCGCACCACAAAGTGATGCGCTGCTGGCGCGCTTTATGGCCCACTGGGCGGAACATGGCTGGGGGCCCTGGGCTATGGAGTTACGGGACAGCGGCCGTTTCCTCGGGGTTGTTGGCCTCGCGGTGCCCGCGCATCCGCTGCCGTTTTCCCCCTGTGTGGAGATTTTCTGGCGCCTTGATGCGGATTACTGGGGGCAGGGGCTGGTACCTGAAGCCGCCGCCGAGGTGGTGCGCCAGGGGTTTGCGGAGCGGGGGCTGGACAATATCGTCGCTTTTACCACACCGGATAACCGGCAATCATGGCGGGTGATGGAGAAGCTGGGGATGACCCGGCGCGGTGAGTTTATGCATCCGGCACTCCCGGCCGGGGACCCGCTGTGCCGCCACGTCCTCTACCAGCTGGATCGCGCCAGCTGGCAGCAGGGCAAGCGCTAATCAGGCTTTGACGGCAAGCAACACCGAAGAGGCTTTCACCAGCGCCAGTACCCGGGTACCGGTTTGCAGTGTCATTTCGCTGGCGGCATCATTGGTTATCACCGCCGTCAGGGTGATACCGGCATCGGTTTTGACCGTTACTGTGCTATTGACCGCGCCGGTATGTAATGCCGCAACGCTGCCGGGGAACTGATTACGGGCAGAGAAGCGATAACCGCAATCTTCACTCGCCAGGGTGACCCAGGGCGCCTTAATCACCGCAATTGCCGCTTTGCCTTGCGCTAATCCCAGTGACTCCCGGCTGCTGTGCGTTACCACGGCCACTAAATCCCCACCGTCTTTCAGGGTCAGCACGACCTCATCGTTCACCGCCCCGGTGGTCACCTGGCTGATACTCCCCTGAAGCTGGTTGCGTGCAGAAATACTCATGGTTGTTCTCCGTTTCAAATGGTCACCGCTAAGGATACGCCAGTCTGGCGGGTTCGCCAGCGGTCATAGGAAATAATGATACGGCATACCACCGGTTAACCAGTTGTCTACACTCTAAAAATCGCCATTTTTGTTTGACCGGCAGCGGCAGCTTCCACTGAAAACCGGTGAGCGATACGTCACATAGTTGTTAAAAATATGTGACTAAAAATAATGACAGGCTAGTGTTGATCTCAGGGAAAATTATTTTCAGGCCAGGGGGGCTTAGTGCAGGCTTTGTTCTGACAGGAGTAATACCGTGATGTACAACCACTTTGCCCCCAGGGCCCTTGCCGGGTTGTGTTTTACTGTGGCCGCCCGGTTATGGCATCGGCAATATGCCGATGGCCGTTACCGTGGTACCGGTGGTACTGATTACCGGATATTTACGACTACCAGCCTCCCGCAATATCGTCTTACCGCCTGTGCGTTCAGCGCTGCTGGCATGCGCTGTCGTTTGATAAAAACCATTGTGACCACCTTTAGCGCCGGGCACCCGCGTACGCCGCCGCTATGGCTGCTTCACCAACGGGGTGTGGTGATACTGGTAACCGCAATACCGATTTTAGGCGCCTGATGGCGGACGCAGGATAGCGACAGCGCACCAGGCAGTGAGCAGTAACCCGTAGACAACGTAATAAAGCAAAACACAACACGACAAAACAACACGACAAAACAAGGTGACAGTATGCAGAGCCAACAACTCATTAATGGTCAACTGGTAAATGGACTGGGTGAATCCATTGCGGTGCACAATCCGTCAACCGGTGCGGTGATCGTTAAGGTAGCAGAAGCCACAGCTGAGCAGGTTAACGAGGCGGTAGAGGCAGCCGATGCTGCATTCGCCACCTGGCGCCTGACCACGCCAAAAGAGCGTGCCGGGCTGCTGCTTAAACTGGCAGATGCCATTGAAACCCACGCGGAAGAATTTGCCCGTCTTGAGTCCCTCAATTGCGGCAAACCGTACCATCTGGTGCTCGGGGATGAGCTGCCGGCCATTGTGGATGTTTTCCGCTTCTTTGCCGGGGCCGCCCGCTGCCAGAATGGCCTGGCGGCGGGGGAATATCTGGCAGAGCACACCTCGATGATCCGTCGCGATCCGATTGGGGTGGTGGGATCGATTGCCCCCTGGAACTACCCCCTGATGATGGTGGCGTGGAAGCTGGGGCCAGCCCTGGCCGCCGGGAACTGTGTGGTGCTGAAACCCTCAGAGATAACCCCGCTGACGGCATTTAAACTGGCGGCGCTGGTGAAGGATATTTTCCCTGCCGGGGTGGTCAACATTCTGTTTGGCCGGGGCCCGACGGTGGGTGATCCGTTAACCAGCCACCCGAAAGTACGGATGGTATCGCTGACTGGCTTGGTGGCCACCGGCCAGCATATCGTGCGTAATGCGGCAGACACCATGAAACGCACCCATATGGAGCTAGGGGGCAAGGCACCGGTTATCATTTTCGATGATGCCGATCTGGATGCGGTGGTAGAGGGGATCCGTATTTTTGGTTTCTATAACGCCGGGCAGGACTGTACTGCCGCGTGCCGTATCTACGCCCAGCAGGGGATCTATCCGGCCCTGGTGGATCGTCTGGCGGCGGCAGTATCCACCCTGAAACACGGCCAGCCAGATGACGAGACAACCGAGCTGGGGCCCCTGAGCTCTCTGGCCCACCTCGAGCGGGTCAGCAAGGCGGTGGAGGCCGCAAAAGCGTTACCGCATATCCAGGTGGCTACCGGTGGTAATAAGGTGCCGGGGGAGGGATATTTCTTCCAGCCGACAGTGCTGGCGGGCGCCCGCCAGGAAGACGATATCGTGCAGCGCGAAGTGTTTGGCCCGGTGGTCAGTATTACGCCGTTCAGTGATGAAGCCCAGGCGCTGGCTTATGCCAATGACTCACAGTACGGGCTGGCGTCATCGGTCTGGACCCGGGATGTTGGCCTGGCGCACCGCATCAGCGCCCAGTTGCAATACGGCTGTACCTGGGTTAACACCCACTTTACCCTGGTCAGTGAAATGCCCCACGGTGGCCAGAAGCTGTCCGGTTACGGCAAAGACATGTCGGTGTATGGCCTGGAAGACTACACAGTGGTACGCCACGTGATGATTAAACACACGTAGTAACGTAACGGGCGGTGATAGCAGGGAATGCCGTCACCGCCCGTGTTACTCTGCTTACTGTACCTCCCGGCATCACCGCCGACACATCACCACCGCGCTGGCCGTTATGCCGTCGCCAGGCCATTCTGCTTACATTCTGAAAACAAAATAATCACACAACGGCAGCGTTCCTTGTGTACCGTAACGTGAGCAACGCTATCGCGCTGCGCCCTCTGGCGGGCTGGCGATGCGGCACAACATCAGGCCGGTTTCCCCGGCTTTCGCCGCGTGCCGGCCATGATGACAACGGTACTTTTCAACATGGACGAAAGCGAGTGACAACCTCTATACACCAGAAAACCGGCCTGCTTGCGGCGGTGATGATCTTGATATTCTCCCCGGCGGTGCCTGCCGCCCAGGACGTGTTACGCATTGGCGCCGATCTTACTAATCCGCCGTTTCAGTTCCGGGATAAAGACGGCAACCCGGGGGGATTTGAAGTCGATCTCACCAATGCGGTATGCAAGGCCGTTAACGTCAAATGCCGCTATGTCGTGAACACCTTCGATGCGCAAATCCCGGCACTGCTGGCGCGAAAGGTCGATGTGATATTGCCACTCGGCGTTACACCAAAAAGAAAAGCCGCCATCGGCTTCAGCCGCTACGTATTCCATTTGCCCACCCGGCTGGTTGCCCGCAAAGCGAGCCATCTTCAGCCCCAGGTAGACAGCCTGAAAGGCAAGGATATTGCGGTACAGCAGGGCAGTATTCAGGAAATCTATGCTGAAAAATACTGGCGACCGGCGGGGGTAACGATTAAGAATTACCCCGATCTGGAGGCGATTTACGAGGATCTGTACGCCGGCCGCGTGGACGGGGCGTTAGCGCCCGCCGTTACGGTGATGTATGGCTTCCTGCACACCCCCCAGGGGGCCGATTTTGCCCTGACCGGCCCCGAGGTGACGGACGCCGATCTGTTCAGCAAAGGTTCGGCTTACGGTATCCGCCACGACGACAGTGCGCTGACGCAGTTAATCAACCAGGGGCTGGAGGCCATTATCCGCAATGGCCGCTATGCCGAAATAACGCAACATTATTTCGGCGCGCAGGATTTGAGCGTGAAGGAGTAGGGTACAGCGAGCAGGGCACAGCGCCGCCGCCGGCAGTAAATATGTTACCCTATTGAAAAAAGGAGAACATATGGACTATCGCAATCATCCACTTTACCCGGAGTTGTGCCGGGTTATTGGCAATGTGGTACTGGAAATTCATGAATTTGGTATGGAGCCAAAACCGCTGGTCATCGCCGGTATGTTACGTACCGCCCTGGCAGGGCAACACCAGCTGGCCCCGGATACGCGGGAGGCGATGGAAATGGCGATGACGCTGATGGCCACGCCGCTGCGGGACGCGTAACGCTACTGGTGAGGGCTTGCCCTGACAGCTGCAGGTCGGGGCAGTATTTTGCTGGTCGTCAGGAGTGTTTACTGTCGTGTTTCTTGTAAAACACCCTGTCAAGGCGCAAAAATAAACCGATCAGGGCCACCACAATAATTGTCAGACCGATAGCCTGAAGCCATTCATTATTACTCATGTCATACTCCCTGTCTGATGTCCATAGGGTTAAAAATACCTTGTTTTATACTTGCTTGATACTGGACGCTAAATCAAGAGGGTAGTGTTATTTTTTTCGCGGGTGGCGCAGAATATAATATATAGCTGATAATTGGTTAATAATATTGATAGTTAATGCACCACTATAATAGTGGTGTATTTTGTGGTGGCGGTTGTTGCTGGCTGCGCCATTGTTGCCATTTGGCCGTCATCTCCCGATATCCGGTGGACGTATTAGGGAATGCACAGTGGCCACTACCTATTTTAATAATTAATAGATTGGCATTGATAATATATTTCATCGCCCACCTCGCACTAATAAAAAAGATGATTTTCTTGCATAGCTGATATTTTTATATCATTTGTCGCCAGGTGACTATAGGCATAAAATGGCAAAAAATGATTGCGGCGTAAAAACAGAAGCACAACAAGGCGTTAAACGCCATTGAGAAATACGATTAGATTAATACGTATAATCCACTGGCGCGATACCGCCGGGCGGGTAGACTGTTGCCCCGCAAAACCGGCCGGCCGCATCCTGGGCCTGCCGGTTGTGCGCTAATGTCGGCCTGCGGTCAGCTGGCCGCCTGGCCGGCGCTCCCCAGCCCGCTGCGCACGTCATACCCGGTGGGGGTCTGGTGAATACGCAAATCAAACTCACCGATAATGGCCATGATATGGTCAAAAATATCTGACTGAATCGACTCATACTCCAGCCAGACAACGGTGTTGGTGAAGGCGTAAATCTCAATCGGTAACCCGGTAGCGCCTGGCTCCAGCTGGCGAACCATCAGGGTCATATCTTTGCGGATCCGCGGGTGGTTACGCAGATATTCGGTAAGATACACCCGGAAGGTACCGATATTGGTCAGCCGGCGGCCGTTAAGCTGCGAGTTACTCTGGGCCTGACGGCTGCTGTTCCAGGCATTGATCTCTTTGCGGCGTTCTTCCAGATAGGGAAGGTGCGAATAAGCAGGTCATTTCTTCCCAAGCTGACTCGCTGATTAAAATTTCGCGGATCTGGGCCGATTTTTTTCCCGCAAACACATCGAA
>NZ_WBXP01000091.1 GCF_016415625.1 Shimwellia pseudoproteus
ACTATCGGCGAAGGTGAGTTGATGGCTCATGATGTCCCTCTGGGATGCGCTCCGGATGAATATGATGATCTCATATCAGGAACTTGTTCGCACCTTCCCAAACTGGTTGATGCTATTGCCGATCACGAAAATATCACTGTGGAACTGAGCCGCACTTTTGACCATGCGGAACGCGGTAACTACGATCATGTGTTTTACTGTGGGCCACTGGATGCCTTCTTTGGTTATCAACATGGGCGCCTGGGTTATCGTACTCTCGATTTTGAGAAGTTTACTTATCAGGGCGATTATCAGGGCTGTGCGGTGATGAATTATGGCTCTGTTGATGTGCCTTATACGCGGATTACCGAGCATAAATACTTCTCACCATGGGAAAAACACGACGGTTCTGTTTGTTACAAAGAATATAGTCGGGCATGTGGTGCAGACGATATTCCGTATTATCCTATCCGCCAAATGGGTGAGATGGCATTGCTGGATAAATATCTTACTCTGGCAGAAAATGAAAAAAATATCACTTTCGTTGGACGTCTGGGTACTTACCGTTGTCTTGATATGGATGTTACCATCGCAGAAGCGTTAAAAACGGCGAATGACTATCTGCATTCACTGGAAACTGAGCAGGATATGTCGGTATTTACGGTAAATGTTCGATGAATTGTACGGTATTAATCGTTACTTTTAATCGGCTTGAAAAATTAAAAACTACAATCGCCCAAACGCTGAAGCAAAGCTTCAGCGCAGTCGTGGTAGTTGACAATGGGTCCACGGATGGGACCCCGCAGTGGCTGGCATCATTAACTGATGCGAGAATTATTCCCCTCAAACTCGCGGTGAATAGCGGTGGGGCCGGGGGATTTAAGGCAGGTAGCGAATATATTAATCAACATATAGAAACCGATTGGATAGTTTTCTATGATGATGATGCTTATCCAGAAGCTGATTTTTTAGATAATTTTTCGCTATTAACCCATCAGGGGCATGATGTTTTTTGTGGCGTAGTCAGAGATCTTAGTGGTAATGTTTGCGGGATGAACTTACCATTCCGTGAGATCCCTTTCACAATGGCGGATAATCTTGATTACGCCAGACATCCAGATAAATATTTACCTGATGAATCTGCTGCATCTCTGGTCCGAAGTGTTTCCTTTGTTGGTATGGTTATTCGCAGCGATATATTAAAAAAATACACTAACGATATTTATTCTGAATTATTCATTTATTTTGATGATTTATATTTTGGCTATCGATTATCATTAGACGGCTGCAGCATTCTCTTTTCTCCTGATTTGCGTTTTAGACATGATGTGAGTATCCAGGGACGATGTGTTACTCCAGAATGGAAAATATACTATTTAATTCGTAATTTATTACTTGGAACAGCATATTTTCCACAAAAACCTCTGTTTAGTCGCGGCGCTATTTGTCTTCGTGTATTTAAATATATAGCGCAACTTCCATTTCAGAGAAATAAATGGCTATACTTGTCATTTTTATGCAGAGGTATTGTACACGGCATAAAAGGAATAAGTGGTAAGAAGCATTAGTGAGCACACAAATGAAAAGACTGTGTTACTTTATAAATTCGGATTGGTATTTTGATTTGCACTGGACCGATCGAGCTATTGCAGCACGTAATGCTGGTTATGAGATCCATGTAATTAGCCATTTCACTGATGAACGAATAATAGAGAAATTCACAAGTATTGGTTTTCATTGCCACAATCTTTCGATAGAAGCACAATCATTTAATCCATTGATATTTATTCAGGCTTTTCAGTATTCCGTAAAAATAATAAAAAAAATAAACCCTGATCTTATTCATTGTATTACAATTAAGCCTTGTTTAATTGGTGGTGTAATTGCCAAATATGCTAAAAAACCAGTGGTGATTAGTTTTGTCGGTTTAGGTAGAGTCTTTTCTGCATCGACAGTAACGCTAAAATTTTTGCGTTATTTTACGGTTAATGCCTATAAATTTATTGCCAAAAATAAACGCAGCGTCTTTATGTTTGAGCATGAGCGCGATCGTAATCGTTTGGTTACTCTGGTAGGTATAGGCAAAGAGCGTACGATTGTTATCGACGGCGCGGGTATTGATCCGGAGATCTATAAGTATTCTCTGGAGCAGGAAAGAGATACACCGGTGGTACTGTTTGCCAGCCGCCTGTTGTGGAGCAAGGGGCTGGGTGACTTAGTTGAGGCCAAAAAACGGTTACAGCAGCGGGGAATTCACTTTACCCTGAATGTCGCCGGAATTTTGGTTGAAAATGATAAAGATGCTATCAGTGTTGATATTGTAGAACGCTGGCATCAGGCTGGATTAATTAATTGGCTTGGTCGCTCTAATAATGTCTGCGATCTTATTGAAGAATCAAATATTGTTGCCTTGCCTTCAGTCTATTCCGAAGGGGTGCCCAGAATTTTACTGGAAGCGTCATCAGTCGGTCGTGCCTGTATTGCTTATGATGTGGGTGGTTGCCAAAGTTTAATTATTGATAATGACAATGGCCTTATTGTCAAAAGTAATTCAATCGATGAGTTAACGGAAAAACTTGAGTATTTGTTAAGCAATCCGAATGAGCGTGTCCAAATGGGAATTCGTGGCCGCAAGAGGGTCATTGATAAATTTTCCAGCAAGCTGGTTATTAATAATACACTTAAGACCTATCGAGATGTGGTGAGCGATTGAATGAGTAAAATTTGGATAAGATTAATTTTTGAATTCAAATATATAACGTAGTATAAATCAGCTCATCACTGAATATGACGGCCAGAGAAGGATTTAGTTGGTTTCTCTTTACCATTACACGTAATGGGGCAATATATGCGCAGGAGAACAGCGGCCTTTGTGCTATTCTGCATTCACTCGTTATCGACTTGCAGAGTTCGATAATCAACACATCCAACAGGAGTTTGTAATGTCCAAACAGCAAATCGGCGTCGTCGGTATGGCAGTGATGGGGCGCAACCTGGCGCTCAACATCGAAAGCCGTGGTTATACCGTATCCGTTTTCAACCGCTCCCGTGAAAAGACTGACGAAGTCATCGCTGAAAATCCGGGCAAAAAACTGGTTCCTTATTACACCGTACAGGAATTTGTTGAGTCCCTGGAAAAACCGCGCCGTATCCTGCTGATGGTGAAAGCGGGTGAGGGTACCGACAAGACCATTGAGTCTCTGAAACCTTATCTCGACAAAGGCGATATCCTGATCGACGGTGGTAATACCTTCTTCCAGGACACCATCCGTCGTAACCGTGAGCTGTCTGCTGAAGGTTTTAACTTCATCGGAACCGGTGTTTCCGGCGGTGAAGAGGGGGCTCTGAAAGGTCCGTCCATCATGCCTGGCGGCCAGAAAGAAGCTTATGAGCTGGTTGCGCCGATCCTGAAACAGATTGCTGCGGTTGCTGAAGATGGTGAACCTTGCGTTGCTTATATTGGTAACGATGGCGCAGGCCACTACGTTAAAATGGTACACAACGGTATTGAATACGGTGATATGCAGCTGATCGCTGAAGCCTATTCTTTGCTGAAGCATGGTCTGAACCTGAGCAACGAAGAACTGGCAGAGACCTTCACCGAGTGGAATAAAGGTGAACTGAGCAGCTACCTGATCGATATCACCAAGGACATCTTCACTAAAAAAGATGAAGAAGGTAAATACCTGGTTGATGTGATTCTGGATGAAGCAGCTAACAAAGGCACCGGTAAATGGACCAGCCAGAGCTCTCTGGATCTGGGGGAGCCGCTGTCCCTGATCACTGAATCTGTCTTTGCCCGCTATATTTCTTCTCTGAAAGATCAGCGTGTTGCGGCATCTAAAGTGTTGACTGGTCCGCAAGCTAAGCCGTTTACTGGTGATAAAGCAGAGTTCGTTGAGAAAGTACGCCGTGCGCTGTATCTGGGTAAAATCGTCTCTTATGCCCAGGGCTTTTCTCAGCTGCGTGCGGCTTCAGAAGAGTATAACTGGGATCTGAATTACGGCGAAATCGCGAAGATTTTCCGCGCGGGCTGTATTATTCGTGCCCAGTTCCTGCAGAAAATTACCGATGCTTATGCGGAGAATAAAGCCATTGCCAACCTGCTGCTGGCGCCGTACTTTAAGCAAGCGGCTGATGAGTATCAGCAGGCGCTGCGTGATGTCGTTGCTTATGCGGTACAGAATGGCATTCCAACCCCAACGTTCTCTGCAGCAATCTCTTATTACGACAGCTACCGTTCTGCGGTCCTGCCGGCTAATCTGATCCAGGCTCAGCGTGATTACTTTGGTGCGCATACTTATAAGCGCATTGATAAAGACGGTGTGTTCCACACAGAATGGTTAGATTGATCAATATGATTTAAAGTTTTATAAACTAACAAGGCCATCTTTTGATGGCCTTTTTTATGGAGAAAATAATATTAATAATGATGCGCTTTGTTTTATATAAAATAACTCAATGTATGTCGTGAAATTTTTTAGATGAATTTAGTATATTATTGTTATATTAATGATAGTAAACCAAAATCACACAATATGTATTTTTTATCTTCGACTGACCATATAATAGTCTAAATGAATCGTTTTTGATAGTTATGGGCATAGTATAAAATTAGTGTAGTGTAAATTATTTTCTTTCGAATGTTTTTCTTGTGATCAACCTTTCAGTCTGTCCTGCATTAGCTTCTCACATCGCCAGTTGTGCATGATCTCGCGCGGTAAAATACTTACTCCTCTAGTTATATAAAGTAGCCTCAGATACCCCTCTTTATGTTGACCTCCCTTGCGGCGTCGCCGGTCCAGTCTGGATTTTTTATTATCCAGACTAATGTCATCAACGATATTATTTCTTAATCTTTTCAGCAGAGTTGACAAAATGTTCATGTTGATTGAACTATCTTACCTGGAGATAAAATAATGGCAGAAAGGTGAATGAGTAAAATGAGTCGAATTTTAATAATTAGTCCAGATATTGAAGGGCCGGTTATAAATGGTGGCATTGGGACCGCATTTACCGCATTGGCAGATATGTTGGTACAGAACAATGAAGACGTAGATATTCTTTATACCAGCGGAAGATATAGTGAATCGACCCATGGTTTTGAACATTGGAACACTATTTATAAAGAATATCGTATTAATTTGATTCAGCTTGCTGTAGATGAGTCGTTGATTATTGATGCTCCTCATTTCCGTAAGCAAAGTTATCAAACATATTTATGGCTCAAAGATAATGATAAGTACGATAAAATAATTGGCTGTGAATGGCAGGGGGCATTGTATTACACTTTATTGGCAAAGAAGCAAGGGTTGAATTTCAATAACACTGAAATAATCATTAATACTCATGGTTCAAGTATGTGGGCTGATGAAGGTAATTATTCCCTTCCCAGAGATCAAAACCACCTTGAGTTATATTATCTCGAGCAAAAATGTGTGGAGTTGGCCGATAGCGTTGTCAGCCCATCTGCATATCTTATTCAATGGATGAGGAATAAAAAATGGAAACTTCCATTTAATACGAAGGTGATTTTTAACTGCGAGCCTTCATTAATATTTAGAACAGGTAAACATCCTATTGTTAACGAAGATGAAAATACAGAAATGGAAGACACATGTTATGATGGTATTGAGTTGGTTTTCTTTGGCCGCCTTGAAATTAGAAAAGGGCTAGACTTGTTTATAAAGTCACTCAAGAATTTCAACTTGAATAATAAAAATAAAATTAGCAAGATAACATTTATGGGGAAAAATATTGCCATTGATGGTTTTGATGCAATGGATTTTATAGACATAAATGGCTTTGTTGAATAAATCAGATTTCGGGTAAGTCTCCCCCGTAGCGGGTTGTGTTTTCAGGCAATACGCACACTTTCAGGCATACCTGCTTTCGTC
>NZ_WBXP01000092.1 GCF_016415625.1 Shimwellia pseudoproteus
ATTGGGCTGGGCGCACATTCTACTGACTGGCGAATATCTTTGGCCCAAGGAACCGAAAGCTTAGGGTGTCATTTCGCCCTCAGCCGGAACCGACCCCTTTATAGATATGGTCTTGGTTATTATTGATGGAGGTACTAGGGATTTGGGGACTACTTTTAAACTCTTAGAGAATGTCATTCTTAATTGTATTGAGTCTGATAGAGTCATTGTTGCAATCAATCAGGCTGATCAAGCAATGAAGGGAAGGCATTGGGATTATGCTAGAAACAAGCCAGATATAGATTTGTTATCTTTTCTTGAAGAAAAAAGTAGTTCAGTTCAACGTAGAATACAAGATTCTACGGGCTTGTTGATCAAGCAGCCTGTCTTTTATAGCGCATACCACGAATACAATATCAGCACTCTGCAAAAGCAGATTTTATCCCAGATACCATACTCTCGACGCACTTAACGTGTTTTGCACTAAAACAAGCCTATATCAGATAACAGCCCCTTTTAGGGGCTATTTGTTATCCGTAGCCCCACATGGTATATCATACTTAAGCCAGTACACACGGAGTCCCCTCTATCGAGGTGCCTCCGTGACTGGTTCAGGGGGCTTGCCGCCCCCCGAAACCCCCGGCATCCACTGCGAAAAATTCTCACAGTGGTGCGAATTTTTTCTCAGCGGAGCCTATGGAAAAGCGAACGAAAGAGATCAAAATCCGCATGACCGAGACTGAGCATCAGCTTCTGCTTGAACGGTGCGACCGTATTCATCTTGCAGAGTGGTTGCGTCAGCTTGGTCTGGGAGAACATACGTCACGTAAACGGCCTGTTCCTGAGGTTGCGCCTGAATTGCTTCGGCAAGTGAGTGGCATGGGCAATAACCTGAACCAGATCGCTCGCCGATTGAATCAGTCCGACTCCCTGACGCCTTCTGAGCGAGTCTCACTACTTTCCATCCTGAACAGTCTCGACCGTCAGCTAGGTGAATTACTGGAGCAGTACCGTGATCGTTAAAATCCATTCCCGTGGTGCAGGTTCTGGCAGTGGTCCGGTTGATTACCTGCTGGGAAAAGACCGTCAGCGAGAGCAGGCCAGTGTATTACGTGGTGATCCTGACCGTGTATGCGAACTGATAGACAGCTGCGACTTTGCCCGTTCGTATACCTCCGGCGTACTGTCTTTTCAGGAGCCGGATATTGCCGACTCTGAGAAGTCCCGCCTGATGGATGAGTGGGAACAGACCCTCATGACGGGATTAGACCGTGACCAGTACAACTGTCTTTGGGTAGAGCACCGCGACAAGGGACGGCTTGAGCTGAATTTTGTTATCCCGAACATCGAATTGCAGAGCGGAAAAAGGCTGCAACCCTACTTTGACCGCGCTGACCGTCCCAGAGTGAATGCGTGGCAGACGCTGACTAATGACCGCCTCGGATTACGTGACCCGAATGACCCCCTTAACCGCCGTCCGATGACGCAGGCCAGCGATTTACCCCGCGATAAACAGCAGGCCGCAGAGAAAATCACCGCCGGATTGATGAACCTGATGCAGCAGGGCGCGATCCGCAGCCGGAAGGATGTGGTTAAGCAGCTGGAGAGTTACGGCCTGAGTGTGGCGCGGGAAACCAAAAACAGTATCAGCATTGCCGATCCGGACGGCGGAAAAAATATCCGGCTGAAAGGAATGATTTATGAGCGAGATTTTAAATTTGGCGAAGGGCTTCGAGGAGAAATCGAAGCAGCAGGCGCAGGATACAGAGCAGAGCGTGAAGCGCGAGTTCGAGAGGCTGGAAACGTCTATCAACGAGGACTTGAAATCAAGCTCGCAGAGCATCAGCAACGCTATCCGCGAACAGAACGACCAACTGACGAGCATCGTCAGATACTCCATCCTGAGCGCACTGGGCTGGATCTTCCTGTTCGCTGTGCTGCTGATCATGATACTGGGTGGGATAATCTGGTATCAGGGAACGGTCATCACTTCCCGCCTGGACGAAATGGACAGCTACAGCCAGCAACTGGAGAGCCTGAAAGCCCAGAGCGGCGCAGGGGTAGCGATTTACAAGGACGACAAGCAGAAGAACACCTATCTGGTGGTACTGCCGAAGAAAGCGCATGGCACCGAGACCTACACATCGACAGCCGGAAACACCGTGATGAAGTACACCGCGAAATAACCCCGTCAGACACCACAGAAACGCCACAGCACGTTTTTATCACTGAGGACAGGCAAGACCATGACAGAGATGGAAAGGCAGCTTCTGAGCGCCTTAGAAAGCTTACAGACAAGCTACGCGCAACAGCAACAGGCGTGGCAGGACAGTTACAGCAACTTGCAACGCATGTTCGAGACTACCTCACAGGCGCTGGAACGCAACGACAGGGTATGTCTGAACTTGAGCAATCAGGTGAACGGCTTGCACGAGCAGGTCGAACGCTTGAGCAGCGATCTGAGCCGATTAACACGCTCGTAAAGCAGCATGAGCGTGAGTTACAGCAGGAAAGGCAAGCAACCCGTTATCACGGTCCGACTCGGTAATGTCTGATGGCACAGCAAACGGCTTTTCAGAACGCATTGCATGGTGTACATTGTACATCAAAATATACAGGAGGCAGCCGTGAGTCACGCGATTGAGTTTATCGAGACAACGATTTTTACCCGTCAGATAAAGCAAATCGCCACGGATGATGAACTCAAAGAACTCCAGAAAGAGCTTATCGAGTCACCGTACAAAGGTGACCTCATCCAAAAAACTGGCGGTCTGCGAAAGATCAGGATGGCGACGGGGAATCAGGGAAAAAGCGGCAGTGCGCGAGTGATTTACTTCCTTGCCACCGCTGAGGTTATTTATCTGGTGATGGCCTACCCTAAAAGCACCAAAGACAGCATCACAGACGCAGAGAAAGCCGAACTGAAGAAGCTGACCCAACGACTGAAAGAAGAGGTGTAACATGAGTTTTTTTGACGAGCTGAAAGCCTCTCTTGAAGAGGCCGTTGATATCAAAAACGGAACCAAAGCCCCCGCCCGTGTGACCCGCTACGAGCTGGCAGACGTCAGGGCTATCAGGGAAAACCTGAATATTACTCAGAGCGAAATGGCGAAAGTGCTGGGAACCAGCCTCGATACCATCAAGAGCTGGGAAACTGGACGCCGTAACCCGACCGGGCTGGCTGCAAAAGTGCTGGCCACCATTAAGGCTAACCCAAAGTTTTTTGATGAACTGGCGGCGCATTAAGCTGATGTGACAGAAGAAATTCGACAGGCGAGGCCGTTCGCGTGTAACTTTAACGGCAACAGAAAAAACAAAGCCCCGGAAATCATGCTCTACTTTGGCGAGCGGGCATGATAACCAGGGCCAAGTACGAAACCTAAGAAGGATATTAGCACATGAACTGTGCCAGACAACAGCCCGCCATAAGCGCAGGGCACATTGCGTAACGCAGCACTCGAACTTTTCAACGATCGCTTACCGCACAAACCGTACTTCTCGGATGATTTACACTTTGGTGTACGCATCGCAGGGAAAGAACGCGCCATTCTGGCGAAATATATCCAGTTCAATCAGCCTCACGCCATGTTCTGGCTGGGATTTGACGTTGACCGCACCGGCGCTACCATTGACTGGAGCGACCGCAACGCTCCCGCGCCCACGCTGACTATCACCAACCCGGAAAACGGGCACGCGCACCTGCTGTACGCGCTGGAAACCTCGATACGTACCGCCCCTGACGGAAAAATGAAGCCGCTGCGCTACGCCGCCGCCGTGGAAAACGCACTACGTAAAAAACTGGACGCTGATACGGGGTATTCTGGCCTGCTCTGCAAGAATCCGAACCACGGTCACTGGAAAATTGCCGTCTGGCAGCCAGAACTCTACACGCTGGACTGGCTTGCTGATTTCCTCGATCTGAACGCGGCAAACAACAAAGAGATCGTTGCCGACTATGGCTTAGGCCGCAACTGCACCCTGTTCGATAAAACACGGAAGTGGGCTTATCGCGCTATCCGTCAGGGCTGGCCTGAATATGACCAGTGGCTGCAAGCTTGCTATGAACGTGCCAGTGCCTACAATCTGCAATTCGCAGTGCCGCTTGATGAAATTGAGGTTCTAGGCATTGCGAAAAGCATTGCCAAATGGACTCATTCTAAATTTACGATGGAGTCTTTTAATAACTACGTAACAATAACACACTCGCCCGAAATTCAGTCTAAAAGAGGTTCTGTTGGGGGGTTAAAAAGCTCGGGTGGAGGGCGACCAAAAAAGGATAACGCATTAGATACTATTAAACCATGGATAGAACTTAATATTAGTAGAAGAACATTTTTTTATAGAAAAAATAAAGGAGCAATTAATGAATAATAAAAATATTTTTGATAAATTGATCGAGAAGTTTCAAAACGACAGATCTTTAAGCGATAAAGATAAGGCTGCTGTTTTTAAAAACCTGACCAGTCTAAAAGATACAAAAGTTAACATTCTTATAACTGGTGCAACAGGTTCTGGTAAATCATCAACAATTAATGCGTTATTTGATTTTGATAAAGCTAAAGTTGGCACTGGTGTTGATCCAGAGACAATGTCAATATCCAAATATGAGTTTGACAATATAGTTCTTTTTGATTCGCCAGGGCTTGGTGATGGAAAAGATGCTGACCGCCGACATGCTAAAAACATTATTCAAAAGCTTTTAGAAAAAGATGATAACGGAGAGTTACTAATAGATTTAGTTCTTGTTGTTCTTGATGGTAGCAGTAGGGATTTAGGAACATCTTTTGAATTAATTAACAATGTAATAATACCAAATTTAGGTGATGACCAATCTCGACTTCTCATAGCTATCAACCAAGCTGACATGGCGATGAAGGGGAAATATTGGAATCATGAGAAAAATCTTCCTGAACAAAAGTTGATTGATTTTTTAGATGAAAAGGTAGCTTCAACAAGAAAAAGAATAAAAGAGGCTACTGGAGTTGATGTTACTCCTATTTATTATTCCGCTGGTTATAAGGATGATGATGAAGAACAAAAGCCTTATAATTTATCAAAATTATTTGCATATATATTAAGGAAAACCAAAGAGGATAAAAGAATCGTTTTTGCAAATGACATGAATAAAAATGAAAACATGTGGGAAAAAGACGACAAGTTAGAAGACTATCAAAAAGAAATACAAGAAACCTTTATGGAGTCGCTAACAAAATCAGTATCAAAAGGAGCCTCATCAGGTGCTGATATTGGTGGGACTATAGGAGGTATTTTTGGCAAGTCAGGTGAGGCTGCTGGAAGATTTATTGGTGGAATAGTTGGTGGGGCAGTAGGGTTTTTAAAAGGATTATTATCTTAAATGTTTGATTTTTCATCTAGTTTTTTGGAGCTTGCTAGAGAGCGAGGTCTTTTAATACCTCTCGATTTAGCTCTTGTCGGAGCTACTGGAGTTGGAAAAAGTACCACTATAAATTGTTTATTTGGTAGTTACGCCGCCACAGTTGGAAATGGTGTTAATCCTGAGACTAAAGTAATTTCCTCTTATAATGTAAGTAAGTATTTCCGCATTCATGATACTGCTGGTCTCGGAGATGGTCGTTATGAAGATAATATTTATGCTAAGGATCTATCTCTTCTTTTATCTAAAAAAGTAAAGATATCAGGTAGTGATACTTGGTTTGGGTTTATAGGGGTCGGTTCCGGCTGAGGGCGAAATGACACCCTAAGCGTTAGCTCTGTGTCGTTGCACGATGTCAGCGACGGTATTCTTGCTGATACCGAGCTCGCG
>NZ_WBXP01000093.1 GCF_016415625.1 Shimwellia pseudoproteus
GACGAAAGCAGGTATGCCTGAAAGTGTGCGTATTGCCTGAAAACACAACCCGCTACGGGGGAGACTTACCCGAAATCTGATTTATTCAACAAAGCCCGCCCAGATAGAGTAAGATAACCGGAACTTTCCTTCAAAAAAAGAAGCTATGCTATGTCAGATTTTTCTCTTATTCATCGTCCACGCCGCCTGCGTAAATCTGCCGCCATCCGCGCACTCTTTGAAGAAACCAACCTGACGCGCAATGATCTGGCGCTGCCTATCTTTGTTGAAGAAGGGCTGGACGACTATAAACCGGTGGAGGCAATGCCCGGGGTGATGCGTATCCCGGAAAAATACCTCGCCCGGGAAATCGAACGTATTGCCCGCGCCGGGGTGCGCGCCGTGATGACCTTCGGGATCTCCCACCATCTGGACGCCACCGGCAGTGACACCTGGAATGAAAATGGTCTGGTGGCCCGGATGTCGCGGATCTGCAAAGAAACCGTGCCGGAAATGATAGTCATGTCCGATACCTGCTTCTGCGAATACACCAGCCACGGGCACTGCGGTGTGCTGTGTGACAACGGTGTCGACAACGATCTCACCCTGGAAAACCTTGGTAAGCAGGCCGTTACCGCAGCCCGGGCCGGTGCAGACTTTATCGCCCCGTCTGCCGCCATGGACGGCCAGGTGCTGGCCATTCGCCAGGCGCTGGACGCCGCAGGCTTTACCGATACCGCCATCATGTCCTACTCCACCAAGTTTGCCTCCTCTTACTATGGCCCGTTCCGGGAAGCCGCCGGTACCGCCCTGAAAGGGGATCGTAAAACCTATCAGATGAACCCGATGAACCGCCGGGAAGCAATCCGCGAGTCGCTGTTGGATGAAGCCCAGGGCGCTGACTGCCTGATGGTGAAACCGGCGGGTGCCTATCTGGATGTGCTGCGCGAACTGCGTGAGCGCACCGAACTGCCGCTGGCGGCATACCAGGTGAGCGGCGAATACGCGATGATCAAATTCGCGGCGCTGGCGGGTGCCATTAATGAAGAGAACGTGGTGCTGGAAAGCCTCGGGTCGATTAAGCGTGCCGGTGCGGACCTTATTCTCAGTTATTTTGCCCTCGATCTGGCAGAGAAAAATATCCTCTCCTGAAACACCAAGCCCGCCAATTGGCGGGCTTTTTCTTCGTGCTATCACCAGTCTTAGCTTGACGGTATCGCCCGTTAACTGTGTGCGGCCTCTTGCTGGCTAACAACCCATGCCAGGGTTTGCCGGTAAATATCACCCATTATCGGGTTACTCTCCCGGGTGATAATCCTTTGTAACTCGTCGACAATATGCTCCGGTGTGGCGTCGACACCACGCTGTTGTAAATCACGTCTGATGGCGGCAAGAATACTCGAATCAGCAATAAACTGGGGGGGTACAGAATGTTGCTGGCAAGGTACATTAAATTTACTCATAAGACTCTCCCCTAAAAGTTACAGCGCCAGGGAATGCTGGCTGGCATCCGTATTGTCAGATACATCTCAGATATTACTCACAGGGCGCCCGGTGACTACAATGTACTGCAAAGGCTGTCTTCAACTGTAGTTCAGCACCACCCGACAAAACAAATAACTTTTAAGCAAAAGCAGAAAATATATGTAAACTATTAAGATATTCTTATGAATGCTAAGTGGTTTTATTACATTATCCTTTATTGCAAAGGCATGTTATTTTGTGGCGCTAATAATTCTTCCTGGAATATTATTTTTTCTGATAATTACCCGCCAGAATAAAACAATTATTTCAGCAGCAAAAAGAAATAAAAAACACCTTCCCCCCGGGCGACTGGCCGTTGCCGTTAGCCATAAGGGTGATGCCGGCCCACTGCCCCAGACAGCAGACCGGCACCGCCAGCCATCAGGCACGCTGGCGGCGATACAACCGGAACAACAGGTATAGAAAAATCACCCAGCACGGGAGCAAAATCGCCGAAATCCGGGTATCCGGCATGATAAGCATCAACACCAGAATCATGCTTAAAAACGCCAGGCACAGATAGTTACCAAACGGATACCACAGCGCTTTAAACCGCGTATCCCGGCCCAGACGCCGCATCCCGGCTTTAAACTTCAGATGGGCAATACAGATCATTATCCAGTTAAGCAGCAGTGTCGCCACCACCAGCGCCATCAGCATCCCAAAAGCTTTCTGGGGCATCAGGTAGTTAATCAAAATCACCAGCGAGGTTATCACCGCCGACAGCGCCAGCGAGTTAACCGGCACCCCGCGACGGCTGATGCGGGTCAGGAAATGCGGCGCATTGCCCTGCTGGGACAAGCCAAACAACATCCGGCTATTGGAATAAACGCCGCTGTTATACACCGACAGCGATGCCACCAGAATCACCACATTCAGCGCCGAGGCCACCAGATTGCTGTCCAGCTCATGGAAAATCATCACAAACGGGCTGCTGTCTGAACGCACATCCACCCAGGGATACAGCGCCAGCAACACCACCAGTGAACCGATATAAAATAATAAAATACGGTACACCACCTGGTTAGTGGCCTTGGGAATAGACACATGCGGGTCCTGCGCTTCTGCCGCGGTAATGCCAATCAGCTCAAGGCCGCCAAAGGAGAACATAATCACCGCCAGTGACATCACCAGCCCTTTCCAGCCCATGGCCAGGAAACCACCGTGATCCCACAGGTTATGAATACTGGCGCGCTCGCCGCCGTTACCCGATACCAGTAGCCAGATGCCAAAGGCAATCATGCCCAGGATGGCCACCACTTTGATCAGCGCAAACCAGAATTCGGTTTCGCCATACAGGCGCACATTAACCAGGTTCATACCGTTAATGATAAGGAAGAACAGCGCGGCCCAAATCCAGGTGGGAATATGCGGAAACCAGTACTGCATATAAATGCCTGCGGCGGTCAGCTCTGCCATCCCAACGAGGATAAACATCACCCAGTAGTTCCAGCCGGACAAGAAGCCGGCAAACGGCCCCCAGTATTTCCAGGCAAAATGAGAGAACGATCCGGAGACCGGCTCCTCAACCACCATCTCTCCCAGTTGGCGCATAATCAAAAATGCGATAACACCGGCAATGGCATAGCCAATCAGTACCGCCGGGCCCGCCATCTGAATAGCCGGGCCAATGCCTAAGAACAGCCCGGTGCCGATAGCGCCCCCCAGGGCAATTAACTGAATATGGCGGTTTTGCAACCCGCGATGGAGGGCAGTTGCTCCCTCATCGGGCTGCTGTTGCGGTGACGTCGGTTTCACGTCCATCCCCTGTATGGTTTCAAAGGGGCACGTTGTAACACTTTCGCCATTGCGTAACAACCTTAAGGCGGTCCCTCGCCTCACTATTCACCGCCGGGCGGGGTTAAAAGGCGTGGATATAAAGCAGGTTGACGATGGCGCTATTGCGGCTGCGGTTGCGGACTTCCGTCTCGGTATAAACATTGGCGGTGAACTTATCCTGGCGAGAATAGTTCCACATCACCCCGGGGCCAATGGCCAGCACCTGCTCCCGGGAGCCGCTCAGGGTATCGCCATTCACTTTATCGTCGGTAAACTGGCGCAGCCAGTAGCCATTAATCCCTAAATGCCAGTCAGGGACCACTTCCCAGGCGGTGGCAAAGTTCAGGTAGACCATCTGCCCGGCCTGGGTGTTGCGCACCTTCTCACCGTGCCAGTCGAGGGGCTGGCTGCTGGCGGGGCTGGGGTTTTTAAAATTAAACAGATACTGTAAACGCCAGTTCACTGACCACTGCGGCACCGGCAGCCAGGTCACTGACCAGGTGGGATTAAACGCCCACTGGTTCGCCCCGGGGTTAATATCCCGGTGTTTGTCATAATGACCGGTGGGGACATTAAAACCGAGCTCAAAACGATGCACAAAGATAGGCTCCCCCCTGGCATTCATTAGCGGCTTATATTGCAAATAGCTGCCAATAAAAATATCCCCAATGCCACCATTATTGGCCTTCAGGCTGGCGGGCCCGCCGAAATGAGTATTAAACCCGACCAGGGGAATAATCAGATCCAGCCCCAGCCAGGCATTATCAAACAAAGAGTCGTTAAAGGTATATAAAAACTGGTTATTCGCTACCCAGCTATCAATACGGGTACTGCCAAAGGCCTGAATACGATCACCGTTATTATCTTTTAACTGGTTACCGTGGCTATAACGATAATAACCTAAATAGGCAAAACCACCGGGGGCCGCCGCCGGGAAGCCATCATAAAAACTGGTGTAGCCATTATTAATACCCGCCGGTTCATTCACCGTCGGCGTTACGGCACTGGCTGAAAACGCCATTAACAACATCACCGGCAATAAGAATACTGCCCGGCGCACTGCGCCCATCGCAAATCCAAACATGGTGTTGTTCTCTGTCAGTCAAACATGAGGGGTAAACCCGATCCGCCAGTGAGGGCAATCAATGGGCTTCTTTCAGGGCAGTGGCGTCACCCACCTGGCGGGTGGCCGTGCCTTCGGGTAACAGCCGCCGCAACAGGGGGTAACCCGCCAGCGCCAGCAACAGCGTGACCAGGAACCCGGCCGGGAACCAGTGGCTCTGAATCAGCCCGATCCCGACAGCACTGGACACTAGCAGGGTGATGATCCCGGCCCAGTTACAGTTCTCTACCCGTTCCGGCAACTGCTGGCGGCGCACCAGATAAAAATCCGCGATCATCACGCCACACAGCGCCATGGTCAGGCAGCCCAGCCAGGCTATCCAGGCCGCAAACTGGTCGAGGATCCCTCCGGCTATCATTCCCAGGGCAATCAGGTTTCCGGCCACCACCATCAGCGCCCGGCCCGGCCGGACGCGGAATAAAGTATCCACCAGATTCACCAGCGCCAGAGAGCCCGAGTAAGCATTAATGGCCTGGGCCTTTGCCTGGGCCGCATAGATGGTGATAAACCCCAGCATGCCGGCAAGGATGACGTAATAAGCACCGGTGTTACCCATGGCAAAATGGCGCGCCGCCGCCGCCGCGGCCTGATTATCCAGTGACGGGTCCCGCAGCATCAGGTAGCTAATAATCTGCGGCAGACTGCCAATAAAAATCAGCGCCCCGAGGATCAGGGTCAGCACATTTTGGGTCAGCGGGCCGAGGGCGGCAAGAATGGTCACATCCCGGCTGCTGCGGCTATAGCGGCCAAAATCAGCGCTCACCAGCGCAATAGTACCGGCAGTGCCGCCAATCAGCGCCAGCCCGGCTTCAAACTTCGCCCAGTATCCCCCGGGAACAATACCCGGGTAGGTCAGCACCGTGTGTAAGGCCTGGTGGTCAATGGCGATAATCTGGTAAATCAAAAACCCGGTGATTAACAGCGTAATAATGGTGAGCAGAAAAGAAGAACGCAGCGCCAGCTTAATACCGAAAACCGCCAGCAGAACCCAGCACAGCGTCATTCCACCATAAATCGCGCAGCGCATGGCCAGGGTATCCGGTAGGGAAAACATCAGCAGGGTTCCCTCATACAGCAGGGCATTTTCCAGCGCCAGAAACCCCAGCACCAGAAAAGAAAAAATAAACGAGCCCAGTGCCGAACCGGCCACCCCGAGGCCAAAAAAACGCGCTGTCAGGGTGCTCGACATCCCGGTACGGAACGCAATTTGCGCCAGTAATTTACCTAAGGAAGGTGCGAATAAGCAGGTCATTTCTTCCCAAGCTGACTCGCTGATTAAAATTTCGCGGATCTGGGCCGATTTTTTTCCCGCAAACACATCGA
>NZ_WBXP01000094.1 GCF_016415625.1 Shimwellia pseudoproteus
TTGAACTTTTGCTTTGTCACAGGATGTCGCTACAGGGTCAGGAGTGTGGTGATCTGATCCTAATTTCGGCTAAAAGTTCGATTTATTCAACAAAGCCCGATAACGCATGTGATAGTCCTGGTTATAAAATCGAAAGTCGGCACAAATGTTACACTGCCAGGCAAGGGGAACCAAACCTATTGCGTATTACGGCAGCAGCGGTAGTGAAAAGCGACTACCTTTGTGTCAGACCGTTTGCCGCCATGAAAAAGGAGTCAAGATGAAACAAACCGTGTATACCGCCAGTCCGGAAAGCCAGCAGATCCACGTCTGGCGTCTGGATGAGCGAGGGGATCTGACGCTGTTACAGGTTGTGGATGTTGCCGGTCAGGTTCAGCCGATGGTGGTCAGCCCGGATAAGAGCTGGTTATATGTTGGGGTACGCCCTGAGTTTCGTGTTATCGCTTACCGGATTGCCCCGGACGACGGTACCCTGAGTGAGTCTGGCCATGCGGCACTGCCCGGCAGCCCGACCCATATCTCTACCGATCACAGCGGGGCGTTCCTGTTTACCGCCTCGTATAATGCCGGGTCGGTCAGCGTGACCCCGCTGGCCAATGGCCGTCCGCAGCCGGTGGCGTTCACCGTAGACGGGCTGGAAGGCTGCCATTCAGCCAATATCTCCCCCAATAATGACACCCTGTGGGTACCGGCCCTGAAGCAAGACCGCATCTGCCTGTTCACCCTCGGGGATGATGGTGATCTGGTGGCCCAGGAGCCGGCAGAAGTCACCACCGCAGAAGGGGCTGGCCCGCGGCATATGACCTTCCATCCCAACCGCCAGTACGGTTATTGCGTTAATGAACTGAACAGCACCGTGGATGTCTGGCAGTTGCAAAACCCCCGCGGTGAAATCGAATGCGTGCAGTCACTGGATATGATGCCGCCGGATTTCTCCGATACCCGCTGGGCTGCGGACATCCATATTACCCCGGACGGCAAACACCTTTATGCCTGTGACCGCACCGCCAGCATTATCACCATTTTCAGTGTTTCCGAAGACGGCAGCGTGCTGACGGTGGAAGGCTTCCAAAAGACCGAAGAACAGCCGCGCGGGTTTAATATTGATGATTCCGGTAAGTTCCTGATTGCCGCCGGGCAGAAGTCTCACCGTATCGCGGTGTATGAAATTACCGGGGAGCAGGGGCTACTGACAGAGAAAGGCCGCTATGCGGTGGGCCAGGGCCCGATGTGGGTGACCATTAACGCCTTCTGATAGCCCGGGAATACCCCGACCACGGTTGTGAAATAAGCCCGGAGAGTACATCCTCCGGGCTTTTTCATCTCTTAGCTGCAGTTATCAGCAGGGAGGCGTAGAAGGGCAATAGGTCAGAATTGCCAGCCAATTCCCGCACCCAGCCCATAGTCACCCTGAGTGTTGGCCGTGCCGCTAAACTTCACCACAATGCCATTCTGGGTTGCTGAGGAAGCCCCAATGGCGACGGAGCTGGCATCACGGAAGGTGCCAGCCCCAAGGCCAAACATGGAGGCTCCCGGCGTCATCACCTGTGGGATTTGTGACATGGCAAATGCTGAGGCAACGCCAGCATTCAGGCGTTTGTTTAAATGATGTAGCTTTTTATCTTGCTGGTTCAGGCGGCTATCTAACTGATCCACCCTGGTATTAAGTTGCTTAATCGAGGTGCTATTAGTTTTCGCCATATTATCGACGTTATTAAGCTGGGTGGACTGCTGGGCTAATTGGCTATTAACCGTGCTGAAGTTCTGTGTGGTGGACTCCTCTACCTGATTGAGTTTATCCGCTGTGGTAGCAATGTTGTTCCGGTTAACCGTGATATCTTCGCTATTTTTAGTAATGTTTGTTGCATTGGCATCAACCCCAGCCTGCGCCGTCGCGACCCCTGCATTGGCAGTATTGGCATCGCTCTGGGCCTGTGCTACTGCGCTTTTATTCGCCGCAATATCTGTCTTATTCTGATCAACGCCTGCCTGGGCCGTTGCCGCTGCACTGCTGGCCGTATCGGCGGTGGCCTGGGCTTTCGTGGCTGCGGTGTTTGCGTCATCCGCGGATTTCTGTGCCTGGGTCACGGCGGTTTTATTGGTGGCAATATCGGTGATGTTTTTATCAACCCCTGCCTGGGCAGTTGTCGCAGCAGCGCTTGCGGCATCGGCAGTTGTCTGGGCTTTATCTATCGCCGTCTGGTTTGCGGTAATCGCCGTTTTATTCTCTGTAATGGCGGCTTTATTGGCATCAATGCCTGTCTGTAAGGTTTTTGCCGTATCGTTAAGCTGCCCCATATTGACACCGTCTGTATCGGCAACGCCTGCGGACATATTGGTCAGTTTACGGGTGGCATCGGCATTACCGATGGAAACGGAATTATCTTCAGTCGCCACAGATCCTGAGCCAAGAGCAACGGCGTTAATGCCGGATGCCTGTGCTTTTGCACCGATCGCGGTGCTGTTTTCGCCCTCAGCATTGGCTTCCTCACCGAGTGCTGTTGCCTGTTTTCCTGCTGCTGATGCGTAATAGCCCACTGATGTTGAAAAATTACCGCTGGCACTGGACTGATGTCCGAGAGTGCTGCTTTCTGTTCCGCTGGCGGTGGCATTGTTCCCGATGGCGGTGGATCCTGCGCCGCTCGTGGTTGCCTACACCCCCGCGGCCGTTTGATTTGGGGCCAGTGCATTGGTGGTCGCACCCGCGCCAATTGCTATTGAATCGGCGCCTGGCGCCAGACCGCCACCGGCCTCATAGGAGCCAGCCCCAGCGGCAAATGCCTGGGTAGACAATAAAACGGTACAAATTGTGGTTGCCAGTAATGACAGAGTATTTTTTGCCGCTGATTTTTTCATTTATATAGTCCTTTAAAAAGTGTGTTAGGTGTTTCAATAACGGATAAAACGGAATGTGCGGAATTGGTATAAATTCACGGCGGGAAGTTTAAATATTATGCTGAATGCCGGTTAGTGAAATATCATGTAGTTGGCTGAGTTTTTCTTGTTACTGTATTCGGCATATTTTCATTATATAAGTCAGGGGTATCAATGTAGGAGGGCGATATTGCGCGCTATTGAGTTTGACAGTAGGCGAAATTTTTATGCGTTATGGTAATTTTATTCGTTAGTTATAGTGTCTTATTATGTCTTTATCCGCTGTTTATAATCCTTATTAGGCAGTAGTTATTCTGTGTTTTTCTTTTTTAAATTATTTTAGGTAGCTGACAGCACCGGATGGATGCTGGGTTTATTGCAGCGTGTGAAGTGGAATGGCAAAATTTTTGTCATGTTTTCTTAGGTCTTGAGGCGTATTTGTTTTTGTTTGTATTTATGCTGCTATTCTCCAGGTTCGCTGCAAGGCGTTCAATTTTATTGTTGAGCGCAAATGCGGTGCTTTATGTTTACCTGTCAGCTGTTGTTAGCTGTAATTAATAAGTCTAAAAGGATATTTGAATATGAATAAGCGTTTCTCTGCATTAATGATTGGTACAGCACTGTTGGCTTCGGGGGTATCAGCATTTGCGGCAACCTCTACGGTATTTGGTGGCAATATTCATTTTACCGGTCGTATTGTCAATGCCGCTTGCGCGGTCAGTGCGGAGTCAACCGATCAGACGGTTAATATGGGCCAGTTCCGGACGGCAAAATTTACCGCTGCCGGCGATTATAGCGGCAAAGTGCCGTTCACGATTAAGCTTGAAGATTGTGATACTGCCGTCTCTACCAAAGCCTCGGTGGCCTTTAACGGCCCGGCAGATAAGCTCGATAACACCATTCTGGGTGTCTCTAATGTGGCAGGAGGGGCCGCTGGTTCGGCATCTGGTCTGGGCATTGAGTTGCGGGACCATCTGGATAATGTGCTAATTCCCAATGGTTCCACCTATTCAACGCCGTTCACCCTGGTAGACGGTAAAAATGTTTTGCACTTTAGCGCCCGCTATAAGGCAACAAGCAAAACGGTCACTCCTGGCCAGGCCGATGCCGATGCCACCTTTACCATGCAATACCAGTAACGGTATTTGAACGCTGCCACTTCACTTGCCAACTTCGTAAGGAGCCTGACGTTGCGATATTCAGCCGTTTTTATCTCTGCGGTGTTGTTGTTCTCTTCGGCTGTAATGGCCGGTAATCGCCATCATGTCATTATTGATGGCGGTCAGGTTAAATTACGTGGCGCAATTACCGCCGCCGGTTGTTCAGTCAGCACCGGGAGCGCAAACCAAATAATTGATATGGGTGAAGTGCGCAGCAATCAATTTAGCGGGGTGGGGAGTTATTCCGCCCCGGTGCCATTCAGTATTGCTCTGACAGGGTGTAGCCGCGCAATTTACCACACGGTGGGCGTGAGCTTTTGGGGAGTAACGGACGGTAAGGATCCGTTAGTACTCAGGGCCGCGGATGCCGCTGATATTTCTCCTGGGGTTGGATTGGCGTTGTTTGATTATCGGGACCAACTGATGGTGCCCAATAGTCCGCCTGAACACGCCGTATATATTCGGGATGGGGAAACCAGGCTGCAATTTTTAGCGCGCTATCGGGCAACCTCCCGGCAGGTGACCGGCGGTGCAGCAGATACCTGGGCATGGTTTGCGCTTACTTATCAATAACAAAATATTAGTGATTAATGAGGTTCTTGTGTTAACGAAAAAAAGTTTTCGCCGGCTGGGTATGGCGCTGCTATTTATTACGCCCTGGCTGGCTATATCTGGCGCGCAGGCCGGCGGTATTGCTCTGGGGGCGACGCGGGTCGTTTACCCTGCGGAGGCGAAGCAAGTTTCTCTGGCGATTACCAATAGTGATAAAAATTTACGCTTTTTAATTCAGTCATGGGTGGAGAAAACTGACGGTGTGAAAAGCGATGATTTTGTACTGACACCACCTTTATTTGTCAGCAAACCCGCCGGTGAGAATACCCTGAGAATTATTTATGCCGGGAAACCGCTGCCGAAAGATCGGGAAAGTATTTACTGGATAAATGTTAAAGCAATCCCAGCGATCGATCGCAATGCAATACAAGGGAAGAATGTATTGCAATTGGCGGTACTGTCGCGGATAAAGCTATTTGTCCGCCCCCCGGGGTTGACGCCGTCCCCTGCAGAGGCACCTGCCAAATTGACATTTAGTAAAGGGAACGGCCAGCTAATTATTAATAATCCAACACCGTATTATATTACGCTTGTCAGTTTTAATATCGGCCAGAAGGGGTTGCCAAATACCATGGTACCGCCAATGGGGCGTGCAGAGGTAGCTATTCCCGGCGGGAGCGGTACAGCGATAACCTATCAAACAATTAATGATTATGGTGCAAATACCCCCGTCATTCATGGCGTAATAAAATAAAAATGGCAGGGCGGCGGATAGCAAATTATTAATTTGTGTTCAGGGCCTTGCAGCCTTAAATAAGGAGTATTTATGCGATTATTTGCTGTTGTCAGCAATATGCCGCTACCAAAAAATGGAAGCCTGGCAGGGCGTCACGTGCCTTATTTTAGGGAAGGTGCGAACAAGTTCCTGATATGAGATCATCATATTCATCCGGAGCGCGGCTTTGTTGAATAAATCAGATTTCGGGTAAGTCTCCCCCGTAGCGGGTTGTGTTTTCAGGCAATACGCACACTTTCAGGCATACCTGCTTTCGT
>NZ_WBXP01000095.1 GCF_016415625.1 Shimwellia pseudoproteus
TCGGCGAAGGTGAGTTGATGGCTCATGATGTCCCTCTGGGATGCGCTCCGGATGAATATGATGATCTCATATCAGGAACTTGTTCGCACCTTCCCTAATGGGGAGTGGCGGCATGACGCCGCCATATAGGTGAAAGGCTTATTTACGTGGTGGAAACTCAAACGCAGTTTGCCCGGTGGCTTTATCTTTTAGCACCACGAACGCCGAGAACGGCTTACCCGCTTTGCTGGTAAAGCCTTTAATCTCTGCGCTTTTACCTTTACTGATGATGGTTTCAACCTGATTCTTGGTCAGGTTTTTACCCGCTATTGTCGGCCAGATTTTAAAGTCGCACTGAGTACAGCGGAATATTTTAGGGGTCACAATGATGCTGCTACCGCAGGACGGACAGGGTGCGTTTAATCGCTCAAACTGGCTCTTTTCACTTTTGTCTTTGTCGCTGGCCGTGACGCTGACCGCGCTGACATCGACGTGTTGAAGCTGCTCCGCAATAAAGATCTCCAGCTCATCTAAAAAGGCATCGCTGGTCATTTTACCCTTTTCGATCTGCTGTTGCTGTTCGTGCCATAGAGCGGTCATATCGGGTTCGGTGGCGATGGAGGGCAGGGCATGAATAAAGCTGATGCCTAATTCCGTGGGAATAAGTTTCTTTTTTTCTACAGTATAAAAGTTGCGGCTCAGTAAGGTTTTTAACATTTCGGCGCGGGTTGCCGGTGTGCCAATCCCGCCATTTTCGCCCTCAGTGTCTTTGTCCCGGCTGACTAACAGCGCTTTAATGCGCGGGTCTTTCACATATTTTGCCACGCGCTGTAAATCACGTAACAGCGTGGCTTCGGTATAAAGTGGCAGCGGTTTTGTTTTCTCCGCTTTGACAGTGACGGTTTTACAGGTTCCGGCATCGTTCACGCTAAGTGCCGTTAATATGGAAAATAAGCCATCGCCATTATCTTTCCCCGGCTCACTCTCTCCGTCGCCGCTTTCAGCGTCGATGTCGCTCTCTTGTAAAAGCGCCGTCCAGCCCATCCCGGTTGTTTTTCTGGCACTGGCCGTGAAGGTGTTGCCCGCTGCGCAAAAACTGACGCTGGCCGCCAGATACGTTTTTTCCGGTAAGAATTGAGCCAGGTACTGCGTGGCAATCGCGGTGTATACCGCGCGTTCGTCCTGGCTCATTTTTGCTGTATCGGGCGCGGTGCCGGTCGGGATAATCGCGGTATGCGCTCCGACTTTACCTTCATTAAAGGCACGGCTTTTTTTGTTGCTGTCGAGGTCGGCCAGAACTTGCGGGGGAAACGTGCCGCTTAATGCTGCACTCACCGCCGCGATAGTCTGAGGCGCATCATTAAACTGTTCGTTATTCAGGTATCGACAATCTGAGCGGTTATAGGTGATCGCCTTAAAGTTATCGCGCAGCGATTGCGTCACGGCCAGCGTTTTTTCAGCGGGCAGACCGTGCTCACGGCTCATGTGAACCTGCAAATCTAACAGCGAGAAGGGCAGCGGTGCCGGTGAGGCTTTAGGTTCGGTCTGTGCCTGTGTCACCGTGGCGGGTTGGTGCTGTGTCGTACTGGCAATATTATCAGCGTAGTGCTTATCAATAATGCGTTTTTTATCGTCCGTAGGGGCATCGTCTGGTACGGAAAATCGCGCCGGTATCTCGCCTCCGTCGCAACGGGTCAGGTCAAAACCGTTAATCATAAAACCGGCGCTGACAGCGTAATAAAACGCTGCCGCATGGTTTTTGAAGGCTTCATAACGGTGAACGATCAGACCCAGTATAGGCGTTTGTACCCGACCAACCGATAACACATCTTTGCCGCCTTTTTTACGGGCGGCGAGAGTGTAACCTCGGGTCATATTGAAGCCAAAGAGTTGATCGCCAACGCTTCTCGCTAATGCGCTTTGGGATAATCCGTAAAACTCGCTGTTGTCGCGTAACTGCGTCAGCGCCTGTCGCGCTTTCTCCGTGTTCAGGTCATTGATGAGGACGCGCTTCACCGGTTTTTTCGTGCCGGTGTACGTCAAAATTTCATCAATTAAAAGCTGGCCTTCGGCGTCGGGATCTCCAGCGTGAACAATCTCACTCGCCTTCTCAATCAGCGCCGCTACCGTTTTAAACTGGCCTGCGGTGCGCTCAATCGGCTGGTAGCGGTGCGGTCGCAGTTTCAGCGGTAAATCGGCCTCGTTCCATTTTTCGTAAGCGGGGTTATGACTTTCAGGCTTGACCAGCTCGAGCAGGTGGCCTGATCCCCACGTCACCACGTCGGTGCCACATTCGATATAACCGCCACGGTTTACACCGTTGCCCAGGGCGAGGGCGATCACTTCACCCAATCCTTTCTTTTCTGCGATAAAAAGTCTCATGATTACCCCCTGATCCGCCCGAATTGACTGATGATTTTGGCTATAGCTGCCGGGTCTGCGGCTTTGCATTCCCCCAAAAGCGCTTTACGCATGTTTGATGTCTTCGATGGGTCAAACCGGCCTTTCTTCTTAAAAGAATTAATGCTGAAAAAGGCTTTTTCGGCACTGCTGCATTCACTGCCGCCGCTATTACCGGTTACTTTGCCGAACATACACAGGACGACCTCGCACGGGTCAGCAGCAAATGAAGGCGCAGAAAAGCCAGCGGTCAGGCACAGGAGTGCCGCCGCGATTGCGGTTTTTTTCATAACGTTTTATTCCTTGAGGTGATTTTGAGACAAACAAAAGACGGCTAACGCCCTCTGGTTGTTCAACGCCGGAAAAACAGATTGAAAATCTGTCTCACCGCCGTTATCGGGAAAAATAAATGTCGGTGGTGTTGCAGGTCAGGCAGTGAGTTTTTGGAAGATAAGAGATAAGCCCTTGTGCGCCGTGTTGTCTCAACCACGCTTTAGCAGCAAAGAACGCGGTCGCATCCGGCGCAGAGACGGCAACGTGTGGGGAATGAGCAACGGCATACCAGACATCAGGCGTCCAAATCTGTCCTTCATCTTGAAAATCGGTGATCACTCTCGACCACTGCCCGGACACGACCGGCGACGGTGTAACAACAATGTTTTCCTGCCATAAAGGCAATGTGCCGTTGGTCGGCGAAAGAGGCTTATCCCACTCGACGGCTGCCGGTTCGGGCGGGGATGAACAGCCCGCGAGTACCAGAAATGCGCTGAGTACAACCAGGGGTTTAAAATGTTTCATTCCTGAAATTCTCCATCACACCGGCGCGATGCACCGGCTTAAAGTAAATATCACCCATGCGGCGAATATCGCCGCTCACGTCAATGCTGGCGATGACATCAATGCTGTTCAATACCTTACGCAGCAGTACCGAATAGGGGATGTTCTGGCATTCCATGTTTTGATAACAGCGTTCCGCCAGCCCGTTAATGGCCTCTTCCGGGCTACCGGCGTGCAGAGAAGTGATCAGCCCTTCATGCCCCGAACCGATGATTTTCAGACAGTCCCAGGCTTCACCTCCGCGCACCTCGGCCAGTAAAATACGGTCAGGGTTCATACGGTAGTTTGCCCGTACCAGACTGGCCGGGGTCACAATGGCTTTTTCTCCCGCATCGGCGGGGTAAAAAAGATGCACGTAATTTTCATGGCCATAAAAGCGCGTCTCCGGGTTGTCCTCGATAGTCACCAGTCGCAGGTTGACGGGGATATACCCGATCATCGTTTTCAGGTAGGTTGTTTTCCCCGACCCCGTACCGCCCACGATGATGATGGTCTTGCCATATTCGACACACTTCTCCATAAAAGCGGGAATAGCTCCGGCATTGTATAAACGTAAAAGTTCGTCATCATGGCTTGCTGTTTTCTCCTTACCCGTGACCCGGTCGTAAAAGCCGCCGTCGATATAGGACTGGTGGGGAATTTGTATCAGGGAAGGCTTGCGGATAGTGATCGACACCGTATCTCGCTCACAAGCCGGAGGCATCACCACCTGGCAACGTTCGCCAGATTCGAGCGTGGCGGACAGCACCGGCGACGTATCATCAATATGGTCGCCCTGATAGTTGGCAAGCGCGGTGGCAAACGTCTGACACTGTGCCAGCGTGAGCGGAACGGGGTGTTTTTGCCACACCCCGCGAATTTTGGTAAACAGCTCTCCGGGACGGTTTACCGCGATTTCGGTCAGTCCATCGAGGTGAAGAAAATCCCCGAACATGCGTTGTTTATGCTGGTCGAGTGAAATGTTACTGACGCCCATAATGCCCTCCTTATTTGAGTTTCAGGCTGTAGACGCCTGAAAAATCGATGTCTGAACCGGTCATGATGCCGATGATATCGCCCTGATTTTTGTAGATGGTTGGCGGGATATTGATGCTGTTATCCAGCGCCGTTTTTGCCATTTCAGCGGCGGCAGCGCGTGAATTTTCCGTGTAATCGGTATTGCGGTCTTTCGACGGGGCGGAACTTGCCGCCGCTGCGGCGACGTCCTGCACGGTACTGAGCATCATTGCGTTGCCGAAACGCTCCCAGAAATGCGTGTCGATCCAGCCATCAATACCGGCCTCACCGAGCTGGCCTACGACCTGAGAATCCACCATCGGGATTTTTAACCTGTCCGGGGTTCTGAGTTCCGTCCACATCACGAACATCCTCGCCTGGCCGTGATTGAGTGTGCCGGTCTTGTAGACGCCACGGGCGCGGGTGCCTGCGGGTATCAGCCGTACATGGGTGCTTTCGCTGTAAACGTCCTCAGATATCAGGCAGGAAATACGCCCGGCAACGTCGGACACAAAGCGGGTTTGAAGCGTACAGGGAATATAGGTATCGACCGGAATATACAAATCCGGGTCAAGCCGCATACGTTGTACGCCGGTTACTGTGGAAACTGCCGGTGCCACACCAGGTGATGCCTCCGCTCCGACAGGACAGGCCAGCTTTCCGCTGGCATCCATGACCAGCGTCACCGTGCAGGGTGTATAAGGCTGCGCGGTCGCGGGAGATACGCTGTGCTCTGTGGTACTGCGTTCAGGGGGTCGGTTCCGGCTGAGGGCGAAATGACACCCTAAGCGTTAGCTCTGTGTCGTTGCACGATGTCAGCGACGGTATTCTTGCTGATACCGAGCTCG
>NZ_WBXP01000096.1 GCF_016415625.1 Shimwellia pseudoproteus
TGAACTTTTGCTTTGTCACAGGATGTCGCTACAGGGTCAGGAGTGTGGTGATCTGATCCTAATTTCGGCTAAAAGTTCGATTTATTCAACAAAGCCCAGGCAACACGGTGATGCTCGCCCAGCGCTGTGTTATTGGGCGGTATCATCTTACAGCATTATGATTTATATAATTTTTCCTGTTGTTTACATCTCTGTGATAATCAGTAACAGCGCGTATCACTCTGCGCCTGACCGGTGCGGGCCCGCAGAGCGTTGCGCCAGGCGGCCAGAAAGGCCGGCGGCGCTATCACCACGGGGGCATTTCAGGACGGGGAAAATATGCGGATTTTGGTTTTATTTATGCTCGCCAGCAGGCCAATCTTTTGCCCTTTAATTCTGCGGGTCTTTTTATGTGCTGTGCCGGGAGAATCGTGCCGGATTTATGGCTGCCAGAATCCCGGGATATCGGGACAATAATACCGAGATGGCGTTGCAATTCCCGCACCACAGCGGTAGTAAGGAATATCACCGCAGGACGTTATCTGACCGCCGGGGGAAGGATGCCAACACCGCGAATTGTACTGATCCCTTGCCTGTTGGCGCTAGTATGGGGCGCTTTTGTCGCCAGTGAGATGCTGTTATGGCGTTTGAGCGATCGCTATCCGGCCCATTTTGCCGGGGTGCGTTATGTGAATGATATCGCGTTATTGACCCCCCAGGCGATGGCCGAGATTTGCCATCAACCGCTTACCCGGCCTGAGCTACAAACCAAACATAACCGGTTATTTTTACGTTGCGGAACACCGGGTATTGAAGGGGTTTACCGGATTGAGATTTGGCGCGAGTAGTTTACCGGGCCGTCCTGTTTGTGCAGGATAATAAATGGAAATACCGGGTATATCCGGGGGGCAGGGGAATAGTCATCATTGGTCTTAACAAGACATATTTTGTCATACCTTCACTGGTTACCGTCGGGATAATTTTAGCCGTGATAGTCGCCTGGGGCGTAATTTATTGCCTCTGCTGGGCGGAAATAAAATTTTTATCGCTTGCTGTTAATTGGCCGTTGTTAATATTATAGCCGGATGTGATTTTATCAGACGTTATTATTATGACCGTATCCGTCAGTAATAGACAATTAAATCTGCGTATCGTCTCCATTGTTGTTTTTACCTGTATCTGTTACCTCTCCATTGGCTTACCCCTGGCGGTACTCCCGGGTTTTATTCATTATCAACTGGGCTACAGCACCTTGCTGGCCGGGGTGGTGATCAGTATCCAGTATATCGCGACACTTATTAGCCGGCCTCACGCGGGCCGTTATACTGATATTTGGGGGCCGAAACGGGTGGTGCGGCTGGGTATTCTGTGTTGTGGATTAAGCGGTTTGTTATCGCTGCTGGCGGCGCTGCTGCCCGGTAGCCCGGTGATGTCTGTGGCGGCGCTGATGGTCGGGCGTATCTTTCTTGGTGTGGGTGAGAGTTTTACGTCTACGGGCTCCACCCTGTGGGGCATTAAAACGGTGGGGGTTATCCATACCTCGCGGGTTATTTCGTGGAACGGGGTTGCCACCTATGTGGCAATGGCGGTGGGGGCTCCGCTGGGTGTGGTACTGAACCGTTATTTCGGCATCAGTGGTTTTGCGGTGCTGATTATTGTGATTGCGGTTATTGGCCTGTTATTTTCCCGCACCCGCCCGGACGTGAGTATTACCGCCGGACAGCGGGCCCCCTTCCGGGAAGTGGTCGGTAAAATATGGCCATATGGTATGGGGCTGGGATTAGGAACGGTCGGTTTTGGTGTTATTGCTACCTTTATCACGCTCTATTTTGCTTCGCACGGCTGGCAGGGGGCGGCGTTTGCGTTGTCCCTGTTCAGTATTGGGTTTATTTGCGTGCGCCTGGTGCTGGGCAATACCATCACCCGGTTTGGCGGCGTGAAGGTGTCATTGATCTGCTATGTGGTGGAGTTCGCGGGGCTGTTGTTGATCTGGCTGGCACCGTACGCCTGGCTGGCAGGGGCAGGGGCATTTCTTACCGGCGCCGGGTTTTCGCTGGTCTTTCCCGCCCTGGGGGTCGAGTCTGTTAAACAGGTTGAGGAACAGGATCACGGCGCGGCGCTGGGGACCTATTCTGCATTTCTGGATCTGGCACTGGGGATAACCGGCCCACTGGCGGGCTGGATTGCCGGGTTTGGTGGTCTTGGGGCGATTTACTTATATGCGGCACTGGTGGTGGCCTGTGGCTTTTTCCTGATCCTGCGGGTTCAGTTACGCTCACAGACACACCCCTGACCGACATCGCGCCTGAGGAAGCCGGTATCCACAACCAGGTACCGGCCAGGCGTGATTAACGGATCACCAGCACCGGACATTCTGCATGGCGCACCACCGCCGCGGCGTTAGAGCCGAGCAGGTAGGTGGTAATATCGGGCCGGTGGGAAGAGATAATCACCAGATCTGCCGGCAGGGTTTTGGCCATCTCAAGGATGGTGTCCCGGGGGGCCCCTTCCACGCAGTGCGTGAATTTACGGTCTTCGGGGAGGGAAAACTGTGTCGCGATTTCGGTCAGTTTTTTCTCGGCCCGATTTTTAAGCTGGTGGATGTCCGGCAGATCCACCATACCTTGCCCCAGGGACATATAGTACGGCAGTACCGGGACCACGGTCAGAAAATGGATTTCGGCATCATCAATACGGGATTGTGCCTCCACCCAGGTGATGACCTTTTGTGTCAACTCCGTTTCTGAAACATCAATGGGCACAAGAATCTTTCTCGTCATATAACCTCCTGTCGATAGCTCGTCTGATATTGCGTAATTGGCCCGTTAATCATACAGGCAGATTTTCTTTTTTGCTGTGAAGGGCAGCAAAGTGTAAAAAATAAGCACAGATCGCGATCGTGGCGGAATGAAGAAAGGGGATTCAGCCCGGTTTACCCGGGCTGGCGTGAAGGGAGTGGTTAGCGGCAGGAATGGAAAATATCGCTGTTCGGGTCGTAAACCGTTGTGCTGATATCCCAGAGCCCCAGCACGGAAGAGAACAGGTTGTCATGGGAGTAGCTGTTGTGCGCCGCGTTATTTTTCAGGCAGGTCAGATCAATATGCTTCTCCGCGCGAAATCCTGGTGACATCCAGACCTGCATGGGCACATGGGTTTGCTGATCCGGGGCCAGCTTATAAGGGGTACCGTGCAGATACAGGCCGCTCTCGCCCAGTGATTCGCCGTGATCGGAAACATACACCAGTACGGTGTTATAACGGTCGCTGTACTGCTTCAGTTTTTCAATCATCTGAGCCAGCACATAATCGGTATAACGCACGGTGTTGTCGTAGGTATTGACCAGTTGCTCCTGGGTGCAGTTTTCAATATCGCTACGTGCACACTCCGGCATGTAATGGCGGAATTCTGGCGGATAGCGGCGGTAATAGGTGGGGCCGTGGCTACCGATAAAATGGAATGCAATCAGTTTATCGCCCGATTTTTTACTGATTTCATCATCAACATTCTCCAGCATCACCCCGTCATAGCAGGTTTCGCCGTCACACTGTTTTGCATCAGCTTTCGGATCGATCTCAATCGTCGGGATCCGTTTACATGCCCCTTTGCAGCCGCCGTCATTCTCTTTCCACAGCATTGAAACACCGGTTTTTTGTACCACGTCCATCAGCCCTTCGCTGTTGGCGGCTCTTTCGGCGTCGTAATGTTTACGGCCCATATTAGGGAAGGTGCGAATAAGCAGGTCATTTCTTCCCAAGCTGACTCGCTGATTAAAATTTCGCGGATCTGGGCCGATTTTTTTCCCGCAAACACAT
>NZ_WBXP01000097.1 GCF_016415625.1 Shimwellia pseudoproteus
TTGAACTTTTGCTTTGTCACAGGATGTCGCTACAGGGTCAGGAGTGTGGTGATCTGATCCTAATTTCGGCTAAAAGTTCGATTTATTCAACAAAGCCGCAATCAGCAGTAATAACCCGGTGGGGATACGGGCAAAAAGGGGCTTTTTACCGAACCAGTTAATAAAAATCAGCAACAGGACGATAAACGATACCGTCGGGGCCTCAAAGGCCTGGAGCATCGGGTTCATGGCCAACAGCAACAACCCCAGCCCGGATAAACACGACAACAGCACAGTGCGCGGGATCATGCGGCGGATAGCATCCCCGAGGAAGGCCCCGCCAGTCAGGATAAGCGCCTCCACAAAACACCAGACCAGGCCAATTTTGATAGCAAAGTCAGCATCCCCGGTTTGCTGATAAACCGGCATCAGCACCAGAAAAGTGACGGTGAAAATAGACGGCGCGCTGGGGCCAGAGGGTAATGCGGTAACATCGTGGCGCCCGGTCTTTCTGGCCATATTAATGCCGAACCAGGTGTAACAAATACTGGCGGCCAGCACCGCCAGACCAAATGCCGGGGCAATGCGGCCATAGACAATCTCTGCCGGGATCCCCACCACAAAGATCAACAGCCCCATCATGGTCAGCAGATTGGTCAGGTTGTTGGTCATCAGCCCAAAATAAGCGGCCCAGTCCCCGCGCCGCCATTCAAGTTTTATTCCACTCATGATTGCTTCCTCCCGGGTAAGCAATGGGGTATCCACAGATACCCTCTCTGGTATCAGCCTGTTACTGGCAATAGTGCTGGCAGAACTGGCTCAGGGCCTGCTCAAAACAGGCAAACGGCGGATGCACAATACCGGCCCCGATCATGCCTACCCCCGGAAGGCGGTGAGCGATGGCGGTATTGATAACCGGCAGGATCCCGGTCATGGCGACCAGGCGAATGTCGATGCCGCTGGGGATACCGCGAAAACCCAATAGCGGTATGGTGATATTCGGGTTCTCACCCCGGGTGATTTCTGCCATTTTGCGTGACCATGCCAGCGCCTGCTCGATGGTGCCCCCCACCAGCGGCACAATGGCCGGTGCCGCCGCCATCGCAAAACCGCCAATGCCGTAGGTTTCCGTGATAGCACTGTCACCGATGTCGAGGCCCGCATCCTCCGGGCGGTATCCCGCCAGCATCGGGCCCACTACGGTACCCGCCGGGCCGGTAAACCACTGGTCAGGCAACCCACTGACCCGCACACCAAACGCCACGCCATTACGGGCCATGGCCGTCACAATGGTGCTGTAGGCAATCCCGCTGGCGGCATCCAGCGCGGCTTTGCACATCGCCATCCAGGTGGGGCCAGAGAAGTAATCGCTACTGGCAATAAACTCGAACACCTGGCGCTGCTGCGCTACCGGGTAACCGGTCTGAATGATCCACGGGGTTAATGCCTGGCTAAGTAACGCCGTACCGGCGTTATTGCGGTTATGACACTCATCCCCCATATGCAGCGCCTGGGAAAGCAACAGCCGCAAATCAATGGCCCCTGCCAGGCGCAGCGCGTCGCGCAGTATCGGGCCCAGCACATCACGCATCCAGTTCAGGCGCTCAATCACGCTTTGATCATTGGCCCCCATGCGCAGGATCCGGGCCATTTGCTCACTGAGGTTGGTGTAAGCGCGGTTGCCGAATGTCCGGTTTTCAACGATATGCATAAACATTGATGCCGAGGTCACCCCCGCCATCGACCCGACACAATCATGCTCGTGACAGGGAGAGAACGTTATCGCCCCGGAGGCCGCCACCTGCTCTGCTTCTGCCACATCCCGGGCCAGCCCCTCAAAGACCAGCGCACCGGTGACCGCCCCGCGCATTGCGCCACACATCTTTTCCCAGGTTATCGGCGGGCCCGCATGTAACAGGGTGGTTTTCGTCATTCCGGGCACGACATTGATCGCCTGATCAAACCCCGCCAGCAGCGGATGAGCGGCAAAAATACGCGACAGCGCCAGTTGGTTCGCCGCCGCTATCTTCGCCGCCATCGCCGGTGAATCGAGCTTATCCAGCAGCGCCACAATGCGGGGATCCCCCTGGCCTGGCGGCATCCAGTCCAGATCCACCACCGCAGTATTCTGCTGGCGCAGATCATCGACAAATAGCGCGATCCCGAGGTTAATCACCTGTAATGGCTGGGAAAACAGTAATGCGCTCATCAGTGCAGCTCCTTTTGTTGGCAGACAAATTCACGGGCCAGTAATCCCGCATTCGTACTGCTGCTGGCCCAGATAACGCCGGCATCGGTTAACATTTGGCACTGCCGCTGCAGTGACTGACTGTCCTGGTCGGTCCCGAGCACATAGCCCACAATCACCAGCGGACGGTTTTCTGCGGCGGCGGTGGCCTGGGCTTGCTGAATGGCGGGCAGCATCACGCCCACCGGGTCCTGATGTGCGCCGTAGCCAAGAATAAAGTCCATCAGGATCACGCCAACCTGCGGGTCCCGCGCCTCATGGAGCAGGCGCTGAATACGCAGGCCCGGGTCAATCATGGGGTGCGGCTTACCGTTGGTGAAGGCATCGTCACCAAAATCAAGGAAGGTGTGGCCCTGGCTCTGGCTGAGGTCCGCCAGCCGGAATGCCGGGTCGGGATGAATATTGCTGTAAACATCCGGGTACTTTTCCATGGCGAGAAACATCGCCTCATCACACAGCGTGCCGCCACAGAACAGGCCGCGAATGTAGCGCTGGGGCCCCGCCAGCTGCGCCCGAATATCGCCGATCAGCGGCCAGTTCAGCGGATGCAGCGCAAGTTGCTCCGCCTGAGCCCCCGCCGCCAGCACCGCGTTAAGCGCCGCCTGTTTTGAATTGCCGGCAAACAGCAGCCCCGGTTCGTCACTACGCGGGTTATCCGGCCCGGCAAACCAGATAACCACCGGTTTCTCCACGGCTCTGGCCCGGGTAAGCACCCGCTCTGCCACCGCCGCCGCGGGAGGCTTCGATACCAGTACAATCACCCGGGTGTCCGGGTCCTCCGCCAGCATATTGAGGGCGTCCAGCATCATCAGGCCGCCTACCGGCTCACTCAGATCGCGCCCGCCGGTGCCAATCAGTTGCGAAATACCGTGGCCAAATTGATGAATACGGGTGCTCACCTCCTGGCTGCCCGTCCCGGAGGCGCCGACAATGCCAATACTGCCGCGCCGTACATTGTTACCGAACCCGAGCACCACACCATTAATGATAGCCGTGCCGCAATCGGGCCCCATCAGTAATAAGCCCTGTTCGTGGGCCTGCCGTTTTAACGCAATCTCATCCTCCAGACTGATATTGTCGGAAAACAGCATCACATGCAGGCCCAGTTGCAGCGCCTGGCGCGCCTCCCGTACCGCATAGATTCCATTAACTGAAATAAGCGCCAGATTGCTCTGCGGTTGCTGACGCTGGCCCGCCGCCAGGGTCGCGCAGCGAATATATTGCGCAGGCCCCGCGGCGGTGGGCGCCAGTAATGTATCAATCGCAATCAACGCCTCCTGATTGGCGTTATCACTATTGCCCTCAATGACAATTAATAAATCACCGCTGGCGGATGCCCGGATCGGTTCAGATAATAACCCCATTTCAGCTAAGGAAGGTGCGAACAAGTTCCTGATATGAGATCATCATATTCATCCGGAGCGCATCCCAGAGGGACATCATGAGCCATCAACTCACCTTCGCC
>NZ_WBXP01000098.1 GCF_016415625.1 Shimwellia pseudoproteus
GGGGTCGGTTCCGGCTGAGGGCGAAATGACACCCTAAGCGTTAGCTCTGTGTCGTTGCACGATGTCAGCGACGGTATTCTTGCTGATACCGAGCTCGCGTGCGATCCAGCGATAGCTGCGTCCCTCGGCCCTCATCGCAACCACCTTAGGCAAAAGTCGGTCTGATTTTGGTCGCACTCCGGCCTGACGACCAAGCCTCTTACCACGTGCCTTCGCAACAGCAAGGCCTGACTTGACCCGCTCGCTGATGAGATCCCGCTCAAACTCCGCAATGCCGGAAAGAAACGTCGCCAGCATTCGTCCATACGGCGACGAAAGATCGAACGCCATTCCATTCATGGCTATCACGGAAACCTTCCAGTTCTCCAGTTCACGTAGCGTATTGAGCAGATCGAGCGTCGAGCGCCCCCACCGGGAAAGCTCAGTGACCAGGATTGCATCAATTTGTCTGGACTGGGCAAGCGCCAGGACTTTCTTTCGCTCGGCCAGGTCGAGTTTAGTTCCTGAACCTGTTTCCTTAAATATTCCCACCACGTCGTAGCCGGCACGGCCGGCGAAGGCTCGCAGATCAAATTCCTGGCGTTCACAAGACTGATCCGCTGTTGAAACCCGGCAGTAAATGGCGGCACGATGTCCCAATTGAACCCTCCTGGATTTTTGTATCGGAACGCCCTGATTTATATGGGCTGGCTGTTGTCCAAAACAGACTATACTTCAAAAGGGACGAATTTGTATGTCACGACGCCATATTTTCACCGAACGGCAGCGAGCAGCGCTGTTCGATCTGCCCACGGACGAACTGTCGCTACTGAAGTTCTACACGCTGGGCGATGATGACCTGGAAAACATTAGGCAGCGCCGCAGACCGGAAAACAGGATTGGCTTTGCCCTGCAACTTTGTGCCTTACGATATCCGGGCCGTGCACTGGCTCCTGGTGAGATGATCCCGCGTGAAGTCCTTTCCTTCGTCGGTGCTCAGCTTGGAGTTCCGGCTGATGCGCTTCTCACTTATGCCACACGGCGCCAAACCCGTCAGCAGCACATGGACACGCTGCGCGAAATTTACGGCTACAAGACCTTCACGGGCCGTGGTGCCCGTGATCTGCGGGAGTGGACTTTCGGCCAGGCCGAAGATGCCAGATCAAACGAGGATCTTGCTCATCGTTTTATTGTGCGGTGTCGGGAAACTTCCACCATTCTGCCCGCAGTATCGACAATCGAGCGCTTGTGCGCGGATGCTCTGGTCGCCGCTGAGCGGCGGATTGAAACGCGGATTGCGGAAAATTTAACAGCGGATGTTCGCGATCACCTGGACAAACTTCTGAGTGAAATGCTCGCCGGCAATATCAGTCGTTTCATCTGGCTTCGCAACTTCGAGGTTGGTAACAACTCGGCTGCTGCTAACCGTTTGCTCGACAGGCTCGAATTTCTGCGTACCCTGAATATCAATCATAGTGCTTTGGCCAGCATACCTGCCCATCGCATTGCCCGGCTGCGTCGGCAGGGTGAACGCTACTTCACCGACGGTTTGCGTGACATCACTTCGGACCGCCGCTGGGCGATCCTTGCCGTCTGTGTTGTGGAGTGGGAAGCGGCGATTGCTGATGCCATAGTCGAAACCCATGACAGGATCGTAGGAAAAACCTGGCGGGAAGCGAAGCGCCAGCATGACGAAACAATTTCCGGCTCTAAAGCCACACTCACGGATACGATCCGTACCTTCACCGCGCTGGGAGCTTCGTTGCTTGAGGCCCGCAGTGACGGAACCCCGCTGGAGATGGCTGTCGCCAGTTCGGTTGCATGGGACCGGCTCGCTCAACTGGTAGCGACAGGGACTCAACTCAGCAACACGCTAGCCGATGAGCCTCTTGCATATGTCGGGCAGGGATACCATCGCTTTCGTCGTTATGCGCCCCGCATGTTGCGCTGTCTGAAGCTCGAAGCCGCGCCGGTCGCCGGACCATTGGTAGCAGCAGCTTTGTCGATCGGAGAGATGAAAGGTGTTGCATCGCCAGAAAGGCGTTTCCTGCGGCCCAGCTCCAAATGGAACCGTCATTTACGAGCTCAGGAAAAAGGAGATACCCGTCTTTGGGAAGTGGCGGTACTCTTTCACCTCCGGGATGCTTTTCGTTCCGGAGATGTCTGGCTCGCTCATTCGCGCCGCTATGGTGACCTCAAGCAGGTACTGGTGCCGATGATCGCGGCGCAGGAAAATGCAAAACTGGCCGTGCCTTCCAACCCACAGGATTGGCTGGCAGACAGAAAGGCGCGACTCACGATCGCTCTTAAGCGGCTGGCCCGGGCTGCCCGTAACGGCACTATTCCGCACGGTAGCATAGAAGATGGAACGTTGCGGATAGACAGGTTGACAGCAGACGTGCCGGATGGTGCCGAGGCACTCATACTGGATCTGTATCGCCGAATGCCGTCCGTTCGGATTACCGACATGCTGCTTGAAGTTGATGCAGCCCTTGGTTTCACAGATGCGTTTACCCATCTGAGAACCGGGGCTCCATGTCGCGACCGGATCGGTCTGCTCAACGTCCTGCTCGCTGAAGGGCTCAATCTGGGCCTGCGTAAGATGGCGGAAGCTACAAACACGCATGATTACTGGCAGCTCTCACGCCTTGCCCGCTGGCATGTTGAAAGCGAAGCCATGAACCAGGCATTGGCAATTGTGGTGGCCGCGCAGGGTAAACTGCCGATGTCACGCGTCTGGGGGATGGGCACGTCAGCATCGAGCGATGGTCAGTTTTTCCCGACAGCGCGGCATGGCGAAGCCATGAACATGGTCAATGCCAAATATGGTTCTGTTCCCGGCCTCAAAGCGTATACTCACGTAAGCGACCAGTTCGCGCCATTCGCTTGTCAGTCGATCCCGGCGACCGTGAGCGAGGCACCGTATATTCTCGATGGACTACTGATGAACGAGGTCGGTCGCCATGTTCGCGAACAGTATGCCGATACAGCAGGATTCACCGACCATTTGTTCGGAGCCAGTAGCCTGCTCGGCTACAATCTCGTTCTGCGAATCAGGGATCTGCCATCGAAGCGGTTGTACGTATTTAATCCCGATACGACCCCCAGGGAGTTACGCAAGTTGGTAGGTGGAAAAGCCCGGGAGGATCTTATCGTTGCGAACTGGCCTGATATTTTCCGTTGTGCCGCGACGATGACCGCTGGCAAAATCAGGCCCAGCCAACTCCTGCGCAAGCTCGCTTCTTACCCACGACAAAACAACCTTGCAGTTGCGCTTCGTGAAGTTGGTCGTATTGAACGGACCCTTTTCATTATTGAGTGGATCCTGGATACGGACATGCAGCGGCGTGCTCAGATCGGTCTTAACAAGGGAGAGGCCCACCATGCGCTCAAAAATGCGCTCCGTATCGGGAGGCAGGGGGAAATTCGCGATCGCACGACAGAGGGGCAGCACTACCGAATCGCTGGGCTCAATTTATTGACTGCGGTGATCATTTACTGGAATACCGTCCATCTTGGTCATGCCGTCACGGAGCGGCGGAACGAAGGGTTGGATGTTCCCCCTGAATTTCTTCCCCACATATCCCCATTGGGCTGGGCGCACATTCTACTGACTGGCGAATATCTTTGGCCCAAGGAACCGAAAGCTTAGGGTGTCATTTCGCCCTCAGCCGGAACCGACCCC
>NZ_WBXP01000099.1 GCF_016415625.1 Shimwellia pseudoproteus
TTGAACTTTTGCTTTGTCACAGGATGTCGCTACAGGGTCAGGAGTGTGGTGATCTGATCCTAATTTCGGCTAAAAGTTCGATTTATTCAACAAAGCCGAATGGCGTGTTAAATTATGAACATATTGGCATTATGTATTTATCGGGGATTATTTTATTGATCGTCGGTCAGTATGTGTTCAATAAATTAAAATATCGTTTTGCAGAGATCTTGTAATGGAACCAGTAATTAAATTTGATAACGTAACCAAGCAGTATCCGCTTTATCATCATATTGGTTCTGGTATTAAAGAGCTGCTTTTTCATCCCCGCCGGGCGCTTGGTTTATTTAAAGGGCGTAAATATCTGGCGATTGAGAATATTTCCTTTACGGTAAATAAAGGGGAAGCGGTTGCCCTGATTGGCCGCAATGGCGCGGGTAAAAGTACCTCTCTGGGGCTGGTCGCTGGTGTAATGAAACCGACATCGGGGACTGTGACGACTCACGGACGTATCGCTTCAATGTTGGAGCTTGGCGGAGGTTTTCACCCAGAACTTACCGGCCGCGAAAATATCTATCTTAATGCCACGCTGTTGGGGTTACGCCGTAAAGATGTACAGGCTCGTATTGATCAAATTATTGAATTTTCTGAGCTAGGCGATTTTATTGATGAACCTATCCGGGTGTATTCCAGTGGGATGCTGGCAAAACTGGGTTTTTCTGTTATTACCCAGGTTGACCCTGATATCCTGATTATTGATGAAGTGCTGGCGGTAGGCGATATCTCTTTTCAAACCAAATGCTTAAAAACGATTAACGATTTTAAACGCCGCGGTGTCACTATTCTGTTTGTCAGTCATAATATGAGTGATGTCGAGAAAATTTGCGATCGGGTGGTATGGATTGAAAATCACCACCTACGCGAGATCGGTCCTGCTACCGAGGTTGTGGAAAAATACAAACAAGCTATGGCTTAATTTTTGGATTTTCAATGAACAGTATTAAAATTTATACTTGCCATCACAAGCCAAGCTCTTTTCTGTCTGCGGCGGTGATCCATCCTCTTCACGTTGGTAAAGCAAATTCGTTAAATGACATTGGATGTCAGGGAGATGACACTGGCGACAGTATTTCATTTAAAAATCCATTTTATTGTGAGCTAACAGCACATTATTGGGTCTGGAAAAATGAAGCACTGGCGGACTATGTCGGTTTTATGCATTATCGCCGCCATTTGAATTTTTCTGAAAAGCAGGACTACCCTGAAGATGTCTGGGGAGTAGTTAATGCCCCGGCGATTGATGACAATTATGAAGAACAATTTGGTCTGGGCGAAGATACGATTCGTACAACCCTGGGTGATTATGATCTTCTGTTGCCGCGTAAATGGTCTGTGACCTCCGCAGGTAGTGAGAACAACTACGATCACTATAAAAAAGGTGAATTCTTACATATTGCCGATTATCAGGCAGCACTGGATGTGGTGGCTGAACTTTATCCGCAGTATGTACCGGCAATTAAAACCTTTAATAATGCGACAGACGGCTACTATACCAACATGTTTGTGATGAAAAGAGACATGTTTGTTGCCTATTCTGAATGGCTTTTCTCTGTTCTGGATGTGCTGGAAACACGCATATTCATGAATAATTATAATGCCCAGGAAAAACGGGTAATTGGTCATATCGCGGAGCGCCTGTTTAATATTTATATTATTAAACAATTATCGGATAATAAATTAAAACTCAAAGAATTACAGCGTACTTTTGTTACCAGCGAAACATTCAACGGTAAGCTTGAGCCTGTATTTACTGAACAGTCGGTGCCTATTGTTATCAGTTTTGATGATAATTATTCGGTAAGTGGTGGTGCATTAATTAACTCCATCCTGCGCCACGCCGATACAAAGAAAAACTACGATATTGTGGTGCTGGAAAATAAAGTTTCCATACTGAATAAGCAGCGTATGGTGGCGCTGGTTCAGGGGCGGCCAAATGTAAGTCTGCGTTTCTTTGATGTTAATGTTTTCAGTGAAATGAGCAGTGTGCATACGCGTGCACATTTTAGTGCTTCGACTTATGCTCGTCTATTTATTCCGCTGCTGTTCCGTGAGTTTGATAAAGTCATCTTTATTGACTCGGATACCGTGGTCAAAACCGACCTTGCCCAATTGATGGATGTTAAATTGGGCGATAATTTGGTTGGTGCTGTGAAAGACATCGTCATGGAAGGGTTTGTTAAGTTTGGTGCGATGTCCGAATCCGACGACGGCATAATGCCCGCGGGGCAATATCTGAAATCAACCTTGCGGATGACTAACCCGGATGCCTATTTCCAGGCCGGAATTATTATCTTTAACGTGGCTAAAATGGTTGAGGAAAATACTTTTGCTGAGCTGATGGCTACTATGAAGGCAAAAAAATATTGGTTCCTTGATCAGGATATTATGAACAAAGTGTTCTATGGGCGGGTGGAGTTTTTGCCACTGGAATGGAACGTCTATCATGGCAACGGTAATACAGATGATTTTTTCCCAAATTTAAAATTCGCAACCTATATGCGTTTTCTTCAGGCCCGTAAAGCACCCAATATGATCCATTATGCGGGGGAGAACAAGCCCTGGAATACCGAGAAAGTCGATTTCTTCGATGATTTTATGGAGAATATTGCTGGTACCGCTTGGGAGCATATTGTCATGAATCGTCTGCAGTCAGGGGCGCTCGGACTATCAAATGGTGCGGCAACAGCGGCAAAAAATAAGGTCCTATTGCAGACCAAAGTTAAGAATAGATTAAAGCCTTATCTAAATAAATATGCGCCGATTGGTTCTCCACGACGTAATTTAATTACAAAATACTACTACAAATTAAGACGTATGATTCTCGGACAATAATGCAAGAGACAACAATGAAAGTTAAAAATATTTTAATTGTGGGTGCCGGTTTCTCCGGTGCTGTTATTGGGCGTCAGCTTGCTGAACAAGGACATAAAATTACCATTATCGATCAGCGTAACCACAGCGCTGGTAATGCTTATGATGCCCGTGACAAAGAAACCGATGTGATGGTCCATGTCTATGGACCACATATTTTCCATACCGATAATGAGACTGTGTGGGAATTTGTTAATCGATTTTCTGAAATGGTGCCCTATACCAATCGGGTCAAAGCAACGGTTAACGGGCAAGTATTTTCGCTACCGATTAATCTGCACACCATTAATCAGTTCTTTGGTAAAACGTGCTCCCCGGATGAGGCTAAAGCATTAATTGCAGAGAAAGGTGATAGCTCTATCACTCACCCACAAACGTTTGAAGATCAGGCGCTGCGCTTTATTGGTAAAGAGCTGTACGAAGCCTTCTTCAAAGGTTACACCATCAAACAGTGGGGTATGCAACCCGCTGAGTTACCGGCTTCGATCCTGAAACGTCTGCCTGTACGTTTTAATTATGATGATAACTACTTCAACCATAAATTCCAGGGAATGCCAAAAGACGGTTATACCAAAGGAAGGTGCGAATAAGCAGGTCATTTCTTCCCAAGCTGACTCGCTGATTAAAATTTCGCGGATCTGGGCCGATTTTTTTCCCGCAAACACATCGAAT